>NZ_JNGH01000071.1 GCF_001188485.1 Trabulsiella odontotermitis
ACCTGCTCCACCTTCAAGAACGTTATCCGCTGAGTTATCCGTGATGACGTCATCGCCGCTGGTACTGACCAGAGAGGTGATGTTTTGCAGTTGCTCGCCTGCGGAGTTGAAGCCAGTCCACAGGTTCGCGGTCATCCCTTCGCTCAGGGCGCTGTAGTTAGCAATACCTGCAGTCGCCTCGCTGGAGAGGATCAGCTGGTGGTTAGCCAGCAGCGTCGCCAGGTCAGCCCTGGTATCCGTCAGCGTCAGCAGTGTGGTGGAGTTGAATGCTCCGCCGCTACCGTCGCGGTCGATAGACACCACGGTATCCTTACCGTTGTAAGTCACACTCAGGTAGTTACCAATGGTTTCACCCGCATCAAT
>NZ_JNGH01000072.1 GCF_001188485.1 Trabulsiella odontotermitis
CGGTGACGCGGGTGGAGAAATTCCCCGCCGCCAGTTGATGCGTGCCTTCCACCAGCCGTTTCACCGGCGCCAGCAGGCCGCGCGCCAGCGGGAAGGTCGCCAGCGCCGCCAGCAGCGTGGACAGCGCGACGATAAGCCAACTGGTGCGTTTTTGCTGACGGTCGAAATTGATGTCGGTATTGCGCGTCAGACGCTCCACCGGCGAAGCGATCACCGCGCCCACTTCGGCACCGTTAACGATGATGGCGCGCCGGGTGCCGTCCGGCGGAATTGGCGCACGGGGGCCAACCATCACGCGGGCATCCTGATCGACCACCCAGAACTGCGTCCGCCAGCCGTGGGGGGGCATGCCGGGACCGGGGCGATCGTCGCCGGAATCATGCTCCAGCGAGCGTAATATCTGAAAGACGAAGCGATCGTTATTGCGCAAAAAACGCCAGTTGCCGTGCAACGCGTACTGTTCGCCAAGCGCATCGCCCAGCAGTTGCAGGCGCTGTTCGTTGCCGCGTTTGATGTAATCAATAAAGCCGTGCTCAAAGCTCAGCCGCACCGCCCAGTGCATGGTGACCAGCAGCACGATGCAGGTGGCAAAAATAGCGAGAAACAGTTTACCGGTGATCCCCGGACGCCAGAATTTCACGATTCACTCCTTTTACGCCGGTTTATCACCACATTCTTTGTGATGTCGTCGGGAACACGCCTGAAAATCAGGGCAGGCAGGGCAATCACTACTGCCATGCTGAGGTAGGTGTAAAGAAAAATATGATGTGTGGCGCTGGTGTCGGTGGCGACCTGTTGATGCCCGTACAGGCCGAGCAGCAGCCCGGCGACGGTGACGCCGATACTCATCGACAACTGCATGATCATCGACAGCAGGCTGTTGCCGCTGCTGGCGTATTCATCCGGCAAATCTTTCAGCGTCATGGTATTCATCGCAGAGAAACGGGTGGAGTTGACCATGCCCTGCACAAACAGCACCACCGGCAGCAGGTAATACCAGCCCAGCAGCGCAAATGACATAAACAGCAGGCTGACCAGCGCCAGCCCTAACGTGGACGCCACCAGCACCCGGCGATAGCCAAAGCGGTTAACCACCTGCACGATGACGCGTTTCATGCCCATGCTGCCAATGACCATCGGGATCATCATCAGCCCGGCATGAAACGGCGAAAATCCGAGTCCGATCTGCAGGAACACTGGCGTCATAAATGGCAACATGCCGCTGCCGATGCGTCCGGCGAAGCTGCCGCCGAGACCAAGCGAGAAGGTCGGCGTGCGGAACAGTTTGAGGCTGAACAGCGCTGAGTCGTTGCCCCGCGCATGCCACAGATAAAACAGAATAGCGCACAGGCCGATGAGCACCAGCCCGCCGAGCATCAGCGGCGTCAGACCGAGCCCTTTTTGCCCGTCGAGCGCCAGCGTCAGCGATGCCATGCCGAGCACCAGCCAGATAAACCCGGAGATATCAAAGCGCCGCGTCTGTAACGTGTAGTTCGGCATTAACATCAGCGTGGCGATAGCGCCGATAATGCCAACCGGAATGTTGATTAAGAAAATCCAGTTCCAGGAAGTGTATTCCACCAGGATCCCGCCGAGCGCGGGGCCCATCAGCGGCCCGACCTGGCCGGGAATGGTCACAAAAGTCATGGCGGCCATGTACTGATCGCGCGGGACGATTTTCATCACGGTTAAACGCCCGACCGGCACCATCATCGAGCCGCCGACGCCCTGCAGCACGCGTGCCATCACCAGCTCATTCAGCGTACTGGATTGCGCGCAGAAGAAAGACCCGGCGGTAAACAGCACGATAGCGGTGAAGAAGATATTGCGCACACCGACGCGGTCAGCGAGCCAGCCGCTGGCAGGCAGCATCACGGCGACGGTCAGGACGTACGAGACGATCACCATATGCATATGCAAGGGGTTCTCCCCAAGGCTTTTCGCCATCGAGGGGAGGGCAGTGTTAACGATGGTGGTATCCAGCGACTGCATAAAGAAGCCGAAGGCCACAATCCATAGCTGCCAGCGAACGCTACGCGGAAGATCTACCATGTTCACCCGGTCACAGGTTGTCGCGATTTGCGGGCAAAGCGCAAACGCAGACGGTCAAAGAACAGATACACCACCGGCGTGGTGTACAGCGTCAGTAGCTGGCTCATCACCAGACCACCCACAATCGTAATCCCCAGCGGCTGGCGCAGCTCGGAGCCATCGCCGCCGGATAACACTAACGGCAATGCGCCAAACAGCGCCGCCAGCGTGGTCATCATGATGGGCCGGAAACGCAGCAGACAGGCCTGAAAAATGGCCTCTTCCGGCGTCAGATTGCCGCTGCGCTGCGCCTCAAGCGCAAAATCGACCATCATGATGGCATTCTTTTTTACGATACCAATTAACAGCATGATACCAATCAGCGCGATCAAGCTAAATGGGGCGCCGAAAAGTTGTAACGCCAGTAGCGCGCCCACCCCCGCCGACGGCAGCGTGGAGAGAATGGTCAGCGGGTGCACGTAGCTTTCGTACAGCACCCCCAGCACGATATACACGGTCGCAATCGCCGCCAGGATCAGGATCACCTGCGACTGCATCATTGACTGAAAGACCTGCGCCGTTCCCGCGAAACTGCCGCGCACGCTGGACGGCACGCCCAGTTGCGTCATCGTGCGCGCGATCGCCGTGCTGGCATCCGACAGGGATNACGGCAGGTTGAACGAGACGGTGGACGCCGCAGACAGCCCCTGATGGTTCACCGACAGCGGCGCGTTCGCAGGCTGCCATTTGGCGAAATAGGCGAGGGGAATCGCTTTGCCTTCGTTATTAATCACGAACATCTGATTCAGGGCGCTGATGTCCTGGGTATAAACCGGATCAACCTCCATCACCACTTTGTACTGGTTCAGCGGCTGGTAAATCGTCGATACCTGCCGCTGCCCGAAGGCGT
>NZ_JNGH01000073.1 GCF_001188485.1 Trabulsiella odontotermitis
CAGGCGTGGCAGGTTCGCTGCTCTCCAGCACGCCATTGTTCAGCGGCGTTGCCGCGCCCAGGAAACCGCCGCTGCTGACCGGCGCGCCGGTGGCGTCTTCGGGTTTCAGCGTCGTATTGCTGATCGGGCGAACGTCCGTTTCCGGCGTTTGTGCCTGCGGGGCTGAAGATACGCTTCCCATACCGCCGCTCAAATCAGGGCGCGAGGGAAGGGCGTAAGTCTGTTTGGCGACCGTGGTACATGCCATGCCCGGGCCGGAGAGTGAACCATCCTGTGCGACGATAATCGGGTCGATACGCACTTTGGTGTTGTTCGACGTATTCAGGCGGTCGGCGGCAGCGCGGGAGAGCGAAATCACGCGATCGTTGCCGTATGGACCGCGATCGTTAATGCGTACCACCAGCATACGGCCATTTGCCAGGTTAGTGATACGTGCATAGCTTGGGATCGGCAGTGTCGGATGCGCCGCAGTCAGCTGCATCGGATCGAACGCTTCACCGCTGGCGGTCAGGTTGCTACCCGGCTCGGCATCATAAATCGCGGCAAAACCTGCCTGACTGAAGCGGGACGGATCCTGAACGATTTTGTAGCTTTTACCGTCGCGCTCATAATCCTGATTCGCAGTGGCGTTCAGCGGTTCAAAGCGGGGGTCGGCGCCGCCGATTTCCGTGACCGGACCATTACACACGGCCGGTTGCGGCGTGGTGACGGTCTGCTGCTGACCATCATCGCTCGTACAACCCGCCAGTACACCTGCGGCGATGCAGACTCCAATCCAAAGCTTACGCATTGCGCACCCCTTACACGCTTTTCGACAACATTTTCCTGTGGGTATGGATCGACATTACGATACCAAACCCGGCCATGAGCACGATCAGGGCTGACCCCCCGTAACTCACCAGCGGCAGCGGAACGCCAACCACCGGCAGGATACCACTCACCATACCAATATTTACGAACACATAAACGAATAAAATCAGCATCAAGCCACCGGCCATGACGCGACCAAAGGTGGTCTGCGCCTGAGCGGCAACCCACAACCCGCGCATGATCAGCAGAACATACAGCGCCAGCAGGATCAGAATGCCGATTAACCCCAGTTCTTCCGCGAGGACAGCGAAAATAAAGTCCGTATGGCGCTCCGGCAAAAACTCCAGTTGCGATTGCGTCCCGTGCAGCCAGCCTTTACCGCGCAGGCCGCCGGAACCGATAGCAATTTTCGACTGAATAATATGATAGCCCGCACCGAGCGGATCGGTTTCCGGATCGAGCAACATCATCACGCGTTGGCGCTGATAATCGTGCATCAGGAAGAACCACAATATCGGGATAAAGGCCGCGATGAGCAGCACGGCGATCGCAATCAGCCGCCAGCTCAGCCCGGACAGGAACAGCACAAACAGACCGGACAGAGCGATCAGAATTGATGTTCCGAGGTCAGGCTGCGCCGCCACCAGCAGCGTCGGCAGAAAAATCAATACCAGCGCGATACCGGTGTTTTTCAGCGACGGGGGACAGACGTCACGGTTGATAAAACGCGCCACCATCAGCGGTACGGCGATTTTGGCGATTTCCGACGGCTGGAAGCGGACAATACCCAGATCCAGCCAGCGCTGCGCGCCTTTCGAGATGGCGCCGAAGGCATCCACGGCGACCAGCAGGATAATACAGAAGATGTACAGCCACGGTGCCCAGCCTTCGTAGACGCGCGGCGGGATCTGCGCCATCACCACCATGATCACCAGACCCATGGCGATCTGGCCGATTTTGCGCTCCGTCATACCGATATCCTGGCCGCTGGCGCTCCAGATAACCAGCGCGCTATACACCAGCAGCGCCAGCAGGATCAGCAACATTGCCGGATCGAGATGGACTTTATCCCAGAACGATTTTTTGTTCGGATTATCCGTCATGATTATTGGTCCTCCGCTGCCGATACTGCCGGATTTTCCGCAGGCAGAACCGTGTTGTTATCGCCAAGCATAATGTGATCGAGGATCTGACGCATAATCGTCCCGACCGCCGGGCCCGCACCGCCGTTCTCCAGAATCATCGCCACAGCGACCTGAGGATTGTCGTAAGGGGCGAATGCCGTCATGAGTTTATGGTCACGCAGACGTTCAGCAATCTTATGCGCGTTATACGTTTCGTTCGCTTTCAGGCCAAAGACCTGCGCCGTACCGGATTTCGCTGCCACTTTGTAGGGGGCGCCGGCAAAGTATTTATGCGCCGTCCCGTTACCCCGGTTGGCCACGCCGAACATGCCGTCTTTAGCAATTTCCCAGAAGCCGGAGTGAATGTCGCCCACCGGCGTTTCCTGCGGCTGTGACCACGGCACTTTTTTACCGTCCTCAACGGTGCTCATCAGCAGATGCGGCACTTTGACCACGCCATCATTGATAAGGATCATCAGCGCTTTGTTCATTTGAACTGGCGTGGCGGTCCAGTACCCCTGGCCGATGCCGACCGGAATGGTATCGCCCTGATACCACGGTTTCTTAAAGCGTTTCTGTTTCCACTCGCGGGTCGGCATGTTCCCGGAACGCTCTTCGGAGAGATCGATACCGGTGTAATGGCCGTAACCAAATTTGCCCATCCACAACGCGAGCCGGTCAATGCCCATGTCGTACGCCACCTGATAGAAGAAGGTATCGGCGGATTCTTCCAGCGATTTAGTGACGTTCAGGTGACCATGACCCCATTTTTTCCAGTCGCGATAGCGTTTTTCCGAGCCCGGCAACTGCCACCAGCCCGGGTCGAACAGACTGGTATTGCGGGTGATCACACCTGCACTCAGCGCCGAGACGGCGACAAATGGCTTCACGGTGGAGGCCGGCGGATAAACCCCTTGCGTGGCACGGTTTACCAGCGGGGTATTCGGGTCATTCAGCAGGCCGGAATAGTCCTTGCTGGAGATGCCGTCAACGAACAGGTTCGGGTCATAGCTGGGCATTGATACCAGCGCCAGAATTCCCCCGGTGCGTGGATCGGTGACCACCACCGCGGCGCGGCTGCCCGCCAGCAGAGTTTCAATGTACTGCTGTAGTTTCAGATCGAGTGTCAGATAGATGTCGTGCCCGGCCTGCGGCGGCACTTCTTTGAGCTGGCGAATAACGCGTCCACGGTTGTTGACCTCGACCTCTTCATAGCCGGTCTGACCGTGCAGCACGTCTTCATAATAGCGTTCGATACCCAGCTTACCGATGTCATGCGTCGCTGCGTAGTTTGCCAGTTTGCCGTCTTTATCCAGACGTTCGACGTCTTTATCGTTAATTTTAGAGACGTAGCCGATGACGTGAGTCAACGCGGAACCGAAGGGATAGTAGCGTCGCTTATAGCCTTTCACTTCCACGCCCGGGAAGCGGTATTGATTGACGGCAAAACGCGCCACCTGCACTTCCGTGAGGTTGGTTTTCACCGGGATCGAGGTAAAGCGGTGTGAACGTGAGCGCTCTTTCTTGAACGCGGCGATATCATCGTCGCTCAGTTCGACGACGCTGCGCAGGGCCTCAAGGGTATCCTGCACGTTATCGACTTTTTCCGGCATCATCTCCAGTTGGTAGATGGTGCGGTTAAGCGCCAGCGGTGTACCGTTGCGATCGTAAATAATGCCGCGACTCGGGGCGATGGGAACCAGTTTGATGCGGTTTTCGTTAGAGCGGGTCTGGTAATCAGTGAAACGGACAATCTGCAGATTATAGAGGTTGGCAATCAGCACGCCGGTAAGCAGCAAAATCCCCGTAAAGGCGACCAGTGCCCGACGCACAAACAGCGCGGACTCAGCCGTATAGTCGCGAAAAGAATTCTGTAGTTTCATCCGCTGCTTAATCTACCCTGGTCATCATTACTCGCGGTGGTAAGGGTGGTTGGTGGTAATGCTCCACGCCCGGTAAAGGCTTTCGGCAACCAGAACCCGAACCAGCGGGTGCGGCAGCGTCAGGGCGGAGAGAGACCAACTTTGCTCTGCCGCGGCTTTACAGGCGGGGGATAGCCCCTCAGGGCCGCCAATCAGCAGACTGACGTCCCGGCCATCCTGCTTCCAGCGCTCCAGCTCCAGCGCCAGCTGCGGCGTATCCCAGGGTTTGCCTGGAATATCGAGGGTGACGATGCGGTTTTTGCCTGCGGCGGCCAGCATCAGTTCGCCCTCTTTATCAAGAATGCGTTTGATATCTGCGTTTTTACCGCGCTTACCGGCGGGGATTTCCACCAGTTCAAACGGCATATCTTTAGGAAAACGGCGCAGATATTCAGTAAATCCTGTCTGTACCCAGTCCGGCATTTTGGTGCCAACGGCGACCAGTTGCAGCTTCACGCATTAACCCCAGAGTTTTTCCAGCTCATACAGGCGACGACTTTCTTCCTGCATCACGTGGACAATCACATCGCCTAAATCGACAACAATCCAGTCGGCGGCGTTTTCGCCTTCCACACCGAGCGGTAGCATGCCTGCGGCGCGGGATTCCTGGACAACATGATCGGCAATAGACATCACGTGGCGTGTGGAGGTGCCGGTGCAGATAATCATACAGTCGGTGATGCTGGATTTGCCGTGAACGTCTAAGGCGATGATATCCTGACCTTTCAGGTCATCAATTTTGTCGATTACAAAATCCTGGAGTGCTTTACCCTGCAAGTGTTCCCCCTGGGTGCGTGAAAATGAATAACAATAAACAGCCAGATAGTATACCCGAACTGAAGGCGATGTCGGGACAAATGTCACCGGACAGGTTTAAGGCGCGCTATCATCCCATTCATCGTTGGGGATTGCATCGCCATTTTTGTAAAACAATTTCTGTAAACCTGACGGGAAGCGCTGTCTGGCTGCGGAGAATAGCAGCCTGTCCCGGCGTGTCAATGGTCTGGGGGCGGGTGAAGAAAGAAAATAGAGTTATCCTGATGCTTTCTCGTAAATTGCACGACTATTAAGCACCTGAAGCGAGATAAAATCATCCCTTACATCAAACAGACTCCAGGCGCCCTGATCGACGGGGAAGTGCCACATCGCCGCCGGGGGAAGCCCCAGCAGCAGAGCTATCATCAGGCTTAATACGCCCTGATGGCTGACCACCAGAATATGCTGATGGTGGTGGTGTTCCTGCAACAGGGCAAGGCAATCCTTCACGCGGCGAGAAAATGCCTGAAACCCTTCGCCGTTGGTCGGCGTGGCGTGCTGCCAGTCGGCGCACCACGCAGCGTAATTTTCGCTGTCTTCAACGGTCAGATCGCGATGGTGGCGCATTTCCCAGTCACCGAAATACATTTCGTTGAGCAGCGGGGTGGTGAACGTCGGCACGGTGCGCCCGGCGAGCACCAGCCGCGCGGTATGCTGCGCACGCTCGAGTTCGCTGCATAATAGCTGGTCGAAGGGCACATGCTGAAGCAGCGTGGCGAGGGTTTCCGCCTGCGCGATGCCGCGTGGCGTCAGCGAGGTTGGCGCATGGCCGCTGTATACGCCTGCGACGTTGGCATCCGTTTCACCGTGTCGAACCAGCCACAGTTTCATCACTACCCCGCCTGATACAGACCGTGCTGATGAATGTATTCCAGCACCGCTTCCGGCAGCAGGTCGTCGCACGGCTCTCCTTTCTCCAGCCGTTCGCGAATAATGGTGGCGGAGATATCAAACCACGGCGTTTCCGCCAGGTAGATTTTACCCGCAGGCTGCGAATGCAGATTCTCGATATCCCAGGTCAGATGATTTTCCAGCCACCGCTGATGCTGCTCTTGCGCCATTTCTAACGGATAACCAGGACGGCGGGTGACAATCAGATGCGCGTTATCGAGGATCGTTTCGTACTGGTGCCAGGTGGGGAAATTCAGCAGTGAATCCTGGCCGATGATAAACGCCAGCGGCTTTTGCGCCCCCGCTTCTTCACGCATCTCTTTTAAGGTCAGCGCGGTCCAGGAAGGGGTATCGCGTTTCAGCTCCCGCTCATCGAGCACAAACAGCGGCTTATCGGCGATCGCCAGTTCGACCATCCGCTTACGCTGTTCGCTGCTGGCTTCCGGCTGCGGGCGGTGTGGCGGCACATTGTTGGGAATGATGATCACTTTCGACAGACCAATCTGGTTTGCCAGAATTTCTACCGGTTTCAGATGCCCGTAATGCACCGGATCAAAGGTGCCACCATAAATTGCCTGCAACGATGTCATATCATCCATCAATAAATACGTCAGCCAGTGCCTTATGACAGAGTAGCAGAGAAAGGCTTTCCAGCTCAGCCCAGACGGACTGACCGTAATCCTTTTTCAGCGTTAACTCGGTACGGCTCAGCAGCGTCACGGCCTGCCGCAACTGGGCGGCACTCAGGCGGTTCAGCGCGTCGGTGATGAGCGGTCGACGATTCTGCCAGACGCGATGCTTATCGAGCAGCGTACGCAGCGGAGTGTGTGCCGACTGGCGTTTGAGCGTGACCAGCATCAGCAGTTCGCGCTGAAGGGTACGTAACAGAATCACCGGTTCGCTGCCTTCCAGACGCAACTGCTGAAGAATGTGCAGCGCCCGTTTGCTTTTCCCGGCGAGCAGCGCATCGAGCCAGTGGAAGGGGGTGAAATGGGCGGCGTCGTTTACTGCTTTTTCGACGCGCGGCAGTGTCAGTTTGCCGTCCGGCCACAGCAGCGCCAACCGTTCCAGCGCCTGCGACAGCGCCAGCAGGTTACCTTCATAGCAGTAGCACAGCAGCTGGCTTGCGGCGTCATCAAGTTGCAGCTTAAGCTGCCGGGCGCGCGCCGCCAGCCATTTCGGCAACTGCGCCTGTTCCGGCGTCTGGCAGGTGACCAATACCGAACGGTTGGCAAGTTGCGTCACCCACGCGGCATTTTCCTGCGCTTTGGTGAACTTGTTGCCACGGCAGATCAGCAGCAGATCGTCATGCAGCAGGCTGATAAGCGTAGTGAGCTGTTCGTTGATCGCCGCGTTGGTGCCGTTCTCCGGCAACAGCAGCAGAATAGTTTGCCGACTGGCGAAAAGACTCATCGCCTGGCAGAGAGAGAAAAGGGCATTCCAGTCAGTGCTGGCGTCAATGCTGACGGTGTGGTGTTCTTCGAACCCCTGCGCCGCAGCCGCCTGACGCACCGCGTCCTGGCTTTCCTGCAGCAGCAGCGGATCATTGCCGAGCAGCAGATACGCCGCGCGCAGCCCTTCAGTGAGCTGCGCGCGGAGTTGTTCCGGGTACAACCGAATCATCAGTTACCCAGCGTCGTGGAGACACGCGAGTCGGATGACATTTCTTCGGTAGTGGTCACCGGCACTGTGTCGTTTTTCGTTTCCTGAGCATCAGCAACCCGTACGCTTGGCAGTTTGCGGATCAACTGCTCCGCGGCCTTGTCGTACATCTCCTGAATGATCAGGCTCTGTTCTGCGTCTTTTGCCAGCGCCGTTTGCGGGTTATCGAAGAAGGAACGATACACCTTCGTGCTGATCGGGTAGATGTCATGGCCCGGAATCAGCACGCTGGCGCTGACGGTCAGCACCATCTGATATTCCGCCGTACGACCATCCTGAAAAATAGACGCCGTATCTTTACTGATGGCGGAGCCCAGCAGGCGCAGGGACGGGATGTCCTTACGCAGCGTGCTGCCATCCACCAGCTCTACGCCATTCAGACGCAGCTGGTTACGCACCGCACGGCTCAACGGGCCATTGGGGTCGCCAGACTGGAAAATCATGGTTTTCATCGTGTCCGGAACCTGCGTTGTACTACGCAGGTGCCAGCCGCATCCGGCAGTGACCAGCACCGCCAGAGATAACAATAATGTTGCCAGATGTCGCACGCTTCCTCCCGCGCTTAGCCAACGACCAGGTTGAGCAGTTTACCCGGTACGTAAATCACTTTACGTACGGTAACACCGTCAAGATATTTCGCTACCAGATGTTCCTGGCCCGCACGTTCACGAACCTGTTCTTCGGTGGCATCCACCGGAACGGTAATTTTACCACGAACTTTACCGTTTACCTGGACCACGACCAGCGTGCTGTCTTCCACCATCGCTTTTTCGTCAGCGACCGGCCACGGCGCGTGGTCGATATCGCCTTCGCCGCCCAGCTCCTGCCACAGCGTAAAGCTGACGTGCGGGGTGAACGGGTTAAGCATGCGTACCACCGCCAGCAGTGCTTCGCGAATCAGAGCACGGTCCTGCTCACCGTCCTGCGGAGCTTTCGCCAGCTTGTTCATCAGCTCCATGATCGCCGCAATGGCGGTGTTGAAGGTCTGACGGCGGCCAATATCATCGGTGACTTTGGCGATGGTTTTATGTACGTCGCGGCGCAGCGCTTTTTGGTCTTCCGTCAGCGCGGCGACGTTCAGCGGCGCAACTGCACCCAGCGCGGTGTGCTCGTAAACCAGTTTCCAGACGCGTTTCAGGAAGCGGTTTGCCCCTTCGACGCCGGATTCCTGCCATTCCAGCGTCATATCGGCCGGAGAGGCAAACATCATAAACAGACGCACGGTGTCCGCGCCGTAGCGCTCAACCATTACCTGCGGGTCGATGCCGTTGTTCTTCGACTTCGACATTTTGCTCATACCGGTATACACCAGCTCGTGGCCCGCGGCATCTTTCGCTTTCACGATGCGGCCTTTGTCGTCGCGCTCAACGATAGCATCAACCGGAGAGACCCAGTTACGCTCGCCGCTTTCGCCGACGTAATAGAACGCGTCTGCCAGCACCATGCCCTGACAAAGCAGCTGTTTTGCCGGTTCGTCAGAATTCACCATGCCCGCATCGCGCATCAGCTTGTGGAAGAAGCGGAAGTAGAGCAGGTGCATGATGGCGTGTTCGATACCACCGATGTAAATATCCACCGGCAGCCAGTAGTTGGCGGCGTCAGAATCGAGCATGCCTTCGTTATACTGCGGGCAGGTGTAGCGCGCGTAGTACCAGGACGACTCCATAAAGGTGTCGAAGGTGTCGGTTTCACGCAGCGCTGGCTTGCCGTTAACGGTGGTTTTCGCCCACTGCGGATCGGCTTTGATCGGGCTGGTGATGCCGTCCATCACCACGTCTTCCGGCAGGATCACCGGCAGCTGATCTTCCGGCGTTGGCATCACGGTGCCATCTTCCAGGGTGACCATCGGGATCGGTGCGCCCCAGTAGCGCTGACGGGAAACGCCCCAGTCGCGCAGACGGAAGTTGACCTTGCGCTCACCAACGCCCATGGATGCCAGTTTGTCAGCAATGGCATTGAAGCCGTCTTCATAAGAGAGACCGCTGAACTCACCGGAGTTGAACAGGGTGCCTTTATCGGTCAGCGCCTGTTCGGAGAGATCCGGCTCAGAGCCGTCCGCCGCCAGAATGACCGGCTTGATGGACAGGCCGNNTTTGCTGGCAAATTCGTAGTCGCGCTGATCGTGACCCGGAACGGCCATCACGGCGCCGGTGCCGTATTCCATCAGCACAAAGTTTGCCGCCCACACCGGAATAGCTTCGCCGGTCAGCGGATGAATCGCTCTGAAACCGGTGTCGATGCCTTTCTTCTCCATGGTCGCCATGTCGGCTTCGGCCACTTTGGTGTTACGGCATTCGTCGATAAACGCCGCCAGCGCAGGATTGTTCGCGGCTGCCTGCTGCGCCAACGGATGACCCGCCGCCACGGCCAGGTAGGTGCAGCCCATGAAGGTATCCGGGCGGGTGGTGTAAACGGTCAGTTTGTCGGCGTAGCCGGTCACGTCGAAGGAGATTTCTACCCCTTCAGAACGGCCGATCCAGTTGCGCTGCATGGTTTTGACCGTGTCCGGCCAGTTATCCAGCGTGTCCAGATCGTTCAGCAGTTCGTCAGCGTAGGCGGTAATTTTGATGAACCACTGCGGGATCTCTTTGCGCTCGACTTTGGTGTCGCAGCGCCAGCAGCAGCCGTCAATAACCTGTTCGTTCGCCAGTACGGTCTGGTCGTTCGGGCACCAGTTCACCGCAGAGGTTTTCTTGTAGACCAGGCCTTTTTTATACAGCTCGGTGAAGAATTTCTGCTCCCAGCGGTAGTATTCCGGGGTGCAGGTCGCCAGCTCGCGGCTCCAGTCATAACCGAAGCCAAGCATTTTGAGCTGGTTTTTCATGTAAGCGATGTTGTCGTAGGTCCACGGCGCTGGCGCGGTGTTGTTTTTCACCGCGGCACCTTCAGCCGGCAGACCGAACGCATCCCAGCCGATAGGCTGCAGGACGTTTTTACCCAGCATGCGCTGATAACGCGCGATCACGTCACCGATGGTGTAGTTACGCACGTGGCCCATGTGTAGTCGACCAGAAGGATAGGGGAGCATCGACAGGCAATAGTATTTCTCTTTGCTGTTGTCTTCAGTGACTTCAAATGTGCGCTTCTCATCCCAGTGTTGCTGGACTTTCGATTCTATCTCTTCCGGGCGGTATTGCTCTTGCATGGCAGCCAGTGGTCCTGTTTTCAATACAGCTACAAACGTAGCCAATGGATGTGTTATTTCAGATCCGCATAGCATAGCCCAAACGTCCCCGGCAAAACAGCCTTTCACACATTAAGCGCTGGCGTTTATTTACCGAGTCTGTGGGCAGGCTGACACAGCAGATTGCAAATAAGGTCTATCATTAGAGAGAGTTAACGACCCAGGAGACGACACAATGAACAAGGTTGCTCACTATTATCGTGAACTGGTAACGACGCTGACCGAGCGTCTACGCAACGGAGAGCGCGATATCGACGCGCTGGTGGAACATGCGCGAGTACGGGTCAGTCAAACCGGGGAGTTAACGCGTACCGAAATTGAGGAGGTCACGCGCGCGGTGCGTCGTGACCTCGAAGAGTTCGCCCGCAGCTATGAAGAGAGTCAGGACGAACTTAATGACAGCGTGTTTATGCGCGTCATTAAAGAAAGCCTGTGGCAGGAGCTGGCGGACATCACTGACAAAACGCAGCTCGAGTGGCGCGAAGTGTTTCAGGATCTCAACCACCACGGCGTCTACCACAGCGGCGAGGTGGTGGGGCTGGGAAATCTGGTGTGTGAGAAATGCCATTACCACCTGGCTATCTACACCCCGGACGTGCTGCCGTTGTGCCCGAAATGCGGGCACGATCAGTTTCAGCGACGCCCGTTCGAACCTTAACGGTAAAACGCGAGGCGTTCCGCTAACAGATCCACAAATGCCTGGCGGTCGATGTCCACCATCACCGTGGCGTTGGGTGTGTTGCTGGTGAGGAAGAAGAAATCCACCACCGTCATGCCCTGGGTATATTTGCCCTGGGTTTCAACGCCAACCCAGCGGTCGACGGTGGTGAACATCTCGGGTTTCAGCAGCCAGGCGATGGTGCACGGGTCGTGTAGCGGCGCGCCGGTGAAGCCCCATTTTTCCTGTTTGTGGTATTCCATAAAGAAATCCAGCAACTCTGCGACCACATTCGCCACCTCACCGCCAATCGCGCGGAAACGCTCAATGTCGTCCCGGCGGATCTGCGCTTTATGCGTCACATCGAGGCCCGCCATGACTACCGGAATGCCTGACTGGAAGACGATTTCCGCTGCTTCCGGATCGACAAAAATGTTGAATTCGGCGGCTGGCGTCCAGTTACCCAGCGCCATGGCACCGCCCATCATCACGATGCGGGCAATGTTGCGATGCAGTTCAGGATGGCTGTTCAACAGCAGCGCGACGTTGGTCTGTGGCCCGGTGGAGACTATCGTGACCGGCGTCGGGCTCTCCCGCAGCACCTTTGCCATCAGCTCAACGGCGGTGCAGCTCTGCGCCGCAACGCCCGGCTCCGGCAGCGCAGGGCCGTCGAGACCGCTTTCGCCATGCACGTTGTCGGCAATAATCAATTCGCGCATCAGCGGTTTTATCGCACCGCCGGCCACCGGAATATCCGTGCGTTTTAACAGCGTCAGCATCCGCAGCACGTTGCGCAGGGTTTTATCAGGCGTCTGATTTCCGGCGGATGAGGTAATGGCTTTGACGTCGAGTTCTGGCGAGGCGAGGGCGAGCACCATGGCGATCGCGTCATCGTGCCCCGGATCGCAGTCAAGAATAATGGGCAGCGTCATAGCGGCTCCTTGTGGATGGATTTTGTGACAAGGGTAACGCCAGCAAGTATGACAGACGAGAAAACAGAGCGGAAAGCGTGAAGTGGCGCGCACTCTGGAACGTGCGCGCCGGGAGATGGCTTAGTGCAGGATTTTGGCGAGGAAATCTTTCGCGCGTTCGGATTTCGGGTTGGCGAAGAAGGCTTCTTTTTCGGAATCCTCCACGATTTTCCCTTCATCCATAAAGATGACGCGGTTCGCCACTTTACGGGCGAAGCCCATTTCGTGCGTTACCACCATCATCGTCATCCCTTCCTGCGCCAGTTCAACCATGACGTCCAGCACTTCGTTGATCATTTCCGGATCGAGCGCGGAGGTCGGTTCGTCGAACAGCATGGCGACCGGATCCATACAGAGCGCGCGCGCAATCGCTACACGCTGCTGCTGACCGCCGGAAAGCTGCGCCGGGTATTTATTCGCATGCGCCGACAGGCCCACGCGCTCCAGCAGCTTGAGCCCTTTCTGGCGTGCCGAGGCTTTGTCGCGTTTTAGCACCTTCACCTGCGCCAGCGTCAGGTTCTCAATGATCGACAGGTGCGGGAACAGCTCGAAGTGCTGGAAAACCATGCCGACATGCGAACGCAGATTCGCCAGATTGGTTTTCTTGTCGTTCACTTTGGTGCCGTTGACGACGATTTCGCCTTTCTGCACGGGCTCGAGACCGTTGACGGTTTTAATCAGGGTCGATTTGCCGGAGCCGGACGGCCCGCAAACCACCACCACTTCACCTTTTTTCACTTCCGTGGAGCAGTCGGTCAGCACCTGAAAGTGACCATACCATTTAGAAACATTTTTCAGGGTAATCATTACACTGTCCTTTTCTTCAACCAGCTGACCAACAACGAGGCGCTTAAACTGATGGCAAAATACACGGCACCGGCAAAGAGGATCATTTCGACCTGCGTGCCGTCACGTTCGCCAATGGTGGAGGCGGTACGGAAAAAGTCCGCCAGGCTCAATACGTAAACCAGTGAGGTATCCTGGAACAGCACGATGCCCTGCGTGAGCAGCAGCGGCACCATCGCGCGGAACGCCTGCGGCAGAATGATGAGCTTCATGGACTGCCAGTGGGTCATCCCCAGCGCCAGCGCTGCGCTCGACTGCCCGCGGGAAATACTCTGGATCCCCGCACGGATGATTTCAGAATAGTAAGCGGCTTCGAACATCGAAAACGCCACCATCGCCGAGATCAGGCGGATATCGGTTTTCGGCGACAGGCCGAGCACGTTTTGCAGGAAACCCGGCACAATCAGGTAAAACCACAGCAGCACCATTACCAGCGGCACGGAGCGGAACACGTTCACGTAGGTTTTAGCAAACCACGCCAGCGGCAGGAAGCTTGATAGTCGCATCACCGCCAGCAGCGTACCCCAGACGATCCCGATGATAATCGCCGTAACGGTGATTTTCAGGGTGATCACCAGTCCCGCCAGCAGGTAAGGCATCGAAGGAACGATGGAACTCCAGTCAAATTCGTACATTATTTGCCTCCCAGATTGCCAGGCAGGCGAACCTTACGTTCAACCAGATTCATCACCAGCATAATCACAGCGTTAATGAGCACATAGGCCAGGGTAATGGCGGTAAATGATTCCCAGGCATGTGCGGAGTAGTCCAGCAACTTGCCCGCCTGGGCGGCCATATCAACCAGACCAATGGTTGAGGCGATGGCCGAGTTTTTCACCAGGTTCATCATCTCGGAGGTCATTGGCGGCACGATCACGCGATAGGCGTTAGGCAGCAGCACGTAGCGGTAGGTTTGCGGCAGGGTCAGCCCCATCGCCAGACCGGCATTTTTCTGTCCGCGCGGCAACGACTGGATCGCGGCACGTACCTGTTCGCAGACGCGGGCGGCGGTAAACAGCCCCAGGCAGAACAGTGAAGAGAGGAAAAACTGAATGTTCGGATCCAGTTCGGCTTTAAACCACATGCCGAGGTTTTCCGGCAGCAGCTCCGGCACCACCAGATACCAGGTAAAGAACTGAACAATCAGCGGAACGTTACGGAAAAGTTCTACATACAGCGTGCCGATGCCGGAAAGAAAACGGTTGGGGACGGTACGCAGAATGCCAAAAAGAGAGCCCACGAGGAAGGCGATAATCCAGGCGCAAACCGACAGGGCGACGGTCACCTGGAAGCCGCTCCATAGCCAGCCCAGATAAGTGGTGTTGCCGAACGGGGCCTGTTGCAGGAAGATACCCCAGTTCCAGTCTATTGACATAAATCGACTCCAGAAAAAAAAGGGTAGCAGGGCTACCCTCGAAGACTGCTAAGGAAACCTTACCCTTCATCATTCACGCTGTTTCTTTGTTGGTCGCCTTCGTTCACCCCGGTCACTTACTGATGTAAGCTCCCGGGGATTCACTCAGTTGCCGCCGTGATACAGCGCGAATGATTGTGGGTATTGTTTTTCATGTTCAGTGGGGAACGACCACTCAACGTATAGTCTGTCCGTGTTTCCTTGCAATCGAGAGGGCAGGCTGTCCTGCCCCTGTTCTTTTAATTAGTTTAATGCTTTGTCATTTGGTTCTTTGAACAGCGCTTTCATGTCGTCAGACAGTTCGAAATTCATGTTCAGGTTTTTCGGTGGGATAGGATTTTTGAACCATTTATCAAACCATTTGGCGGCTTCACCAGAGGTTTGCGCCTGAGCGATGGTGTCATCCAACAGTTTCTTGAAGGAAGCGTCGTCTTTACGCAGCATGCAGCCATAAGCTTCTTTGGACTGCGGCGTCCCGACGATTTCCCAGTTGTCCGGTTTCTTCGCTTTCGCACGTTCACCGGCCAGCAGCGCATCATCCATCATAAACGCCACGGCACGACCGCTTTCCAGCGTACGGAAAGAGTCGCCGTGGTCTTTGGCGCTGATGATACGCATGTTCATTTTTTTCTCGTCATTCAGCTTGTGCAGCAGAATTTCAGAGGTGGTACCGGAAGTGACGACGACCGCTTTGTCTTTCAGATCCGGGAAGTCTTTGATCGGACCGCCTTTCTTGACCAGCAGACGGGTACCGACCACGAAAAAGGTATTAGAGAACGCTGCCTGTTTCTGGCGCTCCAGGTTGTTGGTGGTGGAGCCGCACTCGAAATCAAAAGTGCCGTTCTGCAGCAGCGGAATACGGTTCTGAGAGGTGATAGGGATGAGTTTCACCTGCAGGTCAGGTTTGTTGAGCTGTTTTTTAACGGCTTCAACGATGGCGTTGGAGTAATCCTGAGCGTAACCCACCACTTTTTGCTGGTTGTCGTAGTAAGAGAACGGAACGGAAGATTCACGGTGCCCAACGACAATCACGCCGTTTTTAGCGATTTTGTCCAGGGTGCTGCCCGCAGCAGGCGCGTCTTCTGCATGGGCCAGACCGGCGGTCAGCCCCATGACGAGCATTGCTGTGGTCAGTTTACGTAATTGCATATCCAACTCCTTATCGTCAGCGCCAGGGACGCTATTGATACCCATTGTGATGTTGTTATGGTCTGCCGCTTAAATGTGCAGTGTTATGCCTGTTTGTTAGCATTTAGTTTGGCTTATTGTAAAGATAATGATGCTTTTTTGTTTATTTTTGCGAGGCGCACCGCACCATTCTGAAGCAAAAATCGCCGATTGCACCAGGCTGGTGCTACCTGCGTACCGCTTTGGTGCAACCAGGTTGCACAATAAGCCCAAAAGCGGATTGCCTGATTTAACAAAGCAATAGACGTGCCAGAAGTGGTGGAGTGAGAGGGGAAAAGCGGGCCCGGCAGGCAATGCGCCGCCGGGCAGACATCAGGGGAGTTGATTAATGACGACGCTGACGCAGGCTCACCAGCAGCGCGCCAAAGCCAAACAGCGCGGTCAGGATCCACAGCGGCCAGTTGCCGGTGCGGGCATACGGCGTCAGTCCACGCGTTGGTGTGACGGTGGTGGTCAGCACGTCTCGGGTAAACTGAGGAATGATGGCCTGCACGTCGCCGCGCGGGTCAATCACTGCGGTGACGCCGTTATTGGTGCTGCGCAACAGTGGGCGCGCCAGCTCCAGCGCACGCATCCGCGCCATCTGGAAATGTTGCCACGGGCCGATGGATTGCCCGAACCAGGCATCGTTCGACAACGTCAGCAGAAAATCAGTGTCCGGGCGGAAGTTATCGCGAACCTGCTCGCCAAGGATGATTTCGTAACAGATAGCCGCCGTCAGCTTCAGGTTATGGGCGCTGATTTGCGGCTGAACGTACGCGCCACGGCTGAAAGAGGACATCGGCAGATCGAAGAACGGTGCCAGTGGGCGCAGAATCGACTCCAGCGGCACAAACTCACCAAATGGCACCAGATGGTTTTTGTTGTAGCGATCGGTCGAGTTGTAGCTGTACGGATTATCTTTGCCCAGCGTGATAATGGTGTTGTAGGTGTCGTAGCGGTTTTTCTGATTCAGCCGCGAATCGACGATGCCGGTTATCAGCGAGCTGTTTTTGGCGCGCAGCATATCGTCCATCATGCTCAGCAGGCGCTGCTGATTGATTTCAAGATCGGGAATGGCGGATTCCGGCCAGATAATCAGCTGCGACGTGCCCATCACCTTTTGCGTGGCGTCGAGGTAAATTTTCAGCGTATTAATAAGCTGATCTTCCTCCCACTTCAGCGACTGCGGAATGTTGCCCTGCACCAGCGATACCCGCGTGGCGCGCTCAGGCAGCAACTGATACCACTGGATGTAGCGCAGCGGGAAGGGGAGCGCAAACAGCACAAGCGCGACGACCAGCGGACGCCAGTGGCGGCGAACGACGGCGAGCGCCAGCAGGCCGCTGACCATCATCAGCAGGAAGTTAATGGCTTCCACGCCCATCACCGGCGCCAGCCCTTTCAGCGGGCCGTCAATCTGGCTGTAGCCGAATTGCAGCCACGGGAAACCGGTCAGCACCCAGCCGCGCAGGAATTCGGTGATCTGCCAGACCACCGGCGCGGCAATCGCCACGCGCAGCCAACTGGTTTTCGGCCACAGACGGGAAAGAAGACCGGCGAACAAGCCCGTGTAGAGCGACAAATACGCCGCCAGCAGTACCACGAGGAAAATATTAACCGGGCCGGGCATGCCGCCGAACTGGGCGATACTGACGTAAACCCAGTTGATACCGCTGCCAAACAGCCCCATGCCCCAGGCATAGCCTATCCATGCGCTTTGCAGTGGGCGGCGGTTGAGCGTGAGCGCCTGCAGCCCACACAGCGAAACCAGCGCGGCGGGCCAGAAGTCATAAGGAGAAAAAGCCAGCGTTCCGCTGGCTCCGAAGAGTAGCGCCAGCAGCAAGCGCACGCGCTGGCGTTCAAGAAGAGAGGCAAATGCCATTTAGCGTTGTCGTCCCGTTAATTTAGTCTTCCAGTTTCGGTTGTGGTGCGTCGTCCGGAAGTTTGACATGAACCTGAATAATACGACGGCTGTCGGCCATGGCGACCTTAAACTGGTAACCATCGATGTCAATGGTTTCCCCACGCGCCGGGAGATGGCCGAAGGCCTGCATCACCAGCCCGCCGATGGTATCCACTTCTTCATCGCTGAAATGGGTATCAAAGGTATCATTGAAGTCTTCGATGGACGCCAGCGCGCGCACCGTCCAGGTGTGGCGGCTTAGCTGACGAAAATCGATATCTTCTTCTTCGTCATATTCGTCTTCAATTTCACCGACGATCAGCTCAAGAATGTCTTCAATGGTCACCAGACCGGAGACACCGCCGAACTCGTCAATGACGATCGCCATGTGATAACGCTGCGAACGAAACTCTTTCAGCATGCGGTCAACCCGCTTGCTTTCAGGTACGACAACCGCCTGGCGTAACACTTTGTCCATGCTGAAGGCTTCGGCATCGCTGCGCATAAACGGCAGCAGATCTTTCGCCATCAGAATCCCTTCAATGTGATCTTTGTCTTCGCTGATGACCGGGAAACGCGAGTGGGCGGATTCGATGATCACATCGAGGCATTCGTCCAGTGTCTGGTTGCGTTTCAGAGTAATCATCTGCGAGCGGGGGATCATGATATCGCGGACGCGCTGGTCAGCGATGTCCATTACCCCTTCGAGCATATCGCGCGTATCTTCGTCGATAAGATCGTTCTGCCCGGAATCACGGATCAGCGCCAGCAACTCATCACGGTTTTTCGGTTCACCGTGGAAAAGCTGGCTCAGTAACAGGGAGAAAAATCCCTTCTTGCTGTTTATTGTGTCACTACTGTGTGAATTGTCGTCGCTCATGGCGTCGTGTGGGGTCTCATGTTAATGAAAAATTCGCCGTCCCGCGTAAACACAGCGCAGACGGCATGACTGACTATTCTTTCTCGGCAATGTACGGATCATCATACTTCAGAGCAAGCATTATCTCTGTTTCCAGACTTTCCATCTCTTCTGCTTCATCGTCTTCAATATGGTCATAGCCGAGCAGGTGCAGACTGCCGTGAATGACCATATGCGCCCAGTGCGCCTCCAGCGGTTTTCCCTGTTCTTCAGCTTCCCGCTCAACCACCTGACGGCAGATGATGAGATCGCCGAGCAGCGGCATTTCGATGCCCGGCGGTGCTTCAAACGGGAAAGAGAGCACGTTAGTGGATTTATCTTTTCCACGGTAGGTCAGGTTCAGATCGTGGCTTTCGGCTTCATCCACCAGACGAATCGTAACCTCTGATTCTTCCTGAAACTGCGGGATAACGGCATCCAGCCAGGTCTGAAAACGCGCTTCGTCCGGCAAACCGGTGGTGTCTTCACAGGCCAACTGTAAATCAAGGATCACCTGACTCATTTCTGCTCCTGCGCCAGCTGGGCTTCGCGTTTACGCTCGGCGGCCAGTTCGGCTTTACGTTTTTGTTCCGCCTCTTCCCAGGCTTCATAGGCATTCACAATGCGTGCAACGACCGGGTGGCGAACCACATCTTCGCTGTGGAAGAAGTTAAAACTGATTTCATCCACTTCCGCCAGCACTTCAATGGCGTGACGCAGGCCGGATTTGGTATTGCGTGGCAGGTCAATCTGCGTCACGTCACCGGTTATCACCGCTTTCGAGTTAAAGCCGATACGGGTCAGGAACATTTTCATCTGTTCGATGGTGGTGTTCTGGCTCTCATCAAGAATGATGAAGGCGTCGTTCAGCGTACGACCGCGCATGTAGGCCAGCGGCGCGACTTCAATCACGTTACGCTCAATCAGTTTTTCGACTTTTTCAAAGCCGAGCATCTCGAACAGGGCGTCGTACAGCGGGCGCAGATACGGGTCAACTTTCTGACTCAGATCGCCTGGCAGGAAGCCCAGTTTTTCACCGGCTTCCACCGCCGGGCGGGTAAGCAGAATACGGCGGATCTCCTGACGCTCGAGCGCANATGTCGTGGTCGAGAATATTGGCGATGTACTGCGCCTGATTCGGCGTACGTGGTTTAATCACGCCGCGCTTGGTCTTGATATTGATGGCCTTGCCGTAATCCGGCACGCTCTCCGCGCTCTGCTCCAGCACACGCGCTTCTTTGATGGCGAGGTGGATCTGCTCGGGTTCAATATCCTGAATCTGACCGCGCATCGGGGCGGTATCGACGTACAGGGTGCGCAGAATGTCTGCGGCGGCGTTGACGCAAATCTCGCGTCCGGTGAGTTTGAAGTGGTTATCGCGGCGGTTGATCTCGATGCCAAGACGTCGNAAACGGGCCGCACAGGCCCAGCAGACGTTCGTTATCTGCTGGCTCCAGGGTAATTTCTCGGGTTTCTATGTTCAAACTGTTCCTCTTTTACAGTATTGCCGGACGCGTTTCGCTTCTCCGGCCTGGGGCGGCGAGCCTCTTAAGGGAATTATTCACGGTGCTTGAAAAAGGCGCAAGCGACTCACTGTAGATGTGGTCAGGGAGGGGAAAAAGCAAGGGCCTGCCCGAGCGGGCAGGCCGCCGGGATCAGGGCTGATACATCCCCACACCGAGGTCGTTCTCTTTACGGGTACGGGCGATGACGGATTCCGGGGATTCCACCACGCGCAGGCCCATCTCGTCCTCGGTGCGCACCAGTTTGCCGCGCAGGGAGTTCGGATAAACGTCGACGATTTCCACATCCACAAATTTGCCGATCATCTCCGGCGTGCCCTCAAAGTTCACCACGCGGTTATTTTCGGTACGACCGGAAAGTTCCATGATGCTCTTACGCGACGTGCCTTCCACCAGGATGCGCTGCGTCGTGCCCAGCATGCGGCGGCTCCACGCCATCGCCTGCTGGTTAATGCGCTCCTGCAGAATATACAGACGCTGCTTTTTCTCCTCTTCCGGCACATCGTCCACCATATCGGCGGCCGGTGTGCCTGGACGGGCAGAGAAAATGAAGCTGTAGCTCATATCGAAATTCACATCAGCGATGAGCTTCATGGTTTTTTCGAAGTCGTCGGTGCTTTCACCCGGGAAGCCGACGATAAAATCGGAGCTAATCTGGATGTCCGGACGCGCCTCGCGCAGCTTACGGATGATCGCTTTATATTCCAGCGCCGTATGGGTACGGCTCATCAGGTTAAGGATGCGATCCGAGCCGCTCTGCACCGGCAGATGCAGGAAGCTCACCAGTTCCGGCGTGTCGCGATACACGTCGATGATGTCATCGGTAAATTCGATCGGGTGGCTGGTGGTGAAGCGGATACGGTCAATGCCGTCAATCGCCGCCACCAGACGCAGCAGCTCGGCAAACGTGCCGGTGGTGCCATCGTAGAGTTCACCACGCCAGGCGTTTACGTTCTGGCCGAGCAGGTTAACTTCACGCACGCCCTGCGCCGCCAGTTGGGCGATTTCAAACAGGATGTCGTCGCACGGACGGCTGACCTCTTCACCGCGAGTGTACGGCACCACGCAGTACGTACAGTACTTGTTGCAGCCTTCCATGATGGAGACAAACGCGGTCGGGCCATCGGCGCGCGGTTCCGGCAGACGGTCAAACTTCTCGATTTCCGGGAAGCTGATATCCACTACCGGGCTGCGGGTGCCGCGCACGGAGTTAATCATCTCCGGCAGACGGTGCAGCGTTTGCGGGCCAAAAATAATATCGACGTAGTGCGCGCGCTGGCGAATATGATCGCCTTCCTGCGATGCCACGCAGCCGCCCACGCCGATAATCAACTCGGGATTTTTTTCCTTAAGCAGCTTCCAGCGACCTAACTGATGGAAGACTTTTTCCTGAGCCTTCTCGCGGATTGAGCAGGTATTAAGCAGCAGCACATCCGCTTCTTCCGCCACGTCGGTCAGTTGATACCCGTGAGTGGCATCCAGCAGATCGGCCATCTTCGATGAATCGTATTCGTTCATCTGACAGCCCCAGGTTTTAATATGGAGTTTTTTCGTCATCGACTTGCTCATGCTCAGTGTAAAGCCAGGATTGCAGGGCGCGTATTGTAATGCTTTGCCGTCGTTGTGACCAGCCTGGCCTCAAGACGTGAAAAATCCGGTAAACTTACGGTATTCAGGTTTAAGGATACGTGACCATGAACAATCAACCAACTGATGTCGCTATTGTCGGCGGTGGGATGGTCGGCAGCGCACTGGCGTTAGGGCTGGCGCAGCAGGGCTTTACGGTAACAGTAATCGAGCAGGCGGAGCCGCCCGTCTTTGACGCGCAGTCGCAGCCGGACGTACGTATTTCGGCGATCAGCGCCGCGTCGGTCGGGTTGCTGCGCGGGTTAGGCGTCTGGGACGCCGTGCGGGAGATGCGTTGCCATCCCTGGCGTCGGCTTGAAACCTGGGAGTGGGAAAATGCTCATGTAATTTTCGACGCCGCAGAGCTGAAGCTGCCGCAGCTTGGCTATATGGTCGAAAACGTTGTATTGCAGCGGGCGCTCTGGCAGGCACTGGAAGCCCATCCGCAGGTGACGCTCCGCGTGGCGACCGGGCTTGGCTCTATGTTACGCCAGGACGAGGGTTACCGACTGCTGTTTGCCGATGACAGCGAACTGTCGGCGACACTCGTAGTGGGCGCTGACGGCGCGAATTCGCAGGTGCGGCAGATGGCGGGCATCGGCACCCATTCCTGGCAGTATCAGCAAGCCTGCATGTTAATTACCGTCGAATGCGAAGACGATCCCGGTGACAGCACCTGGCAGCAGTTCACCCCTGACGGGCCGCGCGCGTTCCTGCCGCTGTTTGAACACTGGGCGTCACTGGTATGGTATGACCATCCCGCCCGCATTCGCCAGTTGCAGACGCTGACCATGGAACAGCTGCAGCAGGAGATCACGCGAGTCTTTCCGACGCGGTTGGGCAAGGTGAAACCGGTGGCTGCGGGCGCATTTCCGCTGACCCGTCGCCACGCGCTGCAATACGTTCAGCCATCGCTGGCGCTGGTGGGCGATGCCGCGCATACCATTCATCCGCTGGCGGGGCAGGGCGTCAACCTCGGCTATCGCGACGTCGAGGCTCTGCTGGATGTCTTAACCAGCGCGCGCAGCCATGGTGAGGCGTGGAGCAGCTACCCGATTCTGAAACGCTACCAGACACGCCGTATGGCGGATAACTACCTCATGCAGTCGGGGATGGATCTGTTTTATGCCGGATTCAGCAATGACCTGGCGCCCGTGCGGGTGCTACGCAATATCGGCCTGATGGCGGCCGAGCGTGCGGGCGTTCTGAAGCGTCAGGCGCTGAAGTATGCGTTAGGGTTGTAGCTCAGGGGTTCCCTCTCCTTTGCGGAGGGGGAAATAAAAGAAACAAAAAAGCCCGCCGAAGCGAGCTTTTTTGCATTGAAGTGGCTGGGGTACGAGGATTCGAACCTCGGAATGCCGGAATCAGAATCCGGTGCCTTACCGCTTGGCGATACCCCAATTATCTTTGTCATCCCCACTCAGGGAAAAACGTAATAATTTGGTGGCTACGACGGGATTCGAACCTGTGACCCCATCATTATGAGTGATGTGCTCTAACCAACTGAGCGTATGTTGTATGTGGTTTATCTCTGCTTTTGTGCCGCAATCAGACCGGTGCCTTCAAGCCTGGAGATACCCCAACAGGTGCGTTCTAAAACGTCTTTCAAATTTGGCTGGGGTACGAGGATTCGAACCTCGGAATGCCGGAATCAGAATCCGGTGCCTTACCGCTTGGCGANAACTTCCTTTTCATCGACTGGCTGGGGTACCTGGATTCGAACCAGGGAATGCCGGTATCAAAAACCGGTGCCTTACCGCTTGGCGATACCCCAACAACAGGTACGTCAGTAAGTCGATGAAATATGGCTGGGGTACCTGGATTCGAACCAGGGAATGCCGGTATCAAAAACCGGTGCCTTACCGCTTGGCGATACCCCATCCGTGCAACGCTGTCCTGGGAATGGTGCGGGAGGCGAGACTTGAACTCGCACACCTTGCGGCGCCAGAACCTAAATCTGGTGCGTCTACCAATTTCGCCACTCCCGCAAAAAGATGGTGGCTACGACGGGATTCGAACCTGTGACCCCATCATTATGAGTGATGTGCTCTAACCAACTGAGCTACGTAGCCATCTTTTTCGCGTTACCTTATCGGCGTTGCGGGGCGCATTATGCGTATTGAGCCCTGTAGCGTCAACCTCTTTTTGACGGAAAATCGCCGGAATGTGACTGTTTGGTTAGGTTGCGAACAGCGTGGCGCATTATTCGGCAATTATTGGTTATTTCTCAAATTTGCTGAGGAAAAACAACAAAGGGCCCCGCAGGGCCCGATGCGATTTTTCATCACTTTTACTGGTAAGCAGACTGGTGTACGCCGACCGCACGACCCGATGGATCGTTCATGGTTTTGAAGGCTTCATCCCACTCGATTGCTTTGGCGGAAGAGCAGGCGACGGACGGGCCACCAGGCACACATTCTGCCGCGCTCGGCACCGGGAACAGCTCTTCGAAAATCTCGCGATACAGATACGCCTCTTTAGAGGATGGCGTGTTGTACGGGAAACGGAAGCTCGCGGTTTCCAGTTGTTGATCGGTGATCTGCTTCGCCGCGACCTCTTTCAGCGTGTCGATCCAGCTGTAACCGACGCCGTCGGAGAACTGCTCTTTCTGACGCCAGGCGACGCTTGCCGGCAGATAGGATTCGAAACACTCACGCAGGACGTGTTTTTCCATTTTGCCGTTGCCGCACATTTTGTCCTGCGGGTTGATGCGCATCGCCACGTCGAGGAATTTCTTGTCGAGGAACGGCACGCGGGCTTCAACGCCCCAGGCGGACATCGCTTTGTTGGCGCGGGCGCAGTCAAACATATGCAGCGCCTGCAGTTTACGCACGGTCTCTTCATGCAGTTCTTTCGCATCCGGCGCTTTATGGAAATAGAGGTAGCCGCCGAACACTTCGTCAGACCCTTCGCCTGAAAGCACCATTTTGATGCCCATCGCTTTGATTTTACGCGACATCAGGTACATCGGCGTCGAGGCGCGAATGGTGGTCACATCATACGTTTCGATGTGATAGATCACGTCGCGAATGGCGTCGAGACCTTCCTGCACCGTGAAGTGGATTTCATGGTGCACGGTGCCGAGGTGGTTAGCGACTTCCTGCGCGGCTTTCAGATCCGGCGAACCGACCAGACCCACGGCGAAGGAGTGCAGCTGCGGCCACCAGGCTTCTGAACGCTCCTGATCTTCCACGCGACGCGCCGCGAATTTCTTGGTGATTGCGGAGATAACGGAGGAATCCAGCCCGCCGGACAGCAGCACGCCGTACGGCACGTCAGACATCAGATGGCTTTTTACGGAGTCTTCCAGCGCCTGGCGCAGCTCGGCTTTGTCCGTCACGTTGTCTTTGACGGCGTCATAATCAAACCAGTCGCGCTGATAGTAAGTGCGGATTTCACCGTCTTTACTCCACAGATAGCTACCTGCCGGGAACTCTTTAATGGTGCGGCACACTGGCACCAGCGCTTTCATTTCAGAAGCCACGTAGAAGTTACCGTGTTCGTCGTAACCCATATACAGCGGAATAATGCCGATATGGTCCCGGCCAATCAGGTACGCGTCTTTTTCGCTGTCATAAAGGACGAAGGCGAACATGCCCTGCAAATCGTCGAGAAATTCAGCCCCTTTTTCCTGATACAGGGCGAGGATCACTTCGCAGTCAGAACCGGTCTGGAACGCGTAGCGATCGCCATACTCGGCGCGCAGCGCCTGATGGTTGTAGATCTCACCGTTAACCGCCAGCGCATGCGTTTTCTTTTCGTTATACAGCGGCTGGGCACCAGCGTTGACGTCAACAATCGACAGACGTTCGTGGGCGAGGATCGCTTTATCGCAGGCATAAATGCCGGACCAGTCCGGGCCGCGATGGCGCATCAGGCGGGAAAGCTCCAGCGCTTTTTTGCGCAGCTCTCCCGCGTCAGTTTTGATATCCAGTACACCAAAAATAGAACACATAACCTTCTCCGTTAACCTGTTGCGTATGCTGTTGTGTCAATTGCTCTGAGGAAGACTTTGCCGCAAAGCGAGCAACGGGCGCAAGGGGTTTGCCGGCTTATCAGAAAATAATGCAATGAGAGTTGTCGATTGATGAAAAAGGCGCGGTGATGCTGTTCATCTGTTGATGATTTATCAGCGAAAGGCGTAAATGATTAGATAAACGATAATTCAGGGCCGGATACGTTATGCGTTATCCGGCACCGTCATCAGAAAACGTCAATTTCCGCAACGGACGGGTAAATCCAGGAAGGGCGGAACGGCATACTGTCGATGTCATCGATCGTTGACACGCCGGAGAGCACCAGGATGGTTTCGAGACCGGCCTGGAAGCCTGCCAGAATATCGGTGCGCAGGTTGTCGCCGACAATCACCGTCTGCTCGGAGTGTGCCTGCATGGTGTTGAGCGCCGCGCGAATGATCCACGGGCTCGGTTTGCCGACGTAAAACGGTTTGCGGCCGGAGATCTTCTCAATACCGGCGCAGAGCGCGCCGCAGGCCGGATAATAGCCGCGGCCGTGGGTGTCCGGGTTGGTGGCGATAAAGCGCGCGCCGTTGGCGACGAAGAATGCCGCTTTATGCATCATTTCCCAGTTATAGGAACGCGTTTCGCCGACGATAACGAAATCCGGGTTAACGTCAGTGATAGTGAATCCGGCCTTGTACAATTCATGAATCAACGCGCCTTCGCCGACGACATAGGCTTTTTTGCCTTCCTGACGACGCAGGAAATCTGCAGTGGCCATCGCCGAGGTATAAAACACGCTGTCCGGCACGTTGACACCGGCGGTAGCGAAGCGGTTTGCCAGATCCTGCCCGGTCTGGGAAGGGTAGTTGGTCAGCAGGACCAGCGGCATCCCTTTCTCAAGGATGCGCGTCACAAACTCCGCAGCTCCGGGAACGGCGATGTTGTCGTGCATCAGCACGCCATCGATATCACAAATTACGTTCTTAATGGTCATGGACTACCCAGGCTCAACAGCTTAAAAGAGAGGCGTACTATAAAACCGCTTTAGCTTTCCAGCAAACGCTGTAGCAGGATGCCGTTAAGCATAGCGCGTTTTACCAGCGCAAACGCGCCAATGGCGGACCGGTGATCCAGCGTGGAACGCACCACCGGCAGATTCTTGCGAAACGCCTTCAGCACCTGCGTATTAATGCACCCTTCAATGGCGGGCAGCAGCACGCGCTCGGCTTCGATAATTTCACCGGCGATCACCACCTTCTGCGGGTTAAACAGGTTAATGGCGATAGCGATGGTTTTGCCGAGCTGGCGGCCAACGTGTTCGATGACTTCGCTGGCCAGCGGGTCGCCTTTATTTGCGGCTTTGCAGATGGCACTGATCGAACAGTCCTCCAGCGTCACACGGCTCTGATAGCCCTGCTCAAGCAAATGACGGACGCGTTGCTCAATGGCGGCGTTGGCAGCAACGGTTTCCAGACAGCCGAAGTTGCCGCAGTGGCAGCGTTCGCCCAACGGATCAACCTGAATATGGCCGATTTCACCGACGTTGCCGTTACGGCCGATAAAGATACGCCCGTTGGAGATGATCCCGGCACCGGTGCCGCGGTGGACACGCACCAGAATGGAGTCTTCGCAGTCCTGACTTGCACCAAAATAGTGCTCCGCCAGCGCTAAGCTGCGGATATCATGACCAATAAAACAGGTGACGTTGAAGCGTTTTTCCATCGCCTCGACCAGCGCCCAGTTTTCCACCGGGATGTGCGGCATATAGCGGATCACGCCGCTGTCGGGATCAACCAGCCCCGGCAGGATCACCGAGATCGCAATCAGTTCGCGGATTTTGCGCTGGCAGGAGGCAATAAACAGCGAAATGGTATTCAGCAGGGCGTGTTCGAGCGTTTCCTGGGTGCGTTCCGGCAGCGGATAATGCTCTTCTGCCACCACTTTGCTGCTCAGATCGTAGAGCGTTAACGTGGTGTCGTGACGACCGAGGCGAATGCCGATGGCGTGGAAATTGCGGGTTTCGGTGACGATGGAAATGGCGCGGCGACCCCCGGTGGAGGCCTGCTGATCGACTTCTTTGATCAGGCCGCGTTCAATTAACTGGCGCGTAATTTTTGTCACGCTGGCAGGGGCAAGCTGGCTTTGTTCCGCAATCTGAATGCGCGAGATAGGGCCATGCTGATCGATCAGGCGATAGACGGCCGCGCTGTTCAGTTGTTTTACGAGGTCAACATTGCCAATTTGAGCTTGTCCGCCAGGTGTCATACTTTTACTTACTCAGTGACGACCTCGTTACCATTAACGATGGTCTTGGTTACCTTATAGTCGCGAGTGAATGCGGTCAGGTTGGCGATCATGCCTGGGGCAATGCTGCCCAGTTGCTTGTCGACACCTATCGCACGCGCCGGGTAGAGCGTCGCCATGCGCAGAACTTCTTCCAGCGCAATGCCGCAATGCTCAACCAGATTGCGAACCCCTTCAATCATGGTCAGAGAGGAGCCGCTCAGCGTGCCATTCTCATCTACACACAATCCATTCCGGTAGTATATTGTTTTCCCGGCAAAAATGAACTGGTCAATATTTGCGCCTGCTGGTGCGGTGGCATCGGTCACCAGACACAGCTTGTCGCCTTTCAGGCGTTTCGCGTTACGCACGTTGGCGAAATCGACGTGCAGACCATCGGCGATAATGCCGCAGTACACGTCCGGCTCGTCAAAAATCGCGCCCGCCAGACCCGGCTCACGACCGGTGATGTACGGCATCGCGTTATAAAGGTGCGTGGCGAAGGTGATCCCGGCACGGAAACCGATTTTCGCCTCTTTCAGCGTGGCGTTGGAGTGACCGGCGGAGACCACGATCCCGGCATTCACCAGCTTGTGGATCACCTCAGGCTCAACCATTTCCGGCGCGAGCGTCACTTTCGTGATGACGTCAGCGTTTTCACAGAGGAAATCCACCAGTTTGCCGTCCGGCTTGCGCACGAAATCCGGGTTATGGGTGCCTTTCTTGACGATGTTCAGCCACGGACCTTCCAGATGCAGACCCAGCGCCTGATTCGGGTGTGTCGCCAGATACTCGCGCATCACGCGGATGCCCTGTTTCATCAGTTCATCGCTGGAGGTGATCAGGGTAGGCAGATAGCTGGTGCAGCCCGATTTTTCATTGGCCTTCTGCATGATTTCCAGCGTCTTCACGCTGACCGCGTCCATGGTGTCGTTGAACTGTACGCCGCCGCAGCCGTTCAACTGAACATCAATAAAACCCGGGGCGATAATGGCGCCATTGACGGTGTGTTGCTCAATGTCAGACGGTAAGTCCGCCAGCGGACAGAGACGTTCGATCAGGCCATTGGCGACGACAATCGCATGGTCATCCAGAATTTCATGGCCGGTGTAAATCCGACCTTGGGTTAATGCATACATTACGACCCCCGGTTACAAAAATACGACCGTCTCCCCCGCAGGAGAGACGGTATTGAATCAAACACCTTTAACGTTTTCTGCTTCTAATTCATTGAAGTATTTCAACGTTTTCACTTTCAGCTCCATGGTGGACGGCTCGTCGCAAACCATAACCGCTTTCGGGTGCAGTTGCAGACAGCTGATGGTCCACATGTGGTTAACGTTGCCTTCTACCGCGGCCTGCAGCGCCTGCGCTTTCTGCGAGCCCAACACCAGGATCATCACTTCTTCGGCATCCAGCAGGGTACCCACGCCAACGGTCAGCGCATATTTCGGCACCAGGTTGACGTCGCCGTCGAAGAAACGGGAGTTTGCCACGCGCGTGTCATGGGTCAGGGTTTTAATGCGGGTGCGGGAGGCCAGAGAAGAGGCCGGCTCGTTGAACGCGATGTGGCCGTCGTTGCCCACGCCACCCATGAACAGGTGGATTTTACCGTAAGAACGGATTTTTTCTTCGTACTGACGGCATTCCGCATCGATGTCTGGCGCGTTACCATTCAGCAGGTTGATGTTTTCTGCCGGGATATCAACATGATCGAAAAAGTTGCGGTGCATGAAGCTGTGATAGCTTTCCGGGTGTTCCTTCGGCAGGCCGACATATTCGTCCATGTTGAAGGTGACAACGTGCTTAAAGCTGACCTGGCCTGCTTTATGCATCTCAACCAGAGCTTTGTACGCGGTGAGCGGCGTGCCGCCGGTCGGGAGGCCGAGCACAAACGGACGATCCGCAGTAGGTTTGAACGCATTGATACGATTAACGATATGGCGTGCGGCCCATTTACCTACTTGTTCAGCGGTCGCCAGGGGGATCAGTCTCATTGTTCACCTCAATAGAGTTAATTTAAAGCGTGGGCGGATTGCTACCGATACTCTGTTAAGCCTAACCTGGTTTTGTCAGCGAGAGGGGACAATCCGTCTTGATTTTTTGAATGATAAAATAAGTTTTCGCTGTTAGCCAGTGAATGGGAGGGGTTATTACGATATTTGGTGATTATAATCACAAAAAGCAGGTGTTTAATTTGCGGTACGAATTAATTTTCCACACACTCTGAACGTAGGTGATAAATCGCCACGCTTCAAGGTTTGTTACACAATAAAAAAACGACTTTGAAAGAGTCTGAACGGGGTCTCATAGGGGGAAGAAAGTGAGTATTCTAGGTTATTTACAAAAAGTAGGCCGCGCACTGATGGTGCCAGTGGCCACGCTGCCAGCCGCAGCCATCCTGATGGGTGTCGGCTATTGGATCGACCCCGGTGAGAACGCGCTGGCGGCGTTCTTTATCAAATCCGGCTCTGCCATCATCGACAACATGTCCGTACTGTTCGCCATCGGTGTTGCATACGGTATGTCCAAAGATAAAGACGGTGCCGCAGCACTCACCGGTTTCGTCGGTTTCCTCGTATTAACGACACTCTGCTCGCCAGCTGCCGTGTCGATGATCCAAAAAATTCCGGCGGACCAGGTTCCGGCGGCGTTCGGTAAAATCAGCAACCAGTTCGTGGGTATCCTGGTGGGTATCATCTCCGCTGAACTGTACAACCGCTTCTCAAGCGTAGAGCTGCCAAAAGCGCTCTCCTTCTTTAGTGGTCGTCGTCTGGTGCCGATTCTCACCTCCTTTGTGATGATCGTTGTAGCGTTCATCATGATGTACATCTGGCCGGTGATCTTTGATGGTCTGGTGAACTTTGGTGAGCATATCCAGAAACTGGGCTCCATCGGTGCGGGCGTTTACGCGTTCTTCAACCGTTTGCTGATCCCGGTCGGTCTGCACCACGCGCTGAACTCCGTATTCTGGTTCGACGTTGCGGGCATTAACGACATTCCTAACTTCCTCGGTGGCGCACAGTCCATCGAAGCAGGTAAAGCGGTGGTCGGTATCACTGGTCGTTATCAGGCAGGCTTCTTCCCGATCATGATGTTCGGTCTGCCTGGCGCGGCACTGGCTATCTACCATTGCGCACGTCCGGAAAACAAAGCGAAAGTCCTCGGTATCATGATGGCGGGCGCATTCGCGGCCTTCTTCACCGGTATCACCGAACCGCTGGAATTCTCCTTCATGTTCGTTGCGCCGGTACTGTACGTTATTCACGCTGTGCTGACCGGTATCTCCGTGTTCATCGCCGCGAGCATGCACTGGATTGCGGGCTTCGGCTTCAGCGCCGGTCTGGTGGATATGGTGCTGTCTTCGCGTAACCCGCTGGCAACACAATGGTACATGCTGATCCCGCAGGGCCTGGTGTTCTTCGTGATCTACTACCTGGTGTTCCGCTTCACCATCACCAAATTCAATCTGATGACCCCGGGTCGCGAACTGGCGGTTGCCGGCAGCGAAGCGGATGGTCAGGATGTGAATCTGAGCAATGGTAAAGACCAGGACGTTGCCGGTCTGGCGCGTCAGTACATCGCCGCTGTCGGTGGTTCTGACAACCTGACCGGTATCGACGCCTGCATCACCCGTCTGCGTCTGTCTGTAAAAGATTCCAGCCTAGTGAACGAAGCGCTGGCGAAACGCCTCGGCGCAACCGGTGTTATCCGTCTGAACAAAACCAGCGTGCAGATCATCGTTGGCTTTGTGGCGGAGAAAATCGCTAACGCCATGCACACCACGGGCCCTGTTGCGGCAGCAGAAGCGGCTCCGGCTCCGGCTGCAGCGCCAGCACAGGCGGCGGTAAAACCGCAGGCCGTGCCGAACGCAACGACCATCGCTGCGCTGGTTTCTCCGGTGACCGGTGAAGTGGTTGCGCTGGATCAGGTGCCTGACGAAGCCTTCGCCAGCAAAGCGGTCGGTGACGGCGTGGCGGTGAAACCGACGGAAAGCGTTGTGGTTTCTCCGGCAGCGGGCACTATCGTGAAAATCTTCAACACCAACCATGCCTTCTGCCTGGAAACTGACAAAGGCGCGGAAATCGTTGTCCACATGGGTATCGATACCGTCGCACTGAACGGTGAAGGCTTTAAGCGCCTGGTGGAAGAGGGTGCGGAAGTGACGGCAGGTCAGCCCATCCTGGAGATGGATCTGGACTTCCTGAATGCCAACGCGCGCTCAATGATCAGCCCGGTGGTTTGCAGCAACATCGATGACTTCAGCGGCCTGGTGATTAAGGCGCAGGGTCATGTCGTGGCGGGCGAAACCGCGCTGTATGAGATTAAAGGCAAGTAATCGCTCCTGAGCAAGCACGTACATGCCTTAAGCGGCGGAGGGAAACCTCCGCCGCTTTTTTTTGCAGCAATCAGCCCCAAGATCGTTCTTCAGAGCGGTAATTTCCGCAACTAATGGTTGTCTCTTCGACTGGCTTATAAGATCATATGCCGTTATACGTTGTTTACGCCTTGAGGAACCCACGATGAGTGAGGCTGAAGCCCGCCCGACAAACTTTATTCGTCAGATCATTGATGAGGATCTGGCCAGTGGTAAGCACACCACGATCCACACGCGTTTTCCGCCTGAGCCGAACGGTTATCTGCACATCGGTCACGCGAAGTCTATCTGCCTGAATTTTGGCATCGCCCAGGATTACCACGGGCTGTGCAACCTGCGTTTCGATGACACCAACCCAGTAAAAGAAGACATCGAATACGTCGAGTCCATCCAGAACGACGTGCAATGGTTAGGTTTCCACTGGGCAGGCAAAGTCTGCTATTCGTCGGATTATTTCGATCAGCTGCACCAGTATGCGGTTGAACTGATCAACAAAGGCCTGGCCTACGTTGATGAACTCTCTGCGGATGAAATTCGCGAGTATCGCGGCACGCTGACCCAGCCGGGTAAAAACAGCCCGTACCGCGATCGCAGCGTTGAAGAGAACCTGGCGCTGTTCGAAAAAATGCGTGCCGGGGGTTTTGAAGAGGGTAAAGCTTGTCTGCGTGCGAAGATCGACATGGCCTCGCCGTTCATCGTAATGCGCGATCCGGTGCTGTACCGCATTAAGTTTGCCGATCACCACCAGACTGGCAGCAAGTGGTGCATCTACCCGATGTACGATTTCACCCACTGCATCAGCGATGCGCTGGAAGGCATCACCCACTCGCTGTGTACGCTGGAATTCCAGGACAACCGCCGCCTGTACGATTGGGTGCTGGATAACATTTCTATCCCGGTCCATCCGCGTCAGTACGAGTTCTCTCGTCTGAACCTGGAATACACCGTCATGTCCAAGCGTAAGCTGAACCTGCTGGTGACCGACAAGCACGTTGAAGGCTGGGACGACCCGCGCATGCCGACCATCTCCGGTCTGCGTCGTCGTGGCTACACCCCGGCGTCTATTCGCGAATTCTGCAAACGCATTGGTGTGACCAAACAGGACAACACCATCGAGATCGCCTCGCTGGAATCCTGCATTCGCGAAGATCTCAACGAAAACGCCCCACGCGCGATGGCGGTGATCGATCCGGTAAAACTGGTTATCGAAAACTACCCGCAGGGCGAAAGCGAAATGGTCACCATGGCGAATCATCCGTACAAACCGGAAATGGGCAGCCGTGAAGTGCCGTTCAGCGGTGAAATCTGGATCGACCGTGCTGACTTCCGTGAAGAAGCCAACAAGCAGTACAAGCGTCTGGTGCTCGGTAAAGAGGTGCGTCTGCGTAACGCGTATGTCATCAAAGCAGAGCGCGTTGAGAAAGATGCGGAAGGCAACATCACCACGATTTTCTGCACCTACGACGCCGATACGTTGAGCAAAGATCCGGCTGACGGTCGCAAGGTAAAAGGCGTGATCCACTGGGTCAGCGCGGCACATGCGCTGCCGGTTGAGATTCGCCTGTACGATCGCCTGTTCAGCGTGCCAAACCCGGGCGCAGCGGACGATTTCCTTGCCACCATTAACCCGGAATCGCTGGTGATCAAACAGGGCTTCGCGGAGCCGAGCCTGAAGGCGGCGGAAGTGGGTAAAGCGTTCCAGTTTGAACGTGAAGGCTATTTCTGTCTCGACAGCCGTTACGCGACGGCTGACAAACTGGTGTTTAACCGCACCGTCGGTCTGCGTGATACCTGGACGAAAATCGGCGAGTAATTCGCTGTTCCAGTAAAGACGCCGCTTAGCGCGGCGTTTTTTTCGCTTACCAATCAGAATGTTACTTTTAATTAACATTCGCGATGCGAATTAATACCATTTGCAAACAACACCGTTAAATCTGAATTTAATAATAAAATCTTACCTCTCATCCTCTGATTCCCGCATTTTGCTGAATCTGCAACGTTTTCTGCATCAATATCCTGAAATTGTTCTTTGTTACAAAGTGCAATCAATTATGTGCGCTTTGTCATAGTCTTGTCATTTCGTGCCATAAAGTGATTGATAATTCGCGTCGCGAAAAATAGTCTACTCATAGTAGAAGCACGGGAATTTCCCCGACTACTTTTTTACATTTTTCTATTTATCGTCGCTCAGCTTTGTTGAGTGGCGTTTTTAAAAGTCAAAGAGGATATACACATGCGTACGTTCAGTGGCAAACGTAGTACGCTGGCGCTGGCTATTGCAGGCGTCACCGCATTGTCGGGCTGGGTTGCGGTTCCGCAGGCCAGTGCAGCAGGCTTCATCGATGATTCAACCTTAACCGGCGGCGTCTATTACTGGCAGCGTGAGCGTGACCGTAAAGACGTGACCGACGGCGACAAATACAAAACCAACCTTTCTCACTCCACCTGGAACGCCAACCTGGACTTCCAGTCCGGTTATGCCGCTGACATGTTCGGTCTGGACATCGCGGCCTTCACGGCGATCGAAATGGCGGAATCCGCCGAGAGCGGACACCCGAACGAAATCGCGTTCTCCTCGATCAATAAGGGCTATGACGAAGACTACTCCGGCGATAAGAGCGGGATCAGCCTGTATAAAGCGGCGGCAAAATTCAAATATGGCCCGGTGTGGGCACGTGCCGGTTACATTCAGCCGACCGGGCAGACTCTGTTAGCGCCACACTGGAGCTTCATGCCGGGGACTTACCAGGGCGCGGAAGCCGGGGCGAACTTTGATTACGGCGATGCTGGCGCGCTGAGCTTCTCCTACATGTGGACCAACGAGTACAAAGCGCCGTGGCACATTGAAACCGACAAGTTCTATCAGAACGACAAGAAAACCAAAGTCGATTACCTGCACTCCCTCGGCGCTAAATACGATTTCAAAAACGACCTGGTGCTGGAAGCGGCGTTTGGTCAGTCTGAAGGGTTTGTCGATCAGTACTTCGCTAAAGCCAGCTACAAATTTGACGTCGCGGGCTCTCCGCTCTCTACCAGCTATCAGTTCTATGGCGCGCGCGATAAAGCGGACAACAACACCATCAATGATATCTACGACGGCACTGCATGGTTACAGGCGCTGACCTTCGGCTACAAAATAGCGGATGTGGTTGATCTGCGACTGGAAGGCACCTGGGTGCGTGCGGAAGGCCAGCAGGGTTATTTCCTGCAGCGTATGACGCCAACCTACGCCTCCTCCAACGGTCGTCTGGATATCTGGTGGGATAACCGCTCAGACTTCAACGCCAACGGCGAAAAAGCGGTCTTCTTCGGCGCGATGTATGACCTGAAAAACTGGGATCTGCCTGGCTGGGCGGTTGGCGCTTCTTACGTCTACGCGTGGGATGCGAAACCGTCGGACTGGTTTATCAACGGGGCAGGCCAGCGCGAAGACATGGCTTCCAACAAAATCAAAGAATCTGCCTACAGCCTGGACGCAATGTACACCGTGCAGGAAGGCCGTGCCAAAGGCACGATGTTCAAACTCCACTTCACGCAGTATGACAACCACTCCGACATTCCGAGCTGGGGCGGCGGTTACGGCAACATCTTCCAGGATGAGCGCGACGTGAAATTCATCGTCATTGCACCGTTCACCATTTTCTGATGCCCGCAGGGGCGGGGAAACCCGCTCCTGACATAAGGACGACATAATGAAGAAACTCATTCTTATCGCCATCATGGCATCCGGTCTGGTGGCCTGCGCGCAGCCGACGACACCAGCGCCGAAGGAAGACAGCCGCCTGAAAGAAGCCTACAGCGCCTGCATTAACACGGCGGAAGGTAACCCGGATAAAATCGAAGCCTGCCAGAGCGTGCTGAACGTGCTGCGCAAAGAGAAGGCACACGAGCAGTTCGCGACGCAGGAAACCGTGCGCACGCTGGATTACCAGCAGTGCATTCAGGCCACGCGTACCGGTAACGACCAGGCGGTTAAAGCCAAATGCGATCGTATCTGGCAGGAAATCCGTAGCAACAATAAGCAGTAATGGTAATGACCATCAGGAGAGGCCCGCGCTGCGGGTCTTTTTTTGTCTGAAAAAGGCAATAAAAAAGCCAGCCCGGAGGCTGGCTTCTGAGTCACTGAAGATTACTTTTCCACGGCGTCGTGCGCGTGTTCATCTTCGCGGCAATCGCCTTCAGCACAGTGACCATACAGGTACAGGCTGTGGTTGGTCAGGCGGATGCCATGGCGTGATGCAATTTCACGCTGACGCGCTTCGATCGAGTCATCACTGAACTCAATCACTTTGCCGCAATCCAGGCAGATCAGGTGATCGTGGTGGTGCTGCTGCGTCAGTTCAAAAACCGATTTGCCGCCTTCAAAATTGTGGCGGGTTACGATACCGGCGTCGTCAAACTGGTTGAGTACGCGATAGACCGTTGCCAGCCCAATCTCTTCACCCATGTCAATCAGACGCTTGTATAGATCTTCCGCACTGACATGGTGGTTATCCGGCTCCTGGAGCACTTCCAGAATTTTCAACCGTGGAAGCGTGACTTTCAGGCCGGCCTTCTTTAATGCGGTATTGTTGTCAGTCATGCGGAATCTGTCCTGTTGCTAAACGATTCACTTCCTTAAGCGGAAGTCTCACAGAGAATGCGCCCGGTAGAATGCGTCTCAATTATAGAACTGCCATGTATAAATGAAAACTGCAAGCGCCTGGCATACTATGCTTTCAAAAACGAGGCACTACCAGCAAAGCTGTCACTCATTCCTCGTTAAATCAGCCGTTATTGTACAGGCATGCGCTCAAAAGTTAAAAATTTGTAGCGATTAATTTGATTGCTTTTATCTATTAATACGGTGCGATTTATTAATCACACCGCTCAATGCTTACGCGTTTTTGATCGCGTCCAGGTTCAGCTCTTCTGCCACCTGTTTAACCCATTTTTCAACACGTTCGGCGGTCAGTTCCGGCTGACGATCTTCGTCAATCGCCAGACCAACGAAGTGGTCATCATCCGCCAGGCCTTTGGAGGCTTCGAAGTGATAACCGGCGGTCGGCCAGTGACCGACAATAATCGCGCCGCGCGGCTCGATGATGTCGCGGATGGTTCCCAGCGCGTCGCAGAAATATTCAGCATAGTCTTCCTGGTCACCACAACCAAACAGGGCCACCAGTTTGCCGTTAAAGTCTATCTCTTCCAGCGTCGGGAAAAAGTCGTCCCAGTCGCACTGTGCTTCACCGTAATACCAGGTCGGAATCCCCAGCAACAGGAGATCGAACGCTTCGATATCTTCTTTGCTGCTCTTCGCAATGTCATGCACGTCGGCAACGTCTTTACCAAGCTGTTTTTGAATCATTTTCGCGATATTTTCGGTATTACCGGTGTCGCTGCCGAAAAAGATGCCTACGATTGCCATGAGTAAAATAACCTCTTGAAACTAAATGATATGGTGGTGGCTTATTGCCCACAGATAAGGGCAATCATAGCAGAACAGAGAAGTGCACGGAAACAGCAATCATGCCGGACTGCACTCTCTGCTACATGAAAATGTGTTTTTTGTGGTGTTTCAGGCGTTATCCTGGCGATGCAGGCTGGCCAGCTGGCTCAACAGGATCTCTTCAATGAGTTCACTGCGGCTCATATTGCGGGCATCGGCCAGTTCATTTAGCGCGTCCACGGCGTCGCTGTTGAGTTTTAGCTCAACACGCTTCAGGCCGCGAACTTTATCGCGTTTGAGCTGATTGCGCTTATTGATGCGCAACTGTTCGTCACGCGAGAGCGGATTGGTTTTCGGTCTTCCCGGGCGACGCTCATTTGCGAACAAATCTAATGTCGTACGGTCCGTTTGTTCTTTTGCCATGATTCAGAGTGACTTCGGGGAAACAAACAACCAGGCCATTGCCCGGATGGATAGCGCGCCATCATACATCAGCGAAACCCCCACGCCAACGACCGCAGCCATTCTGGCGCGCGGTCGCTGAGTTTTTAAGCATTCAGGCGTCGGCAAGGTAGCGACGAATGGCGCGCAGCACCGCCTCAGGTTTTTCTGCATGCACCCAGTGACCGGCTCCGGCAATCACGTGTGCGCGCGCCTGTGGGAACTGGGAGAGCAGTGCATCGCGGTACGCGTCGGTCACGTACGGCGAGTTGCCGCCAGGGATAAACAGGGCAGGGTGATCCCACGCCGGAATGGTTTCCCAGCCGACGATGTGCGGATATTGCTGCCACAGCACNTGGTGGCACCCGCCTCGGTAACGGCACGAATGGCCGCGAAGATCTCATCATGACGACGAACCTGATAATCCACCGGCGCGATATCAAGCGCCACCAGCTTTTCGACCCGCGACGGGGCCAGGGCGGTCAGCGCCATCGCCGCTTTCCCGCCCATCGAATGACCGACAACGATCGCTTTTTCCAGATTATGTTCGTCAAGTGTGTCGAGCAGATCCTGCGCCATCGCCGGGTAGTTCATGACCTCTGAACGCGGCGACAGGCCGTGGTTGCGCATATCAACCTGATAAACATCGTGGTCACTCATCAGGTCGCGCGCCAGCACGCCGAGGTTGTCCAGGCTACCAAACAGACCATGCACCAGCATGATGGGAGAATTCTTGTGCGGGTTTTGTGCAGTTTGCGCTCGGGTATTCAAAATCATAGTAAAGTTCTTTAATTCGCTCTGTCGGGTTAGGGTATTATGGTGAACATTCTGCCGCCCGGCTGCAAGATCAGGAACTAATCTGGATTTTGCCGCCATCCTGGTTTGACGCTATCCGCGGTTGGGTTTTGTACTTATAATCCCAACGACTTGTATTCAGAAAAGATATATCACTGGATTAAGATGAAAACGATCGAAGTTGATGACGAACTCTATCGCTATATTGCCAGCCACACGCAGCACATTGGCGAGACCGCATCTGACATTTTACGGCGTATGCTCAAGTTTTCCGCCGTAACGCAATCCGCTGCTCCGGCCACCCGCACGGTTTCAGCACCCGCCACCGCTCAGGCGCCGTCTACCGACGCTAAGCCTGCAAGTCAGACGAAAGACAAAGTCCGCGCCATGCGCGAGCTGCTGCTTTCTGATGAATATGCGGAACAGAAGAAAGCGGTAAACCGCTTTATGCTGGTGCTCTCCACCCTCTGGTCGCTGGACAGCATTGCGTTTGCCGATGCGACGGAATCGCTGCACGGTCGTACCCGGGTCTATTTCGCCGCGGACGAGCAAACGCTGCTGAAAAATGGCAATCAAACAAAACCCAAACAGGTTCCTGATACGCCATACTGGGTAATAACTAACACCAATACGGGCCGTAAATGCAGCATGATCGAGCACATCATGCAGTCAATGCAGTTCCCCGCGGAATTGATTGAAAAGGTTTGCGGCACAATTTAACCCTTGCATGAGAAGGACCAGGCAATGGCAAACCATCAGCGTGCAGGTCAGCCTGCACAACAGAGTGATTTGATTAACGTCGCTCAGTTGACGTCTCAGTACTATGTGCTGAAACCGGATGTGAATAACGTCGAACACGCGGTGAAATTCGGCACGTCCGGTCACCGTGGCAGCGCCGGGCGTCACAGCTTTAACGAACAGCATATTCTGGCGATTGCCCAGGCGATTGCTGAAGATCGCGCCAAAAATGGCATCACCGGACCGTGCTTTGTGGGTAAGGATACTCACGCGCTGTCAGAGCCGGCGTTCATTTCGGTGCTCGAAGTGTTAGCCGCCAACGGCGTTGATATCATCGTGCAGGAAGAGAACGGTTTTACGCCGACGCCTGCCGTCTCAAACGCCATTCTGGTGCACAACAAAAAAGGCGGCCCGCTGGCGGATGGCATTGTCATCACTCCGTCTCACAACCCACCGGAAGACGGCGGCATCAAATACAACCCGCCAAACGGCGGCCCGGCGGATACCAACGTCACTAAAGTTGTTGAAGACCGCGCGAACCAGTTGCTGGCGAACGGCCTGAAAGACGTTAAACGCATCACCCTGGATGAGGCCTGGAAAAGTGGCCGCGTGAAGGCGCTGGATCTGGTGCAGCCGTTTGTGGAAGGCCTCGCGGATATCGTCGACATGGCGGCTATTCAGAAAGCGGGTCTGAAGCTGGGCGTGGATCCGCTCGGCGGTTCCGGGATCGAATACTGGAAACGCATCGCTGACTATTACAAGCTTGATCTGACGATTGTTAACGATCAGGTCGATCAAACCTTCCGTTTCATGCACCTCGATAAAGACGGCGCGATCCGTATGGACTGCTCCTCCGAGTGCGCTATGGCGGGTCTGCTGGCGCTGCGCGACAAGTTCGACCTGGCGTTTGCTAACGACCCGGATTACGACCGTCACGGCATCGTCACCCCGGCAGGGCTGATGAATCCGAACCACTACCTGGCGGTGGCGATCAACTACCTGTTCCAGCATCGTCCGCAGTGGGGCAAAGAGGTGGCTGTCGGTAAAACGCTGGTGTCTTCTGCAATGATTGACCGCGTGGTCAACGACCTGGGCCGTAAGCTGGTGGAAGTGCCGGTCGGCTTCAAATGGTTTGTTGATGGTCTGTTCGACGGCAGCTTCGGCTTCGGCGGCGAAGAGAGTGCGGGGGCGTCTTTCCTGCGTTTCGACGGTACGCCGTGGTCAACGGATAAAGACGGCATCATCATGTGCCTGCTGGCCGCAGAAATCACCGCGGTCACCGGCAAGAACCCGCAGCAGCACTACGATGAGCTAGCGCAGCGCTTCGGCGCACCGAGCTACAACCGTCTGCAGGCCGCGGCAACGTCCGCGCAGAAAGCCGCGCTGTCTAAGCTTTCGCCAGAAATGGTGAGCGCCAGCACGCTGGCGGGTGACCCGATCACCGCCCGTCTGACGGCCGCTCCGGGCAACGGCGCGTCCATCGGNAAGTGATGACCGACAACGGCTGGTTTGCCGCACGTCCGTCAGGCACGGAAGATGCGTACAAAATCTACTGTGAAAGTTTCCTCGGCGAAGAACATCGCCGCAAGATTGAAAAAGAAGCGGTAGAAATTGTCAGCGAAGTGCTGAAAAACGCGTAAAAAAACAGGCTCCGCAAGGAGCCTGTTTTACGTTACGGTGCCGGGTGCCGTCGGCAGGTTAACGAATCACACGCAATCCGCACCACACACACCGCTTTCATCATTTTTTCCTGGTAGCTAAACCGTTCGCCAGGCCTGACCTGCCGCATGATAACGTCCAGTCCATGCTGCATCGCCTCGCGCTCGCGCAGGATGTCGGCGCGCCCGCTGGCGATAATGCTGGTAAAGGCGTAGCTGTGGTCGCAGGCCTCGTCGGCCGTAATCAGTCCATGATCGCCATCGATTTCTACACTCACCGCCGGGTTCCGTCGCAGCAGGCGCATCTTTTTCCCGGTTCTTGCGCCGTGAAAATAGATAAACCAGCGTCCGTCTTCACATTCATAGCCATAATTGACCGGCACAATGTACGGGGCCACGTCATCGTTTATCGCTAACCGACAAACCTGATGGCGCTGGATAATGGCGAGAATATCGGCGAGCGCTTCAACGTCTCGTTCTGTATGACTCATGGGGATTATCTTCAGAAAGGCCCCGGCAGCGGGCAATGCCGCCACCGGGGGAACAGATTAACTGTGTTTGTTTTTCAGTTCAAAGCGCGGAGATACCAGTCCGTACAGCGTCCAGCCGAGGAAGGTCGCCAGTGCGCCCCACAGCATTGCTTCTTCCCCGGAAGAGTAGAGCGCATAGAAGCTGTACAGGGCACCGATGAACGCCACCACGTTCGCGACACGGGCTTTGCCTGCATCCACATTCGCCACTTTCTGAATAATGACCAGCGCGGCCATCGACAGAATGTAAGGAATGATGTTGGTCACCACCGCCAGGTTAACCAGCACGTTGAACTGACTGTTCAACGACGGGCTAATGGTCATCAGCGACAGGACAGACTGCAGAATCACGATGGTCAGCATCCCCTTCAGCGGTGCATTCGCTTTAGAGACATGGGAGAAGACTTTCGGGAAATAGCCTTCGTCCGCTGAGGATTTAAAGACCTGTGCGATGGTGAACTGCCAGCCGAGCAGCGAGCCGCAGCAGGACATGACCATCAGCGCCATGATCACTTTACCAACTTCCGGAGTGAACATCTGCGCAAACGCCAGACCGAACGGTGCAGTAGAGTTCGCCAGATCCATGTTTGGCACGATACCGGCAATCACGTTCGTGGAGACGATGTAGATCACCGCCGCGCCCAGCGTACCGCCCAGTACAGCGATCGGTACGTTACGTTCCGGGTTTTCCACCACGTCCATGTTGGCGCAGGCGGATTCCAGACCGAGGAAGGCCCACAGCGTCATGGCGATAGACGAGCCCACTGCGCTGAAGAACGGTACGTGATGCGGGTTCCAGGAGTTGGCGTACAGGGTCGGGCTGAACCAGAACCAGCCGATAATGCACAGACCCACAACCGGAATAATCACGCCCCACACAGTCACGCTACTGATCTGACCGGTGATACGCGCGCCACCGAAGTTAGCAACGGTACACAGCCACAGTACCCCGATAGTTGCCAGCGCAATCTGCACCGGCGACAGGGTGGCACCGAGTAATTCGGTGCCGTAACCGACCGCGGAGATGGCGATAGCCACGTTGGCGATCAGCAGTGATACGCCGTAGGTGTAGTTCGCCATAAAGTTGCCGGATTTGCCGAACGCATATTCAGCATAGCCGCCCATACCGCCTGATTTGCGGCTGAACATCCCGCATTTCGCGAAAGCGTACGCCAGCGCCGTCGATCCTACCGCAGTGACCAGCCAGGAGATAATGGAGATGGTCCCCACTTCCGCCAGCTTGGTGGGCAACATGATGATGCCGGAGCCCATCATGTTCACTATCGTCAGGATGGTGAGCTGAACAACGCCCATCTTATTGGATTTGCTGCTCATAATTTTTCCCCTTTGGTATCGCGAGGTGTGATGACGTAGCACCACACTTCTTTGCGACCTTCATGTTCCTGGATGTAGACCCCTTGCAGCTCTGGCGCGAAACCAGGCAGCAGGTTGATACCTTCTTCCAGTGCTGTGAAATACTTCAGAACGGCACCACCCCAGATTTCGCCTGGAACTACACACAGCACGCCTGGCGGGTAAGGAAGTGCGCCTTCAGCGGCAATGCGGCCTTCGGCCTGCGGCAGCGGCACGAGGTCAACTTCGCCACGAAGGTAGGCGTAGTTGGCTTCCTGCGGATTCATGCTGACGCGTGGGAAGTGTGATTTACGGAACATCTCTTTTTGCAACTGCTTAACGTTGTTGCGGGCGTACAGATCGTGCATCTCCTGGCACAGCTGGCGCAGCGTATAGCCGGCGTAACGCGCTTTATGTTGATTGTAGATGGATGGAAGAACATCCTTCAGCGGCGCATCGGTTTCGAGCAGTTTTTCGAAACGCACCAGATGCGCCACCAGTTGCTGCAGCTTGGCCATATCTTCAGCCGGGGTCAGCAGGAACAGGATGGAGTTAAGGTCGCATTTTTCCGGAACCACGCCATTTTCACGCAGGAAGTTGGCAAGGATAGTCGCCGGAACGCCAAACGACTCATATTCGCCGCTGGCGGTATTAATGCCAGGGGTAGTAAGCAGCAGTTTGCATGGGTCAACGAAGTACTGATTTGCGGCATAACCTTCAAAGGCATGCCAGTGTTCACCAGGACCAAACTGGAAGAAACGCAGGTCGCTGGAAATGGTGGCCGCATCGTAAGACTGCCACGGTTTGCCGTCGACCATCGCCGGAACGAACGGGCGAATGTGTTTACAGCTGTCGAGGATCATCTTACGGGCGTTGACGCCGTTCACCACGCAATCCATCCACATGTTGCGGCCGCTTTCGCCTTCGTGCATTTTGGCGTTGATGTCCAGGGCAGCAAACAGCGGGTAGAACGGGCTGGTGGAGGCGTGCATCATAAAGGCGTTGTTAAGACGCTTATGTGGAACGTAGCGAGACTGGCCTTTAATATGGCTGTCTTTTTTATGGATCTGCGAGGTCTGAGAGAAGCCAGCCTGCTGCTTATGAACGGATTGCGTGACCAGGATACCCGGATCGTTTTCGTTCAGTTCGAGCAGCAGCGGGGAACAATCCGCCATCATCGGAATGAACTGCTCGTAGCCCACCCACGCAGAGTCAAACAGGATGTAATCGCAGAGGTGACCAATCTTATCCACTACCTGACGGGCGTTATAAATGGTGCCGTCGTAGGTGCCTAACTGAATGACCGCCAGGCGGAACGGACGCGCATCGTGCGCACGTTTCGGTGCCACTTCGGTGATCAGATTACGCAGATACTCTTCTTCGAAGCAGTGCGCATCGATACCGCCGATGAAGCCGTACGGGTTACGTGCGGTTTCCAGGTACACCGGCGTCGCGCCTGCCTGCAGCAGCGCACCGTGGTGGTTGGATTTGTGGTTGTTACGGTCAAACAGCACCAGGTCGCCCGGGGTCAGCAGCGCGTTCAGCACCACTTTGTTAGAGGACGATGTGCCGTTCAGAACGAAGTAGGTTTTATCTGCGTTAAACACTTTCGCCGCATGCTGTTGTGCGGTGCATGGCGCGCCTTCGTGGATCAGCAGGTCGCCCATAGCGACGTCGGCGTTGCACAGGTCAGAGCGGAACAGGGTTTCGCCGAAGAATTCAACGAACTGGTTACCGGCAGGGTGACGGCGGAAAAATTCACCGCCCTGGTGCCCCGGGCAGTCAAACGCGCTGTTGCCCTGTTTTACGTAATCGACCAGCGCACGGAAGAACGGTGGGCGCAGCTGAGTTTCATATTTGTGTGCCGCCGCTTCCAACTGACGACCGTAGAACTCGTTGCGGGTCTCGTCGTGTTCGAATACCCCCTGGACGCGTGCCAGATATTCTGACGGGACCACTTCGTCTTTATTAATAGAGATAAATACCGGGATGTTATAGCCGGTGGAGTTTAATTTATCGAGCATCCCGCACTCAACGTCTTCGATGGTCATGACCACGGCGGCAACGTCGATAAAATCGGTTTCAGAGGTATTTACAATGTTGCGCTGAGTTGAAAAACAGTCAGGGCAAGCACGGCTAACAGCGATCTTTAATTCAGTCATTTTTAATCTCTTTAATTTCAGGTAATAACAGGTCCTCAATTTCCCTGATGAGAAACTGATTATTCCGGAAAAAAGCAATACCACTCCGCTGATGAATAAATATCAGTAGGTTGCTTTTTTTAGATGCAATAAATCCCGCCAGCCCGGTTGCTGGAAATAAAGGATCTATTCGGATGAGCGCAGTGAGCTACAGGCGTGAGCCTGCATTAACGAGGATTCAGGATGACCTGTATGCTGAAGCGCCCGTCGTAGTCGGATGACTACCGGGCATTAAAGAAGTGAAAATCAAAGCTGTTGCGGTGGGCAAACATCATAATATGTGTTGTCCGCCTTATGTGTGGCATCATTCGGTTATTGTTTTCCATGATATGTACCTTTCACTGATTAACTGAAGGTATGGTCATTTTATCCAGGATGGCGGCTTATTCTGTGAAGAAGATCAATAAATATCGATCATCGCAGAAATAATTAGTCAGTTCTTATGCATATCACAGGTCAATATGCTGTATTGTGACTTTTATGTAAATAGAATGTTTTTCCTTTATTTAATATATTAACTCTCCGCGCGAGGAATTAATTTTTAGCGGCGAGTTTATTTACATGAAAATAAAGGGAGGGCAGACGTTTAGTAAAATGAATAGTTATTCAAAATATAAAACGATAACCAATGCCCGTTTCGGTTAATAAATGCTGTGGTCGCGCGGGATCGGCTTCCAGTTTCTGTCTGAGGTGACCCATATAAATACGCAAATAATGGCTGTGTTCAATCGCATTCGGTCCCCAGACCTGATTTAACAGCTGGCGCTGGGTCAGTACTTTTCCCGCGTTATTGAGTAAAACCGCAAGCAGACGAAATTCAATGGGGGTGAGGTGAATTTCCTCGCCGCCCCGGACGATATGCCGCGAGACGAGATCAACCTCGACATCAGCAAAATGAATCAGCGGATCGTTCTGCTGGCTCCCGGCATGGCGACGCAGCGCCACGCGCAGACGCGCCTGCAGTTCGCCGACACCAAACGGCTTGCTGAGATAATCATCCGCACCGGCATCCAGCGCGGCGATTTTATCCGTCTCTTCCACCCGGGCGGATAGAACAATCACCGGTGTCTGGCTCCACTGACGAAAATCGCGAATAAAATCGATGCCGTCGCCATCCGGCAGGCCGAGATCGAGGATCACCAGGTCGGGTTTGCGGGTGGCCGCTTCAATCAAACCCCGCTGTAAGGTGTCGGCCTCGAACACGCGCATGTTTTCGGCTTCCAGCGCGGTGCGCAGAAAGCGACGGATAGCCTGTTCATCTTCAACAATCAGTACGTTAATCACAGTTCTTCCTGAAAATCGTCCAGTTCGGGCGGAGACGTCAGCGGCAGTGTAACACGAAAACAGGCACCACCTTCAGGGCGGTTCCACGCCGAAATCGTGCCACCATGCACTTCCACAATCGCCTGACAAATCGCCAGCCCAAGCCCGACACCGGGGATCGCCGACTCCTTCGTACCGCGGGCAAACTTGCCAAAAATGGCCTGTTCCTGACCGTCGGGAATGCCGGGACCATCATCCCAGACATCCAGCAGCAGATGGTCGCTCCCGGTTTTAGCCGTAATGCCAATCTGCGAATGATGCCCGGCGTACTTCACCGCGTTTTCCAGCAGGTTGATCAGCACGCGCTCAAACAGCGGTCCGTCGACATGAACCAGCATCAGCGGATCGGGCAGGGAGAGGGCGATATGCCGCCCGCCGAGCCCCGGCTCCAGCGTTTTTAGCGCGCTGCCCACCACCTCTTCCAGCGTTAGCCACTCTTTACGCAAATTAAACCCGCCGGACTGAATACGCGCCATATCGAGCAAATTGTTCACCAGCCGGGTGGTGTTCAGCACGTGCTGACGGATTTCATTGGCCTGCGGAGCATGTTTTGACCCTTCGCTGGCGAGATCCAGCGTCAGGATCTCCGCCTGACCAAACAGCACGGTCAACGGAGTGCGCAAGTCGTGCGACAGCGCCGCCAGCAGCGAATTTCGGATGCTTTCGCGCTCGCTGGCAAGGCGCGCCTGCTCTTCGCTGGCAGTGAGCGTCAGCCGCTCAAGCGCGTTCGCCACCAGCAGGGTAAAGGTTTCCAGCAGCCGCTGCTGTGCCCGTGAGTTTTGTCGGCGCTAATGAGCGGTAAAATCTGATAGGGCACGCCGGGCAGGGTATCGGTACCGGCCCCGGCGGGTAGCCCTTTATCAAAGCTCCAACGCGCAATGGCGTCGTCCCAGGGCGTCATGCCCTGTTGCGGCGTCAATGGCACGATTTTGCCGTTCGCGTCAGGCAGTAGCACCTGGCTGCGGGCATCGAAAGTGGACTGAATAAACCGCTCGCTGGTGATGGCGATATCGGTCACGCTGCGCCCGACGGCGAGCGCTTTCGACATTTCATACAGATGGCGCGTGCGCTGTTCTCGATAGCGGGCGACGCGCGCCTGATAGCGGACGCCCGCCGTCAGGTTGCCGATCACCAGCCCGACGGTCAGCATCACACCAAAAGTCAGCANTACTGCACATCCGACACCGCCAGCGTGCCTCTGGGCGCAATAAAAAAGAGGTCAAAGCTCATGACGTTAATGAACGTCGCCAGTACCGACGGCCAGCGACCGTAAAACAGCGCGACAATCACCACGCCGAGCAGGTAGATCATCACCAGGTTGGTGGCATCAAACGCCCCCAGCCACTGCGACGCCACCAGCGTAATAAGGGCACAGAGCGCCACTGCCACCGCGCAGCCGCGCAGCTGAACCCGCCATTTCTCCCGCCATGGACGGGTGTCGCTGGTGCGTGCCGGTACGTTCGCCGGTTTTTCGTCCAGGGCGACGACCATCAGATCAAGATCGGGCGCGTGCGCGGCGAGCCGGTCGGCAAAGCTGTTGCGGCTGAACCAGCGCCGTTTGCTGTGGCGGCCAATGACGATTTTGCCGAGGTTGTGTTCGCGGGCGTAACGCAGAATGGCGCGATCTTCCGAAGGATCAGAGAGCGTGGCGGTTTCCGCGCCCAACTCCTGCGCCAGCGTCAGGGCGCCAAGGATTGCCCGTCGCTGTTCTTCAGGGAGGCGGTGCAGGGCAGGGGTTTCCACATACACCGCATGCCAGACGCTGCCGAGTTTCGCTGCCAGCCGTGCCGCCGTGCGCACCAGTTTTTCACTGCCGGTGTTATGGCCGATGCACAGCAGAATGGCGTCGCGGGTATGCCAGACTTTTTCCTGTCCCTGCCGGTCGCGCCAGGCACGCATCTGATCGTCAACGCGATCGGCGGTACGGCGCAGCGCCAGTTCGCGCAGGGCAATCAGGTTGCCTTTGCGAAAGAAATTTTCAATTGCCCGTTCGGCCTGACCGCCGATATACACTTTGCCTTCGTTCAGGCGCTGACGCAGATCGTCTGGGGGCAAATCGACCAGTACTACCTCATCGGCGGCATCAAAGAACGGGTCGGGTACCGTTTCGCGCACCTGAATGCCGGTGACGCCGCTGACCACATCGTTGAGGCTTTCCAGGTGCTGCACGTTAACGGTTGTAAAGACGTCGATCCCGGCTTCCAGCAGCTCTTCCACATCCTGCCAGCGTTTGGGATGGCGGGAGCCCTGCGCGTTGCTGTGCGCCAGCTCATCCATCAGAATCAACGCCGGACGCCGCGCAAGGGCGGCGTCGAGATCGAACTCAAGCACATAGCGCCCGCGATGGGCGATACGTTTTAGCGGCTGTGTCGCCAGGCCTTTCAGCATGGCCGCGGTTTCCTTGCGGCCATGGGTCTCCACGACGCCAATTAAAATATCAAGCCCCTGCGCCCGCAGTCGTTGCGCTTCCGCCAGCATGGCGTAGGTTTTCCCCACCCCGGCGCAGGCGCCAAAAAAGATTTTCAGCTTACCGCGATGGGGGGAGGCGGTCTGTTCCAGTAACCGGTCAGGATCCGGGCGCAGTGGCTCTTCGGTCATTTCACTCTTCCTTCAGGGCATCCAGTGCCATATTCAGCTCATTAATATTTACCACAGATTGCCCGAGCACGCTGACCAGCGGTTTCTCGGTCAGGCTATTCACCAGTTGCGTGATCTGCTCTGCGGACAGATGACGCGCGCGCGCGACGCGCGGTACCTGCCACAGCACCGCTTCCGGGGTGAGCTGACTGTCCAGTCCGCTGGCGGAGGCGGGTACCAGTTCCACCCGNNCCACCGGCACCTGATCCGGCGCGTCCGGGTTCGCGAGACGCAGTGCTTTCACGCGGTCGGCAATGGCGCTGTCCTGCGCCGGGTTGCTCACCGCCAGATTGCTGCCGCCAGAGGCCATCGGATTGTCAGGCGTCTCAGCGGTAGCAGACGGACGGCCGTGAAAATAGCCCGGCACGGTAAAGTTCTGGCCAATCAGACGCGATCCGCGAATGGTATCACCCTCGCGAATCAAGGAGCCGGTGGCTTGATCCTGAAACCACCACTGACCTAGCGCGGTGGTCAGTAGCGGGTAGAGGGCGCCTTTCCTCACACCAGACCCAGCAGGGTTAACAAAAGATCAATCAGCTTGATGCCGACAAACGGCACCAGCAGGCCGCCGAGGCCGTAAATCCACAGGTTGCGGCGCAGCATCGCCGAGGCAGTCAGCGGTTTGTAACTCACGCCTTTCAGCGCCAGCGGGATCAGAAACACGATGATCAGCGCGTTGAAGATCACCGCGCTTAAAATCGCCGACGCCGGGGAGTGCAGATGCATCACGTTCAGCACGCCCAGTTGTGGATAGGTCACCGCGAACGCCGCCGGAATAATGGCGAAGTATTTCGCCACGTCGTTGGCGATACTGAAGGTGGTGAGCGAACCGCGCGTCATCAGCATTTGTTTACCGATGTGCACCACTTCAATCAGCTTGGTGGGGTTGGAATCAAGATCCACCATGTTGCCCGCTTCTTTCGCCGCCTGGGTCCCGGAGTTCATCGCCACCGCCACGTCAGCCTGCGCCAGCGCGGGCGCATCGTTGGTGCCGTCGCCGGTCATCGCCACCAGACGACCTTCCGCCTGATACTGACGGATCAGCGCCAGCTTGGCTTCCGGCGTCGCTTCGGCGAGGAAATCGTCCACCCCGGCTTCGGCGGCAATCGCCGCAGCGGTCAGCCGGTTATCGCCGGTGATCATCACTGTCTTAATGCCCATTTTGCGCAGCTGAGCAAAACGCTCTTTAATACCGCCTTTGACGATATCCTTCAGGGCGATGACGCCGAGCACATTCGCGCCTTCCACCACCACCAGCGGCGTGGCGCCCTGACGGGCCACGTTTTCCACTCGTTGATCGACATCCGCCGGGAAGTGGCCGTTGTTGGCCTCAACGTGGCGACGAATAGCATCGACAGAGCCTTTACGGATCATGCGGTTGTCGATGTTAATACCGCTCATGCGCGTCTGGGCAGTGAAGGGGACAAAGGTGGCGTGCAGCTGTTGCACGTCGCGCTCGCGCAGATTAAAACGCTGTTTGGCGAGCACCACAATGCTACGGCCTTCCGGCGTTTCATCCGCCAGTGACGCCAGCTGGGCGGCATCGGCCAGGGTGCGTTCATCAATGCCTTTCGCGGGCAGGAAATCAGACGCCTGACGGTTACCGAGGGTGATGGTGCCGGTTTTATCCAGCAGCAGTACGTCCACATCACCCGCGGCTTCCACGGCGCGACCGCTGGTGGCGATCACGTTAGCGCCGAGCATCCGACTCATCCCGGCGACGCCAATCGCTGACAGCAGGCCGCCAATGGTGGTCGGGATCAGACAGACCAGCAGCGCTACCAACACGGTCACGCTGACCGCCGCACCGCCCCAGATGGAGAACGGCCAGATGGTGGCGGTGGCGAGCAGGAAGACGATGGTCAGCGCCACCAGCAGAATGGTCAATGCGATCTCGTTCGGCGTTTTGCGACGCTGCGCACCTTCGACCATGGCGATCATTCTGTCGAGGAAGGTTTCTCCTGGGTTGACGCTGCACTGCACCACCAGCCAGTCGGAGAGAATACGCGTGCCGCCAGTCACAGAGGCAAAGTCACCGCCGGACTCGCGGATCACCGGTGCCGATTCNCCCGGTGATGGCGCTTTCGTCCACGGACGCGCCCCCTTCGATCACTTCACCGTCGCAGGGGATAATATCCCCGGCTTCGACCAGCACCACGTCGCCTTTACGCAGCTCGCTTGCCGGAACATGATCGACCTGAGCGCCATGATGCGGCGCACGCAGTTTGCGGGCGAACGCCGTTTTCTTCACCCCGCGCAGGCTGTTGGCCTGCGCCTTGCTGCGGCCTTCCGCCATCGCTTCCGCAACGTTGGCGAACAGCACGGTAAACCACAGCCACACGCTGATGGCGGCGGTGAATCCGGCGTTGCCGGTGAGATGCCCGGTGGCCATCGCGATGGCCAGCACGGTGGTCAGTACGCTGCCGATCCAGACGATAAACATCACCGGATTGCGCCACTGGATAGCAGGGCTCAGTTTTTTGACAGAATCGATCAGCGCCTGGCGAACCAGCGAGGGTTCAAACAGGGCCATAGGTTTGCGACTCATAAAATAAGGCTCCGTACGACTCAAAATAACGAGAGATGTTCAGCCACCGGCCCCAGCGCCAGTGCGGGAATGAAGGTCAGCGCGCCGACTAACAGCACGGTGCCGATCAACAACCCGACAAAAAGCGCGCCGTGGGTCGGGAGCGTCCCGATGCTGGCGGGCTGTATTTTTTTATTCACCAGCGAACCGGCGATCGCCATTACCGGCACAATGACCGCGAAACGGCCGAAGAACATGCAGAAAGCCAGCAGGCAGTTCCAGAACGGCGTGTTGGCGCTCAGGCCGGCAAAGGCGCTGCCGTTGTTGTTAGCGGCAGAGGAGACGGCGTACAGCGCTTCGCTGAAACCGTGGGCACCGGGGTTGAGCATGCCGCTGCGACCCGTGTCGGTCATCATCGCCAGCGCCGTGCCGAGCAGCACCAGCGCCGGGGTGACCAGAATCGCCAGGGCGGTCATCTTCATTTCGCGCACGTCGATTTTTTTACCGAGGTATTCCGGCGTACGGCCGATCATCAGCCCGGCAATAAACACCGCCAGCAGCACGAACAACAGCATGCCGTACAGGCCAGAGCCAACGCCGCCGAACACCACCTCACCAATCTGCATCAGCCACAGTGGCACCATGCCGCCGAGCGCGGTAAAGGAGTCGTGCATGGCGTTCACCGCGCCGCAGGAGGCCGCGGTCGTTACCACCGCAAACAGGCTGCTGGCGAGAATGCCGAAGCGGCTCTCTTTGCCTTCCATATTGATGTTACTGTCTGCGCCCAACGCCATCAGATGCGGATTGCCCTGGGTTTCCGCCCACATCACCACCGCCACGGCCACGACGAAGATAATCGACATCGCCCACAGCAGGGTGCGTCCCTGACGACGGTCGCCAACGGCATCGCCAAACGCGAAGCACAGCGCGGCAGGGATCAGGAAAATCGCCAGCATCTGAACGAAATTGGTCAGCGCCGTGGGGTTTTCGAACGGGTGCGATGAGTTGGCATTAAAGAAACCGCCGCCGTTGGTGCCGAGCATTTTGATCGCTTCCTGCGAGGCCACCGGTCCCATTGGCAGCAGCTGTTTTACTCCTTCGAGGGAAGTAAAAGGCTGATACGGCAGCACGTTTTGCAGCACGCCCTGCTGAATAAAGAACAGCGCGATAATCAGTGCCAGCGGCAGCAGCACCCATAACGTGATGCGGGTTAAATCCACCCAGGCGTTGCCGAGCGTGGTGACGCTCTGGCGGGCGAAGGCGCGCGTCAGGGCGAAGATCACCGCGATGCCGGTGGCGGCAGAAAGAAAGTTCTGTACCGTCAGCCCCGCCATCTGGCTCAGATAGCTCATGGTGGTTTCACCGGCATAGGACTGCCAGTTGGTGTTCGCCACAAAGCTGACGGCGGTATTCAGCGCCAGATGCCAGGAGAGGCCTGGCAGGTTCTGCGGGTTCAGCGGCAGCACGCCCTGAAACATCAACAGGGCGAATAATACAATCAGGCCAAAGATATTGAGCAACAACAGGGCCACCAGATACTGACACCAGCCCATCTCCTGTGGGCGAACACCGAGAAGGCGCCAGATCCCGCGTTCCACACCCGCCAGTCCCGGCAGCGGGGTATCGTTAATCATGCGCGCGAGCACAGTCCCGAGCGGGCGCGACAGTATAAACAGCACCAGTAAAAAACCGGCGATCAGTAAAAATCCCTGCGCGGCCATCAGAATGCCTCCGCATTAATCAAGGCATAAACCAGATACGCCAGTAACAGGAAAACCAGCACAACGCCGGCTAACACACCTGCAGTCACAGTCCACCTCCGGGGGAGTTGAGTTATTACCCGGATGGTAGAAATCGCGGCGCAAAGATTTCGCAAAAATCGTCGGGGAGGGTGTAAAAAAAGTATAAAAATGGCTAATAGCCACAATTTAACTAATGTTTAGTATTAATTTAACTTTTATGTAACTTAATTACGCAATGAATGTAAATAACGGCAAAACAGATGAAAAAAAGTGGTCGGATGAGTAGTAAAATTACAGGCAAGGCGGTACTATTTTAACCAGATACCATTTAACTATTTTACCGGTGAATATTACCGGCGACTAAAGGGGAGAGAATCATGGAGCTTTACAAAGCGTATCCTGCACATATTGTTTTTCTGCGTCGCGCTTTCGCCGTGGTGGCGGGGATTGCCGCGCTGCCGGTCATGCTGTTCTGGAAAGACCGCGCCCGTTTTTATAGCTATCTGCATCGCGTCTGGTCAAAAACCAGCGATAAACCGGTGTGGATGGATCAGGCCGAAAAAGTGACCTGCGATTTTTACTAAACGAAGATACACACAGCAATACAAAAGCCGTCACCCCTGTGGCGGCTTTTTTTATCTCCCGGTTTACACTTAGGGTAACCACTGAAAGGGAGCCGCTATGTGTGAGAATTTTTATGCGCGTACTTATGCGCTTCAGGAACTTAACGACCTGCATGAACAGGGATTAACGCGCGGCGCGCTGGTGGCTTTTCACAGCCGCTACAAGTTGGTGCTGCTCGCCCATTCACAACCAGAATATCGCGCACTGGGGCGCTTTATGGCGGACATTGCGCAGTGGTCTTCGCTGGAGGATTTTTATGCCGAATACCGCAAACGCCTGGCCGATCTGCTGTCACAGCCTGCCAGCCGCAACGACCACACCAACGTGCTGATGCACGTGCAGGGGTATTTTCGCCCGCACCTTTCATCGCCACAGCGTCAGGCGCTGGCGGCGGNGCGCCCGTCACCCTCATCAAACACTATATGACTGAATTTCCTGACGCTTATCTGAGCAGCCAGCGCTATTTTGAGTTCTGGTCTGAGACGTCGCCTTTACACGATAAACCTTAATTCAGGAGCAGTATGACCACCCATCTGGTCTGGTTTCGCACGGATCTGCGCGTGCATGACAATCTGGCGCTCACCGCCGCCTGTCGTCAACCGAATGCGAGAGTGCTGGCGCTGTATATCGCCACGCCGGAACAGTGGCGGCAGCATCAGATGGCACCGCGACAGGCCGCGTTTCTGGTCAGCCATTTGAACGCGTTACAGCAGGCGCTGGCGGCACGAGGCATTCCGCTGTTGGTGCAAACCGCGCGCTTTTCTATAATTATCAGTACGAATTTAACGAACGGCAGCGCGATGTCGCCGTGGAGCGCGCGCTGAGTGATGTCATTTGTCAGGGCTTTGATGACAGCGTGCTGCTTGCGCCCGGCAGCGTCACCACCGGCAATAACGAGATGTATAAAGTGTTTACGCCGTTCAAAAACGCCTTTCTGCGCCGTTTGCGCGAAGACCTCCCGGAATGCCACCGCGCCCCGGCAATGCGGCAGAGTGGGGCGCTGAGCGAGCCGGGTTCACCAGTGACCGTCGATTACCCGCAGCAGCCGTTCGATGCGGAACGTTTTCCTGCCGATGAGCAGAGCGCCCTGACCCGGTTGCGCGATTTCTGCCAGCACGACCTGGCGCGCTACGACGCCGATCGCGATTTTCCGGCCATCGACGGCACCAGTCGGCTTTCCCCCTGCCTGACGCTGGGCGTCCTGTCGCCGCGCCAGTGTCTGCATCGCCTGCTGAAAACGCACCCCGAGGCGCTGAACGGAGGAACGGGCGCGGTCTGGCTGAGCGAACTGATCTGGCGCGAGTTCTACCGTCACCTGATGACCCGTTATCCTGAATTGTGTAAGCACAAGCCGTTTATCGGCTGGACGGACAACGTGCAGTGGAAAACGCCCGACGCGGCGTTTACCGCGTGGCAAAACGGCAACACCGGTTTTCCGATTGTCGATGCCGCTATGCGACAACTCAATGCGACGGGGTGGATGCATAACCGCCTGCGAATGATCGTCGCCAGTTTTCTGGTGAAAGACCTGCTGATCGACTGGCGTGAAGGAGAACACTATTTTATGTCGCAGCTGATCGACGGCGATCTGGCGGCCAACAACGGCGGCTGGCAGTGGGCGGCGTCAACCGGTACCGACGCCGCACCCTATTTTCGTATTTTTAATCCCACCACCCAGGGTGAGAAATTCGATAAAGCGGGTGAATTTATTCGCCACTGGATCCCTGAACTGTCAGCGGTTCCGGCGGCATCGATCCATACGCCGTGGCAATGGGCGGAGAAGGCGAACATCAGGCTGGATTATCCGCATCCCCTTGTTGATCACAAACGGGCGCGCGAGGCGACCCTCGCGGCCTATGACGCCGCCAGAAAGGGAACGCGATCCGTTGTCGCGGGCGGCTGAGATCGCTATGGTGTGCCTGTGAATCTTTTTTATTTTGGATCGTTTTGTGGATAGAGGAGTAACGATGAAAAACACCGAGCTTGAGCAACTGATTAACGAAAAGCTTAACAGCGGGGCGTTCAGCGATTACGCACCTAACGGTCTGCAAGTGGAAGGGCGTGAGACGGTCAGCAAGATTGTGACCGGCGTGACGGCAAGCCAGGCGCTGCTGGACGAAGCGGTGCGTCTGCAGGCGGACGCGGTCATCGTCCACCACGGCTATTTCTGGAAAGGGGAATCGCCGGTGATCAGCGGCATGAAGCGCCGCCGCCTGAAAACGCTGCTGGAAAACGATATCAATTTGTATGGCTGGCATCTGCCGCTGGATGCACACCCGGAGTTAGGCAACAACGTCCAGCTCGCGTCGCTGCTGGGCATTAACATCATGGGCGAAATCGAGCCGCTGGTGCCGTGGGGCGAGCTTTCTATGGCGGGGCCCGGGCNATCGAAGCTCGTCTTGGCCGCAAACCGCTGTGGAGCGGCGATACCGGGCCGGAGAAAGTGACCCGCATCGCCTGGTGTACCGGCGGCGGTCAGGGCTTTATCGACAGCGCGGCGCGTTTTGGCGTCGACGCGTTTATTACCGGTGAAGTTTCCGAGCAAACCATTCACTCGGCGCGTGAGCAGGGGCTGCATTTTTATGCGGCCGGGCATCATGCCACCGAGCGCGGCGGGATCAGGGCGCTCAGCGAGTGGCTGAATGAGACCACCGATCTGGACGTCACCTTTATCGATATTCCGAACCCTGCCTGAGTGGAGACGTAAAGTGCAGCGAGCGCGTTGTTATCTGTTAGGCGAAACCGCCGTCGTGCTGGAACTGGAGCCGCCGGTGACGCTGGAAAGTCAGAAANAGGTGGTGGAAGCCATTCCGGGCATGAATAACATCACCGTGGTGTTGCGAAATCCGCAGGCGCTGGCGCTGGATGCCATCGAGCGTCTTCAGCGCTGGTGGGAAGAGAGCGAGGCGCTGCAGCCGGAGTCCCGCTACGTGGAGATCCCGGTGGTGTATGGCGGCAACGCCGGGCCGGATCTCGGCGTCGTGGCGCAGCACAGCGGGCTCACGGAAAAACAGGTGGTCGAGCTGCATGCCTCGGTGGAGTATGTGGTGTGGTTTCTTGGCTTTCAGCCAGGGTTTCCGTACCTCGGCGGACTGCCGGAGCCACTCATCACCCCACGTCGTGCGGAGCCACGCCTGAGCGTACCCGCCGGAACGGTGGGCATTGGCGGCGCGCAGACCGGCATTTACCCGCTGGAAACGCCGGGTGGCTGGCAGCTTATTGGCCACACGTCACAACGATTATTTGATCCTGACCGTGCCGAACCGGCGCTATTGCGCCCCGGCGACGTGGTGCGCTTTATCCCGCAGCGGGAGGGCGTATGCTGAAGATTATTCGCGCCGGGCTGTATGCCTCCATTCAGGATATCGGGCGCTACGGTCTGCGCCAGTCTGGCGTCAGCCATTGTGGCGCGCTGGATAAACCTGCGCTTATCACCGCCAATCTGCTGGTGGGGAACGCGCCGGATGCGGCGGGCAACGNNCAGATGACCGTGGAGTTCGAACGCGACGTCTGGTTTGCGTTGACCGGGGCAGGGTGTGACGCGCAGCTTGATGGCAGCCCGGTGTGGAGCGGCTGGCGGCAACCGGCGCGTGCCGGGCAGCGGCTGGTGCTTAAACGCCCGATTCATGGCATTCGCAGCTATCTGGCAGTGGCGGGCGGTTTTGACGTGCCGGAAGTGATGGGTTCCCGCAGCACCGATCTGAAAGTCGGGATCGGCGGTCTGGACGGTCGCAGGCTGGCGGACGGCGACCGGCTGGCAATTCTCCCTTCGACGCGGACCTTCAGCGAACCGATGGGCGTCAAACAGCTGCTGACCAGCAACCGCATTCGTGCGCTGCCTGGGCCGGAGTACCATGAATTTGATACCGCTTCACAGGAGGCGTTCTGGCGTGCGCCGTGGCAATTGAGCCCGCAGAGTAACCGTATGGGCTATCGCCTGAAAGGGCAGCCGCTGGTGCGCACCACGACGCGGGAACTGCTGTCGCACGGTCTGCTGCCGGGGGTAGTGCAGGTGCCGCACAACGGACAACCGATCGTGCTGATGAGTGACGCCCAGACCACCGGCGGCTATCCGCGCATCGCCCGCANCAGCTGGCGCAAATTCCGCTCGGGCAGCCGGTGCATTTTGTGCCCTGTTCGCTGGAAGAGGCGCTGAAGGCGCGCAGCGATCAGCAACGTTATCTTGAACAACTGGCGTGGCGACTCAACGATGAACATTGATTTGAATGCCGATCTCGGGGAAGGGGGTGCCAGCGACGCAGAATTGCTGCAACTGGTCTCTTCGGCCAATATCGCCTGCGGGTTTCATGCCGGCGATGCAGTGATGATGCGCACCGCCGTGCGCGAGGCCATTCGCAACGGCGTGGCGATTGGCGCGCACCCCAGTTTTCCGGATCGGCAAAATTTTGGCCGTACGGCGATGACGCTGCCGCCCGACACGGTTTATGCGCAGACGCTGTATCAGACAGGTGCGCTGGCGGCGATTGTCCGCGCGGAAGGCGGGACGCTGCGCCATGTCAAACCGCACGGCATGCTCTACAACCAGGCGGCGACATCCGCAGAACTGGCCGATGCCATCGCCCGCGCAGTGCACGATGCCGACGCGCAACTGATGCTGGTGGGGCTGGCCGGCAGCGAACTGATCCGCGCCGGGCAGCGTTATGGTCTCGCCACGCGGGAAGAGGTGTTTGCCGATCGCGGTTATCTGCCGGACGGCACGCTGGTGCCGCGCTCGCAGGCAGGCGCGCTTATCGACGACGAAAACCAGGCGCTGGCGCAGACGCTGGAAATGGTGCAGCACGGTCGCGTGCAGAGCATCACCGGCGAGGGGGGGCCGGGG
>NZ_JNGH01000074.1 GCF_001188485.1 Trabulsiella odontotermitis
GCAGCTCTTTGCGGCCAATCAGCATCGTCTGGTAATAGAGCTGGATATCCGCTGGCGGTACGGTGCGTGCCAGGTCGCGCATTCTCTGCTCTACTGCGGCCATGTCAGCGCCCAGCGCCGACGGTGACAGTTGCACCATCGCAATGCGGTGCAACAGGCTTTGCATTTCAACCAGCAGCGCTTCCCATTCCACGCCGCGCTGGGCGGCTTCGTTAACCAGCGCCATCACGCGTTCGCCCTCGGCCGCGACCAGCGCTTCTATCAGCGACAGCGCCTGATCGTCATCCAGCGTGCCGAGCATGGTGCTCACCGCGTCGGTGGTCAGTTGCCCTTCTCCGCTGGCAATCGCCTGATCGGTCAGGCTGAGCGCATCGCGCAGGCTGCCGTCAGCGGCGCGGGATAACAGCTGCAGCGCGCGCGGTTCGAAGCTGATTTTCTCTTCGCCGAGGATATGCTCAAGCTGATGGCGAATTTGTTCGACATCCAGCGCTTTCAGGTGGAATTGCAGGCAGCGGGAAAGAATGGTGACCGGCAGCTTTTGCGGATCGGTGGTCGCCAGCAGGAATTTCACATGCGATGGCGGCTCTTCCAGCGTTTTCAGCAGCGCGTTAAAGCTGTGGCGCGACAGCATGTGCACTTCATCGATCAGGTAGACTTTAAAGCGACCGCGCGCCGGGGCGTACTGGACGTTATCCAGCAGATCGCGGGTATCCTCTACTTTGGTGCGCGACGCGGCATCGATCTCAATCAGATCGACAAAACGCCCCTGCTCGATTTCACGGCAGTTATCGCACACGCCGCAAGGGGTCGCGGTAATACCGGTTTCGCAGTTGAGCCCTTTCGCCAGCAGTCGGGCGATAGAGGTTTTCCCGACGCCACGGGTGCCGGAAAAAAGATACGCGTGATGAATGCGTCCTAACGATAAGCCATTCGCCAGGGCTGTCAGCACATGTTCCTGGCCAACGACGTCAGCAAAGGTTTGTGGGCGCCATTTTCGGGCTAAGACCTGATAACTCATGGGCAGGCTCTGCAACGCTGGAAGGTGGATTGTCAGGGGAGTCATGCTAACACAGCCTCGCAGTGACCGCGAGACTGTGTATTCGAGTCGGGATCAATGTCCCGGGAATGGAACCAGGCTGTAGCTATGAATGCCCTGATTTTCCAGGCGCTTTTCGCCACCCAGATCGAACAGGTTAATGATAAACGCCGCATCAGTGACTTCACCACCCAGACGACGAATCAGTTTTACCGTCGCTTCAATGGTGCCGCCCGTCGCCAGCAGGTCGTCCACCACCAGCACTTTATCACCCGGATGAATGGCATCCTGGTGAATTTCCAGCTGATCGGTGCCGTATTCCAGTTCATAGCTTTCGGCAATAGTTTCACGTGGCAGTTTGCGCGGTTTACGCACCGGGACAAACCCTACGCCCAGCGCCAGCGCGACCGGGGCACCAAACAGAAAACCACGCGCTTCGGTGCCCACCACTTTGGTGATACCGGCGTTTTTATAACGTTCGGTGAGCAGGTCGATACTCAGCGCGTAGGCTTTCGGGTCTTCCAGCAAACTGGTGACATCACGGAACAGAATGCCAGGCTTCGGATAATCCTGGATACTTTTGATGCTGTTTTTCAGATATTCAAGCTGCTGTGCAGTCGCTGTCATAGGTTTATGCCTGATAAATACTATTACTAAAGGCGCGCAGCGTTCCGGGCCAGGAAGACAACTGTCTAACCTTTGACCGGGCGCACCTGTACTCGAAAACGCTCGAATTTACTGGCAGAAAGCAATAATTGCAACAGCCATTATTGTGCTTTACGGTTTTTGTTGCTTTGCATCAACCACCGGCAGTCGCCACATAAATATGAGCAGACAGAAAAGGATAATCAGAAGCAAGATTCGTACCCACGCCATTTTTACCATCCATAGCGAGAGGCCGAATGTGATTAAAATCACCACAATGGCACGCGGTTTCGCGCCTGCTGGCATCGCCTTGTGTTTCTGCCAGAAACGCAGATAGCCGCCAAACCACGAGCGGTAGAGCAGCCAGTGGTGAAAGCGCGGCGATGAGCGTGAGAAACACCAGGCAGCAAGCAGAATAAAGGGCGTCGTCGGTAGCACGGGTAAAAACACCCCGAGCGTTCCTAAGACTACCGCCAGCCAGCCAATGATGATTAAAATAGTACGTTGCATAATGCGAATCGTTATCAACCATGACCGCTACTGTAACATAAACACTCACCATTACTGGAAGCGCAACGTGAAAACTGACTCGCTTTTACACATGCTGGAAAAGCAGCTGACTATGCTGGAGGCTCGCACTGCACCGCTGGCGCAGTTTGCGACGCTCGGCCCGCGCTTCGACAGGCAGTTATTTCAGACGCGCAGCTCGCGCCTGGACGCGTGTCTGGCAGAAGCGCGGCATCATCTCAGCGCGCTGAAGCAGGCCGTGGAAAATCAGCAACGACCACAGATAACCTGGCTTGCGGAACATCTGGCGGCGCAAATGGAAGCCATCGCCCGCGAAACCGACGCCTGGTCGCTGCGATCCTGGGATACCGGTTCTCCTGCGCTGACGCGCTGGCAGCGGAAACGACTGCAGCATCAGGAATACGAACGTCGTCTACTGGAAATGCGGTGCCAGCGCGAGCAGCAACGGGCGCAGGCCACGGGGTTCGAGGAGCAGCAGCGGCTGTCCCGTGAAGTGGAAGNCCTTGCAGGATATTGAAGCCGTTCTGGCGCGAATGACGCGTTAACAGGAGACAGTATGTCACTCGAAAATGCCCCTGAAGAGGTCAAACTGGCGGTCGATCTGATTATGCTGCTGGAACAGCATGAGATCCCCCCGGAAACCGTGTTGCGCGCGCTCGAGATTGTGCAGCGGGATTTTGAAAAGAAACAAAAAAACGCGGAAGCCGCCTCGCAAGAAAGGAATCCGCCGTCTGATGCCGGGTGATAAATGAAGAACTGACGGCGCTGACGCACTAAGAAGTCACGGGGCGAGCACTCACCCGCCCCGCGTGCTTATTCGCTTACCGCGCCTGCGGCATCATCCCCGTTGATCTCTCGCTTCACTTCCGTGACTTCATCACCTTTTTCATTACGCAGATGGACTTCCAGCTGGTTAAAGGCAATGTCGATACCGTTTTCACGGCACAGGCGATCGATAGCCCGGTTTAGTTCATCCACCGTGTAGCTGCGATCGCGCAGTTCGCGGACGTACAGACGAAGCTCGTGATCCAACGTACTGGCGCCAAAGGTGGTAAAGAACACGGCTGGTGCCGGATCCTGCATCACCGTCGGATGTTCATTCGCCGCTTTCAGCAGCACCTCTTTGACCTTGTCGAGATCGGAACCGTAGGCCACGCCGAGGCGGATCACCACGCGGGTAATGGTATCGGACAGCGACCAGTTGATCAGTCGCTCGGTCACGAAGGCCTTATTCGGGATGATGACCTCTTTTCGGTCGAAGTCAGTAATCGTCGTGGCACGGATACGGATCTTGCTGACGGTCCCCGAGAAGGTCCCGATGGTCACGGTATCGCCGATGCGCACCGGGCGTTCAAACAGGATAATCAGACCAGAAACAAAGTTACCGAAAATTTCCTGTAAGCCAAAACCAAGACCCACCGACAACGCCGCCGCCAGCCACTGCAATTTATCCCACGAGACGCCAAGCGATCCAAACACCGTCATCGCGCCCGCCGCGATAATGACATAGTTCAAAATAGTGGTAATGGCGTAGGACGCCCCCTGACGCATATTCAGTCGGGAAAGCACCAGCACCTCAAGCAGGCCCGGCAGGTTGCGGATCAGCGCCCAGGCGACCATCGAGGCGATCACCGCGAACAACAGGCTGCCCAGCGTAACGCTCTTCATGACGCTGGCGCCCGCCTCGGAACCGGTGTAATGCCACAGGGTAATGCTGTCCAGATAAGCGAATACGGTGATGAGATCGGACCAAATGGCCCAGAACACCACGGCGAACAGCGCCACCATCACCAGCATAGTGATACGCAGCGTTTGCTGGTTGACCTGCTCCAGCGCGATGGTCGGCTCTTCCTGCGGCTCCGCACCTTCCGCGCCCTCTTTCACCATATGCTGACGGCGCGCCAGTGCACGGCGGTAGGCGATGCGACGAGCGGCGACGCTCAGCCCGCGCAGTACGGTTTGATAGAGCAGATTCCAGATGATGACCAGATACACGGTTTCAATCCAGCGCCCGGCCAGCCGCAGCGTGGTGTAAAAATAACCGGTGGCGGTGAGCACCATCAGCGCGATCGGGACTATCGCCAGCACGGTGATGGTGGCCAGACGCAGGCTGTGAGACTCTTTGTCCCGCCAGCTGTCACGGCACATTGGCCAGATCAGGATGGTGATCAGCAGCAGGTTGAGCAGAATGACAAACTGCCCCAGCACATCATCCATCAAATGCAGTGGAGACAGTTCAGACACCACCGACCAGAAGTGCAGCGGCAACAGCGCGAGGCTGACGCGCACAATCTGGCGTCGCCAGTGGCTGGTCAGTTCCGCGGGCATGTTGAAATGCGTGACGGCGACGCCATTTTTTTCCAGCACTTTCCAGCAGACGCCAAATACCAGCCAGAACATCGCCAGCTTTTTACTGAACGCCCACAGCAGGTCGCTGACATTGAGTTGCATGGTGAGCAAAATCAGCCCGACGGCGAGAATAATCATCACCACCGGCAACGCACGGATCAGGTCGATGAGAATCGCTTTCGGCGTATGCAACTGACTGTCGTTACGCAGTTGCCCCACCTGAGACGCCAGTTTCTGTTGATAATCCCGCAGCCATTTCAGCCGCCAGCGAATCAGCGCGGCAATCAGTAACAACGGCAACCCGGCCAGGAACGCGATAAACACCGCCGGCCACGCCTTTTCCCAGTTCACGGTAATTTTCATCGCCTTAAACTGATCTTTCAGCGCTTTCGGGAAGGATTTAACCCATTCCCAGTCCATCGGCTTGTTGCTGTTGACCCAAAAAATCTGCTGCGTGAGGATCTCTTTTAAGCTTTTCGACACGCTCACCAACTGCTGCTGGTTGATTTGCAGGTTAATCGCCATCATCAGCTGGTTGCCCAGCTGTTTGTTGAGCTGATCGAGCAGCTCGCGGCGCATGTCGACAACCTGCAGCAGCGCGTCATGCACCTCGTCATTCACGTCGCTGCTGTGCCCCTCTTCCAGTTTTGCGACAAAGTTGTCGCTCTGGAAAAGCGCATCACGCTGCTGGTTGACTTCGAACTGTTCAAGACGCAAATCCGCAATGCGGTTGGTCATATCCTCGAGTTCGTCGGCGGACGGCAGCGTCTGTTGCTGCTGGTAAAGAATGCGCGACAACAGCAGGCTACCCTTCAGAACGGCAATCTGCTCTTTAATATTGCGTTCGGACTGCAGGGCGCGATCCAGCCAGTTTTTGACTTTGATGTTTTGCTGAACCAGCTGGTTGCCGTTTTCCGTCGCGGTGATCAGCCGCTGGCTCAGCTGATGGTTAATTTCCAGCTCCTGTTTCACCAGCGGATTGGCCTGAATACGCGCCGTTTCGTCCGGCGTCACCGCTTCCTGCGCGGTTTTTTCGGTCAACGTCAGGCGCTTGCTGTTGACCGCCTCCTGCAACAGCTGGAGCTGATGCTCAAGGCGGTTGCTGTTGGCCGTCACATAGTCACGCTGTTTCTGCAGCGTATCCTGTAAAATCGTGTTGCCTTCGAGGCTTTTCCGCTGCTGGTCGATCTGCGCATTGAGCAACGCCTGCTGCGTCAGCAACAGCCCCTGTTCGCTGGGGCGCAACGCGCCTTCGCCGACCATTGTGCCGTTCAGACGGTTGCGGATCTGCTGAAGCTGTTGCGACGCCGTATACATGGCGTTCTGCACCCGTTCAGGCTGCGTCTGCAACGACACTAATTGGCTGTTATAGGTCGCGAGATCGTTTTGTGAGGTCTGTAAATCGTCGAGGATTTGTGACACCCGCGCTTCAAGTTGTCGCAGCGACAGCGTGCTCAGCGTTTTACGGGTTTCGTCGTCGTTATCGACGTCGCTCAGCGCGTTGAGGCTGTCCATCGCCTGGCGCATTTTGGCAGGCGCCTGCGCGACCTGTTGCTTGAGCTGCGCTGTCTCATCTTTGACGCGGTCGATTTTATCGAGCGTCTGTAATGTTTCAGTAAGATCCTGCTGGATAAGCTTGTCCTGCGCAGAGAGGTCTTTTTGCTTATTCAGGGCATTGAGCTGGCTCTGGACATCAGCGCGTTCGGGCAGGTCATTCGCCCCCGCGCGGGCCTGACTCATCGAGACGATGCTAAAAAAACAAATGAATACGACAAACAGTGCGGTGAGATTATTCCGCCAGCGAATTGAGTGCAGCATAGTGTTATCAAGAATGATTGCAGAAACCGGGATGACCGGGGACAATTGCCCGGCGAAGAATAGCACTTCTGCTTTCAGCCGAATAGCCAAAGACGCTAAGAAAATTCCTGGTGTAGTGCTGAAAATTCACGCCGGTAACGCGCGCAGCGTCGGGCAAAACTGATACATTTCCAGTAATATAGCGACGTAGTCCCGGGCTTCTTTTTTGAGATCAAACGACTGAGGGGAAAAAAGCCAGTTCTCCATGATGCCGGAAATGTAGCTACGCATCAGGATCGCTGAGCGGCGGGTGAGTAGATTGGCGGGCAGAAGTTGGGCTTGAATGCACTCCTTCAGCGTCTGTTCAATGCGGTCGTAACTCTCGAGACACAGGCTGCGTTGCGCCTGTTGCACCACCGCCATCTCACCGACGAACTCGCATTTATGGAAAATTATTTCCATCATCAGGCGACGGCGCTCTTCGATCACCGTAGCTTCAAGAATATAGACTAGTATTTCCCTTAAAACTGAGAGTGGATCGCCGGGGAATTTTGCCCGATACTCAGTTTCGAGATCGCTGATACTGGACTCTGAAAGCTCCCAGATCTCACTGAATACTTCTGATTTGTTTTTGAAATGCCAATAAATAGCACCACGCGTGACGCCAGCGGCTTTTGCAATCTCTGCCAGTGAGGTGGATGATACTCCCTGCTGCGAAAACAAACGCAGCGCGACATCCAGTATGTGTTGCCGCGTTTCGAGCGCTTGCTGTTTGGTTTTTCGTGCCATATGTCGGTGAATTTACAGGGGTTAGATTTACATACATTTGTGAATGTTTGTACCATAGCACGACGATAATATAAACGCAGCAATGGGTTTGCGGACATTTGATCCATTGATCAATTTGAAATCGGATACTAGAGGTTTACATATGAACAAAAACAGAGGGTTGACGCCTCTGGCGATCGTTCTGATGCTCTCAGGCAGCTTAGCGCTAACAGGATGTGACGAAAAACCGGCTCAACAAGGAGCGCAACAGATGCCCGCCGTTGGTATCGTAACGCTCAAATCAGAACCTCTACAGATCACCACTGAACTTCCGGGCCGCACCAGCGCGTACCGTATCGCCGAAGTTCGCCCACAGGTCAGCGGTATCATCCTGAAACGTAACTTTGAAGAAGGAAGTGATATCGAAGCCGGTGTCTCTCTGTATCAGATTGATCCAGCAACCTATCAGGCCAGTTATGAAAGCGCGAAAGGTGATCTGGCGAAAGCGCAGGCCGCCGCCAACATCGCGTCGCTGACGGTCAAACGTTATCAGAAACTGTTGGGTACCAAATACATCAGTCAACAGGATTACGACAACGCGCTCGCCGATTCACAGCAGGCAAGCGCCGCCGTGGTCGCCGCGAAAGCCGCGGTGGAAACCGCACGCATTAACCTCGCCTACACCAAAGTCACGTCACCGATCAGCGGCCGCATTGGCAAATCCGCTGTGACGGAAGGCGCGCTGGTGCAGAACGGCCAGTCAACCGCGCTGGCCACCGTGCAGCAGCTCGATCCCATCTACGTGGACGTGACCCAGTCAAGCAACGACTTTCTGCGTCTGAAAGAAGAGCTGGCGAGCGGCAAGCTGCAGCAGGAGAACGGCAAAGCGAAAGTTGAGCTGGTCACCAGCGACGGCAAAACGCTGCCGCAGGCGGGAACGCTGGAATTCTCCGACGTGACTGTTGATCAGACTACCGGTTCTATCACCCTGCGCGCCGTCTTCCCGAACCCGAAAGGCGACCTGCTGCCAGGCATGTTTGTGCGTGCCCGTCTGCAGGAAGGCACCAATCCGAATGCCTTGCTGGTTCCGCAACAAGGCGTGACCCGTACGCCGCGTGGTGATGCGACAGCGATGATCGTTGGCGAAGGCGACAAAGTTGAAGTGCGTCAGATCACGGCAACGCAGGCGATTGGCGACAAGTGGCTGGTGACTGACGGTCTCAAATCTGGCGATCGCGTCATTGTTACAGGACTGCAAAAAGTGCGTCCTGGTGTTCAGGTAAAAGCGCAGGAAGCCGCAGCGGAAAATAATCAACAAGCCGCGGCGGGCAACCAGCCTGAACAACCTAAGTCTTAACTTAAACAGGAGCCGTTAAGACATGGCTAAGTTTTTTATCGATCGCCCCATTTTTGCATGGGTTATCGCGATCATCATCATGTTGGCAGGGGCGCTTGCGATCCTGAAGCTGCCAGTGGCGCAATATCCTACCATTGCGCCGCCCGCGATTCAGATCACCGCAAGCTACCCTGGCGCGGATGCGAAAACGGTCCAGGATACCGTGACGCAGGTTATCGAACAGAACATGAACGGTATCGATAACCTGCTGTACATGTCCTCGGCCAGTGATTCCTCTGGTACGGTACAGATTACGATTACCTTTGATTCCGGGACGGACGCGGACATCGCGCAGGTTCAGGTGCAGAACAAACTGCAACTGGCCATGCCACTGCTGCCGCAGGAAGTTCAGCAACAGGGTGTAAGCGTAGAGAAATCGTCCAGTAGCTTCCTGATGGTTCTCGGTATGATCAGTACCGACGGCTCCATGACCCAGGAAGACATCGCGGACTACGTCGGTGCGACCATTAAAGATCCGGTCAGCCGTACCAGCGGTGTCGGTGACGTTCAGCTGTTCGGCGCCCAGTATGCGATGCGTATCTGGATGGATCCGAACAAACTGAATAATTTCCAGTTAACGCCTGTAGACGTCATTACCGCGATCAAAGCACAGAACGCCCAGGTGGCGGCTGGTCAGCTCGGTGGTACACCGCCGGTGAAAGGCCAGCAGTTGAACGCCTCGATCATCGCGCAAACCCGTCTGACCAACACCGATGAGTTCGGCAAAATTCTGCTGAAAGTCAATCAGGATGGTTCTCAGGTTCGCCTGCGTGATGTGGCGAAAATCGAACTCGGTGGTGAAAACTACGACGTTATTGCCCGCTTTAACGGCCAGCCGGCGTCCGGTCTGGGGATCAAACTGGCCACCGGCGCCAACGCGCTGGATACTGCCGAAGCGGTCCGCGCGACCATCGCCAAACTGGAACCGTTCTTCCCGCATGGCCTGAAAGTGGTTTACCCGTACGACACCACCCCGTTCGTTAAGATCTCCATTAACGAAGTGGTGAAAACGCTGGTCGAAGCGATCGTGCTGGTGTTCCTGGTGATGTACCTGTTCCTGCAAAACTTCCGTGCGACGCTGATCCCAACCATCGCGGTGCCGGTCGTACTGTTGGGGACGTTTGCGATCCTCGCCGCGTTTGGCTATTCGATAAACACCCTCACGATGTTCGGGATGGTGTTGGCGATAGGCCTGCTCGTGGATGACGCCATCGTCGTGGTGGAAAACGTCGAACGTGTAATGATGGAAGAAGGGCTACCGCCGAAAGAAGCCACGCGTAAATCCATGGGCCAGATTCAGGGCGCACTGGTTGGTATCGCGATGGTGCTGTCTGCGGTGTTCATCCCGATGGCCTTCTTCGGCGGATCGACCGGGGCCATCTACCGTCAGTTCTCCATTACTATCGTTTCCGCGATGGTGCTGTCCGTACTGGTGGCGATGATCCTCACCCCTGCCCTGTGCGCCACGATGCTGAAACCGGTGGCGAAAGGCGATCACGGCGAAGGCAAAAAAGGCTTCTTCGGCTGGTTTAACCGCATGTTTGATAAGAGCACGCACCACTACACCGACAGCGTTGGCAACATCCTGCGCAGTACCGGTCGTTATCTGCTGCTCTATATCATCATCGTGGTCGGCATGGCGTATCTGTTTGTTCGCCTGCCAAGTTCGTTCCTGCCGGACGAAGACCAGGGCGTGTTCCTGACCATGGCGCAGCTTCCGGCCGGTGCGACGCAGGAGCGTACGCAAAAAGTGCTGGACGAAGTGACCGATTACTACCTGAAAAACGAGAAAGACAACGTTAACTCCGTCTTTACCGTTAACGGCTTCGGTTTCTCCGGGCGTGGTCAGAACTCCGGTCTGGCGTTTATCTCACTGAAAAACTGGGATGAGCGTCCGGGCGAAGAGAACAAAGTACCGGCTATCGCCGAACGCGCCAGTGGGCACTTCGCCTCCATCAAAGATGCCATGGTCTTCGCCTTTAACCTGCCCGCTATCGTGGAACTGGGTACGGCGACTGGCTTTGACTTCCAGTTGATTGACCAGGCGAACCTGGGCCACGAAAAACTGACCCAGGCGCGAAACCAGCTGTTTGGTGAAATTGCGAAACATCCTGACCTGTTGGTCGGTGTTCGTCCAAACGGTCTGGAAGATACGCCGCAGTACAAGATCGATATCGATCAGGAAAAAGCCCAGGCGCTGGGTGTTTCCATCAGCGACATCAATACCACGCTGGGTTCTGCCTGGGGCGGTAGCTACGTCAACGACTTCATCGACCGCGGTCGTGTGAAGAAAGTGTACGTGATGTCCGAAGCGAAATACCGCATGCTGCCGGACGATATCAACAACTGGTTCGTGCGCGGTAGCGACGGGCAGATGGTACCGTTCTCCGCCTTCTCAACGTCACACTGGGAATACGGATCGCCGCGTCTGGAACGCTATAACGGTCTGCCATCGATGGAAATTCTCGGTCAGGCTGCACCCGGCAAGAGTACCGGTGAAGCCATGGCGATGATGGAAGAACTGGCGAGCAAGCTGCCGACGGGTATCGGTTACGACTGGACGGGCATGTCCTTCCAGGAACGCCTCTCCGGTAACCAGGCACCGTCGCTGTATGCCATCTCGCTGATTGTGGTCTTCCTCTGTCTGGCTGCGTTGTATGAGAGCTGGTCGATTCCGTTCTCGGTCATGCTGGTGGTGCCGCTGGGGGTTATCGGTGCGCTGTTAGCGGCGACCTTCCGCGGACTGACCAACGACGTGTACTTCCAGGTGGGCCTGCTGACAACCATTGGCTTGTCGGCGAAGAACGCGATATTGATCGTAGAATTCGCCAAAGATCTGATGGAAAAAGAAGGTAAGGGGCTGATTGAAGCGACGCTGGAAGCGGTCCGTATGCGTCTGCGTCCGATCCTGATGACCTCGCTGGCGTTCATCCTCGGGGTACTGCCGCTGGTGATCAGTTCCGGCGCAGGCTCCGGTGCGCAGAACGCGGTGGGTACGGGCGTTATGGGCGGTATGGTGACCGCAACCATTCTCGCTATCTTCTTCGTACCGGTGTTCTTTGTGGTGGTTCGTCGCCGCTTTAACCGCAAGAATGAGGATATTGAGCACACCCACACGGTTGAGCATCACTAATCCTGCACATCAAGGGCCGCAAATGCGGCCCTTTTTTCTCACCAAAATCCCAAAAAGAAGTTATTGCCTTAAGGTTTATTTAAGATAAGGCGATTAAAGTATATAATACAGCGTATAGGGGTTTATCCCTCTCATCTTTACGTGTTAAATATTACCTCTAAGAAAACTGCGCGGACCACCAGGAATATTCCTGGCTGAGTGATGACATTAAGAATTGTCATTAAATTCTGTGTGATAATACTAACTTAATGAATTATAAGGACCATACATGGAACTGGCTCTTTAATCCATGGTCGCACGTATTCGTTTTACTAACACGATGGGTGGATTAACTTTTATTACGCCGGATATTTGTAATTTTTCGTAATAGCCCAGTGAAATCTTTATAAGAGTAGATTATAGTAATAGCTAATCAGGTTTACAGCTAATGCCTCAGGTCAGTCAGTAGTCTCCATCCCGAAACGGTGTTTGATCGTCGTCGTGTATACCACTCATAAGGGGATGCGTTATGGACGAATATTCGCCAAAAAGACATGATATCGCACAGCTTAAATTTCTCTGCGAGACCTTGTATCATGATTGCCTTGTTAACCTCGAGGAGAGTAACCACGGCTGGGTTAACGACCCGACTTCCGCGGTTAATCTTCAGTTGAATGAGCTGATCGAGCACATTGCAACCTTCGCACTTAATTACAAAATTAAGTATAATGAAGACAATAAACTGATTGCTCAGATTGATGAATACCTGGACGACACATTTATGTTGTTCGGTAACTATGGGATTAATGCAGAAGATCTGCAGAAATGGCGGAAGTCCGGGAACAGACTGTTTCGTTGTTTCACTAATGTGAGCCGGGCCAACCCCGTCAGTCTCTCATGTTAAAGATATTACAAACAACAGGTGAATTTATGTCAGAAAAGCCGTTAACCAAAACCGATTATTTGTTGCGTCTGCGACGCTGTCAGTCTATTGATACCCTCGAGCGTGTGATCGAAAAAAATAAATATGAACTTTCCGACAATGAACTGGCTGTATTTTACTCAGCGGCCGATCATCGTCTCGCTGAATTGACGATGAATAAACTTTACGACAAGATCCCGACTTCCGTATGGAAGTTCATCCGGTAATTTTGCGTTTACTTCACTTATGTTTGTTTCGTTTCTGCTATTCAGGCTCGTTGCTTCCGTGTGAATCTCAACACTCAACATCATCGGGATTGTTCCCTGAAAACGGTGACAGCGGCTAACTGTTATGCTTTTCTGCAACCAATCTGTTACTTTTCGCCTCGGTTTTAGCAACATAAAATAGGTTGTTTCCCTTTATCGCCAAACCCGAGGACCGGATGACAGAGATCCAGCGGCTGCTCACCAACACGATTGATGAGCTCAATCAACAGGAAAAGCGTGACAACCGACCGCGCTTTAGCATCAGTTTTATTCGCAACCATCCGGGGCTGTTTCTCGGTATGTACGCGGCGTTTCTGGCCACGCTGATTGTGATGCTGCGTTCTGAAACGCTGGCCGACTCGGTCTGGCTGCTGCTGGTGCTGTTTATACTGTTGAATGGCTTTTTCTTTTTCGACGTCTATCCGCGTTACCATTATGAAGATATCGACGTGCTGGATTTTCGCGTTTGTTATAACGGCGAGTGGTACAACACCCGCTTCGTGCCTTCGCAATTAATAGACAGCATTCTCCAGTCGCCACAGGTGGCGGAAGAACAAAAGTCGCAGCTGCAAAAAATGGTCGCCACCAAAGGTGAACTCTCTTTCTATGATATTTATACCCTGACCCGTGCCAGCTGAGGCTGGCACCACGGCACTTCCCTCACCCAAATTCGTGACCCAGAGACTTTCCATCCTGAACGGAACAGCATACGCTCGTAGCGTGTTCCCATAAGGATATTCCCATGAGTCAGCTCAATCAGTTTGGTCAGCCTGTTGGTGATGCGCTCCCCGACTGGCAGCCGCGCCCCTTTCCCACACGCGTAACCCTGGAAGGTCGGCTATGCCTTCTTGAACCGCTGCAGGTGCCTCATGCCAGCGCGTTGTTTGCTGCTTACAGCCTCTCACCCGATACACGTAGCTGGACGTGGCTCGCGCGCGAACCGGACAGCTGTGTTGAAGACTTCACCCGCTGGGTCGAGAGCATCAGCACGCTGCAGGATCCGCTTCATTTTGCCGTTATCGACAAGCAAACGAATTCCCCGGTCGGCTCGCTGGCCCTGATGCGTATTGATGCCAAAAATGGCGTGATGGAAGTGGGCAGCGTCCATTTCTCTTCACTGATGACGCGTACGCCGTTATCGACAGAGGCCCAGTGGTTGCTGATGCGTTACGCGTTCGACACGCTCGGCTATCGTCGTTATGAATGGAAATGTAACAGCCTGAATGAGCCCTCCCGCGTCGCCGCAAAGCGACTGGGGTTTCAGTATGAAGGACGATTCCGTCAGGCACTGGTGACAAAAGGCCACAACCGCGACACTGACTGGTTTTCCGTGATCGACAAAGAGTGGCCCGCCCTCGATTGCGCCTTTCGCCAGTGGCTCTCAGCCGACAATTTCACCCCTGACGGCACGCAGCTGAAGACGCTGGAAAGCTGCCGCCAGTAACTCACCTCCTGAACCGGTGCTTTTGCGTTATGCGTTTTCTGCAAAAGCACCGAACCCCTCGCCGTCATAAGTTAGAAAAGAACGGTATTGGTTGAAAAATTCCGCTTCAGGCACTCTGCATTCAGACCCTGATAATGAGGAATTCACCATGCAGCGCTGTTGTTGTTACTCCCCGGCTATCCCCAAAAACACTTTTCCATTGCACCTGTTTTCAGGAGACAACAATGAGTATTACCACGCTGCCCGTACTGGATTTTGCCCGCTATCGTAATCCCGCCGAACGCCCCGCGTTCCTGCGACAGCTGCGCCACGCCGCGCGTGATGTCGGTTTTTTCTATCTCACCAATCACGGTATCAACGACGAACTGCAACTGACATTGCAGCAGGAAGCCCGGCGTTTTTTTGCTCTCAGCGAAGCGCAAAAAGAGCAGGTGGCGATGATCCACTCGCCGCATTTTCGCGGTTATAACCGGGCGGCGGCAGAGCTGACGCGCGGGCAACCCGACTGGCGTGAGCAGTTTGACATCGGTGCCGAGCGCCCTGCTCTCCAGCTTGCCGACAACGCCCCCCGCTGGCAGCAGCTTCAGGGGCCAAACCTGTGGCCAGCCGCATTACCGACCCTGAAACCCGCGCTGCTGACGTGGCAACAGGCGATGACCGACATGGCCATTGATTTACTGCGTGCGTTTGCCGAAGCGCTGTATCTGCCGGTGAATGCCTTTGATGCGCTGTACGGCGAAAAACCTAACGAACACATCAAACTGATCCGCTACCCAGGGCAGCAGGAAACCCAAAGCGCGCAGGGTGTAGGCGCGCATAAAGACTCCGGTTTCCTTAGTTTTCTGCTGCAGGATGAACAGAAAGGATTGCAGGTGGAAGTGAGCGAAGGCGAATGGATCGATGCCGCGCCGCTGCCCGGCAGTTTTGTGGTGAATATTGGTGAACTGCTGGAGCTGGCGACCAACGGTTATCTGCGCGCCACGGTTCACCGCGTCGTCTCGCCGCCTGCGGATCGGGAACGGCTGTCGATCGCCTTCTTCCTCGGCGCACAACTGGATGCCGTGGTGCCCGTCTATGCCCTGCCGGAGGCGCTGGCGAAAGAAGCGCCCGGCCCGCAAAGCGATCCGCAAAACCCGCTGCTGCGCGACGTGGGCTGGAACTATCTCAAAGGACGTCTGCGGTCGCACCCGGACGTGGCCGAACGCTACTATCGCGATGTGTTACGCGAACGTACTGAACAGTTAATCGCTTAAATAACAACAGGAAAAAACATCATGAAAAATGCCGCTTTCAAACTGGCAGGGGTTACGCTGGCGCTTTCACTGGCATGGGGCGCGCAGGCCGACGCATTACGCATCGCAGCCGATCCGGTTCCGCATGCCGAAATCCTCAACTTCATCAAAAAGCAGGATCCGAAACTGGATCTGCAAGTCGTCGAACTGACCAGCGGCGTGAACGCCAATGAACTGCTGGCCAATGGCGACGTGGACGCCAACTACTTCCAGCATCTGCCTTATCTGAAAGATCAGGAAAAGGCGCTGGGTAAAACCTTTGCCGTCGCCGCGACAGTACACATTGAACCGCTCGGCATTTATTCCCACAAGCATAAAGATTTTAAAACGCTGCCCGATGGCGCAACGGTTGCCGTACCGAATAACGCCACCAACCTGAGCCGCTCACTGTTTCTGCTGCAAAGTCAGGGGCTGATTAAGCTCAACGCGAAATTCACCGATCCGGCCACCACGCTGGCGACGCCGAAAGACATCGTCGATAACCCGAAAAAACTGAAGATCCTGGAGATTGAATCGCCGCAGATCCCGCGCTCGCTGGACGACGTTGACCTCGCCGTGATCAACGGCAACTACGCGCTGGAAGCGGGTCTGTCGCCAGCAAAAGACGCACTGGGGCTGGAGAAAGCGGAGCATAATCCGTACGCCAATATTCTGGTCACCACGCCGCAACTGGAGAACGATCCGCGCATTAAAGAGCTGGCGAAAGATCTGGCCTCACCGCAGGTGGCGGAGTTCATCCGTCAGCATTACAACGGCTCGGTGATCCCGGTCGCGACGCCGCAGTCATGATCCAGATTGAAGGGCTGAGCAAGCAGTATGCCGGAACAGGCCGACCGGCACTTCAGGACATATCGCTCGAGATCCCGCGTGGCGCCATCTACGGCATTCTTGGCCGTAGTGGTGCGGGCAAGAGCACCCTGATCCGTTGTCTGAATAGGCTGGAGCGGCCCACGGCGGGCCGTGTTTTGTTCGACGGCGATGACATCGGCCTGTTTGACAGCCGTGCACTGCGGGCTCACCGGCTGCGTACAGGGATGATTTTTCAGCACTTCAATTTACTGCATGCGCGCAACGTCGCCGATAACATCGCCGTGCCGCTGGAAATTGCCGGCGTGGCGAAAGCCCAGCGGCAGGNGTCGCAGCTATCCGGCGGGCAGAAACAGCGTGTGGGCATCGCCAGAGCGCTGGCAGCGCGGCCCGATGTGCTGCTGTGCGACGAAGCGACCAGCGCGCTCGATCCGGAAACCACCGCCTCGGTGCTCTCCCTGCTGGAGCAGATTAACCAGCAGCTCGGATTGACCATTGTGCTGATCACTCATCAACTGGAAGTGGTCAAAACCCTCTGCGATCACGCTGCCTTGCTGGAAAATGGCGAACTGATTGAAGGCGGGCGCATTGCCGATCTGTTGCTGTCGCCGTGGTCGCGTCTGCGCCAGGCGCTGCTGGCCGATCCGGACGCCGAGCGGCGCTTTCTGGCGCGTCACAACGTCGACAGGAGGCTGTTATGGGGAGTCGCATGAGCTGGGAAGATCTGTGGCCGGTGCTGCTTAACGGCACCCTGGAGACGCTGTATATGGTGGGATTTGCCGCGCTGTTCACGGTGCTGATCGGCCTGCCACTTGGCGTACTGCTGTTCGTGTCGCGCCGCGACGGGCTGCTGCCGCTGCCAAAAATCAACGCCGTGCTGGGGGCGGTCATTAACGTGGGTCGTTCACTGCCGTTTATTGTCCTGCTGATCGCCATGATCCCTTTCACGCGTCTGCTGGTCGGCACCACGCTTGGCAGCACCGCCGCCATTGTTCCGGTCACCATTGGCGCGTTTCCGTTTTTTGCACGCCTGACGGAAAACGCGCTGGATGAAGTGGATTACGGCCGCATTGAGGCGATTCTGTCGATGGGTGGCAATCTGTGGCAGGTGATCGCCAAAGCGCTGCTGCCCGAGGCGCTACCATCGCTGCTGGCGGCTATCACCTTAACAGTGGTGATGCTGATCGGTTTCTCGTCGATGGCAGGCGTCATTGGCGGTGGTGGGCTGGGCGATCTGGCGATCCGCTACGGCTATCAGCGTTTCAATAATGAGATTATGTTCGGCACCGTCGCCATTCTGGTGCTGCTGGTGCAGGGCGTGCAAATGGCAGGCGATCGGCTGGTGCGCTCGCTGGCGCATCGTCGCTAACCCTTCTGTGATGAGCGAGCCCTGACGGCGCGCTCATTTTCCCCTTCCCGACGGCAGTATTTTTCACCATCGCGTATAATAGTTTTACTTATATCAGCCTTTTAGAAGGGAAGCTCCGTGACGACGCGACATCTGGTGAGCCTGGTAACAGCGGTTTTGATCCTGTCTGTGTTTGTTCCCATTCTGCTCAGCGTCTGGCTGGCCCATCGTCAGGCCAATGAAGATTTTATTCAGGAGCTGAATTCGTACACCGAACGGGTGCTGATGCGCACGAATCTGGTGACGCAACAGGCCAAAGAGGCGCTGGTTCAGGCGAATAAATTCACCGGAGCTCCCTGCAGCACAGCGCATTTACGGTCAATGCGCCAAATCTCCTACGTTTACCGCTATGTTCAGGAAGTATTGTGGACCGACAACGGCGTTCCGCAATGTTCTTCGCTCGAACATCACAGCCAGGACATCACCTTCCCTCCGCCCGATCGCGTGACGCCAGACGGCTACAAGGCCTGGCTGACGCAGAAAAATGATCTCGGCATGCAGCATGTGATGGGCGCACTGGGATCAGGAAATTACATGGTGATGATTGACCCTGCCTCGCTGATTGATGTTCTCCCGGCAGGCGTCAATGACATTGAAGCCGCGCTGATTGGCAGCAAAAGTGAGCGGGTGATTGCCTCAACACAGCCCGTAGACATGGCCGTCTGGCGGCAAATGACGAAAGAGAATCTGTCGACGCTGGAAAACAAAAGCTCACTTTATAATCTGCGGGAATATCCGGATCTCGGTCTGGCGGTCCTCACCTGGTCATCTGTTACGCCGCTGGCGGTGCAGTGGCATCGTCAGTTGCTGGTATGGATGCCGATTGGTGTGCTGGTCAGCCTGTTGACCTGCTTTTTTATTGTGCGTCTGCTGCGCCGTTTGCAGTCGCCCCATCACCGGATGCTGGATGCGATCAACGCCAACGATATTTCCGTTCATTACCAGCCGATTGTGTCGCTGAGCAGCGGAAAAATCGTCGGTGCTGAAGCGCTGGCGCGCTGGCAGCAACCGGACGGCAGCTGGCTTTCCCCGGAGATTTTTATTCCGCTGGCGGAGCAAACCGGCCTTATCACCCGGCTCACCGAACGGGTCATTACCAACGTCTTCCAGGATCTGGGCAAATGGCTGCAACAGCACCCGGACTTTCACGTCTCAATTAACCTGTCGGTGGAGGATTTACTGTCGCCCGCGCTGGCGGCGTTCATCAGCAGACAGCTTAATCACTGGCAGGTGACGCCGTCGCAAATTGCCCTTGAGCTGACCGAACGCGGATTTGCCGATCCGAAAGCAACGCTGCCCGTGCTGACTCACTATCGTAAAAACGGCCACGCCATCTATATTGATGATTTCGGCACTGGCTATTCCAGCCTGCGCTATTTGCAGGATCTGGACGTGGACACGCTCAAAATCGATAAGTCTTTTGTTGATGCGCTGGAATATAAGCAAGTGACGCCGCATATTATTGAGATGGCAAAATCGCTGAAGCTGGCGATGGTCGCCGAAGGTGTGGAAACGACAGCCCAGCGCGACTGGCTGCGGGCGCATGGTGTGCAGTACGGTCAGGGCTGGTTGTACAGTAAGGCGCTGCCCAAAGCAGAGTTTATTCTGTGGGCAGAAGAGAACCTCAGAACACCGTGAGCCTCTGTCATGGTGTTCTCCTGATGAGGATTAACCATGATGCAAAAGAAACCCTGGCCGTTACATGACGTCCGCCACTGGCTGGGGGCNTATGACCCTCGGCTGGCACACGATTCTGGAATTTTCCCCGTCGCTGATTGGCTGCATGATCTCCGCCGGTAATATCAGCTTTGACATGATCCGCCAGAGCGGCGAATGCGTAATCAACCTTCCCGATCTCAGCATGGCCGACACGGTGGCGAAAATCGGCAACTGTGACGGTGATCATGTCGATAAATTCGCTGAATTTGGCCTGACAGCAGAAAAATGTGAACAGGTGCATGCCAGCGCGATCGCCGAATGCCACGGCAGTTTTGAGTGCCGGTTATATGACGATGCGCTGGTCGATAACTACAACTTTTTTATTTTCGAAGTGGTGGCGGCCCGCGTCAAACCGGAGCCTGAATGGCCGCAGACGCTGCATTACGCGGGCGGCGGGCTGTTCCGCACGGATGGCGAGGTGGTTGACCGCCGCAAGCTGTTTACCAAAGTGTCGTAAATCCTATTTCAGATAGGATTTGATCACCTGCATTACGATGTCAAGATCCGCCTCGCGCTGTTCCTCGGCGGATTCTTTCACCACATGATCGGTCAGATGCCCCTGGATCACCTGCAACATCATGCCGTTTACCGCCCCGCGGATCGCGGCCAGCTGTTGCAGGACCTCTGAACATTCATGCTCGCGGTTGAGCATTTTTTCCAGCGCGGTGCTCTGCCCCTGAATTTTCTTCAGGCGAGTCAATAACATCTTCTTGTGACGAACGGTATGCGACATAGCGGGATCCTGCTGTTAATTCTGTTGCCAGCATATCATGCTCTCCCCTTCCGGCGTATTTTTCTACTGGGGGGTAGTATAATTATACTCAGGGGGAGTATGATGACGCCACGTTATGGTAAGGATCTTTTTTATGAACGACTTTTCCTCATTGCTTCAGCAGGGAAATGCCTGGCTGTTCATTCCCAGCGCGATTGTACTCGGTGCACTGCACGGTCTGGAACCCGGCCACTCTAAAACCATGATGGCCGCGTTTATTGTGGCGATACGGGGAACGCTCCGGCAGGCGGTTCTGCTCGGGCTGGCGGCAACGGTATCGCACACACTCGTTGTCTGGGTCATTGCCATGGCGGGCATGTGGTTTGGTCGTGGCTGGGACGCGCAAACCTCAGAACCCTGGTTCCAGCTCATTTCCGGGATCGTGATCATTCTGATCGCCATCTGGATGCTGTGGCGCACCTGGCGCGCGACGCAGCCGCACGATCATCATCACGACCATGATCATGACCATGACCATGACCACGATCACCATCATCATCATCACCATCATCACGATGAACTGGTCACGGCTGAAGGGCTGGACGCGCACGCCTTCGCCCATGCGAAAGAGATCAACCACCGCTTTCAGGGGCAGAACGTGACCACCGGGCAGATCGCGCTGTTTGGCCTGACTGGCGGGTTAATCCCCTGCCCGGCGTCGATCACCGTATTATTGATTTGCCTGCAGCTGAAANGGGCGCAACGCTGGTGCTCAGTTTTAGCGTCGGGCTGGCGTTAACGCTGGTCGCTTCTGGTGCGATAGCAGCGCTGAGCCTGAAGCACGTCTCAACACGCTGGAAAGGGTTTGGTGAGTTTTCGCAGAAAGCGCCCTGGATCTCCGGTGTGCTGATCATTGCGGTCGGGATTTACATGATGCTGCACGGCCTGAACGGAATTCGGTAAAAGACGTCAACTGGCTGGCGGTCACGCCGCACAGCCAGAGGCAAGCTACTCGTCGAGAAGTGGCGCGAAACCGCCGTAGATCATGCGCTTGCCGTCAAACGGCATCGTCTCGCCGAACTCCTTCATCCGCGGGTCGGCCATCATTTTGGCGTTCGCGGCGTCGCGCACCTCTTTCGAGGGGTACTCAATCCAACTGAAAACCACCTCTTCGTCGTCCTCCGCTTTCACCGCCATGCGGAAGTCGGTCAGCTTGCCATCCGGCACATCATCTGCCCAACATTCCACCACGCGGGTGGCGCCAAATTCCTTAAATAACGGCGCCGCTTTAGCCGCCATCTGGCGATATTCCTCCTTATTTTTCGCCGGTACGGCAACAACAAAACCATCAACATACTTCATGAGAGAACCTCCGAAGTGAGCAGTGCGGCCAGCGGGTCTGGCCGCATCTGGCGTTGATAAGTTTAGTTCTGATGCCAGCTAAACGCGTAATGCACGCGCCGCTGTGGCAGTAAATACTCCGGCGACACACTGGGGCTCCACGAGTCATCCCCGCCCACGCCCATGTGAAACGCGTCCAGATTGAGCCAGGCGCCTGGCTCTTCCTGCAACAGATGGCGATGCGTGCTGTCATGCAATTGACGCTGGCTGTAGCAGCTGAGGCCAAAATGGAACGCGCCCTGCCAGCTGTGCGCACCAAACTGCAGTTCGCGGGTATCACACCGCAAACCGTTTTCCGACGGGAACACATATGGCGTATACAGATCGGCCAGCGGTAACGTCCAGCGCCCCTGCCGCGCCGCCAGCTTACGGTCCGGGTAGTTTTCATGCGGTCCCAGACCCAGCCAACTGACCTCCGCAGCAGTTTCAGCCAGCTGGCAATGCAGACCAATCCGCGCGGGCGGCGGAATATCTGTGGCGACCTGCACGTCCACCTCGCCATGCAACATCCCCTGCCCGTCGATGCGCCAGCGTTTCTGGCTGATAAACAGCGGTTTGTCCTGATAACACCAGGCCTGTTGCGTCTCAATAATCACCTCTGCCCCGGCAGTTTGTGCCTGGCAGCTAAACAGTCGTGACGTCATCTGGTACAGCCCGGCGGCTTTCCAGCGTTCCACCCAGGCGTTGGGATCGATACGGGCGGCCTCGCTGACGCCGATGTCGTTGTCCAGCGGCGCGCGGGTAAAGTTATCGCGCAACGGGCTCAGCAATGTGGGCTGTTCGTTACGCCACCACTGGATGAGATCGCCGCTTTCGCGGCAGAATCGCCAGCGCTGTTGCGAGTGAGTGATATCGTAAAACGCGTCGCTGATGTGCAGGCCGGGCGCAACGCCCACCGGAAGCGGCTCAGGTAGCGCCAGCGGTGATGGTAGCTGCCATTGATCCCAGGCACAACGATGCGCCGCCGGTGACCAGTCGGTGGCCGCATTCTGATACACCTCCATATTGAGCCAGATCTCACCCGGCGCGGCAGAAAACGCAGGCATCGACAGCGTAAACTGTTGCGTCCCCTGTGGCGCAAGAGTGAGCGCATACTCACCTTCCGCCAGCCGTTCGCCGTCGCGTTCAACCCACCAGCGCAACTGTTCGTTATCGCTGGTGCGGAACAGGAATTCGCTTTCGACCTCCACCACCAGCGGCGAGGTACTCAGCAAGCGAAACTGGAAAAACTGCTGTGCGCGCTGCGCTTCGTACAGCGCCGGGTGGGGCGTGCGGTCGGGAAATACCAGACCATTCATACAGAACTGGCGATCGTTTGGCGTGTCGCCAAAATCGCCTCCGTAGGCCCAGAACGGCCTGCCGTCGGCATCGGTTTTGGTCAGCGCCTGATCCACCCAGTCCCAGACAAACCCACCCTGCAACCGGGGATAGGCACGAAACGCCTGCCAGTATTTTGCGAAGCCACCGACGCTGTTACCCATCGCGTGCGCATATTCGCAGAGGATCAGCGGCCGCGTTTCACCGGGCAATCCTACCCATTTTTTGATTGACCATTTCGGCACCGCCGGGAACGGTTGATCCTGATCGACCCGCGCATACATCGGGCAGACGATATCCGTCGCCGCGGTGTTCGCGCCGCCGCCTTCGTACTGCACCGGGCGCGTGGGATCGGTGGTTTTCAGCCAGCGGTACAGCGCATCGTGATTAGCACCATGCCCGGACTCATTGCCCAGCGACCAGATGATGATCGACGGATGGTTACGATCGCGCGCCACCATGCGGGTTACGCGTTCGCTCATCGCGGGCAGCCACTGCGGATCGTCCGCCAGACGGCTCATCGGCACCATGCCATGGGTTTCGATATTGGCCTCATCCACGACGTACAATCCATAGCGGTCACAGAGCGTGTACCAGAGGGGATGGTTAGGATAATGCGAACAGCGCACAGCATTAAAATTGTGCTGCTTCATCAGTTCGATATCGCGGCGCATGGTGGCTTCATCCACCACCTGGCCCTTTTCCGGGTGATGCTCGTGGCGGTTGACGCCGCGGATCAGCAATGGTTTACCGTTGAGTTTAAGCAGGCCGTTGTCGATCGCCACATGACGAAAGCCCACGTCGCAGGCTTCACTTTCCAGCAACTGACCCTGCGCGTCATACAGCGCCACCACCAGTCGGTAGAGATTCGGCTGTTCGGCGCTCCACAAATGCGGTTTCTCGACGGGGAGCGAGAGCGTCAGGCGTTCCACCCAGTTGCCACGCTCATCAACAATGTCGCTGCCGGGGCGCTGGCGCTGACGCCTCACCGGCGTATCGCCCCACCACAGCGTGGCTTCCGCCTGCGCATCCGCCATCGCGTCGCCCTGTAACGTCNGCCAGCGTGGCGTGGTGAAAACCGGCGCTCAGTTGCGTTTCGATATGGAAATCGGCAATTTGCGTGCGGGGTTTGTGCAGCAGGGTGACGTCACGGAAAATGCCGCTCATCCGCCACATATCCTGATCTTCCAGATAGCTGCCGTCGCACCAGCGCAGCACCATCACCGCCAGCCGGTTGCTGCCGGGTTTCAGCACGTCGCTCAAATCAAACTCGGCGGGCAGACGGCTGTCCTGGGAATAGCCAATCCAGCGCCCGTTGCACCAGAGATGAAACGCCGAGTTCACGCCGTCGAAAATAATGCGCGTCTGACCGCTTGCCAGCCACGCCGCGTCGACGTCTATTGTGCGTGAGTAACAGCCGGTGGGATTATCCGCAGGAACCTGCGGCGGCGTGACCCTAGGTGACGTTGGTGTAGATCGGCGTATCAAACCCCTGCATCTGCCAGTTTGACGGCACCGGCATCGCCACCGCATCGTCACAGTCCTGATTCAGCCAGTGTTCAGGCACCGCGTCCGGCGCCGTAAAAAACGAAAATTGCCAGTCGCCATTAAGCGAACACCGTGAGGCTGAAGGCGCATCGCTACAGGCCGATTGCAGATCGCGCCAGCTGTTAAACGGCGCGTGAGCGGGAAGTCGGTGCCAGTGAGTGACCTGCGGATTTTCCCAGTCCCGGCGCGCCAGCAGCGTCTGAAGTTGTGTCATGTTGTCCTCATCATGGTGCGCGAAAAAACTTCTGCCACATTGCCGTTTTCGGCGGTGCGGGTAAAGCGGCGCACGCACAGGAGGAGAGTCAGATCACGCCGGCGTCGGCCTGGCGGGAAGACGAACAAACCACGGCAGGCACAGCTGGATCAGCGGGCCAATCGCCAGCGCATAGAATACGGTTCCCACGCCGATTGAACCGCCCAGCAACCAGCCAATCAGCAGCACGGACAGCTCAATGCAGGTCCGAATCGCCCGAACCGACCAGCCGGTGCGCGCATGAAGCCCGGTCATCAGCCCGTCGCGCGGGCCCGCGCCAAACCCGGCGCCGATATAGAGCGCGGTGGCCAGCGCATTCATCACCACGGCAGAGATCAGCAACGTGATGCGAATGGTCATCGAGGTCACGGGCGAAACAACGGCCAGCGTCGCGTCCGCCACCAGCCCCAGCACAATAACGTTACTGATGGTGCCGAGCCCGGGGCGTTGCCGCAGCGGGATCCACAGCAGCAACACCAGCACGCCGGTGAGAATCACCACCTGGCCGATTTTCATCGACAGCAAATACGACACGCCCTGATGAAACACATCCCAGGGATCCAGCCCCAAATCGGCACGCACGAACAGCGCGATAGAGACGCCATACAAGACCAGGCCAGTATACAGTTGAATCAAACGACGCCCCATTTCTTACCTCTGCTAACCACGTTATGCTTTCATCATGCGCAAAAATGGCATTATGATTAATGACCAGTTTTTACAAAGTGGACTGCTATGTCACCTCGTCGTTCCGGAACACAATCGCTGGTGCGCCTGCTTGGCCACTGGCAGGAAACCGCCTCGCGCACTCCGCTATGGCGGCAGCTTGCCGATGCGCTGCGCCTGTTGATCCTCGACGGTCGGCTGGCGCTGGACAGCCGCTTGNNATGTCCGCCACGCAGGCGCTGGATCTCTCCACCGCCGCACTGGCTGCCGGGCCGGAAATCCATCAGGCGTTCAACCATGCGCTGACTGTGTTACCGCAGCATCTCACCAGCACCGGCTACGATCAGCAGGGGCTGTTTGCCCTGCGTGACGCCATCGCCCGGCGCTATGGCGAACGCGGGCTTCCAACGCGCGCCGACGAAGTGATGATTGTGAACGGCGCCGTCAGCGGGCTGGCGCTGATCCTGCGTCACCTGACCGGGCCGGGCGATCGCGTGGTGGTGGATAACCCGACCTATCCGCTGGCGATTGCTGCCATTCAGGGAGCGTCCTGCCGCCCGGTTGGCGTCGCGTTGCCGGAACAGGGGTGGGATGTGGACGGCCTCACCGCAACATTTGCACAAACCGCGCCGCGACTGGCCTACCTGATGCCCGATTTCCATAACCCCACCGGCCGCTGCATGGACAGCGTCACGCGGCAGCGCGTCGCAGATCTCGCCGCCCGCTCCCGCACCACGCTGGTGATCGACGAGACGATGGTGGATTTGTGGTACAACGCGCCCCCACCGCCACCGCTGGCGGCATTCAACACCGACGCGCCAGTGATTACGCTCGGGTCAGCGGGAAAAAGTTTCTGGGGCGGACTGCGGCTGGGCTGGATCCGCGCGTCCTCTCGTACCATCGCGTCATTAATTCAAACACGTGACACGCTGGATCTCGGTTCGCCGCTGCTGGAACAGCTTGCCTCCTGCTGGCTACTGGAAAACGCGTCAACGCTGCTGCCTGCGCGTCGCCAGATGCTCAAGACCCGGCGGGACATGTGCCGCCAGCTGATGGAGGAGATTTTTCCACAGTGGCGTTTTACGCAACCGGACGGCGGTCTTTCTTTCTGGGTGGAGCTGCCGGATATGCTGGCAACGCTGTTTGCCGCCCGCGCGGAAAGTACAGGCATCCATCTGGGCACAGGGACTCGCTTTGGGATGGCAGGCGCGTTTGATCGTTATTTACGGATTCCCTTTACGCTGGAAGATAACGCATTGCGTGCGGCATTTAATACCTTACAGCCATTATGGAATTCACTGGCGGGGCAACATAATATGATGCGGATGCGTAAAATAATATAGTTGCAGACGAAAAGAGAAATTGACGAACTCCGAAGAGTTCGTCTGAATCACCATCCGTGATGAATATGAGATGATTAGCGTGATTAATTACACCTTATCGTCTCTTCTTTCTGTGAAAGAAAGATGACAGGATTAGTGTTGCCGTGGGATGGGAAAGCCTTTCAGCGAGATAATAAAACCATCGCCGTCTTTTTTGATTTTCGCGCCGGTATCGCACCAGTCAGACGCAATGCGAAAAAACTCATCGCTACCGACATTCCAGTTCAGTCGAACATGTTTAACGTAACCGGAGCGTAGCAGCTCACAGGCTTCGTTATAGTTGCTGGCTGTTGAGAGTTGCTGTTTCATTTTTTCTTCTTCAGAAGTTTGCGTAACGCTTTAATTTCTTTAGGAGTAAAAGGAGTTACATCTTCTTCGGTGTGCTGGCTGTCAACGTCATCTTCTGATACTCCCGCCTCTTCTGCCGCTTCGAAGGCAAGCAGCAGCAGTTTCTCTGTTGCTGTACTCAAATTCTCGTTATTGACTTCTGCATAATGGCGGAGTCTTTCTTTCAAGGCTTCGTCAATTTTAACATTCAACACTACAGTGGCCATGTTAACGCGTCCCCGTATTAAAATATCAGATATTTAATACACTAAGTTAACACGTTGTTCCAGTGATATATTTTTTGCTTATACCTGAAAAGAATACGCCAATAGTCACTCTGCCCGTTATTTATGACGAAATAATGACGGCATTATGACAATATTATTTCAATAATATGACAACGTATTTTATTGATGCTATAGATAATGAGTAACCAGACATCAATTCAACGTAGCAAACTTCATTAAGATCCTATAATTACCGGAGTTATTATCTTTCAGACTTACATTCGGAGAGAGAAACGATGCCAGAAAAATTACTCGCGAAATGCCACTGCGGCGCAGTGGTCTTTTCTGTTCAATTATCTGACGGATATCGCACAATTCGTCGCTGCAATTGCTCGTTTTGCCGCATGCGTGGCGCGGTTGTCGTGTCGGCGCCGCTGTCGGGCATAGAAGTTCTCAAAGGGAAAGACAAGTTAACGGAGTACCGTTTTAACACTCGCCAGGCTGCGCACTATTTCTGCTCGGTATGCGGCATCTACACGTTCCACCAGCGGCGTTCAAATCCCGATCAGTACGGCGTTAACGTCGCCTGCATCGAAGGCGTTTCGCCCTTCGATTTCCGGGAAGTGGTCGTGTCCAATGGCGTCCATCATCCGTCTGACGGCGGAGGCGGTACAGCAGGGTATCTTCATTATTCGCCTGCAGAGGTGTCAGACAAAAAAGCATGAGGGAAAAATTACGAAGCGCAGAAATGGGTGGGGGCCCTGCCAGCTACATCCCGGCACACACGTCGTCTGCTCTGGCTGCTTCCTTCCGGACCTGACCTGGTAAACAGAGTAGCGTTGCGGGAGAACCAACAGAGCCCCCATTGAGAGCGTTGATAACCAACGCGCTGGCGCATTATCCCTGTGCAGTCCGGCAATTGCAAGCCGGGGCGGTCCGGATGCTGGATTATTGTGCAACCGGGCAAAAACGCCCGCAGCGGACTGCCTTCACAATGGCGGAGCCGTAGCTTATCCTGTGTTTTTCACTGCTACCGGACGTGCTATGGACCCCCTCGACACCTTCCCGCAACGAGTCTGGCAAATCGTCGCCTCTATCCCTGAAGGCTATGTCACCACCTACGGTGATGTCGCACGGCTGGCAGGATCGCCACGCGCTGCGCGCCAGGTGGGCGGTGTGCTCAAACGTCTGCCTGAAGGTTCTACGCTGCCGTGGCACCGTGTAGTCAATCGCCATGGCACCATTTCGCTCACCGGTCCCGATTTACAGCGACAACGACAGGCGCTGCTTTCCGAAGGCGTTCAGGTTACTGGCGGCGGGAAGATTGATATGCAGAAGTATCGTTGGGTGTACTGACAGCCCTCTCACACGGAGAGGGCTGGAAAGCAGTTTACTACGGGATTTGCGTCGGCGCAGGAGTCGCGCTTGACGGGCTCACCTGGGTAGGCGACGTGGACGGTACCGTCGTTGCCGCACCACCGCTCGGCTGCACCGGGATTGCCGTTTGCTGAACCGGCACCAGCGTCAGATCCGCTTTGGTTCCGCCGTTATTAATGACTGGCTGAACGGTATCAGTGATAAACACCAGCTGGTCATTCACAGTGATCGCCGCGCTCAGCAGGATGCGTGCATTCGGCTGAACGTCGGACGGATTATACGGCAGCACGAAGCTGAACGGCGCCTGTTTACCCTCGGTACGAACGGCTTTCTGAGATAACACTTTCGACGGCGCATCCGCCAGCGATGCATCAGACAGCGTCACGGTCAGCACGGCATCCGGCGGTAAGGCGACTTTCTGCCGGATCCAGACGGTACCTGACACATTAGGCTGCTGAATAGCGGGTTGTGTAGCCACACCAGACGTATTGGGGTTCGGCGCCGGGGTCTGAATATCTGCGCTTTTATCTGCGCAGGCACTCAGTGCGACCGCAACCGCTAAACCACTTAACATATGCACGAGTTTCATTATGTTCTCCTTATCATCCATGCATCCACAGAGGTAAATCCTGCGGATTGAGTGGTCTGAACAATCTTTACGAGCATAATTGTGGCACAGATCTCACATTTGTGCCTGGAAAGGACCTGCAATTCAGACTATTGCACCCGGCAGGCGGCTTTTGATTCTGCGTTATAATCTGGTTATTCTCATGCTGCCGCGTTTCCATTACTGAGGTTATCTATGAGTCTGGCATTAACGAACCTGCTGACGTTGTTGAATCTGGAAAAGATTGAAGAGGGACTGTTTCGCGGCCAAAGCGAGGATCTTGGCTTACGTCAGGTGTTCGGCGGCCAGGTCGTGGGACAGGCGCTGTACGCGGCGAAAGAGACCGTGCCCGCGGACCGCCTGGTGCACTCGTTCCACAGCTATTTCCTGCGCCCCGGCGACAGCGCTAAACCGATTATTTATGACGTTGAAGTGCTGCGCGATGGCAACAGCTTCAGCGCTCGCCGTGTGGCGGCAATTCAGAACGGCAAACCCATCTTCTACATGACCGCCTCGTTCCAGGCACCGGAACCCGGGTATGAGCACCAGATGCCAATGCCGCCTGCTCCCTCACCGGAATCGCTGAAATCCGAAACCGATATTGCCCGTTCGCTGGCGCATCTGCTGCCACCCGCAGTGCAGGAAAAGTTTTTGAGTGATAAACCACTGGAGATCCGTCCGGTAGAATTTCATAACCCGCTGAAGGGCCATGTCGCCGAGCCAAAGCGTCAGGTCTGGATCCGCGCGAACGGCACCATGCCGGAAGATTTCCGCATTCACCAGTACCTGCTGAGCTACGCTTCCGATTTCAACTTCCTGCCGGTTGCCCTGCAGCCGCACGGCGTGGGTTTTCTTGAAAAAGGGATGCAGGTGGCAACTATCGATCACTCGATGTGGTTCCACCGTCCGTTCAATATGAACGAATGGCTGCTGTACAGCGTGGAAAGCACCTCCGCCTCCAGCGCCCGCGGTTTTGTGCGTGGCGAGTTTTACACCCAGGACGGCGTGCTGGTTGCCTCTGCGGTGCAGGAAGGCGTGATGCGAAACCGGGGTTGAGGATACGAAAAAGCCTCCCATCGGGAGGCTTTTCACTGCTATGCGTTGTAGGCGTTTTCGCCGTGGCTGTTGACGTCCAGCCCTTCGCGTTCCTGCTCTTCCGGTACGCGCAGACCGACCGTTAAATCCGCCAGCTTGTAACCGATATACGAAACGACGCCGGACCAGACGATAGTCACCGCCACGCTCTCCAGCTGCACCAGCACCTGATGCCCCATCGTGACGCCTTCTGCGTAACCGACACCACCCAGCGACGTAGAGGCAAAGACTCCGGTGAGGAGGCAACCGATAATGCCGCAGACGCCGTGGACACCGAACACGTCGCAAGGATCGTCCACACGCAGCCAGCGTTTCAGCGCGGTGACGCCCCACAGCCCTGCCAGCCCCGCCACAATACCGAGCAGCAGCGCGCCGCCAACGCCGATGTAACCACAGGCCGGCGTAACCGCAACCAGACCGGCAATCGCACCAGAACAGGCACCCAGCAGCGAGGGTTTACCGCGCAGCGCCCATTCACCAAAGACCCAACCGAGGATAGCTGCCGCCGTCGCGACGACGGTGTTGACGAAGGCCAGCGCGGAGATTTCGTTTGCAGAGCTTGCGGAACCGGCGTTGAAGCCGAACCAGCCAACATAGAGGATCGCGGTACCGGTAAACACCATCGGCAGGTTATGCGGTTTAAACGCTTCTTTGCCAAAGCCCACGCGTTTGCCAATCAGGTATGCGCCCACCAGCCCCGCAATCGCGGCGTTGATGTGCACGACCGTACCGCCAGCGAAATCCAGCGCGCCGTGAGCCGCCAGCAGACCACCGCCCCAGACCATATGCGCAATCGGCACGTAGGAGAGCGTCAGCCACACCACCACGAAAATCAGCACGGCGGAGAAGCGGATACGCTCGGCAAGCGCGCCGACGATCAGGCCGACGGTGATACAGGCAAACGAACCCTGGAACGCCACATGAATGTATTGATAGAAGGTGCCCATCAGCGCGGTGAGCTGAATGTTCTTCAGCATGACCCAATCGAAGCTGCCAAAGAAGCTGCCACCGGTGCCGAACGCCAGCGTGTAGCCGTAAACCACCCACAAAATGCAGACCAGCGCGAAGGTCACGGCGACCTGCGTTAGCATTGAGAGCACGTTTTTGCCGCGAATCAGACCGCCGTAGAACAACGCAATGCCGGGAATCGTCATAAACAGCACCAGCGCGGTACATATCATCATAAAGGCGTTATCGGCTTTGTCGGCAACTGCCGGTGCGGCCATCGCCAGGCCTGGCATCAGCGCCAGCGCCCCGAGGCCCGTTTTCATCGTAGCTATCTTCATTTTTCGATCCCTATCGCTGTGTACCAGGAATTAGAGCGCCGCTTCGTCGGCTTCGCCGGTACGAATGCGAATCACGCGTTGCAGTTCGGCGACGAAGATTTTGCCGTCGCCAATTTTTCCGGTGTAGGCCGCTTTGCTGACCACATCGATCACCTCGTCGAGCTGATCGTCAGCAATCGCCACATCAATTTTTACTTTGGGCAGGAAATTGACGCTGTATTCAGCGCCGCGATAAAGCTCGGCGTGACCTTTCTGGCGTCCGAAGCCTTTCACTTCGGTGACGGTCAGTCCCTGAATACCAATGGAAGACAGCGCCTCGCGAACGTCTTCAAGTTTGAATGGTTTGATTACCACGGTAACCAGCTTCATAGTTCCTCTCCAGTCAGAATACGGTGATGTCCAGGAGAGTAAAGCAAGGGGCATGCCAGAAATGAAACGGGCAGAAAACGGGCGTGATGCGCGCCGCCCCGCGATGACAGATAAGAAAAACGCACCATGATAGTGCAGGTGCGTTGAATGTTTAACAGATTGCCTGTTCCTGGTGCATCAGGCGATAAGCGACTCTTCGTGGGCGCTGGCGGCCAGCTCTTCACCCGCCAGTTGCAACTGATACATCTGCCAGTAACGGCCTTTCGTTTCCAGCAGTTGCTGGTGCGTCCCTTGCTCCACCGCCTGACCGCGATGCAGCACCATAATGGTGTCTGCCTCGACGATGGTGGAGAGACGGTGGGCGATGACGATCAGCGTCGTATGCTCACGCACGGCGACCAGTGCCTGTTGAATGGCGCGTTCGGTTCCGGAGTCAATGTTGGCGGTCGCCTCGTCGAGGATCAGTACCTGCGGGGTTTCAACCAGCACCCGCGCCAGCGCCAGCAACTGCTTCTGCCCGACCGAGAGATTATTCCCCTGCTCGCCGAGACGCGTGTAAATGCCTTCGGGCATGCTGCGTGCCAGTTCTGCCAGTTGTACCGTTTCCAGCGCCTGCCAGACACTCGCTTCGCTGATGTCGCGTCCCAGCGTGACGTTGGCGAAGAACGAGTCGGCCATCACCACCGGATCCTGTTGCACCATCGCAACGCCCTGCCGCAGCGCGGAATGACTCAGTGTGGAGAGCGGACGCCCGTCGAGGCGGATCTCGCCCTCGGTCAGCGGGTAATAGCCCATCAGCAAACTGGCCAGCGTGCTTTTACCGCTGCCAGTATGCCCCACCAGCGCCACAAAGCTGCGTGGCGCAATAGTGAGGTTGATATCCTGCAGCACCAGGCGATCGTCGCGATAGGCAAAGGAGACGTTATCAAACACCACGGCGCCGCTCTGTAATGGCGCGCTGTCGCGGCCATAGCTCTGGCGCGGTCGGTCCATCATCTCAAACACACGTTCGCCCGCCACTACCGCCTGCTGCATCATTGACTGCTGAGTGGTGAGTTCAATCAGCGGCTCCCTCCGNNCAATCAGCGGCTCGTTCAGACGCCCCAGATAGCTGATAAACGCATACAGCACGCCCACTTCAATCGTCCCAACGGAGGTGAAACCAAACAGCAGCAGCAAACCGCACAGCACCATGGCGGAAAACAGACTCAGCAGCGGACGCAGCAAGAAACCGTCAAGGCGCAACGTCTGCATCCGTGCGGCATAGTGCGAGCGGCTCGACTCGCTCATGCGTTCACCGAAACGCGCCTGCTGACGGAACTGCTGAATGACGCTCATGCCGTTGATAACTTCGTTGAAACCGTCGTTGATATCCGCCAGATAGGCGCGGACGCGGCGCACAATCGGCGTGCTGTAGCGCTGATAGATCAGCATCACCACAATCACTGCCGGGAAGATGCCGATCGCCACCAGCGCCATGCGCCAGTCGAGGCTGAACATCGCCACCAGCATCGCGCCAATCAGCGCGGCGCTGCGCAGCACCGTCGCCACGACCGTGACGTAGAGATCGCGGATCACTTCGGTGTCGTTGGTGACGCGGGAGATAATTTCGCCCACCGGTTGGGTATCGAAGGCGCTCAGCGGCTGACGCAGCGCAGCGTCCATTACGTCGATGCGCAACTGCTGCACAACGCCCTCAGCGGGTGCATCGTTGAGCGCCGCTTCCAGCTGCTGATAGCGGTACATATCGCGATACCAGCCTGACTGCGCTGCCAGCTGTTCGTGTCGCCCGCGCTGGGCGATATGCCCGTGCTGCATGACGATAATTTCACTGGCGTCGGTCAGCGCCGACAGCCGGTGCGCACTGATAATCACCGTGCGTCCCTCGCCCCACTGGCGCAGGTTACGCAGGATCTGATGCTCCGTGCGGCCATCCACCGCCGACAGCGCATCGTCGAGGATCAAAATTTCCGCTTCCAGCAACAGCGCACGGGCAATTGAGATGCGCTGCTTTTGCCCGCCGGAAAGCATCACGCCGCGCTCGCCTACTTCGGTGTCATACCCCTGCGGCAGACGCAGGATATCGTCATGAACGCTCGCCAGCCGGGCCGCGTGCTCGACTTCCTGCTGCGTTGCGCCGGGTTTCCCCAGCGCAATATTGCTCGCCACGGTATCGGAAAACAGGAACGGGGTCTGGCTCACCACGGCGAGGCGGCTGCGCCAGTTGTCCAGCTTCAGGCGCGGTAAAGGAATGTCGTGATAGCGGATATCGCCCTGTGCCACATCAAAATGGCGCTGAATCAGCGACAGTACGGTAGATTTGCCCGCGCCGGTCGGGCCGCAGATACCGAGCATCTGCCCGGGTTGCAGCGTGAAATTGACTTTATCCAGCGTCGCGGCGTCGGTATGCGGATAATGAAATTCGCGGATAGCCACCGCCAGTGTGCCGCGCCCGGCAGGAATGGACGCTTCGCCATCGTTTACCACTGGCGCTTCAGCGAGCATCGCGCGAATACGGCTGTACGCCGCGCTGCCACGCTCGACGATGTTAAACATCCACGCCAGCGCCAGCATCGGCCAGATCATCAGCCCGAGGTACATCATAAAGCTGGTGAGCTGACCGAGCGTAATCGAGCCCTGTGTTACCATCCAGCTACCGCCGCCGATAGCCAGCAGGTTTGCCATGCCGATGGCGATATAAATCGTCGGATCAAAACGGGCATCGACGCGGGCCACGCGCATGTTTTTCACACCGGTATCCGCCGCATCGGCGGCAAACAACCCTGACTGGCGATCTTCCAGACCAAAGGCTTTGATCATGCGGATACTGGTCATGCTCTCCTGGGTGCGATCGTTGAGGCTGGAGAACGCCGCTTGTGCCAGCTTGAAACGCTCATGCAGCATGTCGCCGTAACGCTTGATCACCAGCGCCATGATCGGCATTGGTACCAGCGCCAGCAGCGTTAACTGCCAGCTGATTTGCGTCGACATCACGATCAGCACCGCCAGGCCGGTCACCATCGAGTCCACCAGCGTCAGCACGCCTTCCCCGGCGGCGAACACCACGCGGTCAACATCGTTCGTCGCACGCGCCATTAAGTCGCCGGTACGATGACGAAGGTAAAATTCCGGGTGCTGACGGCTGAGCTGGCGGTAGAAATCTTCCCGCAATTCGACAGCCAGTTGATAAGAGGCACCAAAAAGCAACACGCGCCAGACGTAGCGCAGCAGATATACCACCACGGCGATCAGCAGCATCGTGCCAATCCACATCAACACGCGATCGGTGGTGTAATGGTGTACGGTAACGCCGTCTACAATAATCCCGACCACTTTCGGCGGGATAAGCTGTAAAAAGGCGATGATAATAAGCAGTGATACTGCCCCGAGGTAGCGTCGCCACTCCCGACGGAAATACCAGCTGAGTTGAGCAAATAAACGCAAACGGTGTGATCCTGAACGTAATTGACCGGTCCAAAACCGGGAGAGTTATTCAATAGGTAACGCCGTGGTGAATTTTATCTGTTCCATGGCAAAACTGGAGGTGACATCCGATAAGCCAGGCACATTGTTCACCAGCCGTTTATAAAAGTCGTCATAGCGTTTCATGTCTGCTACCTGCACGCGCATCAGGTAATCGTATTCCCCTGCCATGCGCCAGAAGCCCAGGACTTCCGGCATTTGCGAGACTTCGGTGACAAAACGACAATACCAGTCGCTGCTGTGGTGCTGCGTTTTGATCAGCACAAAGGCGGTCAGGCCCAGCCCCAGTTTTTCGGCATCCAGCAATGCGACCCGCCCGAGCAAAATACCGTCATCTTCGAGGCGTTTGAGGCGCTTCCAGCAGGGTGTGGTGGTCAGATTAACGGCATCGGCCAGCTCCTGCAAAGAGAGGGTGCAGTCTGCCTGCACCAGAGAAAGCAGCTTTCGGTCAATTTTATCTAACACAGCCCACCTCAGGAGAAAGATTTTCTCCTTTAATTCTATTTCAAAGGCCAGTTAGCCACAATTTTTTCCAGACGCCAGGCACAAAATGATAAGTGGGAACGGGGGGGAACGTCATAAAAAAAGCCGGATATCACAGGATAACCGGCTTGCTGGAAGGGATCTCGTCATTCGGGGGAATAAGGAAGATGTGGTGTGTCCAGCCAATGCGTCAAAAAATGGGAAACCGCCTGATTCTGGCAGTGTCCGATAACCGGTAAATGGGGCAGCGCCGCTTTCAGTTGCGCCATTGCGTTGCCCATAATCACGCCGCGCCCGACCAGACCAAGCATTTCGCGGTCGTTCATCGCGTCGCCAAAGGCCATGCAGTCCTGCATCGTCATGCCGAGATGTCCGCTCAGCACCGACAGCGCCGTGCCTTTGTTGCAGCCCACCGGTAACACTTCCAGGCAATCTACCGCCGAGAAGCAAAGGTTCGCGCGCTCGCCTAACGCTTCGCTCAGTTGTACCTGCAACCGGACCAGATCGTCATGATCGCCACAGAAACAGATCTTGGTGACATCGCTGGCAGAAAGCGCTTTGAGATCGCACAACTGATAATGGAAACCGCTGTAAACATGAGCGTGGAGCAGTTCAGGGATCGCTTTATCCGTCAGCCAGCCGCTGTCATTGAAGGCGTGAATGCTGGCCTGGGTATCCCAGACAGTATGCAGAACGCGGTGCGCGACCTCGGGGTCCAGATCGCTACGATGCAGCACATCGCCCTCCACAGAATGGATGCGCGTGCCATTGCCAGTGATCAGAAACGCGTCCAGCGCAAAGCGCCCCATCAGATGACGCATTTCGAGCACATGACGACCAGTGGCAAACGCCAGCGTGATATCACGCTCACGCAGACGTTTCAGCGTTGACAGCGTCTCATCACCCAATAGGTGATTCGGCATCAACAGCGTACCGTCCATATCGAATGCAGCCAGTCTTGCCATGATCGTTCCCCGGAGTGTAAGCGATTGCGCTGTAGTATCATCCGGGATATACGGAAGTAATAGTGAATAGTTCATATTTATTGTTCCGGGTTTCTGTTTCACCGGACGAGGCTGATATTTCATGCGAGTGTTAAACCGACTCAATCAGTTCCAGCGTCTGTGGCAGCCAGGCCAGGGCGCGCCGCAGCAGGTCACGGTGGCGGAGCTTGCCGAACGCTGTTATTGCAGCGAGCGACACGTCAGAACGCTGCTGCGCCAGGCGCAGGACGCCGGCTGGCTGGAGTGGCAGGCGCAGTCCGGACGCGGTAAGCGCGGCACGCTGCGTTTTCTGACCACGCCCGACGCCCTGCGCAACCAGATGATGGAACAGGCGCTCCGCGAGGGGCAGCAGCAGAACGCGCTGGAGCTGGCGCAACTGGCGCCGGTGGAGCTTCGGGCGCTGCTGCACCCGTTTCTCGGTGGTCAGTGGCAGAACAATTCACCAACGCTGCGTATTCCCTACTATCGCCCGCTCGATCCGCTACAGCCTGGTTTTCTGCCCGGGCGCGCGGAGCAGCATCTGGTCGGACAGATCTTTTCCGGTTTAACGCGTTTTTCGCTGGATTCGCCTCGGCCAGTCGGCGACCTGGCGCACCACTGGGAGGCCAGCGATGACGGCCTGCGCTGGCATTTTTATATTCGCTCAACGCTGCACTGGCATAACGGCGATGTAGTGGAAACTACGCAGCTTCAGCAACGCCTGATGATGCTGCTGACGCTGCCGCGGATGCGCGAACTGTTCGCCAGCGTCAAAACGATCGAAATCACTCATGCGCAATGCCTGACGTTTACCCTGCACCATCCCGATTACTGGCTGGCGGGGCGGGNNTTGAATACTGGATCACGCCGCAACTGTTCGATAAAGATATGGGATCCAGTTGCCGTCATCCGATCGAAATCGCCATCGGCAAGCCCGAAGAACAGGATCAACTGCGACTGGTCAGCAACAGCATCAGCCTCGGTTTTTGCTATCTGGCGCTCCGCCAGAGCGAACGGCTCACACAGGTGCAGGCGCAGCGGGTGATTGCGCTGATCCACCGCACCACGCTTCTGCAGACGCTGCCGCTTGATGAAAACCTGATCACCCCCTGTGACGAACTGCTGCCCGGATGGCCGATCCCGCAGTGGGCCGAGGATGAACAGGCGGCGCTGCCAGCCACCTTAACGTTGATTTACCATCTGCCGGTTGAGCTTCATACAATGGCAGAACAGCTTCGTCAGGCGCTGGCCGTGCGGGGCTGTCAGCTGACGGTCATTTTTCATGATGCCAAAACCTGGGACGGTTGCCCGGCGCTGGCCTCCGCCGATCTGATGATGGGGGACAGGCTGATTGGTGAGACACCCGAATATACACTGGAGCAATGGATGCGCTGCGATCCGCTCTGGCTGAATGTGCTGACGCACCCGCAATTCGCCCACTTGCAGGCCACGCTGGATGCGGTACAGCGCCAACGGGACGACGCTTCACGCGCAAAAGCATTGCTCGGCGTTGTCAGCACTCTGATGGACAGTGCGACGCTGACGCCGCTCTTTAACTATCACTATCGCATCAGCGCCCCGCCGGGCGTGAACGGCATTCGCCTCACGCCGCGTGGCTGGTTTGATTTCACCGAAGCCTGGCTTCCAGCCTCTTCTGGTGAAGAAGCTGGTCGCTGACGCATTCTGGCGCTACCATAGCCCCCTCATTTTTTGACTGTCAGGAATTGCTATGAAACGCGCTGTTGTTGTCTTTAGCGGAGGACAAGATTCCACCACCTGCCTGGTACAGGCGTTGCACCAGTATGACGAAGTTCATTGCGTCACGTTCGATTATGGTCAGCGCCATCGCGCCGAAATTGACGTCGCACGCGACTTAGCGCTGAAACTGGGTGCGCGGGCGCATAAAGTGCTGGATACGACGCTACTCAATGAACTGGCCGTCAGCAGCCTGACTCGCGACAGCATTCCGGTGCCGGATTACGAACCGGACGCCGATGGCATTCCGAATACCTTTGTACCGGGCCGCAATATTCTGTTCCTCACCCTGGCGGCGATTTATGCGTATCAGGTCAAAGCCGAGGCGGTGATTACTGGCGTCTGCGAAACCGATTTTTCCGGCTACCCGGACTGCCGCGACGAATTCGTCCGGGCGCTGAACCATGCGGTGAATCTGGGCATGGCAAAAGATATCCGCTTTGAAACGCCGCTGATGTGGATAGATAAAGCCGAAACCTGGGCGCTGGCAGATTACTGGGGAAAACTGGATCTGGTCCGCAGCGAAACGCTCACTTGCTACAACGGCATCAAAGGCGACGGTTGCGGACACTGCGCGGCCTGTAACCTCCGTGCCAACGGCCTGCAGCATTATCTGAGCGACAAGCCTGCCGTGATGGCCGCGATGAAAGCGAAGACCGGGTTGAAGTAATCAGCCTTTACGTGTGTTGTCGACCAGCTTAACACCGGCAGCACGCGTAATTTTCATTAAGGTTGTCAGGGTTGGATTACCTTCCTCAGAAAGCGTTTTATAAAGCTGCTGGCGAGACAGCCCCGATTTCGCCGCAATTTCTCCAATACCGCCACGCGCTTCAATAATCCGTCTTAAGGCGATAAGAAAAGCACCGATGCCCTGCTCTTCGTGGATCTCCTCCAGGGCGACCTGTAGATAGAGCTGCGCTTCATCGGGGTTTTCACGCAACATCTGAACGACGGCGTCATGATGGCTAACTGAGCGTTTCTTGCTATCCATTCGCGAACTCCTTTGCCTGATGAGTTTTCCAGTAACTCACTGCTTTATTGATGTCAGCTTTCTGGGAACGTTTGTCTCCGGCAATAAGCAGAAGCACAATCCGCTTATTCTCGAAGGCAAAATAGAGTCGATAGCCGGGACCACAGTCGATCCGCATTTCCCATACGCCATCGCGGAGGTATTTGTAATCGCCAAAGTTGCCTTTTTCGGCCCGGTCAATGCGCACCAGGATCCTGAAGGCCGTATGCAAATCCCGGCGCTTCAGGTTATCAATCCATTCTGTAAACGGTATGCCCCCGTCAGGAGTGCGATACCGTTCAATAACGTATTCCCTGTTCATCATTCTATCCCTAAAAATATCATTTGTCTTTTATAGAAGACAAATTAATCATGCTACCATCTGCTCCAGATGCGTACGCAGTTCGCCTTCCAGTGCCAGCGCCTTTTGCGTTTTCAGATCGATACAGACAAACGTAATCAAGGCGTCTGCCACCACCTCCCCTTCTGGCTCCAGCGTCACGACCTGGCTCAGCACCCCGCTTTTTCCGTTAAGTTGCCGCACGGCACTGGTCACCGTGAGAAGATCGCCCAGCACCGCCGGACGTCGGTAGTTGATATTGATATTCACCACCACGAACGCGATGTTATGGGCGGTCATCCACTGGAAACCGGCACTGTTTTCCAGCCCGTCCCAGCGCGCCTCTTCGAGAAACTCCAGATAGCGGGCGTTGTTCACATGCTGATAAACGTCGAGATGGTATCCACGAACTTTGATTTGAGTCTGCATAGCGCAATAGCCTTATTTTTTATGTTTAATAGAATCAGAGGTCACACCACTGGTATGACCTCTCTAGTCTGGCAAAAAAAAGCCACTCTGCAACTTCCGTCAGGATCAGAGCATCAGATGCGCCAGGTTACGCTCAACCAATGAACTCCCCATTCCCGGCACCTGGCGAAGATCGTCAAGCGTTTTAAACGGGCCGTACTCCTCACGGAAACTGACAATGGCCTGTGCTTTTTTCATCCCCACGCCATTCATCACTCGCGCCAGTTCTTCCGCCGAGGCGGTATTGATGCTGACTTTGGTGCCTTCCTCATCGGCAGGTTTCAGGGCATCCGCTTTTTTGACCTGCGCCGTTTGCGCTTCAGTCTGCGTTTGCGCCGCCTGTGGTTTCGCCGTTGTGCTCGCAGCCAGCGCGCTATGACTCATACCGGCAAAAACGAGACTGGCGGTGATGATGAGGGTTTTGATTCCACGTTTCATGCTGTTTTCTCCTTGTTTGTTGACAGCGAGGCCACGATAGCGGGAAGGAAAAAACAGAACAAAAGGCAAATAACAGAAATGGAAAAGGCCGCGAAAGCGGCCTTTAGGCATTACATCGGGTTACTTATTTTTGCGAAGCGGATTCCGCTTACTGCTGCTGTTCGACGACGTCGCCAAGCTTAATTTTGGCAGATTTACGCAGGTTGCTCATCAGCGCTTCGAAAGCGATCTGGGCGTTATTCTGCGTGATACCCTGGACCATTGCTTTCTTCTGCTCTTCCGGCATAGCACCCGCTTTCACTTCATCCAGCGCCAGCAGCACGACGTTGCCCTGCAGATCGGTACCCATACCGTAGCTCGGCTTATCTTTCTGCGGCAGCGGCAGGGGGAAAGGNNCGCATCCAGCTTCGCCTGCTGCTCTGCTTTGGTGTGCTTCACGATATCAGCCACCTGCGCTTTGACGTCGCTCAGCGGCTTAACCGCTTCCGCTTTATGCTCGCTGATGCGCAGCACGAACGCGCGATCGCCATCAACCGTGATGATGTCGGAGTTGCTGCCCGGCGTACCGTTTTCGCCCACCAGACCGCCATTGAAGATGGCGTCAGAAACCGGTTTGAAATTGAGTGCTTCCGGCAGATTGTTCTGGGTAAACCAGTCGGTCTCCATCACTTTCTGTCCCGAAACCTGCGCAGCGCCTGCCAGAGATTCATTATCATTGCTGGCCGCGTCGCTCACTTTCTGCTGCAGCGCGTAGTAAGCATCCAGCGCTTTTTCCTGCTTCACTTTCGCCGCGATGTCGTCGCGCACGTCGCTCAGCGGTTTCACCTGTGCAGGCTGAACGTCATCCAGACGTGCAACCAGGAAACCCACAGAAGACGCGATCACGCCCGACAGCTGGCCTTTCTCTTTCAGGCCTGCGTTTTTCAGTTCGTCCGGGGTGGTGGATTCTTCCAGCCAGCCCATGTCGCCGCCGTTACGGGCAGAGATAATATCGGTCGATTTTTCTTTCGCCACAGTGGCGAAATCCGCGCCGTTGTTCAGCGCATCCAGCGCCGCTTTCGCATCGGCTTCGGTTTTGGTCTGAATCACGCTGTAGCGGCTACGCTGCGGCTGTGTGAACTGATCTTTGTGCTGATCGTAATAAGACTGGATTTCAGTGTCAGACGCGCTCTCCTGCATGTCAGCCGCATCCATTTTGATGTAGCTGACACGGAACTGTTCCGGCGACATGAAGTTGCCTTTGTTTTGCTCGTAGTACGCGTTGATTTCCTGGTCGCTGACCTGCTGTTTTGCCGCCAGCGCGTTAACGTCAATGGTGGCTTCGCGCACGACGCGCTGCTGAGAAACCAGCGCCGCCAGCTCATCGGTCTCGCCTGGCAGCATGAAGTCAGTACCGGCAACGGCGTTAATAAGCTGTTGTGTGACGAGCTGATTCCGCAGCGCCTGGGCGTATTGATCGGCAGTCATGCCCATCTGGTTCACAATGCCGTTGAAACGGGCATTGTCGAATTTACCGTCGGACTGGAACGCCTGAGTGCTGAAAATGGCCTTCTTCACCTGCGCGTCGCTGATGTTCAGACCGAGCTCTTTGGCATACTGGTCAAGCAGCGACTCGTCAATCAGGCGGTTCAACACCTGCTGACGCATCGATTTCATGTAGTTTTCGTTGCTGGCCAGTTCGGAGAATCTGTCACCCAGCTGCTGCTGCATACGGTTACGTTCGCTGGCAACGGCATTTTCAAACTGCGGACGGCCAATTTCCTGACCATTCACTTTCGCGGCATAAGTATTGTTACCGCCAATCAGGTAGCTACTGACGCCGGTCAAAATGAACGACACAATAATGATACCGAAAATAATCTTGAGCACGATGCTGTTAGCTGCCGTGCGTAAGTTGTCCATCATGGTGTAACAACGCTCCGCTGTAGGTGACTGTAGACCTCGCGCAGCATAGCACGTCATGACCGCTGCGCGTGAGGCCGTATTTTGACAAGAAAACGGGTCTGTTGTCAGCCCACTACGCGCAATTCTCGCAGAAATGGGATAAAAAAAGGCACATCCAGCGATGCGCCCTTGTACTTAGTCACTTCCCTTTTCGGGAATCGATCAGTTTACTGCGTCTTTCAGTGCTTTACCTGCACGGAAACCAGGCACTTTAGCGGCAGCAATGGTGATTTCTTTACCTGTTTGCGGGTTGCGACCAGTACGGGCAGCACGCTCTTTAACAGCAAAAGTACCAAAGCCAACCAGTGCAACGTCATCCCCAGATTTCAGAGATTCAGTAACAGAAGCGATCAGCGCATCTAATGCACGTCCAGCTGCAGCTTTAGAAATGTCCGCACCCGCAGCAATTTTGTCAATCAGTTGAGATTTATTCACTGTTTTCTTCCTCTCTTTATAATTTATATCGCACCTGAATCCTTCATAGTGCGACCGCGCAGCAGTTATATCAGGTGTGTCATAACCTTACAACACCCGTAAATGATGACATACCCGACTCGCAATCTAAATTAGCTATACAAAAAAAGGCTGGCAAGTACGAAATGACTCACCAGCCTCTATTTTATTAGCGCTCTTTGCGCGCGGTCACTATTTTGCGGTCACAACCTGCATTCCGAAGGGCTCATTCTGCAGGGCGAGGGCCAGAACTTCCTCGATACGCTTCACCGGATGAATGTCCAGATCGGCGATAACGTTCTCCGGAATCTCTTCCAGATCGCGTTTGTTCTCGTCAGGAATCAGAACTGTCTTAATCCCGCCGCGATGTGCCGCCAGCAGTTTTTCCTTCAGACCACCGATGGGCAGCACCTGACCACGGAGGGTGATCTCACCGGTCATTGCGACATCCGCACGCACCGGGTTGCCCGTCAGGCAGGACACCAGTGCGGTGCACATCGCGATACCGGCGCTCGGCCCGTCTTTTGGCGTTGCCCCTTCCGGAACGTGCACGTGAATGTCGCGTTTTTCGTAGAAATCACCGTTGATGCCCAGTTTCTCCGCCCGTGCGCGCACCACAGTCAGCGCGGCCTGGATGGATTCCTGCATCACTTCACCCAGTGAACCGGTGTAGGTCAGCTTACCTTTACCCGGCACGCAGGCGGTTTCGATGGTCAGCAGGTCACCGCCCACTTCCGTCCACGCCAGCCCGGTTACCTGACCGACACGGTTTTCGCTGTCCGCACGGCCATAGTCATAGCGCTGTACGCCCAGGAACTCGTGCAGGTTGTCGCCGTTAATCTCGATGTGCTTGAGGGTTTTATCCAACAGCAGCTGTTTAACCGCTTTACGGCACAGTTTGGAGATTTCACGCTCGAGGCTACGCACGCCTGCTTCACGGGTGTAGTAACGAATAATGCCCACAATGGCGCTGTCATCGACGGTTATTTCGCCTTCTTTCAGCGCGTTACGCTCGATCTGCTTGGCCAGCAGGTGGCGTCTGGCGATGTTCAGTTTTTCGTCTTCCGTGTAACCGGAAAGGCGGATCACTTCCATACGGTCCAGCAGCGGCGCCGGAATGTTCATGGAGTTCGACGTGGCGACAAACATCACGTCGCTGAGGTCGTAGTCCACTTCCAGATAGTGATCGCTGAACGCCACGTTCTGCTCAGGATCCAGCACTTCCAGCAGTGCTGAAGCCGGGTCGCCGCGCATGTCAGACGACATTTTGTCGATCTCATCAAGCAGAAACAGCGGGTTTTTAACGCCCACTTTCGCCATTTTCTGGATCAGTTTGCCCGGCATTGAGCCAATGTAGGTACGGCGGTGACCGCGAATTTCCGCTTCGTCACGTACCCCACCCAGCGCCATGCGGATGTATTTACGGCCGGTCGCTTTGGCGATGGACTGACCCAGAGAGGTTTTACCCACCCCCGGCGGTCCCACCAGACACAAAATCGGCCCCTTGATTTTGTTAACACGGCTCTGTACCGCAAGGTATTCAAGGATGCGGTCTTTGACGCGCTCGAGGCCATAATGATCGGTATCAAGGATTTCCTGCGCCTGGCGAAGGTCTTTTTTGACCTTGCTGCGTGCGTTCCACGGCACCTGAACCATCCAGTCGATGTAACCGCGCACCACGGTCGCTTCCGCCGACATTGGAGACATCATTTTCAGCTTCTGCAGCTCAGCTTCCGCTTTTTCTTTAGCCTCTTTCGGCATTTTCGCCGCGTCGATCTTACGCTTCAGCGCTTCGTTTTCGTCCGGGGCATCATCCATTTCGCCGAGTTCTTTCTGAATAGCTTTCATTTGCTCGTTCAGATAGTACTCGCGCTGGGATTTTTCCATCTGCTTTTTGACGCGATTACGAATGCGTTTCTCAACCTGCAACAGATCGATTTCCGATTCCATCATCGCCATCAGGTATTCCAGACGTTCGTTGATGTCGGACATCTCGAGAACCGATTGCTTGTCAGCAAGCTTCAGCGGCATGTGTGCCGCGATGGTGTCTGCCAGACGCGCCGGATCGTCGATGCTGTTCAGCGACGTCAGCACTTCCGGTGGGATCTTTTTGTTCAGCTTGATGTAGCCTTCGAACTGGCTGATCGCTGTGCGCACCAGCACTTCCTGTTCGCGCTCATCAATCGCCGGCGATTCAAGGTATTCCGCTTTGGATGAGAAATGTTCGCCATCATCGGAAAGCGTGGTAATACGCGCACGCTGCAGGCCTTCGACCAGCACTTTGACGGTACCGTCAGGCAGCTTCAGCATCTGCAGAATAGAGGCCACGGTCCCGACGGTGAAAAGATCGTTTACACCCGGCTCATCCGTTGACGCTTCTTTCTGAGCCACCAGCATGATTTTTTTATCATGATCCATGGCAGCTTCCAGACAACGGATAGATTTTTCCCGCCCTACAAATAAGGGAATGACCATGTGCGGATAAACCACCACATCGCGCAACGGCAATACGGGGATTTCAATGCGTTCAGAACGCTCAGGATTCATAGAGCTCTCTCTTAGTTTAGTGTCCGCCAGGTAGCCGATGGCATGATCAAATCCCATGCCACCGTTTAACATGTATTCCAGTATATGGGGATGTTTCCCACACATTCAACGCCGGGAATGCAGGAAAAATAAAAGGGGAGATAAAATCCCCCCTTTTCGCTTAACTGATTGACAAATTTGGCTAATTATTCGCCAGACGCCTGCTGGGTTTCTGAGGAGCCGTAGATCAGCAGCGGTTCGCTCTGACCTTCGATAACCGACTCGTCGATAACCACTTTTTCGACATCTTCCATCGACGGCAGGTCGTACATCGTGTCGAGCAGTGCCGCTTCCACGATAGAACGCAGTCCACGCGCACCGGTTTTACGTGCCATGGCTTTACGGGCAATCGCATCCAGCGCTTCGTCACGGAATTCGAGATCCACGCCTTCGAGGTTGAACAGCGCCTGATACTGTTTGGTCAGGGCGTTTTTCGGCTCTTTCAGGATCTGAATCAGCGCTTCTTCGCTCAGCTCTTTCAGCGTCGCGACAACCGGCAGACGACCGATGAATTCAGGGATCAGACCAAATTTGATCAAATCTTCTGGTTCAACCTGGGTCAGCAGCTCGCCTTCGTTGGCCTTCTCAGACTTCGCTTTCACCGTCGCGCCAAAACCAATACCGGTGCCGGTTTCTACGCGGTTCGCGATCACTTTGTCGAGGCCCGCAAATGCACCACCGCAGATAAACAGGATTTTGGAGGTATCAACCTGCAAAAACTCCTGCTGCGGATGTTTGCGTCCGCCCTGCGGCGGTACGGCCGCCACGGTACCTTCGATAAGTTTGAGCAGCGCCTGCTGCACGCCTTCGCCGGAAACATCGCGGGTAATCGACGGGTTATCCGATTTACGAGAAATTTTGTCGATCTCATCGATGTAAACGATGCCGCGCTGCGCTTTCTGCACGTCATAGTCGCATTTCTGCAGCAGTTTCTGAATGATGTTTTCGACGTCTTCACCGACGTAGCCCGCTTCGGTCAGCGTGGTCGCATCCGCCATGGTGAACGGAACGTCCAGCAGACGCGCCAGCGTTTCCGCCAGCAGGGTTTTACCGGAACCGGTCGGGCCAATCAGCAGAATGTTACTTTTGCCGAGCTCAACGCCGTTACTGGAATCGCCGTTACGCAGACGCTTGTAATGGTTGTACACCGCCACCGCCAGCACTTTTTTCGCCTGTTCCTGACCGATGACATAGTCATCCAGGTGATGGCGAATTTCGTGTGGCGTCGGCAGAGCACTGCGTTCACGATGCGGCGCTACCTCTTTAATCTCTTCGCGAATGATGTCGTTACATAAATCGACACATTCGTCGCAGATATACACGGACGGCCCGGCAATCAGTTTACGCACTTCATGCTGGCTTTTGCCGCAAAAAGAGCAGTACAACAATTTGCCCGATCCATCTTTGCGTTTATCTGTCATGAGTCCAAACCTCTTCTTAAGTTCTTTGTGCCGCACATGACGACGCAAATGCCATAATCAAGCGCATGCCGCTTCGCAAGCAGTGTGCCGTCCATACATAGTATAGCGGCACGCACGCGCCAGGCATTAGTTACGATGGGTCAAAATGGAGTCGACTAAACCGTACTCAACCGCTTCTCCTGAGGTCAGGAAACGATCGCGCTCGGTGTCACGCTCAATCTGCTCAAGGGATTGACCCGTATGGTGCGCCATGAGTTCATTCATGCGCGCTTTAACTTTCAGGATCTCTTTGGCGTGGATTTCGATATCCGTCGCCTGACCCTGGTAGCCGCCCAGCGGCTGGTGAATCATCACACGGGAGTTCGGCAGGCAGAAACGTTTACCTTTCGCGCCCGCGGTCAACAGGAAGGCGCCCATGGAAGCGGCCTGCCCCATACAAATGGTGCTGACGTCCGGCTTGATGAACTGCATGGTGTCATAAATGGACATCCCTGCGGTGATCACGCCGCCCGGTGAGTTAATATACAGATAAATGTCTTTTTCCGGGTTTTCCGCTTCCAGAAAGAGCATCTGCGCCACGATCAGGTTCGCCATATGGTCTTCGACCTGGCCTGTCAGAAAGATGACGCGTTCCTTGAGCAGACGGGAATAGATATCAAATGAGCGCTCACCACGTGAGGTCTGTTCAATGACCATCGGCACCAGGGCCATATGGGGTGCAAAGTTATCTCGTTCGCCACTGTATGACATTTCCGTCTCCTGGATAAATATGGATAAATACCTGCTGTACTGATTGTAACCTTGTCGACGGAACATCAGCCAGTCACTTATTGCCGTATTGATGGTTATGGGTACGGCAACGCGCTATTTCAAGCATAACAATCTTTTGTTGTTACGCTAACACCGAAACGTGGATTTGGCACTCCTGCACAACAAATTGCAATGACAAAAAAACCCGTCACCAGAGGGCAACGGGTTTTTGTACAAACGGTGTCCCAGTCGAGCGATATTACGCTTGCTGGTTCATCAGTTCGTTAAAGGAAGTGGCTTTTTCAGTCACTTTCGCTTTATTCAGAACAGTCTCAACCGCCTGTTCTTCCAGAGCCACGTTGCGCATGTTGTCCATCAGTTCTTTGTTTTTGCTGTAGAACTCAATGACTTCAGTCGGATCTTCGTAAGCAGACGCCATCTCTTCGATCAGGCCTTTAACGCGTTCTTCGTCAGCTTTCAGCTCGTTGGTGCGAATCACTTCACCCAGCAGCAGGCCAACAACCACGCGGCGTTTTGCCTGCTCTTCGAACAGTTCACGCGGCAGTTCCAGAGCCTGTTTCTCGTTGCCACCGAAACGCTGTGCAGCCTGACGACGCAGAACGTCGATTTCGCTGTCGATCAGAGCAGCCGGAACGTCGATGTTGTTCGCGTTCACCAGACCGTCGATAGCCTGAGACTTCACGCGGTTACGCACAGCGCCTTTCAGTTCGCGTTCCATGTTTTTACGCACTTCAGCGCGCAGACCGTCAACGGAACCGTCTTCAACACCGAAGCGTTTGATGAAATCAGCCGTCAGTTCTGGCAGTTCACGCTCTTCGACTTTCTTCAGATTGATAACGAATTTCGCCGCTTTACCTTTCAGGTTTTCAGCGTGGTACTCTTCCGGGAAGGTCACATCGATGGTGAACTCTTCACCCGCTTTGTGACCTTTGATACCGTCTTCAAAGCCCGGGATCATGCGGCCCTGGCCCATTGCCAGTACGAAATCAGTCGCTTTACCGCCTTCGAACTCTTCGCCGTCAACAGAACCGGTAAAATCGATGGTGACGCGATCTTCAGCGTCAACAGCGCCTTCTTTGTCTTTCCAGGTCGCCTGCTGCTTGCGCAGGGTGTCGAGCATGGTGTCAACGTCAGCGTCGGTCACTTCTACCAGCGGTTTTTCAACTTCGATGGTTTCCAGACCTTTCAGTTCAACGTCCGGATACACTTCAAACTCAACGGCGTAGGTGAAGTCTTCACCCAGTTTGTATTCGCCCGGAACGTAGTTCGGTGCGCCAGCCGGATTGATTTTTTCTTTGATGATCGCCTCAACGAAGTTGCGGCTCATCAGGTCACCCAGCACGTCCTGGCGAACAGAGGCGCCATAACGCTGAGCAACAACATTCATCGGTACTTTACCCTTACGGAAGCCGTCGATGCGTACTTTTTTCGCAACGTTGACCAGCTCGCTTTTTACAGCGTTTTCGATGCTGTCAGCAGCGATAGTAATCGTTACACGGCGGCCAAGGCCCTGAGTGGTTTCAACTGAAACTTGCATCTTGTTACCTCAAAAAAATCACAGTGCTCGGTCAACTCTGAATTTGCCTGCGCAGTACCGGGATGAAGGTAAATCATCGTCCCTGTCGCCAGAATCATCCCGAAGACATTCCGAAAAATAAGACGCAGCATTATAGCGGCATCAAAGGGGTGAGTCGAGAACGGTGGTTGCATGTTGATGCGGCTTTTTTCACAATTCCCGGCGATTTTTTGTCTGAAAACGGTCTGTACTGTGCATTTTTCAGGCAAAATAAAACGGCCAGAAGGCCGTTTTATCATAATCTTTACGCAACATACTGGAAAACTTCCGCCCGTTGCAATGCGTTTTGTCAGGCGATGCTTCCTGCACCGCGGCACGCCGGAGAGGCAAATACCGTATCCTGTAGCCCTTCCCACTCCTTAATGGTGTAGGTATGTAACGCCAGAGCATGAACTGTAGATGCAAGTTCATCAGCCAGCGCGCCATAGATCATGCGGTGACGATTGAGAAAACGTTCGCCAGCAAAGCAGTCGCTGACCAGCACCACTTTAAAGTGGCTTTCCGATCCTGCCGGGACATTGTGACGATAGCTTTCGTCAACCACTTCCAGTAATACGGGTTTAAACGCTGCACTTAATTTTGCTTCGATTTGTTCGCGTATCATCATGACATTACTCCTTCGACAACGCTGAGATGCCGCCCATCTCTTTAAATATTAGCCGCTTTTACCGTTTCCATTACATCAAGACAACAAATATTTAGCTTTCGTCCGATATCCTCATCCAAACGGATGAGTTTTACTCTTTCATACCAACGTTTCGCTGCCATACTGCCTGCGAAACGGTAAAGAAGCGGTCAGAAAAAGCACATCACGATGAATTTACACGCGTAGCCACTTCCCCTTACCGTTGGCGATGTTATGATGGCGAGAATTTTTCTTTTACTTAACCAAAGCGTTGAGAGCCTGACATCATGTTGAAAAAAATCCTTTTCCCGTTGGTGGCCCTGTTTATGCTGGCGGGTTGCGCCACACCGCCGACCACCATCGACGTATCGCCGAAAATTGCCCTGCCGCAACAGGACCCGAGCCTGATGGGCGTCACCGTTAGCATTAACGGTGCCGATCAGCGTCAGGATCAGGCGCTGGCGAAAGTGACCCGCGACAACCAGCTGGTGACCCTCACCGCCTCCCGCGACCTGCGCTTCCTGCTGCAGGAAGTGCTGGAGAAACAGATGACCGCACGCGGTTATATGGTTGGCCCAAGCGGTGCGGTTGACCTGCAGATCATCGTGAACCAGCTGTACGCCGATGTTTCTCAGGGTAACGTACGCTATACCATCGCCACGAAAGCCGATGTTGCTATCATCGCGACTGCGAAAAACGGCAATAAAATGACGAAAAACTATCGTGCCAGCTACACGGTGGAAGGCGCCTTTACGGCAACCAACCAGAATATCGCTAATGCGGTGAATAGCGTGCTGACTGACACCATCGCCGATATGGCTCAAGACACCAGCATCCACGACTTCATCAAGCAAAACGCCCGTTAATCGCCGCAGGCTGACCCGGTGCCCTGCCGGGTCAGCAGTCAGGACTCATGACCAGTCAATACTTACGCATCTTTCAGCAGCCTAAATCAGCCATTCTGCTGATCCTCGGCTTTGCTTCCGGGCTGCCGCTGGCGCTCACATCCGGCACCCTGCAGGCATGGATGACGGTGGAAAATATCGATCTTAAAACCATCGGCTTCTTTTCACTTGTCGGACAGGCGTACGTGTTTAAATTTCTGTGGTCGCCGGTGATGGATCGCTATACCCCGCCGTTTTTTGGCCGCCGACGGGGCTGGTTATTCACCACGCAGGTCTTACTGCTTATCGCTATCGCCGCGATGGGTTTTCTCGAGCCGACCTCTCAGTTGCGCTGGATGGCGGCGCTGGCCGTGGTGATCGCCTTCTGCTCCGCCTCGCAGGATATCGTTTTTGACGCATGGAAAACCGACGTGTTGCCGCCGGAAGAGCGTGGTACGGGTGCGGCTATCAGCGTGCTGGGTTATCGTCTCGGCATGTTGATGTCTGGCGGTCTGGCACTCTGGCTGGCGGACAAATGGCTTGGCTGGCAGGGAATGTACTGGCTGATGGCAGCGTTGCTGATCCCGTGCATTATCGCCACGATGCTCGCGCCGGAACCGAGCGATGTGATCCCGGTGCCCAAAACGCTCGAACAGGCAGTCGTCGCCCCACTGCGCGATTTTTTTGGCCGCAACAATGCGTGGATCATCCTGCTGCTGATTGTGATGTATAAGCTCGGTGATGCGTTCGCCATGAGCCTCACCACCACGTTTCTGATCCGCGGCGTCGGATTTGACGCCGGGGAAGTTGGGGTGGTTAACAAAACGCTGGGGCTGTTTGCCACCATTATTGGCGCGTTGTATGGCGGAGTGCTGATGCAGCGACTGACGCTGTTCCGCGCACTGCTTATTTTCGGCATTTTGCAGGGCGCGTCCAACGCCGGTTACTGGCTGGTGTCTGTGGCTGNTGCCGTCTTTTTTGAAAACCTGTGCGGCGGTATGGGGACTTCCGCGTTTGTCGCCCTGCTGATGACGCTGTGCAACAAGTCCTTCTCTGCCACACAATTTGCGCTGTTGTCTGCTATTTCCGCCGTCGGACGCGTCTATGTCGGCCCTATCGCGGGTTGGTTTGTGGAAGCGCACGGCTGGTCGACGTTCTATCTCTTTTCTGTGGCGGCGGCCGTACCGGGGATTCTCCTGCTGCTGGTGTGCCGTCGGACGCTGGAATACACCCAACAGACGGAACATTTTATGCCACGCAGCCAGTTCAACGGCGGCTATCAGTTCGCGCTGTATATGCTGTTGCTGGGCTGTCTGCTGCTGGCACTGTGGCTGTTGATGCTGGNTGCTGGATTTTCTTGCGTTGCGAAGGACGCGATTCGCATAAAAATCCCGTATTGTTATTTGCCGTTGTAATTACATACAGTAATTATAACGGTGAATGACGTGCATAATTATGACTTGTTAATTTGTGCGCTTTAGAATTTGGAAATTATTGGCAATTTTCGGCTCCGCCTTATTTCCTTAACGATTCAGCTGCCCGGCTTTTATTTTCCCGCCTTTACGATGTCTATTATTTGCTGCTCAATTGTTAATTATTTGTATATTTCAGGCAATAGTTATACCAATTGACCACGTTGAGAATTTATTACTTCCCCTTTCGTTATAACGCTTGCGCTACGCGGCTTCTGGTTGAAAATTAGACATATTGGGTAACATATGTGACATGAGCGGCAGAACCCGGTAACACGGAACAGACACTACTCCAATCATGTTTACAGTAATGTAACCTTCCCGTAAAATGCCCACACACTTTAAACGCCACCAGATCCTGTGGAATTGAGGTCGTTACATGAGACTCAGGAAATACAATAAAAGTTTGGGATGGTTGTCATTAATCGCAGGCACTTTTTTACTCAGTGGCTGTGATTCTGCACTTCTTGACCCCAAAGGACAGATTGGACTGGAGCAACGCTCACTGATACTGACGGCATTCGGCCTGATGTTAATTGTCGTTATTCCCGCCATCTTGATGGCTGTAGGTTTTGCCTGGAAGTACCGTGCAAGCAATAAAGATGCGAAGTATAGCCCTAACTGGTCACACTCCAATAAAGTGGAAGCTGTGGTCTGGACAGTGCCAATTCTGATCATCCTGTTCCTGGCCGTACTCACCTGGAAAACCACGCACTCGCTTGAACCCAGCAAACCGCTGGCGCACGACGAACAACCGATCACCATCGAAGTGGTGTCCATGGACTGGAAATGGTTCTTCATTTATCCGGAGCAGGGCATTGCAACGGTGAACGAAATTGCCTTCCCGGCGAACGTTCCGGTTCAGTTCAAAGTTACCTCTAACTCGGTGATGAACTCGTTCTTCATCCCTCGTCTGGGTAGCCAGATTTACGCGATGGCCGGTATGCAGACCAACCTGCACCTGATCGCGAATGAAACAGGCACCTACGACGGTATCTCTGCCAGCTACAGTGGTCCGGGCTTCTCAGGTATGAAGTTCAAAGCCATCGCTACACCGGATCGCGGCACTTTCGATCAGTGGGTCGCAAAAGTGAAGCAGTCTCAGAACACCGTCAGCGATATGGCGGCGTACGAGAAACTGGCTGCACCGAGCGAGTACAACAAGGTGGAATACTTCTCCAGCGTGAAGCCGGATTTGTTTAAAGATGTTATTAACAAATTCATGGCTCACGGCGACATGCACATGGGCCAAACCGACGGTGAACACGCGTCACACGACGGGATGGAAGGCATGGACATGAGCCACGCGGAAACCGCTCACTAAGGGGCCGAGGAAGAAAACGATGTTCGGAAAATTGACACTGGATGCAGTGCCCTACCATGAACCCATTATCATGGTTACGGTGGCTGCGATTATCATCGGGGGTCTGGCGGTTCTCGCCGCGATCACGTACTTCGGTAAGTGGTCATACCTCTGGAACGAGTGGCTGACCTCTGTCGACCACAAAAAACTTGGCATTATGTATGTCATCGTCGCCATCGTCATGCTGCTGCGTGGCTTTGCCGATGCTATCATGATGCGTAGTCAGCAAGCGCTGGCATCGGCCGGGGAAGCAGGCTTCCTGCCGCCTCACCACTACGATCAGGTCTTCACCGCCCACGGCGTGATCATGATCTTCTTCGTGGCGATGCCGTTTGTTATCGGTCTGATGAACCTGGTGGTTCCGCTGCAGATCGGCGCTCGCGACGTGGCATTCCCGTTCCTGAACAACCTGAGCTTCTGGTTCACGGTTGTCGGTGTGATTCTGGTTAACCTGTCTCTCGGCGTGGGTGAGTTCGCGCAGACCGGCTGGCTGGCCCNNTGCAGCTCTCCGGTATTGGTACGACGCTGACCGGTATTAACTTCTTCGCGACGATCATCAAGATGCGCGCGCCGGGTATGGGCATGTTCAAGATGCCGGTATTTACCTGGGCATCACTGTGTGCCAACGTGCTGATTATCGCCTCCTTCCCGATCCTGACCGTGACCATCGCGTTGCTGACCCTGGACCGCTATCTGGGTACCCATTTCTTCACGAATGATATGGGTGGCAACATGATGATGTACATCAACCTGATCTGGGCCTGGGGCCATCCGGAAGTGTACATCCTGGTTCTGCCGGTCTTCGGGGTCTTCTCTGAAGTGGCGGCGGCCCTCTNNACCTCGCTGGTATGGGCAACCATCTGTATTACCGTCCTGTCGTTCATCGTTTGGCTGCACCACTTCTTTACGATGGGTGCTGGTGCGAACGTCAACGCCTTCTTCGGTATTGCCACCATGATTATCGCCATCCCGACCGGGGTGAAGATCTTCAACTGGCTGTTCACCATGTACCAGGGTCGTATCGTATTCCACTCAGCAATGCTGTGGACCATCGGCTTCATCGTCACCTTCTCTGTGGGTGGCATGACTGGCGTACTGCTGGCGGTACCGGGCGCAGACTTCGTGCTGCATAACAGCCTGTTCCTGATCGCGCACTTCCACAACGTTATCATCGGTGGCGTGGTGTTCGGTTGCTTCGCAGGTATGACCTACTGGTGGCCGAAAGCCTTTGGTTTCACGCTCAACGAAACCTGGGGTAAACGCGCATTCTGGTTCTGGATCATTGGCTTCTTCGTGGCATTTATGCCGCTGTACGTGCTGGGCTTCATGGGTATGACCCGTCGCCTGAGCCAGCAGATCGATCCGCAGTTCCACCCGATGCTGATGGTTGCCGCTTGCGGCGCCGCGCTGATTGCCTGCGGTATCCTGTGCCAGCTGATTCAGATCTACGTTTCTGTCCGCGACCGCGATCAGAACCGTGACCTGACCGGTGACCCATGGGGCGGTCGTACGCTGGAGTGGTCAACCTCCTCTCCAGCGCCGTTCTACAACTTTGCCCACGTCCCGCACATTCATGAGCGCGATGCATTCTGGGAAATGAAAGAGAAAGGCGAAGCGTACAAGAAACCTGCGGGCTATGAAGAAATTCACATGCCGAAAAACAGCGGTGCAGGCATCATCATCGCCGCCTTCGCGACTATCTTCGGCTTTGCCATGATCTGGCATATCTGGTGGATGGCGATTGCAAGCTTTGCCGGCATCATCATCTCCTGGATTGTGAAAAGCTTCGACGAGGACGTGGATTACTACGTACCGGTTGCGGAAATCGAAAAACTGGAAAACCAGCATTTCGATGAAATCACTAAAGCAGGGCTGAAAAATGGCAACTGATACTCTGACTAACGCGCACGCCCACGCGCACGAACATGGGCACCATGATTCAGGGCCGACCAAGATTTTCGGCTTCTGGATCTACCTGATGAGCGACTGTATTTTGTTCTCCATCCTGTTTGCGACCTATGCCGTTCTGGTGAACGGCACCGCGGGTGGCCCGACAGGGAAGGACATTTTCGAACTGCCGTTCGTTCTGGTTGAAACCGCCCTGCTGCTGTTCAGCTCCATCACTTATGGCATGGCGGCGATCGCCATGTATAAGAACAACAAGAGCCAGGTCATCTCCTGGCTGGTGTTGACCTGGCTGTTCGGCGCCGGATTTATCGGGATGGAAATCTATGAATTCCATCACCTGATCGTTGAAGGCATGGGCCCGGATCGCAGCGGCTTCCTGTCAGCGTTCTTTGCGCTGGTCGGCACCCACGGTCTGCACGTAACGTCCGGTCTTATCTGGATGGCGGTGCTGATGATTCAGATCGCGCGTCGCGGCCTGACCAGCACTAACCGCACCCGCATCATGTGCCTGAGCCTGTTCTGGCACTTCCTGGATGTGGTGTGGATCTGTGTGTTCTCTGTAGTTTATCTGATGGGGGCGATGTAATGAGTCATGCAACCGATCACGGCGCTTCCCACGGTAGCGTAAAAACCTACATGACAGGATTTATCCTGTCGATCATCCTGACGGTAATCCCGTTCTGGATGGTGATGAACGGTACGGCGTCCCACGGTGTCATTCTTGGCACCATTCTGGTGACCGCCGTGGTACAGATTCTGGTGCATCTGGTTTGCTTCCTGCATATGAACAGCAAGTCAGATGAGGGATGGAACCTGACAGCCTTCGTCTTCACTATACTGATCATTGCGATTGTGGTGATAGGTTCAATCTGGATCATGTGGAACCTCAACTACAACATGATGGTTCGATAAGAGCGGCGCGTATGTTTAAGCAATACCTGCAAGTAACGAAACCTGGCATCATCTTTGGCAACCTGATCTCCGTGATCGGCGGTTTCCTGCTGGCCTCAAAAGGCAGCATCGATTACCCGCTGTTCGTCTGGACGCTGGTCGGGGTTTCTCTGGTGGTGGCGTCAGGTTGCGTGTTCAACAACTACATCGACCGTGATATCGACAGGAAGATGGAAAGGACCAAGAATCGGGTGCTGGTAAAAGGCCTGATTTCACCGAAGGTCTCGCTGGTGTACGCCACCTTGTTGGGTATTGCTGGCTTCATGCTGCTGTGGTTTGGCGCCAATCCCCTGGCCTGCTGGCTGGGGGTGATGGGGTTCGTGGTTTATGTCGGCGTTTACAGCCTGTATATGAAGCGCCACTCCGTCTACGGCACGCTGATTGGCTCTCTCTCCGGCGCGGCGCCGCCGGTGATTGGCTACTGCGCGGTGACCGGTGAATTCGACAGCGGTGCGCTCATTCTGCTGGCGATTTTCAGCCTGTGGCAGATGCCTCATTCCTACGCCATCGCGATTTTCCGCTTCAAGGATTATCAGGCGGCGAACATTCCGGTTCTGCCGGTGGTGAAAGGTATCTCGGTCGCGAAAAACCACATCACGGTTTACATCATCGCCTTTGCCGTGGCGACGCTGATGCTCTCTCTGGGCGGTTACGCCGGATATAAATATCTGGTGGTAGCGGCGGCGGTGAGCGTCTGGTGGCTTGGTATGGCGCTGCGTGGATACAAAGTGGAAGATGACCGTGTCTGGGCGCGTAAACTGTTCGTCTTTTCTATCGTGGCTATCACATCGCTGTCGGTGATGATGTCCGTTGACTTTATGGTTCCGGATTCTCATAACCTGCTGACTTACGTCTGGTAAGCGGCAAGACGGTTTAAAAAGGGTGCTGCGGCACCCTTTTTCATGCGCGTAATCAAAATTCCTCAAGCGACAATCCGAAATATTGATGGGGTTAATATTTGTTCACTAAGCCTTTGTTTACCCCGCCCTCTCCCCGCTTTACACTAGGCGCAATTGATACGCTGAGGTTGGAATGAACGATTTTAAAATGACGCCGGTCGAATTGCGCGCGACCTGGGGTTTAGGGACCGTATTTTCAATGCGCATGCTTGGCATGTTTATGGTCCTGCCTGTTCTGACCACCTACGGTATGGCACTCCAGGGCGCAAGCCAGGCGCTGATTGGTCTGGCGATAGGCATTTATGGACTGATGCAGGCGATTTTTCAAATCCCTTTTGGTTTGCTTTCCGATCGTATCGGTCGTAAGCCGTTGATTATCGGCGGGCTGGTGATTTTCGCCTTCGGCAGTATCATCGCTGCGCTCTCTCATTCTATCTGGGGAGTGATACTTGGCCGCGCGTTGCAGGGCTCCGGGGCGATTGCCGCAGCGGTAATGGCGCTGCTGTCAGACCTTACGCGCGAACAGAACCGTACTAAAGCGATGGCGTTTATCGGCGTCAGCTTCGGCATTACCTTCGCCATCGCCATGGTGCTGGGGCCAATTATCACCAATGCGCTGGGGCTGAATGCGCTGTTCTGGATGATTGCCGTGCTGGCAACGCTGGGTATCGCACTCACGCTATGGGTTGTGCCGAACAGCAGCACCCATGTTCTGAACCGCGAATCGGGGATGGTCAAAGGCAGTTTCCGCAAGGTGCTCGCCGAGCCCAAACTGCTGAAGCTCAACTTCGGCATTATGTGTCTGCATATTCTACTGATGTCCACCTTCGTCGCCCTGCCCGGCCAACTGGAAGCCGCTGGTTTTCCTGCCGCCGTACACTGGAAACTCTACCTGGTGACGATGCTGATTTCGTTTGTCTCCGTGGTGCCGTTTATCATCTATGCGGAAGTAAAACGCCGCATGAAGCGGGTCTTTCTGGTCTGCGTGGCAATCCTGCTGGTTGCCGAAATCGTGCTCTGGGGCGCGGGCGATTATTTCTGGGAACTGGTGGCGGGCGTACAGCTGTTTTTCCTCGCTTTCAACCTGATGGAAGCGATGCTGCCGTCGCTGATCAGCAAAGAATCCCCTGCCGGTTATAAAGGCACGGCGATGGGCGTTTACTCCACCAGCCAGTTTCTTGGCGTGGCGATTGGCGGGTCGCTGGGCGGNTCTTTGATTCACAAACGGTGTTTTTAGTGGGCGCCCTGCTGGCAACGCTCTGGCTGTTGGTAGCCATGACGATGAGCGAACCGCCGTACGTCAGCAGTTTGCGGGTGGAAATTCCTGACAATGTGAATGCCGATGCATCGCTTCAGGCGCGTTTGCTGGCGACCAACGGCGTCAGCGAAGCGCTGGTTGTGGCAAAAGAACGCACCGTATACGTCAAAATCGACAACAAAGTGACCAACCGCTTTGAGGTCGAACAGGCGATGAAACCGGCGTAAAAAAAGCGGGGGATCCCGCTTTTTTGATTAATCGCGAAAGTTTTTAAACTGGAATGGCTGACCGAGATTGCCGCCGCGCACCAGCGCCATCACGGATTGCAGATCGTCGCGGGATTTGCCCGTCACACGGATCTCCTCCCCCTGAATTTGCGTCTGCACTTTCAGTTTGCTGTCTTTAATCAGCTTGACGATTTTCTTCGCCACGGCGCTTTCAATGCCGGTTTTCAGCTTCGCGTCCACGGACCAGGTTTTACCGCTGTGCAGGAACTCTTCCGGCACCTCAATAGAACTGCCTTCAATGCCGCGCTTCAGCAGCTTTGCCCGCAGGATATCAAGCAACTGATTGACCTGGAAATCAGACTCGCTCAGCACCTTAATGGTCTGATTCTTTTCATTCAGTTCAATGGTCGCTTCAACGTTACGGAAATCGAAACGGGTTTCCAGCTCGCGCATGGCGTTTTCGACAGCATTGCGCGCTTCCTGGATATCAACCTCAGAAACAATATCGAAAGATGGCATGTTTTACTCTCCCTCTCTTTTTGATGCGATGCATAATACCTGCAACCTGAGATAACACAACCTGTTATGCCTGTGTCTGAAGGATAGCTGATAGCGCTATACTGACAGGGATAACGCCTGTGATCGTTGCAGGTGAGGAGGAAAAATGAAGATTACCGTGCTGGGATGCGGCGCCCTCGGGCAGCTCTGGCTCAACGCCTTGCATCGTCAGGGGCATGAAGTGCAGGGATGGCTACGCGTTCCACAACCGTGGTGCAGCGTGAACCTGCAGGAAGTCGACGGTAGCGTCTTCAACGAATTGCTGACGGCCAACGACCCTGAGTTTCTACAAAACAGTGACCTTTTGCTGGTCACACTCAAGGCCTGGCAGGTCTCTACGGCGGTGAAAAATCTCGCCGGGCTGCTGCCCGCCCACTGCCCTGTTCTGCTGATCCATAACGGGATGGGAACGCTGGATGAACTGGGTACGATACAACAGCCGCTGCTGATCGGCATGACCACGCATGCGGCGCGACGCGACGGCAATGTGATCGTGCACGTCGCTAATGGCATCACCCATATTGGCCCGGCCAATGCGGCCGGACGCGATTACAGCCATCTGGCCGATACGCTGCAGGCCGCGTTACCGGACGTCGCCTGGCATAACGACATGGGAGCGTCCAGCTGGAAAAAGCTGGCGGTTAACTGCGTCATTAACCCGCTGACCGCAGTGTACGACTGCCCTAACGGCGAGCTGGTGAACTATCCGCTGGAAGTGGCGGCCAGTTTTACGTCTGGCAGGTCGTGGAGAGCACCGCGGAAAATATCTCCTCGATGCTCCAGGACGTCCGCGCCCTGCGCCATACGGAAATAGACTATATCAATGGCTATCTGCTCAAACGTGCGCGCGCCCATGGAATCAGCGTGCCGGAAAACGCCAGACTCTACGAACTGATTAAACGTAAGGAGAATGAATATGAGCGCGTCAGCACTGGTATGTCTCGCCCCTGGGAGTGAAGAAACCGAAGCGGTCACTACCATCGATCTGCTGGTACGCGGCGGGATCGCCGTGACGACCGCCAGCGTCGCCAGCGATGGCAATCTGACGGTGACCTGTTCGCGCGGCGTGAAGCTGCTGGCCGATGCGCCGCTGGTTCAGGTGGCTGATGGCGATTATGACGTGATTGTCCTGCCGGGCGGCCTGAAAGGGGCGGAAGCGTTCCGTGACAGCCCGCTGCTGGTCGAAACTGTCCGACAGTTTCATCTCTCCGGACGCATCGTCGCAGCAATCTGTGCCGCAGCTGGTACCGTTCTGGTGCCGCACGATCTCTTCCCTATCGGCAATATGACCGGCTATCCGGGGCTGAAGAATACGATCCCCGAAGAACAGTGGCAGGACAAACGTGTGGTCTGGGATCCGCGCGTCAACCTGCTTACCAGCCAGGGGCCGGGAACGGCGATTGATTTTGCACTGAAGATTATCGATTTGCTGGTCGGTCGTGAGAAAGCCCACGAGGTGGCGTCACAGCTGGTGATGGCGGCGGGGATCTATAACTATTACGAATAATCGAAAAAAGCCGGGTGGCGGCTACGCCTTACCCGGCCTACGGTATGCTGTTGTAGGCCCGGTAAGCGCAGCGCCACCGGGCAATTAATTAAGGACGATACACCTTCACGTTGGTAAAGCCCTGTTCGCGCAGATAGAGCGCCTGCAGGCGGCTCATCACACCACGCTCACACCACAGCAGCCAGGTTTTGCTCTGATCGAGATCGCCAAACTGGGTGCTCAACTTGTAGAACGGCAGTGAAACCACATCAATGCCTTCCACTTTCAGCGGCTTGTCATCCTGTTCGTCAATGGAACGGATATCGAGGATCACATCGTTCGCACCGAAACCGCTCACGGTTTCAACTTCGACAACGTCCTGCTCGGTCTGCTGGGCAATATCGCGGATATCAACGTTCGTGGCTTCGGCAACGACGGTATCGAGAATGCTGAAATCGAAATTCGCTTCTTCCGCTTCGATCTTCGCTTTAATCGCCTTCACGGTCGGGCTTTTCGAGATCACGCCGCAGTATTCCGGCATCGTGCGGGCAAAATCTTCAGTACCGATTTCGCGCGCCAGATTAATGATGTGCTCTTTATCGTAAGAAATCAGCGGACGCAGGATCAGTGTATCGGAAACGTTGTCGATGAGACGCAGGTTGGTCAGCGTCTGGCTGGATACCTGCCCCAGCGCTTCACCGGTCACCAGCGCCTGCACGCCATAGCGTTCAGCCACTTTTGACGCCGCGCGCATCATCATGCGCTTCAGCACCACGCCCATCTGACCGTCGTCGACTTTTTCGAGGATCTCGCCAACCACCGGTTCAAAGTTGATCGCCACGAAACGGACGCGGTGTGAACTGCCAAAGCGGTTCCACAGGTAGTGCGCCACCTGACGAACGCCGATTTCATGCGCCGCGCCGCCGAGGTTAAAGAAGCAGTAATGCACGCGGCAGCCGCGACGCATCAACATATAACTGGAAACGCCGGAGTCGAAACCGCCGGAAATCAGTGACAGGACATCTTCCTGAGTGCCAATCGGGAAACCGCCAATGCCTTCGTAGCGCCCTTTTACCAGCAGCAGACGGTCATCTTCGATTTCCAGATTAACGGTAACGTCCGGGTGCGTCAGCTTCACGCGCGCGGACTCAACATGCTGATTTAACCCGCCGCCGACATAACGTTCCACTTCAATAGAGCTAAACTCATGTTTACCGCGACGTTTTACGCGCACGCAGAAGGTCTTGTTTTCCAGCTTCTCGCGCCAGGCATCCAGCGTCTTCTCAAAGATATCGTGCATGGAGGTAAACGGTACGTCTTCGACCTCGAGAATATGATGAATACCAGGGATGCGGGTCAGCGCGTCGCGGATGGCCGGACGCTGGTTTTCATCTTTCGCGCGGACTTCAATGTGGTCCCAGTGGCGAACGACAGCCAGCGTCTCGTCGTAGTGCTTCAGAACGTTACGAATGTTACCGGTCAGCATTTTAATAAAGCGCAAACGCACAGATTGGCTTTTGATTGTGATTTCCGGGAACAATTTAATGATAAACTTCATGGCGGCAATGGTTCGTTGGCAAACCCTGGGTTTGCATGACAAAAAATATTGCAGCCCATACCTGAGGCTGCATCCAGGCGCGGAAGTATACCACCATCGTAGCCAACCTGCGCGTTACCATTATGCGTTATTTGCTTAGCGACCTGACTTCGTTACCATAGCGTGGTCGCCATAAAACAGAGTCAAACATTCACTATGCCAAAGAAAAATGAAGCCCCGGCCAGCTTTGAAACTGCGCTGAACGAGCTTGAACACATCGTCACTCGTCTGGAAAGCGGCGAGCTCCCGCTGGAAGAGGCGCTGAATGAATTTGAGCGCGGCGTCCAGCTGGCGCGCCAGGGGCAAAGTAAACTGCAGCAGGCCGAGCAGCGTGTACAAATCCTGCTGGCTGAAAGCGAAGATGCCCCGCTGACCCCTTTCACTCCGGACGCTGAGTAATGGATTTTTCGCAACAACTCCAGGCGTGTGTGGTTCGGGCGAATGATGCGCTGCATCGTTTCATCGATCCGCAGCCGTTTCAGAACACTCCGCTGGTTGAAGCCATGCACTACGGTGCATTATTAGGCGGGAAGCGGCTGCGTCCTTTCCTGGTGTACGCCACGGGCGACATGTTCGGTGTCAGTCTGGAAACGCTGGATGCACCCGCCGCCGCCGTTGAATGCATTCACGCCTATTCGCTGATGCATGACGATCTTCCGGCAATGGACGACGACGACTTACGCCGCGGCCAGCCTACCTGTCACATTAAATTCGGCGAAGCAAATGCGATTCTGGCGGGTGACGCCCTGCAAACGCTGGCATTTTCTATACTCAGCGATGCACCGATGACAGACGTCACCGACCGCGACCGCCTGGCGATGGTTTCAGAACTGGCGCAGGCCAGCGGCGTCGCTGGCATGTGCGGCGGCCAGGCGCTGGATCTGGCGGCCGAAGGTCAGCACGTGGATCTCGCTTCCCTGGAACGCATTCACCGCCACAAGACCGGGGCGCTTATCCGCGCGGCGGTTCGTCTCGGGGCTCTGAGCGCAGGAGCGCGAGGCCGCGCCGCCTTGCCAGTACTCTTCCAGGTTCAGGATGACATTCTTGATGTGGTGGGGGATACTGCCACGCTTGGAAAGCGCCAGGGCGCTGACCAGCAGCTCGGTAAGAGCACCTATCCCGCACTGCTGGGCCTTGAGCAGGCCCGTACGAAAGCCCGTGATTTGATTGAAGACGCCCGCCAGTCGCTGAACCAACTGGCCGCCCAATCACTGGATACCACGGCACTGGAAGCGCTAGCGGACTATATAATCCAGCGTGATAAATAAACACTAGAACCACGATGAGTTTCTGATGAGCTTTGATATAGCCAAATACCCGACGCTGGCGCTGGTGGACTCGACTCAAGAGCTGCGCCTGCTGCCGAAAGAGAGCCTGCCGAAACTGTGCGACGAACTGCGTCGTTACCTGCTCGACAGCGTGAGCCGTTCCAGCGGGCACTTCGCCTCCGGGCTTGGCACGGTGGAACTCACCGTGGCGCTGCATTACGTCTACAACACCCCGTTTGATCAGCTGGTCTGGGACGTGGGACATCAGGCTTACCCGCATAAAATCCTCACCGGGCGTCGCGATCGCATCGGCACTATTCGTCAGAAAGGCGGTCTGCATCCGTTCCCGTGGCGCGGTGAGAGTGAGTATGACGTGCTGAGCGTCGGTCACTCGTCGACCTCTATTTCCGCCGGCAGCGGTATCGCGATTGCCGCCGCGAAAGAAGGCAAACAGCGCCGCACGGTCTGCGTGATCGGCGACGGCGCCATTACCGCCGGGATGGCGTTTGAGGCGATGAACCACGCGGGCGATATCAAACCTGATATGCTGGTGATCCTCAATGACAACGAAATGTCGATTTCAGAAAACGTCGGTGCACTGAACAATCATCTGGCGCAACTGCTCTCCGGCAAGCTCTACTCCACGCTGCGCGAAGGCGGCAAAAAAGTCTTCTCCGGCGTGCCGCCAATCAAAGAACTGCTCAAACGCACCGAAGAACATATCAAAGGCATGGTGGTGCCGGGAACGCTGTTTGAAGAGCTGGGCTTTAACTACATTGGCCCGGTCGACGGGCACGACGTACTGGGGCTGGTCAATACGCTTAAAAACATGCGCGACCTGAAAGGCCCGCAGTTTTTGCACATCATGACTAAAAAAGGGCGCGGCTATGAGCCCGCCGAAAAAGACCCGATCACCTTCCACGCGGTACCCAAATTTGACCATACCAGCGGAAAACTGCCGAAAAGCAGCGGCGGTTTGCCGAGCTATTCGAAAATTTTCGGCGACTGGCTGTGCGAAACCGCGGCAAAAGACGACAAATTAATGGCTATCACCCCCGCGATGCGTGAAGGCTCCGGGATGGTGGAATTTTCGAAGAAATACCCGGATCAGTATTTTGACGTGGCGATTGCCGAGCAGCACGCGGTCACTTTCGCGGCGGGCCTGGCTATCGGCGGCTATAAGCCGGTGGTGGCGATTTACTCCACTTTCCTGCAGCGCGCTTACGATCAGGTGATCCACGACGTGGCGATTCAGAAACTGCCGGTGATGTTCGCTATTGATCGCGCGGGCATTGTCGGCGCGGACGGCCAGACGCACCAGGGCGCGTTCGATCTCTCTTTCCTGCGCTGTATTCCGGACATGGTGATCATGACGCCGAGCGACGAAAACGAATGTCGCCAGATGCTTTACACCGGCTATCACTTCAGTGACGGGCCGTGTGCGGTGCGTTATCCGCGTGGCAACGGCACCGGCGCTGAACTCCAGCCGCTGGCGGCGCTGCCGCTCGGCAAAGGGANTGGCAGAGAAACTGAACGCCACGCTGGTCGATATGCGTTTTGTTAAGCCACTGGACGAACAGCTGATTCTGGCGATGGCAGAGCAACATGAAGCGCTGGTCACGCTGGAAGAAAACGCTATTATGGGTGGAGCAGGTAGCGGCGTTAATGAAGTCCTGATGGCCCATCGCAAGCCCGTTCCGGTGCTGAATCTGGGTCTGCCGGATTTCTTTATTCCGCAAGGCACGCAGGAAGAAGCGCGCACGGAAATCGGCCTCGATGCTGCCGGAATTGAAGCGAAAATCGCCTCCTGGCTGGCATAATCCCTCCCCTTTCCGCTCCTGCTATGCTTAACGATACGATTTTGAGCAATCAGCAGGAGTGGAACCATGAAATATAATACGTTAGGAAAAACAGATCTTAAGGTTTCCCGTCTTTGCCTCGGCTGCATGACGTTCGGCGAGCCCGATCGCGGCAGACACGCCTGGACGCTGCCGGAAGAGAGCAGCCGCCCCATCATCCAGCGGGCGCTGGAAGGCGGCATCAACTTTTTTGACACCGCAAACAGTTACTCCGACGGCAGCAGCGAAGAGATTGTTGGCCGCGCACTGCGGGATTTCGCCCGCCGTGACGAGGTGGTGGTCGCCACCAAAGTGTTCCATCAGGTCGGTGATTTAGCGGAGGGCCTGTCACGCGCGCAGATCCTGCGGTCAATCGACGACAGCCTGAAGCGTCTCGGCATGGAATATGTCGATTTGCTGCAGATCCACCGCTGGGATTACAACACCCCTATTGAAGAAACCCTCGAAGCGCTGAATGACGTGGTCAAAGCGGGCAAAGCGCGTTATATCGGCGCCTCTTCCATGCACCCGTCGCAGTTTGCTCAGGCGCTCGCTCTACAGGCGCAGAACGGCTGGGCGCCCTTCGTCACCATGCAGGATCACTACAACCTGATTTACCGTGAAGAAGAGCGGGAGATGCTGCCGCTGTGCTACAAAGAAGGCGTGGCGGTGATCCCGTGGAGCCCGCTGGCGCGTGGTCGCTTAACCCGCCCCTGGGGCGAAACCACCGCGCGACTGGTGTCTGATGAATTCGGTAAAACGCTGTACAGCACCACGGAAGATAACGACGCGCAAATCGCGGAACGGCTGGCGGGTATTGCTGAAGATTTAGGGGCTACCCGCGCGCAGGTCGCGCTGGCATGGCTACTGAGCAAACCGGGCGTGGCAGCGCCGATTATTGGTACGTCGCGGAAAGAACAGCTTGATGAGTTGTTGAATGCGGTCGATATCACGCTGAAACCGGAGCAGATCGCCGAGCTGGAAACGCCGTACCAGCCGCACCCGGTAGTGGGATTTAAATAAACATTTCGCCCTCTCTCCAGCGGAGAGGGCGTTATGACTTAAAACAGCCCAATCGGCCAGTGATGGCCAATCAGATACAAAATCCCGGCAGAGAGTATCCCGGCGACAATGTCATCCACCATGATCCCCATCCCGCCGTGGACGTTGCGATCGAACCAGCGGATCGGCCACGGTTTCCACATATCCAGGATCCGGAAAATCACAAACCCCGCCACCACCCACTGCCAGTCATTGGTGGGCAGCGCCATCAGCGTGATCCACATACCGATGAACTCATCCCAGACAATACTGCCGTGGTCGTGGACACCCATGTCTTTCGCCGTCTGGTGACAGAGATAGACGCCGATACAGATCCCCAGCATCACCACCAGCGAATAGAGCTGCCACGGCAAAAACGTCATCAGATACCAGAACGGGATCGCCGCCAGCGATCCCATGGTGCCAGGTACCACCGGGCTTAAGCCACTGCCGAATCCTGTTGCCAGTAAATGCCATGGATTGAGCAAATTCAGGCGGCTTTTGGCAACATCTTTAGAGCGAGTCAAAATGATCGTACCCTTTCCAGTCCAGCGTGATATTTTTGCCATCGCGCTGGAAATGCAGTCCTTCCACTTCCGCACTGATTTGCCCGATGCAGGTAACAGGGATGCCTAAATGCCCGACAGCAACGTCCATCGCGCCGCGGTTCAGCTCCGGCACCGTAAAGCACAGCTCGTAATCTTCGCCGCCGGACAGCGCCCAGCGCAGTGCCTGCTCAGGATCAACATGGCGTTGCATCGCGTCGGAATACGGTATCGCATTGAGATCGATCCGTGCGCCGCAGCGGCTGGCTTTAAGTATGTGGCCAAGATCGGAGATCAGGCCGTCGGAAAGATCGATGGCTGAGCTTGCGAGATCGCGCAGCGCCTGGCCATGCAGAATACGCGGCGTTGGCCGCAGATGGCGCTGCTTCAGATAGCGGGCGTCTTCCGCATTCGCCACCTTCAGCCGATCCTGCAGAATCGCCAGCCCCGCCGCGCTGTCGCCCGGCGTGCCGGTGACGCAGATCCAGTCGCCCGGTTTGGCCCCTGAGCGTTTCAGGGCGCGGCCAACCGGTACATAACCATGAATGCCGAGCGTCATGGAGAGTGGACCACGCGTGGTGTCGCCGCCAATCAGCTGCATATCGTAGTAGTTAAGCTGTTCGAACAGGCTGTCGCTAAAGGCCTGCAGCCAGGGCTCATCGACCTTCGGCAGGGTCAGCGCCAGCGTCAGCCACGCCGGATCGGCGCCCATCGCCGCCAGATCGCTTAAATTCACCGCCAGCGCTTTATACGCCAGATCGGCAGGATCGATATCGGGTAAGAAATGGATACCAGAAACCAGCGTGTCTGTGCTGATCGCCAGCGTTTGTTTGTCCGGAATATTGAGGAGAGCGCAGTCGTCGCCGATGCCTGTATCGACGTCGAGACGAGAGCTTCTCACGCGATCAAAATAACGGGCAATCAGGGAAAATTCACCGCATGCCATACGTTATGCCTCAGCAGAAGAAATAAAAAAGCCGGAGATGGAGAGCAAGCTCTCAATCCCCGGCCTGTCGATTACTTTTTGTGGGGGCGAATTACCGGGGCTGCTTTATCCAGCACGCCGTTAACGAACTTGTGGCTGTCTTCCGCACCGAAGGTTTTCGCCAGTTCGATGGCTTCGTTGATAGCCACTTTGTACGGCACATCATCGCGTTTAGACAGTTCGAACAGCGCAATACGCAGCACCGCTTTCTCGACCTGACCCAGCTCTTCGAGCAGACGGGACAGATACGGCTTCATCAGGCCGTCGAGATACGCACTGTTAGTCGCCACTCCGGTCAGCAGTTCACGGAAATACACGACGTCAACATCTTTAACGTCCTGTTCCGCCAGGAACTGGTATTCAACATCAGCGATGTCGTTTTTGGACAACTGCCAGGAGTAAAGCGCCTGGACGGCACATTCACGGGCGCGGCGACGAGCAGCAGGTTTCACGGAATTCCCCTTACAAAAAAATCAGGCCTTGATGGCTTTCAATACATTAATCATTTCAAGCGCGGTCAGTGCAGCTTCTGCACCTTTGTTACCGGCTTTTGTGCCAGCACGTTCGATGGCTTGTTCAATGCTTTCAGTGGTCAGGACACCGAAAGCAACCGGGATATCGCAATCCTGAGCGACGTGCGCCAGGCCATTGCTCGCACCACCGGCCACATATTCGAAGTGAGCCGTACCGCCGCGGATAACCGTACCCAGCGCAACGACCGCATCATATTTACCGCTTTTCGCCAGGGCGCTCGCCGCCAGCGGCAGTTCGTACGCACCAGGCACCCACACCACGGTAATATTTTCATCTTTGACCTGACCAATACGTTTCAGGGCGTCAATCGCGCCGTCCAGCAGGCTGTCGTTGATGAAGTTATTGAAACGCGCAATGGTGATGGCAACGCGGGCGTTCGGAGTAGCAACGGGTGCTTCGATAATGTTCATACTTTTCCTTTACGGGTTCATTATGGCCCCGCAGGGGGGCGGATTTTATCATAATCTTTTGTGCGCTGCTTACTTTATGTCGCAGCCGACAAATGCAGACACAGATCGGGGCCGACCTGTCGTATCTCGTTGAATTTCAAATGGGGGGCATCGGCCAGTTTCTCAAGCCCCGGCAGCGCGCATAATCCACGGGCATCATTGCCTAACAGTGTAGGCGCAAGATAGACAATCAGCTCATCCACCAGACCTGCCTGCAGCAAAGCCCCGGCAAAGGTCGCGCCCGCTTCCACCCACAGACTGTTTATTTGCGCTTTACCCAGCTGCATCATCAACAGCACCAGGTCAAGATGACCGTTATGCTCAGACATCTGCAGCGAGCGAACGTTTGCCGGCCAGTTACGGGTATCGTCCTGGGCGCGCACCAGCCAGGTTTCCCCGGCTTGCTGCACAATGCGGTGTTCCGGCGTCACCTGCCCCAGTCTGTCGAGCACGATGCGCAGCGGCTGGCGCAGGTTTTCACGCGGGTACATGGACTGAGTCTGGCTGTCTAATTCCTCCCAGCGCACGGTGAGCGCCGGGTCGTCTGCCAGCACGGTGGCGCTGGTGGTAAGAATGGCATGGCTTTGCGCGCGCAGACGCTGCACGTCACGGCGCGCGGCAGGCGAGGTGATCCACTGGCTTTCGCCGCTGGCCATCGCGGTGCGACCGTCGAGCGACGCGCCAAGTTTGAGCTGAATATAGGGGAAACCGGTGCGCATGCGCTTGAGGAAGCCTTTGTTCAGCGCTTCGGCGTCGTTCATCATCAGCCCGTGGCTGACCTCAATGCCCGCCTGTTTCAGGCGGTGCAGACCGCGACCGGCCACCTGCGGGTTAGGATCCTGCATCGCGGCGACTACCCGCGACACGCCTGCGGCAATTAACGCGTCGCAGCACGGCGGCGTGCGCCCGTGATGGCTGCATGGTTCCAGCGTGACGTACGCCGTCGCGCCTTTGGCTTTCTCCCCCGCCATGCGCAGCGCGTGCACTTCGGCATGCGGTTCACCCGCGCGATAGTGAAAACCTTCGCCGACAATCTCGCCATGATTAACAATCACACACCCTACCTGAGGATTGGGATGCGTGGTGAAACGACCGCGCTGCGCCAGTTTCAGCGCACGCGCCATGTAAATTTCATCCGACATGGCTTAATCCTGTAGACGGGCGATCTCTTCGCCGAACTCTTTAATATCTTCAAAGCTGCGGTAAACCGAGGCAAAGCGGATATAGGCGACTTTATCGAGCTTCTTCAGTTGCTCCATCACCAGATTGCCGATCATTTTGCTCGGCACTTCGCGTTCGCCGGAGGCGCGCAATTGCGATTTAATATGGTTGAGCGCAATTTCGACGTCATCGGAGCTGACCGGACGCTTTTCCAGCGCTTTCAGCATGCCGCTGCGCAATTTGTCTTCATTAAACGGCTCACGCACGTCATTGCTTTTCACCACACGCGGCATAACCAGTTCAGCCACTTCAAAGGTGGTGAAACGTTCGTTGCACACCAGACACTGCCGACGGCGACGAACCGACGAGCCTTCACCCACCAGGCGTGAATCGATAACTTTTGTATCTACGGCGAAACAAAATGGGCAATGCATAGCGCGTCCTGACTGTGGAATTAACTGAAATCCATTTTACCCTGTTCTGACCCGACAACAAAGGAAGAGCGCGTTTTGAGACAAACAGCAGATGCCAGAAAGCGCTTTGCTGGCTACCATTAAGCCAACGAGTGTTTCAAGGAAAAATGAGATGAAGACAAGACGTTACCTAAGAATTCTCCTGGTGGGAAGCCTCTTTTCCCTCAGCGCCTGCGCACAGCAAAGCGAAGTGCGTCAATTGCATCAAAGTGTGAGCACGCTGAACAAAGAGATGACGCAGCTCAATAAGGAAACGGTAAAAATTACGCAGCAGAATCGGCTAAATGCGCAGTCCAGCAACGGCGTTTATTTGTTGCCGGGTTCTAACACCCCCGCGCGACTCGAGAGCCAGATCGGCACCCTGCGGATGTCACTATTGAACGCGGCGCAAAACGCCCAGGGCACCCGGGTGACGCTGCGTATTCAGGGTGAATCGAACGATCCGCTGCCGGCCTTTAGCGGCACCGTTGAGTGGGGGCAGATTCAGGGCACCACGGAAAGCTTCCAGGAAGTTAACGTACAGAATCAATTGATCAACGCCCCGGCCAGCGTACTGGCACCGAGCGATGTGAATATTCCGCTTCAGCTTAACGGCATTTCGCCGGAGCAGTTAGGTTTCGTGCGCATCCACGACATCCAGCCTGCGGTTCAGCCTTAACCGCTTTTCCCCATCACCGGATGGCCCCACCGCCATCCGGTTCTCGCTGCGTAAATATTCAGCAATAACTCAGAAGAAATGTCGCTTTTCCGCAGCGAACATTTGGCAACATTTAACAATCTCAGTACAATCCCGGCCAGCCAAAGCACGCAAACGTGAACGCAATCGATTACGTGAATGAGAGATCTGTGAAACAAGACATATTTTTGTGAGCAATGATTTCTATAATAGGCACCCAGAAACACGAAACATTCAGAAACGTTAAAACAACTCTAATAACTCCCTCCTCAGGGGTTTTAATCAGTGGCTAATATGATGAAAAAAACATTACTGGCAGCCGGTGCTGCACTGGCGCTTTCCGCCTCTTTCACTGCCAGCGCGGCAGAAACCGACAAACCGGAGTATGTCTCCGACTGGTGGCACCAGAGCGTTAATGTGGTAGGCAGCTACCACACCCGCTTTGGACCGCTGATCCGCAACGATACCTACCTGGAATATGAAGCCTTCGCCAAAAAAGACTGGTTTGATTTCTATGGTTACATCGATGCACCGGTTTTCTTCGGCGGTAACACCGAAGCAAAAGGTATCTGGAACAACGGTTCTCCGCTGTTTATGGAAATCGAACCGCGTTTCTCCATCGATAAGCTGACCGGCACCAGCCTGGCGTTTGGTCCGTTCAAAGAGTGGTATTTCGCTAACAACTATATCTACGATATGGGTCGCAACGATTCTCAGGAGCAGAGCACCTGGTACATGGGTCTGGGTACCGATGTGGAAACCGGTCTGCCAATGAGCCTGTCCCTGAACGTGTATGCGAAATACCAGTGGCAGAACTACGGCGCTTCTAACGAAAACGAGTGGGATGGCTACCGTTTCAAAGTGAAATACTTTGTGCCGATCACCCAACTGTGGGGCGGCCAACTGAGCTACATCGGCTTCACCAACTTTGACTGGGGTTCAGATCTGGGCGACGACACCTTCTATGACAACAACGGGAAGCACGCGCGCACCAGCGATTCCATCGCCTCCAGCCACATCCTGGCGCTGAACTACGATCACTGGCATTACTCGGTTGTTGCCCGTTACTGGCACAACGGCGGTCAGTGGGCGGACGATGCCAGCCTGAACTTCGGTAAAGGCGACTTCAGCGTTCGCTCTACCGGCTGGGGTGGCTACCTGGTGGTGGGTTACAACTTCTAATCCCCGCCCTGCCCAAAAAGCCAGCCTTCGCGCTGGCTTTTTTAATGCGTTTCGACCCGCTTCACCTTGCGTAAAAAATCGCTGAGCGAGCGGTCTGCCCGTTCACTGAAACGCCTGTCGAGCGTGGTGATATTCAGGCAGCGATCGAGACGAAAACAGCGATAATCCTCCCGCCGTTCGCACCAGGTCACCAGCAGCCAGTGCTCGCCNCCAGAAAAACAGCCCCAGCGGTTGTACGTTGCGCCACGAGAGCTGCCCGGACTCATCACGGTAGTGCAGCGCCAGCACCTGTTGCGCAGAAATAGCGTGATGGATTTGATCAAACACGCTGCGGGAATGCGACTGCAGGCCGAGATCCGGCGCGAAAATGCGCGTTTGCTCCGCTTTACGCCGACTCTCTTCCGGCAGTATCGCCAGGATCTTCTCCTGCGCCGATTCCAGCGACTGCGACAGCATCTCACCACCCCAGGTTTTCAGCAGTCGAATCGCCACAATCAGCGCTTCTGACTCGTGAGTGGTCAGCATCAGCGGCGGCAAATCAAAACCGTCCATCAACCGGTAACCGCTGCCCGCTTCGCCTTCCACCGGCACGCCGGAGATAGACAGATCGCGGATATCGCGATAAATCGTCCGTTCGGAGACGCCTAAACGCTCCGCCAACAGCGCCGCCGTGGTCAGCCGCCTGCCACGCAGGATCTGCACAATCTGAAACAGTCGGTCGGCGCGTCGGGACATGGTCTCTCCGGGTCAGAAGTTAAAGCGGCGGCTGATGCAGGCCAATGCGGTTGCCTTCGCTGTCCATAAACAGAGCGATGGAGCCAATATCCTCTGGCAGTTCCAGCGGGCCAAAGACGCACTCACCACCGGCGGCGGTCACCCGCTCCAGCGTCGCGTTCAGATCGCTGGTATGTAAATAGATAATACAACCCTGTGCCGAGGGCGTGAAATGTTCGAATTTCACCAGCGCGCCGCCGGTCGCGGGATCCTGGTACGGAAACACCGCCATCTCAACGTTCGACATATTTTCATAGCGCAGCGAAAGCTGCATGACCGACTCATAGAACGCCATCGCGCGCTTCAGATCGACAGTAGGAATTTCAAACCAGTTGATGATGTTTTTCATAGTGACTCCAGTTGTTGTGTGGGAACAACTGGAGTCTACGACAGGGCTCCTGACAGCATAGTGTCAGGAGTGTGCAAAAAAAATCCCGATCAGGTGACCGGGATTTTATGCAGAACGTTTTCAGGTGGTTACGGCAGAATGGACGGCTGATCCGCCCCTTCTTTCTCGACTTTCTGCTGCAGCATGTGCTCACGCTTCATGCCGAGCTTCAGTGCCAGCGCCGAGGCCACGTAGATGGACGATGCGGTACCAATGGTGACACCGATCAGCATGGTCAGCGAGAAGCCTTCCAGCACCGGACCACCGAAGAGATAAAGCATCAGGATAACCATCAAGGTGGTCCCGGAGGTGATCAACGTACGGTGCAGCGTCTGGGTCAGCGACACGTTAAAGATTTCGTACGGCGTTCCGCGACGAATTTTGCGGAAGTTCTCACGAATACGGTCGGAAACCACGATGCTGTCGTTCAGCGAGTAACCGATGACCGACATCAGCGATGCCACAATGGTCAGGTCGATTTCGATATGGAACAGCGACAGCACGCCAAGCGTAATGATCACATCGTGCAGCAGCGAGATAACCACCCCTGCCGCCAGACGCCATTCAAAGCGAATGCCGACGTAAACCAGGATCGACAACAGTGCTGCCATCAGCGCCATTGCGCCGGTCTGAGCGAGATCAGCGCCGACGCTCGGGCCGACGAACTCAATACGCTTCACTGTCGCGTTCTGGCTGGTGGATTCGTTGATCACGCTCACCACCTTGCTGCCCAGCGCCTGGCTGCCGCTCGCGTCATGCTCTGGCGGCATACGCACCATGATGTCGCGGCTGCTGCCAAAATTCTGCAACTGCGGTTCAGCAAAGCCTGCTTTTTCCAGCGCCTGACGCATCTGGTCCATATCCGCTGGTTTTTCCAGCGTGATTTCGATAACCGTACCACCGGTGAAATCGAGACCCCAGTTGAACCCGCGTACGCCCATCACGACGATAGCCAGCACGAGCAGCAAACCTGAGATGCCGAAAGCCCAGTAGTCCCAGCGCATAAAGTCCCAGACTTTACGGCCGTGGTTCAATTGTTCAATTGTATATTCCTGTGCCACAACGCACTCCTCAGATAGACAGCTTTTTAATGCGCTTGCCGCCGTACAACAGGTTTACGATGGCGCGGGTACCGACGATGGCGGTAAACATAGACGTTGCGACACCGATACCGGTCGTGATCGCGAAGCCTTTAATGGCCCCGGTACCGACAGCGTACAGGATGATAACTTTAATCAGCGTCGTGATGTTCGCATCGAAAATCGAGCTAAACGCCCCGCGATAACCTTCGTCGATAGCCTGCTGGATCGTCCGCCCGTTGCTCAACTCTTCTTTGATACGTTCGTTGATCAGTACGTTGGCGTCGACCGCCACCGCAAGGGTGAGCACGATACCCGCTATACCCGGCATACTCAGCGTGGCGCCAGGCAGCAGCGACATCACACCCACGATCAGGATCAGGTTCGCCACCAGCGCGCTCGTGGCAATCAGACCAAACTTCTTATAGAAGAAGATCATGAAGATGATAGAGACCACCAGACCCGCCAGACAGGCTTCGAGGCCCTGCTGAATGTTCTGCAGACCCAGGGTTGGGCCAATGGTACGTTCTTCGACGATCTGAATCGGTGCAATCAGCGCGCCCGCACGCAGCAGCAGCGACAGCTGGCGCGCTTCGTTCGGGTTATTGATACCGGTGATGCGGAAGCTGTTACCCAGTCGAGACTGGATATTAGCGATGTTAATCACCTCTTCCTCTTTCACCAGCACCGCACGACCGTTGGCATCTTTCTTACCGCTGTCTTTATACTCCACGAACAGGGTCGCCATCGGTTTACCGATATTGTCCTTGGTGAAGTTAGACATGATGTTACCACCGGCGCTGTCGAGCGAAATGTTCACCTGCGGCTGGTTGTACTCATCCTGGCTGGAGGTGGAGTCGGTGATATGGTCACCGGTCAGGATCACGCGTTTGTACATGACAACCGGCTGACCTTCACGGGTGGATTTCACTTCGGAATCGCCCGGTACACGGCCAGATGCTGCGGCAGACTGATCGACGTTAGTGTTCACCAGACGGAATTCCAGGGTCGCGGTCGCGCCGAGGATTTCTTTAGCACGCGCGGTATCCTGAATACCCGGCAGCTCAACCACAATACGGTCAGCACCCTGACGCTGTACCACCGGCTCAGCAACGCCCAGCTGGTTTACACGGTTACGCAGAATGTTGATGTTCTGCTGAACGGCGTATTCACGGGCTTCTTTCAGACGTTCGTCGGCCATCACCGCACGCAGCTGGTTGTCGCCCTGGCTGGTGATCACCAGGTCGCGGTGACGCGGCGCCAGATAGTCAATCGCCTGAGAACGTGCCGCGCTGTCGCGGAACGTGATGCTGAGGCCGTAATTTGCCTCTTTGCGAACGGTAGTATACGGAATGCCTTTTTCGCGCAGGTCGCTGCGCAGGCCATCAATATTCTGTTCCTGCAGTTTCCCGAGCGCGGTGTCCATATCCACTTCCATCAGGAAGTGAACGCCGCCACGCAGGTCGAGGCCGAGTTTCATCGGCTCCGCGTGCAGTGCAGCTAACCAGCGCGGGGTCGCAGGAGCCAGGTTCAGCGCCACGACGTATTTATCACCCAGCACGCCCACCAGCGCTTCACGAGCGCGCAGCTGGACGTCAGTGGAGTCGAAGCGCGCAAGAATTGCGCCCTCTTCCAGTGCCACAGACTTAGCGGTAATTTTTTCTTCTTTTAAGGTGTTCTGGACCTGGATCAGCGTTTGCTCACTGGCGGCGACGCCGCGCGCGCCAGTGATTTGAACAGCCGGATCCTCACCATACAGGTTGGGAAGTGCGTAAAGCAGGCCGACGAGAATCACGACGACCAGCATGATGTACTTCCACAAAGGATAACGGTTTAACACGGCAGTTCCCTTTGGGAAAACTTAAGATTACAGCGCCTTCATCGTGCCTTTCGGCAGAACGGCGGCTACGAAGTCACGTTTGATAACCACTTCAGTGGTGTCGTTCAGGGCGATAGCAATGTAGCCGTTTTCAGCCACTTTGGTTACGCGACCCACCAGACCACCGTTGGTCAGCACTTCATCACCTTTAGCGATGGAGTCCATCAGCTTTTTGTGCTCTTTAGTACGTTTCTGCTGTGGGCGCAAAATCATGAAGTAGAAGATCAGACCGAACACCACCAGCATCAGGATCAGAGACATCGGGCTGCTCTGCGCCGGCGCTCCGGTTGCCGCTACCGCATCAGAAATAAAAAAGCTCATTCAAATTCCCTCATTATTAAAATTAATCAACGTTCAAAGGTGGAACGGGTCGACCCTGTCGTTGGTAAAAATCGGCCACGAAGTTCTCTAATTTACCCTCTTCAATAGCCTTGCGTAAACCCGCCATTAAGCGCTGATAGTAGCGCAGTTGCAACGGTCGAGATGATGCAAGTAAGCGCGTGAATAATTGCGACACGTATAGCAATCACACTCGGAATCAAGCGGGCTGGTGTCGCTTTTATGCACGGCGTTACGGATTTTCACCACACCATCGGTAACAAAAAGATGACCGTTACGGGCATTGCGCGTCGGCATTACGCAGTCGAACATATCAATGCCGCGACGAACACCTTCCACCAGGTCTTCCGGTTTACCCACGCCCATCAGGTATCGTGGTTTATCCGCCGGGATCTGCGGGCAGACATGTTCCAGAATGCGATGCATATCTGCCTTCGGCTCACCCACAGCCAAACCGCCGACAGCGTAGCCATCAAAGCCAATCTCTACCAGACCTTTGACGGAGATATCGCGTAAATCTTCGTAAACACTGCCCTGAATGATGCCGAACAGCGCGTTTTTATTGCCCAGCCCGTCAAAGCGGTCGCGGCTGCGTTTCGCCCAACGCAGGGACATTTCCATTGAACGTTTAGCGTAATCCCAGTCCGCCGGATACGGTGTACATTCGTCGAAGATCATCACGATGTCGGAACCGAGATCGTACTGAATTTCCATCGATTTTTCCGGATCGAGGAAAATCGGATCGCCGTTGATCGGGTTGCGAAAATGCACGCCCTGCTCGGTGATCTTCCGGATATCGCCAAGGCTGAAGACCTGGAAACCGCCGGAATCGGTGAGGATCGGCCCTTTCCACTGCATGAAATCGTGCAGATCGCCGTGCAGCTTCATGATCTCCTGCCCCGGGCGCAGCCACAGGTGGAAGGTATTGCCGAGAATAATTTGCGCGCCGGTTGCTTCGACTTCTTCCGGCGTCATGCCTTTCACTGTACCGTAAGTCCCGACAGGCATAAAAGCAGGCGTTTCCACTACGCCACGATCAAACACCAGGCGGCCACGGCGTGCGCGACCGTCGGTCGTATCCAGTTCAAATTTCACTACATTTCTCCTGCATCAGAGAGACAGTCTGATGATTAAACCTGTGCCGCGGCATTATTCCCCGACACGTTCAGTAATGGCTTGCGGATTGTACGTGATAAACATCGCATCGCCGTAACTAAAAAAGCGATATTTCGTCTTAACCGCTTCCTGATAGGCGTTCATGGTGTGCTGATAGCCCGCAAAGGCGGAAACCAGCATGATGAGCGTCGATTCCGGCAAATGGAAGTTGGTGACCAGCGCATCGATCACCTGATATTGATAACCCGGATAAATAAAGATCTGCGTATCGCCAAAGAACGGCGCAATCAGCGCCTCTTTTGCCGCCTGCGCCGCGCTTTCCAGCGAACGGACGGAGGTGGTGCCCACCGCCACTACGCGGTTGCCGCGCGCTTTCGCCGCCAGCACCGCATCCACCACATCCTGCGGCACTTCGGCATATTCGGAGTGCATGATGTGCTCTTCGATGCTGTCGACCCGCACTGGCTGGAAAGTGCCTGCGCCCACGTGCAGGGTCACAAACGCCATTTCGATGCCCTTCTCGCGCAGACGCGCCAGCAGCGGTTCATCAAAATGCAGCCCCGCGGTCGGTGCGGCGACCGCACCCGGTTTTTCGCTGTACACGGTCTGGTACAGCTCGCGGTCGGCGTCTTCGTCAGGGCGGTCAATGTACGGCGGCAGCGGCATGTGACCGATACTGTTGAGAATATCCAGCACCGGGCGCTCGTCGTTAAACTGCACTTCAAACAGCGCGTCGTGACGGGCCACCATTGTTGCATTAATGCTTTCATCGTCACCCAGCAGCAGTTCTGCGCCGGGTTTTGGCGCTTTAGAGGCGCGAATATGTGCCAGAATACGTTTATCATCGAGCATGCGTTCGACCAGCACTTCAATCTTGCCGCCACTGGCTTTACGGCCAAACAGGCGCGCCGGGATCACGCGGGTATTATTAAAGACCAGCAGATCACCAGGGTTGAGCTTGTCGAGCAAATCGGTGAAAGTACCGTGCGTCAGCGCGCCCGTCGGCCCATCCAGCGATAACAAGCGGCAACTACTGCGCTCAGGCTGTGGATAGTGGGCAATCAGGGATTCGGGCAATTCAAAGGAGAAATCGGCAACACGCATGACGTAGACTCGTGACTTAAAAACAGGCGGCTTAGTCTAGTGCTCGCGCCCCTTCGCTGCAACACTTAGCCGTTACCGGACAGAGATACTCATGAATTTTCTTGCACATTTACATCTCGCCCACCTCGCCGACAGCTCACTGTCCGGCAATCTGCTTGCCGACTTTGTGCGCGGCAATCCTGACGAGCTCTACCCGGATGATGTGGTGGACGGCATCCATATGCACCGCCGTATTGACGTGCTGACCGATAACCTGCCGGAAGTCAAAGAAGCGCGCGACTGGTTTCGTCCGCAAACGCGCCGCGTGGCGCCGATTACGCTGGATGTCATGTGGGATCATTTTCTGTCGCGTCACTGGGAACAGCTGTCACCGGAGATGCCGCTGGCGGAATTCGTGCGCTACGCCCATGCGCAGGTGAGCGTGATCCTGCCGGATTCCCCGCCACGGTTTGTCAATCTGAACGAATATCTGTGGTCAGAGCGCTGGCTCGAGCGCTATCGTGAAATGGAATTTATTCAGCGCGTATTAAACGGTATGGCAAGTCGTCGACCGCGCCTGGAAGCATTGCGCGATTCCTGGCACGATCTGGATACGCATTACGACGAACTGGAAAACCGTTTCTGGCAGTTCTACCCGCGCATGATGGCGCAGGCAAAAGAAAGAGCACTTTAAGGCTTGCGCTTTATCACAAATTCGATATCGTACAGGTGTTTTTGAAATCGATTGATAGGCAAAACCTGTCTCATTGATTGTCAGCATCACGTTGAGCTTACCAATACCACTCTCTATACTGGCCCGCGTTGCGTTCCATTAACCTTATAAATGTAAAGGAGAACCCCATGGTTCTGGTTACTCGTCCGGCTCCTGACTTTACTGCTGCAGCTGTCCTTGGTAGCGGCGAAATTGTTGAGAAATTTAACTTCAAACAGCACACCAATGGTAAAGCAACGGTTGTGTTCTTCTGGCCGATGGACTTCACCTTCGTCTGCCCGTCTGAACTGATCGCATTTGACAAACGTTACGAAGAATTCCAGAAACGCGGCGTTGAAGTCGTTGGCGTTTCTTTTGACTCTGAGTTCGTCCACAACGCATGGCGCAACACCCCTGTCGACAAAGGCGGCATCGGTGCAGTGAAATACGCCATGGTTGCTGACGTTAAGCGTGAAATCCAGAAAGCCTACGGCATCGAACACCCGGACGAAGGTGTTGCGCTGCGTGGTTCTTTCCTGATCGACAAAAACGGCATCGTGCGTCATCAGGTGGTTAACGACCTGCCGCTGGGTCGTAACATCGACGAAATGCTGCGTATGGTTGACGCGCTGCAGTTCCACGAAGAGCACGGCGAAGTGTGCCCGGCTCAGTGGGAAAAAGGGAAAGAAGGCATGAACGCGTCTCCGGACGGCGTTGCTAAATACCTGAGCGAAAACGTCTCCAGCCTGTAATCGGCGACGTTGACGAAAAGGCTCGCATTGCGANNCCAGCACCGTTTGCCACTGGCTGGCGCGTTCCGCTTCTGAAGTCGCGGTCAGACGCTCCTCACCGCCGAGAGCGACCGGTTCCAGCATCCCGGCATACGGAATCGCCTCCAGCGGCCAGGCGTTCTCCAGCGCCTCAGGGATCAGCATTTTCATCGACACGCTGGCCGGTTTCGCCGCACGGTTCCCCCAGGCGAGCATATAAGGCGCGTTGCCCTGTGCATTAAAGACCACCGTTAACCGATCGCGGCGTCCGGAAATGTCCGGCAGCGTCTCCGGCAAATGGGCGTTAACCGTCGTCAGACGTACCGCCTGCACCACCTTTTCCTGCATCGGGAACGGCTCAGAACTGCGGTGATCCAGCGAATAGAGCACCTGTTTCGTTAAGGGCTGCCACTCCCCTTTTTCCGTACTGCGCCAGGCAAGCTCTACCGGCAGCACTGAACCATTCGCCAGTTCAAAGGCGATCGACGTCAACGGCTGCGGCTGTGCCCACTGGTAAATGGCTTCGTTTTCAGATACCCGTTTTTCCGCGCTTTCCAGCACGATCTGGTCGTTTTCCTGCGCCCGGTTGCGTGGCAGCGCCAACGCGCCGGTCAGCGTCAGCGGCGGAGTTTGTTCAGCAAACACCAGCAGCAGGTAGCGCGTACCCTCTGAGGACATCGTCCCTGAAAGACTGAGGCGATCCAGCTTCAGACGGTCGGTGCCGCTGGTCAGATCCATCAACGTTCCCGCATCGTCCTGCAGCGTCCAGTCGTTCAGATCGCGGCTGGAATAGAGCCGCACGTTCCCTTGCCAGTTGCCCGCCGGGGTTTTCCAGTCCAGTTGGATCTGCGAGATATAGCGCGAATCCATAGGCTTGTCCGGCAGCGCCAGTAAATAGCTCTGTCCGGCATTTCTTGCAGCCTCGCTTTCCAGACGAACAACCACGCCACTTGACGAACGAAGCACCATGGTTTCCGACGCGCGCCTGTCGGTACTTCTTACACCGACCGGCGACGCCGTCAGCGGGAATACCCGCAGGGGAATCGCCTCGGGTGCGGTGGCAGGCGTTTTCTGTACCACCATCGAAAACGGAACCGTCTCGCCCTGATGGTTAAAAACGCGTACGTCCCGCATATCCGGCCAGGCCACCTGCTGGTAAACCTGCTGGGGTAAATCAATGCGGAACCAGGGCGCAGAAGATGACGTTTCCAGCGTCATGCCAAAGGCATAATCACGCGGTGTTTCCGCAGGCACCTCCGCACAAAAAGCAGGTACCGACGTGCTCAGCACCATACTCAGTACGACGCCTTTCATCCATTTCATTCTTCTTCTCCTGCTTTTTTGACCACTTCCGCTTTCGGCGGTAAAGGTGAAAAGTAACCGATAATCAGCACCAGTACCGCCACACCAATAAACGCGATGGCGCGCGCCAGCCCGCCGCCACGCGCGCTGTCCACCAGTAACAGTTTAACAATCACCACGCCCAACAGCACCGCGCCACCCAGCCACTCGTAGCGAGACGCACGACGGGTGGCGCGCAACATGACAATAAGCGCTGTAAGCATCCAGAAGAGCGCGAATGTCGTCTGAATCAGGCGTGAATGCCACAGGCTTTCCAGATACCAAGGGATCCCGCCGAAATGCGCCAGTGCGCGCAGCAGTAAGCCATTCAGCCACCAGAAGCTCAGTGCCAGCAACACAATGTGCATTCCCCGACGGAACGCAGCCACCCGTTGTGGGAAGAGCGATACTGGAAAACGGCTGTAAATCAGCAGCCCCAGCAACGCGAACGCCGCGCCTTCTTCCAGCGGGTTAATCAGCGGCAGATATTGCTGCTGGAATACCACCCCGTCCTGCATATTTGCCACGATCAGCAACAGCAGCAGCACAATGGCCACCGGGGCCATCGCCAGCGCGCCATAGCCTTCAGGCCAGACCCGGAACGGCCAGATCTGGCGGCGAATCGCAACATCCACCAGCATAACGATAACGCCACCTGCCGCCATCACGAGTCCGCTCATCCACGCGTCCATGCCCCACGGCAGCGCCCACACGAACCAGAACAGCTCGCAGGCCAGCGCCAGCAATATCATCCAGAAGAGCGATAAATGCAGACTTCGCGAGGCCATGCGAGGTAGCTGTTCGCCGTCCCAGCGCAGCAGCAGGATCGCGGAAGGCAGCGCCACCAGCCATGCCAGACTTTCCCAACCTGCAGTGAAGATACCCTCGTGGTAGACCTGAAAACCGAGCAAC
>NZ_JNGH01000075.1 GCF_001188485.1 Trabulsiella odontotermitis
GGTGAAGCCGGTGTTGACGCTGACCCCGTCCATGCTGGCATTGCTGACCATCAGCTGTCCGGCGCTGCCGTCGGCGTTAGTACCGACCACGTAACCGTTGAGGCTGTTGGAAGGCTGCGTTGGCAGGGTGTAGTCGGTGTAATGCACTTCGCTGCCGCTGCCGTCGTTACCGTTCACCCCTTCCACCGTGGTGTTGGTGCTGTCCGGGGAAATCAGACCAGAGCCGGTGACGCTGTCATCGATATACACCGTGCCGTTATTGACCACATGGCCCGCACCGGCATTGGCAAAGGCGTATGAATCACTGGCGTAGATGTTAATCGTACCGTTGTTTTCAATCACCGCGTCTGCTGTGGATTTGGCATCCAGCTGCATACCGATAAGGCCGGTGGCATCAGTACCTTCCGTACCCTGATGGTGCCGTTATTCACCAGCTGAGCATTGTTGCTGCCGTTCATGGCGACGGCATTGCTTTGCGACAGGTTGATAGTGCCGTCATTCAGGGCAACCGTATTGCTGTGGTTCATGTTGACAGCCGTCGAGGTGCCGTCATAGTTCACCACACCCCCGCTCTGGTTCCAGAAGGTACTCTGGGTGGCATAATCAGCCTGCGCGTCAATCAGTACTGCGCTGCCACCGGTCTGCGTGATGGTACCGCTGTTAATGATGGCGTTATTATCACCGTTTCCCAGACGCAGGCTGGATCTGCTGCCCTGGCTGCCATCAGTGGTAATCGTTCCCTGGTTATTCAGGACACTGCCATTATCACCCTGCCACGTCCGCTGGCCGGTTAACACCAGCGTACCGTCTGCGGCATTGTTGAGCGTGGTGTTGTCTGTCCAGAAATCCTGGCCGTTGTCGGCATACCAGGTACCGTGGTTGGTAATGGCAGCGTTATTTGTCAGTCTGCCCCCGTTGTGTATTTCGCCGCCAGCGGCGTTCACCACGGCTCCACCGCTGATTGCCATTTGTTTCCCGGCATAGACACCGCTGTTGCTGAATGTGCCGCCCGTCTGCGTCAGTGTCCCGTTCAGGGTGCCATCGTTGCTGAACTGTCCGCCGTTGACGTTCATGGCAGAATCAATCACCGCGTCGGTCTGGTTGGTCAGCACCGCGTCTGCATCAGTAAGAGCGATTTTCTGCCCGGTGACGGTCCCGGCGTTGCTGACGCTGCCGTCAATCAGGGCGTTATTGGTCAGCGTCGTGGTATCACCCGCCTGCGCCATCACGCTGCCGTCGGCATAGACGGTGCTGACAGCGCTGTCGGTCGGGTTGTAGGTCGCCGCGTCCTGGCAGTCGCCACCGGCGCAGATGGTACCGTAGTTAACAATCACCCCAGTGCCGTCGTTGTAGAACGCCTGACCATAATCGGCGTTAATGTTAATAACGCCGGTTTCATCATTGATGGCGGTACCGCCATTGGTAACCGCCATTGCCACCAACCACGGTGTATCCTCTCCTACAGTAGGATCTGATGAAAGTGTGATGCTTCCGGCGTTGGTCGCCACGCTTCCTGCTCCGGTAGCCAGCATCCCGGTTCCCGCGTTTATAACCTCAATAGCACCATTGTTGGTAGAAGTCGAACTCGTTGTTGAGGCCATTGCACCACCATAGGCGACAATGCAATTGAGTGAAGTACAGTCCAGTAAAGAACCATCAATGGTTTTCCAGTCTCCGCTATGACTTATAACGCCTGTATTACTGTTTGTTGCAGAAGAGTCAGCGGTTGTGATAATGCCCCATGTATTGCCACCATCAGATGTGATGAATCCATTGTTTTCAACGGTAGATGTGTTATTTCCGGAAATTGCAGAAAATTGATACGCAGAGTTAATTAATGTACCTGAGCTAAAGCCCATTTTATCATTAAAAGCCGCACCGCTGGTTTGTGTTACCTGAATGGCTCCATCATTAACTATTGTTGCTGAATTACCTGCCAACGCACTGGGATATGAGGCCACTTGTGCATATGCACTGCGATCGACAGCTAATGAAATATTCCCGGTTGCTGTATTGACGATGGTGCTTCCTGATTCGCCAGAAATAACGGAAAGTTGTGACACACTATAAAACGCATCACTAGTAATTTCGCCTTCATTTAGCACCTGGCTTCTGTTACTGGCTTGAATGATACCGTGGCTGTTTAACACTGCAGCATACGATGACATTTCAGAATCAATACTGAGAGTCGAATCCTCATTCAGTGTCAACAATGCCGAATCATTGACTTTTGCAAATGACACATTGTTGCTATATCCGCTACGTGTTGCGTAACTGGACTCACCACTGATGCTAACGCTGTTGCCCTGACCGCTTACGTCTATCCCCGTCACTACAGGAGCGGCATTCCATCCTGTGGTGGTATCAAGGCTGGACACATCTACACCATCCGCGATGGATACAGTGTTATTGTTCCCCGATACGTTAAGGCCCGTGACATTATCCTGATAGAGTGACGAACTATAAGCAGCCTGGTCCGTGTAATATGGTGTCGCTTTAACATCCAGTGTACCGCTAATAGCAATGTTATTAAAATCACCATTAACGGCAACCCCTACCAGATCTCGACCATAAGGTACATCAAGTGAAATATCACGTTCTGAATTGACAGTAACGCTACCATCAATCAGCACAGTCCCTGCGCTGTCGGCAGTATTATTTGAGGTAATATTAACACCAATAAAACCATCACCCTGCGCGAAACGCAGGCCAGTATCATCATTCAAACCATCAGTATTGGATGCAGTAACATTTAAGTCGCCACTCAAATCAACGTTAGCGGCCAACCCTGAAATAGTCACACCCGTGGCAGAGGTGTCGACGTTGATAGTTCCGCTGTTGTTAAAGCTGGCGTTGTCGCCGCTGACGCTGACGCCCACAGAGCCTGCGTCTTTGACGGTAATCGTCCCGCTGTTATCAATCTTCGCCGTCGCACCGTTCACCGCGATGCCCGTCGCGCCGTTGGTAACGGTAATGTCGCCCTGCTGGTCGAAACTGGCGTTGTCGCCGTTGATGATGGTGCCTGCGGAGCCTTCACCGTCGGCGGTGGTGTCACCGGTGTTCACAATCACCGCGTCGTTACCGTCCACTTTAGTGCCGGTACCGCCGCCGCTGCGCCGTTATTGACCACCGCGCCGTCGCCGGTAATCGCTGTACCGGTTGAGCCGCTGCCGTCCACCGTCGCGTTGCCGTTGTTGTTGATTTGTGCGTTATCGCCATCGACTTTAGTGCCGGTGCCGCCGCCCGTCGCGGCGGTATCACCGTTGTTGACCACCGCGTCATCGCCGGTCACCGCCGTACCGGTGGAGCCGTCGCCGTCGACGATGGTGTTGCCGTTGTTGTTTACTTCCGCACCGTCGNCCGGATTTGACGTAAGTAAAGGTGACCGGGCCGTCGCTCTGGCCGGTAACGGCGTCAAAGGTGATGGTTTTGGTGGTCTCATCCAGGGTCACGCCATTGCTGTATGTCATCACTGTGGGTGATGGATCGGGATCGGGTGTCGGGTCGGGATCGGGCGTCGGGTCCGGGTCTGGCGGGGTCGGGCCAGTGTCAGCGGAGGAATGGCTGTCGCCATCGTCGTCGCTGTACACCGCAATGCCCACGGCGGCACCGACGGCCGCAACGCCAGCGGCAACCCATTCAAGCAGGTTGTCGTCGGTCTTACATTGTGCGGCATATTTTTCTTTGTCGGCGGCGCTGAGTTTCGTGCTGTCATCGCTGCAGTTAATGGTCTGGGGTTCGGTTTTAGAAATATCGTTTGTTTCCGCCGCAAAGCTGTTGCCGCTTAAGGCCATAGCAATGCAGATCGAAAGGGTACTTCTCTGCCTGAGGTTCATTGTATGTCTCCTGGGAATAAATCACACAGTGCGAGGGATAAAATAAAAGGGAGTGGGTGTGCACCGTGGCAATATTAAAACGGCAAACGTTCACCGAATAAATGGGTGGGAATGTGCAAAAATAATGTAATTATTGTTAACGTGTTAATTTACATGATTATTTTTAGGGTTTTTATTGGGCTGATAAATATTAAACAGTAAATGTAGAAATAATTAAAAAATAAGGATTGAGTATTTTGAATATATTATTCATTCATGCGGTGAATATAAAAAAGCCTGCGCAAGGGCAGGCTTTTGTGTTTTTGAAAAACAGCTAACTCACGCTTCTGCCAGCGCTTTCAGCCAGCGAACGCCGCTTTCCGGCGAGGTCAGCACCGGCACTGGCGGGGTGGGGAGTTGTTGTAATACGCGGGCCATTGACGCCTGCGCCAGCATGATCACGTCCGCTGAGGCAAAGGCGTTTTTCAGCCCTTCGCTGACGATGCGGTCATGGGTGGCGTTGTCACCCGCCAGCAACGCGTGGAATGCGTCTTCCATCAGTACCGGTACTACCTCGCGCGGTTTGCCGCTCTCCTGCACCTTGCGTTGTACGTAGCTGAGCGTCGGTTTCAGCGTGGTGGCGACCGTCGCCAGCACCGCAATGCGCTGGCCCTGTGCAATGGCGTTTTCCACCATCGCGCAGTCGATGCGGGTCAGCTGCAGCGGCGTCATAAACTGGCACTGCTCAACGGCGGTACCGATGGACGAACAGGCGGTCATGAAAATCTCGCAGTCCGCTTTTTCCGCAATCTGAATGTAACCCGCGATGCGCGCGCTGATGGCCGGGGTCACGCCACCGGCTTTCATCACCTGCTTGATCATCGATTCTTCAACAAGGTGCATCACCTCCGCCTGCGGCATGATGTCAGCCATCAGCTGTTGCATCATGGCGAGGGTGGCGGCGCTGGTGTGCAGCATGGCAATCTTTTTCATTGTGCAATTTCCTCTGTGAGCAGGGCGGCAACCGCCACCGCCGCGTCGTGATCTTCTACCGCCGACAGTCCGCCGACGGCCACGGCACCCAGGCATTTACCGTCACGCATCACCGGGACGCCGCCGGGCAGCGCGGTAAAGCGCGGGTCGGCAAAGTAGCTGATATCCAGCTGTTCTTTTTGCAGGCGCTGCAGGAACGCCTGCGTGGTGCAGCCCATGCGACTGCTGGTGTGTGCCTTGCGCTGGGTCAGTTCGACCGTCAGCAGTTTCGCGTTATCCATGCGGGCAAAGCACAGCAGTTCCCCGGTGGCATCGCACACCGCCACGCTGAGCGGTCGCTGGTTGTACTGGGTTTCGGCGAGCGTCAGGGCATATTCCTGCGCCCGACGTGCCTGCTGCAACGTCAATGTGGTCATGATAATTTTCCTTTTGAGAGAGAGTCAGTCGCGGCCAGCGGTGCGTCAGCAGCGGCGGCGGCTTTCGCGGCGCGGGCGTCTTTCTTACGCCAGTAGTTGGCGAGCAGTGATCCGCTGACGTTGCCGAGCGGCGTCATCACCGCCGAGGCCAGACCGACGGTAGCCAGTTTGCCCATCGCGGCAGCCAGCCCCGAGGCCATCCCACCGTTCTGTAAGCCCACTTCGAAGGCCACGGTACGGGCGGACTGCACGTCCATGCGGAAGATCCAGCGGCTCATCAGGTAGCCGATGAAGAAGCCGCCGAGGTTATGCATCAGCATGGCGAAGCAGAGCAGGAAACCGACCTGCACCAGATTGTCGCGCCCGGCAGCGGCGGCCGTGGTGGTGAAGAAGATAATGCCCAGCATCGAGATGGTCGGCATGATGTTTTTGATGCTGGTGAAGCGTCCGTACAGCCAGTTGTAGAACAGCGCCCAGATAATGCCACCGGTAACGAAGTTCAGGACCACGGCGTACATCTGCGCGTCGGCGCTGGCGGTGCCGAACAGCGAATCCCAGCCACCGGCAATCATGTACAACAGCCAGACGGCGCTGATACCTGCCAGCCCCTGCACCACACGGCGGCCATTGGCGCTGGCGTAGGTTTTCAGGTAGTCATGCAGAATGGCGGCACCAATCGGGATCAGCACGATTTTCACCACGTCCATCACCATCGCGGTGAGCTGGATGTCGATCATCGACCCGGCCAGCAGATTGACCCACAGCGGCGTCATCACAGTGGCGGGAAGTGTATTTTTCTTTGTCGGTGGTGCTGAGTGTGCTGCTGTCGTCGCTGCAGCTGATGGTCTGGGGTTCGTTTTTGGTCGTGTCGTTGGTATCCGCCGCAAAACTGTTGCCGCTTAAGGCCATGGCGATACATAACGAAAGAATGCTTCGTCTTTTTTCCATTGCAATTACCCGTCCTGAATGAGTTATTTTTTGCTGGTAATAAGGGGTTCAATCCAGCGCGGGAATATTATTTTTGCAATGGTCAGAAAAAGAAATAGATCGGGATCGTGCCCGATTCGAAAATAACAATAACCCACTGAATTACAGTGGGTTATGAGGATGTATATTATCTACATGATATTTTCAGGAAAACTTAATTCATCAATGTAAATCGATATTTTACTTTAATCATAATTGCGGTAAATATATATAAATATAGTCACCGCCAGTTACGCTTATTTCGCGGCCAGTTGATTACGACGATATTCCCCCTGACGCTCCAGCATCCAGCCGGGGTATTCACGCGGTAATTCGCTGACGGCATTCAGTTGCTGCAGCTCATCTTCGGTGAAGCGAATATCCGTTGCGGCCAGGTTATCCTGTAACTGGTTCGCGCGTTTAGCGCCAATAATCACGCTGCTGACCACCGGCTGGTGCAACAGCCACGCAAGGGCGATTTGCGCGACGGATACGCCTTTGCTGTCGGCGATGGTGCGCATCACGTCCACGCAGTCGAACGCGCGATCTTTGTTCACCGGCGGGAAGTCAAATTCCAGTCGGCGACCACCGGCTTCGCCCTGCCCGTTGCGGTCGTATTTACCGCTCAGCAGACCGCCCGCCAGTGGGCTCCAGACCATCAGCCCGACGCCTTCGCTTTGCATCATCGGCACCAGCTCGCGCTCCAGGTCTCGCCCGGCGATGGTGTAATACGCCTGCAGCGAAACAAAGCGTGCCAGCCCGAGCTTGTCGGAAATGCCCAGCGCCTTCATGATTTGCCATGCCGCCCAGTTCGACACGCCGACGTAACGCACGTGGCCCTGCTGCACCAGGCTGTCCAGTGCGCGGAGCGTCTCTTCCATCGGCGTTGCCGGATCAAAACCGTGCAGCTGATAGAGATCGAGATGATCCAGCTGCAAACGGCGCAGGCTCTCTTTGACGCTATTGATGATGTGATAGCGCGAGCTGCCACGCGAGTTGACGCCCGCGGTGCCGGTTTCGCCAAACACTTTGGTTGCCACCACCACATTTTCACGCGGCACTTTCAGGTTTTTCAGCGCCTGACCGGTGATCTCCTCCGAACGTCCTTCAGAATAGACGTTGGCGGTATCGATAAAGTTAATGCCCGCATCCAGTGCGCTGCCCACCAGTTGTTCCGCTTCTGCCTGACGCAACTGACCAATCTTGCCCCACATGCCGCCTTCACCACCGAACGTCATGGTGCCGAGGCACAGTTCAGACACAAACAACCCGGTATTGCCTAGTTTCTGGTATCTCACAGGAGTCTCCTCGAATTGAATGATGCGAGTGCCCTATAGTTATAGCCAGTGGTGAATTATTGCGAATGGGGCATTTCTGCCCGTTTCTTGCCTGATCCTGTTTATCTGCTTTGCAGCAGCAGATAACCGGTGATGGCGGCCCATGCGAGAACAGGCAGCGAATAGAGGTGAAAGCGCCACCAGATGCGGCGATCGTTGGCCATGCGTAGCGCAATAAGATTGGCCAGCGACCCTGGCAATAGCCCAAACCCGCCGACGTTCACCGCCCAGGCGAGCAGCGTGGTCGGCGGCACGTAATTCAGTAGCAGAATCGTCGATGGGACGTTACTGATAAACTGCGACAGGCCAATGGCCGTCAGCCACAGGCCGCCATCTGAGAAGTGACCCACGCCGGTCAGCTGATAATGCAGCGCGGGAAGCTGCGTCAGCAGATGCACATCGATAAACATCGCCACAAACACCAGCAGCAATGACCAGTCGACGCTCAGTACCACGCGCCTTGCCAGCAGCAGGAAACCGACGGCGATCAGCGCCAGCCCCCACAGCTCCAGTTTCAGCTCAAGGGCGATGAGAAAGACCAGGTAAAACGCCAGACAGCTCCAGACTAAAACCGGCGACCATTGCGGCGTGCGGTCGCTACTCTGAAAAACCAGCGCTTTCGCCGGGAAACAGAACCAGCACAGCACCAGCAGCGACAGCATCATCGCCAGCGCCAGCGGGAACATCTCGCCAATAAACGCGGTAAACGACAGGCCGGAGCGCCCCCACAGCAGGATGTTTTGCGGATTGCCGATGGGCGTCAGCAGTGAACCGGCGTTGACCGCCAGCGCTTCGAAAATAATCAGCCGGTTGACCGGGATCGCGCACCACTTTTTCAGCGTCAACGTGAGCGGCACGATGATGAACAGTGCGACGTCATTGGTTAAAAAAGTCGACAGCAGCGCGGCGGCGAGCAGCATAAACAGCGCGATTTGCCGTTCAGTCACAAACCGGCGGGCCATTTTTCGCCCGAGCACGTCAAAGTAGCCGCTCTGCTCCACCCCTTTGGTGAGCAGCATCAAGCCACAGAGCGTGATAATAGTGTGCCAGTCAATGGCGGCGAGCCATTTTTGCGGGGCAAAGGGAACCCAAAAACTTAACAGGATGCCGATAACAATCAGCAGATGCAGGAACCTATCGCGCGCCAGCGCGCGCAAAAACGGCAGATTCATTCAGAGCGTTGCCCCTGCCTGAGGGTGAACTGGTGAAAGACGTCGAGGGTTTCCTGGCTGACGTGGTGCTCAATGCCTTCCGCGTCACGGCGGGCGATCTCCGGGCTGACACCAAGCACCAGCAGGAAATTTTCTACGATATGGTGACGAATACGGCTCTCTTCCGCCAGTCGTTCCCCTTCAGCGGTCAGGAACACACCACGCCACGGGATCTGTTCGATCAGCCCGACGCTCGCCAGCCGCTTGAGCATTTTGGCGACGGTGGGTTGCGAGACGCCTAACCGGGCGGCCATATCCACCTGACGGGCTTCGCCCACTTCACGGATCAGATCGGAAATCAGCTCGACATAGTCATCAATCAGCTCGCGACGATGCGCCTCGCGCACCTGGCGAAAGGCTTCAACGTGCTCTTCCACATTGACCAGGTGCGTCACTTTTTTCTTCACTGGCGACCCCTCGCGACGACTCATTGTACTTCCCCATTAATGCAACGCGTCAAAGCATCATATAAAGAAGCACCATTGTAAAGGATCGCGCCGATAGCACAAAAATTTAACGCGTTAGCCATAGCTATATAATATAGCCTGTGCTATATCTGTATATAAGACAGACAGTCTTCATGGATTGAAGAAGCCATATGTCCCGGGAGGTCACGATGAACGAACTGAAGAGGTGCTTACGCGTGTTTACTCACTCTCCTTTTAGAGTACGACTGATGCTGCTCAACATGTTGTGTGATTACATCAACAACAAACCGCAGCCGGATAAACCTTCACACTAAAAAGCGGCGTCGCGGTACGCCGCTTCATTTTTTTGTCACAATCCCCTGCCAGACTGGCGTCAGCATCAAAAAATCCGCGTGATTTTTACGGATTTGCAGACTTCCTCGCAAAACATTTGCTTATCAGTAGTTGACCTTCTTATAGCGCCGCTCTATCTTCGTGCAGCCCTGCATGGCTTATGGCATACAGCTGAGAACCTTTCTCGTTTTTCTCGCACTATCCCGGCAGGTTTTAACCCTTGACGCCAGGGGAAGCACATGGCGTTTTTTTGATAGTGACCTATGAATTTAACCCTGAAAGATTCACTTGCTGCCCGCGGTGTGGCCTTAAGCCCGTGGACTGGTTTCTATGTTCTGCAATCTCTGCTGATTAACCTCGCGCTGGGTTATTCCTTTAGCGCACTTTATACAGTGGCGTTTGCCTGCGTCCTGCATCTGCTGTGGCGTTCTTTTCCGCGCGTACAGAAAGTGCTTATCGGGGGATATTCGCTGGTCGCGGCTTTCTATTTTCCGTTCTCGCAGGCGTACGGCGCACCAAACTTCAATACCCTGCTGGCGCTGCACTCGACCAATATGGAAGAGTCGACGGAAATTCTCACTATTTTCCCATGGTACAGCTATTTTATCGCCGTGTTTATTTTCGCCCTCGGCGTGATTGCCGTGCGCCGCAACGTGACGGAAAGCAAGCCGTGGGGAAAACTGGAAAAACTGGCGCTGGTGTTCTGCGCCGGCACGTTTTTCGTCCAGCCGGTGCAAAACCTGGCGTGGGGCGGCGTGTTTAAAGTGATCGACACCGGTTACCCGGCGCTGCGCTTTGTGAAAGACGTGATCGTCAGCAACCATGAAGTGCTGGATGAACAGGCGCGGATGGCGGAACTGTCGGGCATGAAAGACACGTGGAATATCGTGGCGGTGAAGCCGAAATATCACACCTACGTGGTGGTGATCGGCGAAAGCGCGCGCCGCGACGCGCTCGGTGCCTTTGGCGGTCACTGGGATAACACGCCGTTCGCCAGCCACGTGAACGGCTATTTGTTTACCGATTATATTGCCGCCAGCGGCTCGACGCAGAAGTCCCTCGGCCTGACGCTCAACCGCGTGGTCGACGGCAAACCGCAGTATCAGGATAACTTCGTCACCCTCGCCAACCGCGCGGGTTTCCAGACCTGGTGGTTCTCGAACCAGGGGCAGATTGGCGAGTACGACACCGCCATCGCCAGTATCGCTAAACGTGCCGACGAAGTGCAGTTTCTCAAAAGCGGCGATTTCGAAGCGGACAAAAACACCCGCGATGAGGCGCTGCTGAAAATGACCGCCCAGGTGTTTTCTACCGAGCGCACGCAGCCGCAGCTGATTGTGCTGCACCTGATGGGCTCACACCCGCAGGCATGTGACCGGACGCAGGGGAAATACGCGGAGTTTGTGCAGTCAAAAGAGACGTCGTGCTACCTCTACACCATGACGCAAACCGACGAACTGCTGAGCAAGCTGTACGATCAGCTGCGCAATACCGGCGACAGCTTTTCGATGGTCTATTTCTCCGACCACGGGCTGGCGTTTAAAGAGCGCGGCAAAGAAGTGCAGTACCTGGCGCATGACGATAAGTTCCAGCAGAACTTCCAGGTGCCGTTTATGGTGCTGTCGAGCGATGATAAATCGCACCGCATCGTGAAAGCGCGTCGTTCAGCGAACGACTTCCTGAACTTCTTCTCTCAGTGGACGGGCATTAAAGCGAAAGAGATTGCCTCGCGCTACCGCTTCATCTCTGAGCAGAAAGCCGGTGCGGTGTATATCACCAATTTCAAACTGCAGAAGGTCGATTACAACCACCTCGGCACCGACATCTTCAGTACCAAAAGCCGTTAAGCGCGACATCGCAGGCAAAAAAAATCCGCCCATGAGGCGGATTTTTTATTATCACCGACGTGATTAGAAACGGTAACCAACGCCTGCGATCCAGGTGCCAACGTCAACGTTACGAATGCGAGACTGCTCGTAGGAGAAGTCCAGAGCCACGTTCTCGATCGGGTTGAACTGGAGACCCGCACCGTAGGAGAAGCCGTAATCGCTGGTGTCAGACTTGCTAGCCGGGAAGTCGTTCGCCTGGAATTTACCGTAGCCAACACCCACTACACCGTAGATGCTTGCCCAGTCGTTGATGCGGTAAGCCGGACCCGCAGTGATACCGTAGTACTGGCCTTTGTTGTAGATGCCGTTTTCGGTACGATCTTTTTCAGTGTAAGTAAAGGAACCGATAACACCGAGCGGGTTGCTGTCGTCGAACTCGTAACGGTACTTCAGGTTGAAACCGTTAGTTTTGTTAGCAACGCCCTGCATATCGCTCTGAGCGTAACCACCGGTAACGGTAGAAGTACCTGCAACAGCAGAACCTGCGGAAACAGCCAGAACTGCGGCCAGTGCTGAAAGACATGCAATTTTTTTCATAACCACCTCAAATGTGCTTCAAGTAAATCCTAAGTTTTAAATATATCAAAAATTGTTAAGAAACTCTTTCCACTTTACGCTGTCTAAAGACCCATTTCATGTAACCAAACGTTTCCACGACTGACTATACCTTTCATAAATCAGCGAATTTACGGAATATTACGCCATTATGGCGAGTATTACACCCGCACCTCATCCAGATTAATCCTAATTTGGTAGCGTAAAAAACCGACAGCGTGACGGCATTCTACGACTTTCCGGCTGGTTTTTTTTCAACAATCGCTAAACCGCGGAGGGGTAATTCATTTACACTGACGGTTTTACGTCCTTTGACAAAAACTGACAGGAGAAAGGATGCCTGGGTCGTCCCGCACCACGCCAGCCTGGCTGCCAATTCTGGTAATTATCATTGCAATGTGCTCCATACAGAGCGGCGCATCGCTGGCTAAATCGTTGTTTCCGTTGGTCGGCGCGCCGGGCGTCACCGCGCTGCGACTGGCGCTTGGCACCCTGATCCTGGTGGTGGTGTTTAAGCCATGGCGGCTGCGTTTTGAAAAATCAAAGCGCCTGCCGTTGCTGTTATATGGACNGCCCGGTGCGGCGCTGGCGCTGGGCGCGGGCGCGGGCTGGGCGGTGTACATTCTGACCGGTCAACGGGTAGGCGAAGAGCACGGCGCGGCGACGGTATCCGCAGGCTCGCTGATCGCCGCCATTGTATTCGTTCCGATTGGCGTGATGCAGACCGGCGAAGCGCTGTGGCAGTGGTCGCTGCTGCCGCTGGGGCTGGCGATTGCGGTACTCTCCACCGCGCTGCCCTATTCGCTGGAGATGATTGCCCTCACCCGCCTGCCAACGCGCACTTTTGGCACGCTGATGAGCATGGAGCCCGCGCTGGCGGCGATCTCCGGGATGATTTTCCTCAACGAAACGCTCACCTTTACCCAGTGGATGGCGTTGCTGGCGATTGTTACCGCATCGATGGGGTCGGCGTTAACGGTGCGCGGCAGCAGCAAACTCAAAGAGGTGGATATCAGCTAATTTCTGACAGTGACATGCATTTTTCGCTATCAAACCGATAGGTACAGCGTGAATCATACTGTCAGGATCCGGTGCTATACTTATTTCCGTTAATTATCGGGGATAATACATTTCAAGAGGATATGAGATTATGGCTACCGCTAAACTGGTAAAAACTAAAACATCTAATCTGCTTTATACTCGCAACGATGTATCGGACAGTGACAAGAAAGCCACGGTTGAACTGCTCAACCGCCAGGTCGTCCAGTTCATTGACCTGTCACTGATCACCAAACAAGCCCACTGGAATATGCGCGGTGCAAACTTTATCGCCGTCCATGAAATGCTGGATGGCTTCCGTACTGCGCTGACTGACCATCTGGATACCATGGCAGAACGTGCCGTTCAGCTTGGTGGCGTAGCGCTGGGCACCACGCAGGTTATCAACACCAAAACGCCGCTGAAAAGCTATCCGCTGGATATTCATGACGTTCAGGATCACCTGAAAGAGCTGGCTGACCGCTACGCTATCGTGGCGAACGATGTCCGTAAGGCCATCAGCGAAGCGAAAGACGACGATACCGCTGATATCTTCACCGCGGCGTCCCGCGACCTCGATAAATTCCTGTGGTTTATCGAATCCAACATCGCGTAATTCATCATGCCACTCTGAAGCCCTCCACCTTCGTGGGGGGTTTTGCACATTTATGGTGCAGCTTTCTGCACCATAACTCGCCTAAGTAAATTAATTGTAATAATCTCCTCACACAATCGTTAACAAAAGATTGTTTTATCACCGGCTCTTGCGTTAAAAAACACCTTCCGTCGCGGTGCACAAAACCTGCACCAAAATGACGCCCCATAACGGTGCATTCAGGCTGAATCCTGCCCGTTGCTGTGCATCGCCAGTTTCTACAGTTGTTATAAAACAACAAGTTGCAAACATGGCACGATTTTTTCATATTGCCCTGTGTTCTTGCAGGGGATCGCCCCGTGGATAAAAAAAGGAAATTCTATGAAGTCTGTACTCAACGTATCACTGGCTGCACTGACCTTGGCTTTTGCGATGTCCTCTCAGGCTGCGGAAAAACAACTGGTTGTCGCGACCGACACCGCATTTGTCCCCTTTGAATTTAAGCAAGGCGATAAATACGTCGGTTTTGACGTTGATCTGTGGGCGGCTATCGCCAAAGAGCTGAAGCTTGACTACACCCTGAAACCGATGGATTTCAGCGGGATCATTCCGGCGCTGCAAACCAAAAACGTTGACCTGGCGCTGGCCGGTATCACCATTACTGACGAACGTAAAAAAGCGATCGACTTCTCCGATGGCTACTACAAAAGTGGTCTGCTGGTGATGGTTAAGGCCAATAATAACGACGTCAAAAGCGTGAAAGACCTGGACGGCAAAGTCGTGGCCGTGAAGAGCGGTACCGGTTCGGTTGATTATGCGAAAGCCAATATCAAAACCAAAGATCTGCGTCAGTTCCCGAACATCGATAACGCGTATATGGAACTGGGCACCAACCGTGCGGACGCCGTGCTGCACGACACGCCGAACATCCTGTACTTCATCAAAACCGCCGGCAACGGCCAGTTTAAAGCGGTGGGCGAATCGCTGGAAGCGCAGCAGTATGGCGTCGCGTTCCCGAAAGGCAGCGACGAGCTGCGTGAGAAAGTGAACGGCGCGCTGAAAACCCTGCGCGAAAACGGTACGTACAACGAAATCTATAAAAAATGGTTCGGTACCGAACCTAAATAATTCCGCCTGAATTCAGGTTTGTAACGCCCGGTGGCGCTTGCGCTTACCGGGCCTACATTTTTCATTTTTCACCACGGTTTACAGGAATACATCATGCAGTTTGACTGGAGTGCCATCTGGCCTGCCATTCCGCTTTTGATGGAAGGCGCCAAAATGACGCTGTTGATCTCTGTTGTCGGCCTGATTGGCGGCTTGATCATCGGTCTGGCGGCGGGTTTTGCGCGCTGCTTTGGCGGCTGGATTGCCAACCATATCGCACTGGTCTTCATCGAAGTGATCCGCGGCACCCCGATCGTCGTGCAGGTGATGTTTATCTACTTCGCCCTGCCGATGGCGTTTACCGACCTGCGCATTGATCCGTTCAGCGCCGCCGTCGTCACCATCATGATTAACTCAGGTGCCTACATCGCGGAAATCACCCGCGGTGCGGTGCTGTCGATTCACAAAGGCTTCCGCGAAGCCGGTCTGGCGTTGGGCCTGTCCCGCCGCGAAACCATTCGCCACGTGATCCTGCCGCTGGCGCTACGCCGTATGCTGCCGCCGCTCGGCAACCAGTGGATCATCAGCATCAAAGATACCTCGCTGTTTATTGTTATCGGCGTCGCCGAGCTGACCCGTCAGGGCCAGGAGATCATCGCGGGTAACTTCCGTGCCCTGGAAATCTGGAGTGCGGTCGCCGTGTTCTATCTGATCATCACCCTGGTGCTGAGCTTCATTCTGCGTCGTCTTGAAAGAAGGATGAAAATCCTGTGATTGAATTTAAAAACGTCTCCAAGCACTTCGGCCCGACCCAGGTGCTGCATAACATCGATCTGAGCATTAAACAGGGCGAAGTGGTGGTCATTATCGGGCCGTCCGGCTCCGGTAAATCCACGCTGCTGCGCTGCATTAACAAGCTGGAAGAGATCACCAGCGGCGAGCTTATCGTCGATGGTCTGAAAGTAAACGATCCGAAAGTGGACGAACGCCTGATTCGCCAGGAAGCGGGCATGGTGTTCCAGCAGTTCTACCTGTTCCCGCACCTGACGGCGCTGGAAAACGTCATGTTTGGTCCGCTGCGTGTTCGTGGCGCAGACAAAGCCACGGCGGAAAAACAGGCGAAAGATCTGCTGGCAAAAGTGGGGCTTGCCGAACGCGCGCACCACTACCCGTCTGAGCTTTCTGGCGGTCAGCAACAGCGCGTCGCCATTGCCCGTGCGCTGGCGGTAAAACCGAAAATGATGCTGTTTGATGAGCCGACTTCGGCGCTGGATCCGGAACTGCGTCATGAAGTGCTAAAAGTGATGCAGGATCTGGCGGAAGAAGGCATGACGATGGTGATTGTGACCCACGAAATCGGCTTTGCGGAGAAAGTAGCGTCCCGGCTGATTTTCATCGACAAAGGCCGCATCGCGGAAGATGGCAACCCGCAGGCGTTAGTGAAAAATCCGCCGAGCCAGCGTCTGCAGGAGTTTCTGCAGCACGTTNTGCTCTCTCCCCGCCGGGGAGAGAGTGATTTCCCCACCAGATTTATCTCAAAACCCGCGCGCCTCCGTCTGCCTTCTATACTTATCATTTCGTTAGAGTTTTTAGACGGAGGTTATCGTGCCCTGGGTTTTGCTACTTCTTTTCGCACTGTTCAGTGCGCCGCTACAGGCGGTGACCATCCCGGGCGTAACCCCCAGCACCTCGTCCGATGCCAGCCAGACGCCTGCGCAGGAGCCGGATCTGGCGCAGAAAAAAGCGGCCTATGCGGCGCTGGCTGGCGGACTGGAAANGCTTGAGAACGTCACCGATCTCAGCCGTCATTATGGCGAGCAGCTGTCGTCGCGCTTCGCCCAGCTCTGGCGCAACATCACCGGCTCTCCGCACAAGCCGTTTAACCCGCAAACCTTCACCAGCGCCCTGACCCATTTCCTGCTACTGGCAGCGCTGGTGTTCGCCATCTACGGTGCCCTGCGCCTCTGCGCGCTGCCGCTGTACCGCAAAATGGGGCAATGGGGACGGCGGAAAAACCGCGAGCGCAATAACTGGTTACAACTGCCGTCAATGATTGTCGGCGCGTTTATTATCGATCTTATGTTGCTGGCATTGACGCTGTTTATCGGCCAGATGCTGAGCGATAACCTGAACGCGGGCAGCCGCACCATCGCCTTTCAGCAGAGCTTGTTTTTAAATGCCTTCGCCTTGATTGAATTTTTCAAAGCCATTCTGCGGCTGATTTTTTGCCCACGGGTTGCGGATCTGCGACCGTTTAACACCCAGGACGACGTCGCACGCTACTGGAACTTGCGCCTGAGCGCGCTGAGCAGTCTCATCGGCTACGGGCTGATTGTGGCGGTGCCGATTATCTCTAACCAGATCAACGTGCAGGTTGGCGCGCTGGCGAACGTGGCGATTATGCTGGTGATCACCCTCTGGGCGCTGCGACTGATTTTCAGCAACAAACAGCACATCACCCGCAGCCTTCAGCAGCTTGCCGACCATTCGCTACCCTTCTTCAGCCTGTTTATCCGCGCCTTTGCGCTGGTGTGGCACTGGGTGGCGAGCGCCTACTTCATCGTACTGTTCTTTTTCTCACTGTTCGATCCGGGCAACAGCCTGAAATTCATGATGGGTGCGACGGTACGCAGCCTGGCCATTATCAGCATCGCCGCGTTCGCCTCCGGCATTCTCTCGCGCTGGATTGCGAAAACCATCACCCTGTCGCCGGAGACGCAGCGCAACTATCCTGAGCTGCAAAAACGGCTCAACGGCTGGATTTCCGGATCGCTGAAGTTCGCCCGCTTCCTGATCGTCTGCGTGGCGGTGATGCTGATGCTCAGCGCCTGGGGGCTGTTCGATTTCTGGCAATGGCTGCATTACGGCGCGGGGGAGAAAACCGTTGATATCCTGATCCGCATCGCACTGATCCTCTTTTTCTCTGCCGTGGGCTGGACAGTGCTCGCCAGCCTTATCGAAAACCGCCTCGCCTCGGACATACATGGTCGCCCGCTGCCCAGCGCGCGCACCCGGACGCTGCTGACATTGTTCCGTAACGCGCTGGCGGTGGTGATCAGCACTATCACGGTGATGATTGTGCTGTCAGAAATTGGTGTGAATATTGCCCCGCTGCTGGCCGGTGCCGGGGCGTTGGGTCTGGCGATTTCGTTCGGTGCGCAGACGCTGGTGAAGGATATTATCACCGGGATCTTTATTCAGTTTGAAAACGGCATGAATACCGGCGATCTGGTGACCATCGGGCCGCTGACCGGCACAGTGGAACGGATGTCAATTCGGTCGGTGGGCGTGCGTCAGGATACCGGCGCGTATCACATCATTCCGTGGTCGTCGATCACCACCTTCGCCAACTTTGTTCGCGGCATTGGTTCGGTGGTGGCGAACTACGATGTCGATCGTCATGAAGATACGGATAAAGCCAATCAGGCACTGAAAGACGCCGTGGCCGAGTTGATGGAGCAGGAGGCGATTCGCGGGCTGATCATCGGCGAACCGTCGTTTGCCGGGCTGGTGGGACTGACCAATACCGCGTTTACCCTGCGCGTCTCCTTCACCACCCTGCCGCTGAAGCAGTGGACCGTACGTTTTGCGCTGGATACACAGGTGAAAAAACACTTCGATCGCGCGGGCATTCGCGCCCCGGTGCAGACCTATCAGATGCTGCCTGTCGGCGGTGCCGCGCCCGAAGGGCCGACAATCTAACGCGGGCGTGAGGCGAAACGACGACGCTGTTCGTCGTTCATAAAGGTCCAGGCGATAAAGCGACTCTGCTTTTGCCCCTGGGCCATCTCTTTTTTCACCACTTTCACCGCGCCCGCCTGCGTCAGCGCGCGGTACAGTTCCGGCAGGTTATCGCCACGGGACACCAGGGAAGTAAACCACATCACCTGACGCCCAAACGACGCGCTTTCGGCAATCATTTTGCTGATGAATGCCACTTCGCCGCCCTCGCACCACAGTTCCTGCTTCTGACCGCCAAAGTTGAGCGCTTCGTTTTTATCCTGCCCCAGATTGCGGCGCTTGCGCTCACTCACCTGCCGTGCCGCGGCGGCAGAATCATGGAATGGCGGGTTACACAGCGTGGCATCGTATTCTTCATTTTTATGGATGATGCCTGTAAAAATCTGCTCCGGGTTTTTCTGCCGCCGCAGACGGATCTGACGGCTCAGTCCGGCGTTGCCGCTGACAATCGCCTGCGCACTGGCAAAGGCTTCCGCATTCACTTCGCTGCCGGTAAACCGCCAGCCGTATTCATGGGCGCCAATCAGCGGATAAATACAGTTTGCACCGATGCCGACGTCAAGAAGAGTGGCATTACGCGGGATCTCGCCAGTCGTTTCACCCAGTAGATCCGCCAGATGGTGAATATAATCCGCGCGCCCTGGCACCGGTGGGCAAAGAAAACCGTCCGGGATATCCCAGTTTTCGACGCCATAAAAATGCGCCAGCAGCGCTTTGTTCAGCGCTTTCACCGCCAGCGGGTCGGCAAAGTTGACCGTCTGCTCACCCGCCGGGTTAAACGTTAAAAACGGTGCCAGCTGCGGGCTGGTCTGGCTCAACGCGGTGAGATCGTAGCGGGTGTTATGGCGGTTACGCGGGTGCAATCCCGGCTTCTGGGCTGTCATGGTTTTCTCCTGTTTTCCGCGCGTAAGATACCCGTTGACGGCGGCGGGGTAAATAAGTGAGGCTGGAGAAAAATCATGACCACAACAAGGTGCGCTATGTATTTCTATCAACCCTCACAGGGTCACGGGCTGCCGCACGACCCACTGAACGCCATTATCGGCCCACGCCCTATCGGCTGGATAGCGTCTCTTGACGCGCAAGGGCGACGTAATCTGGCACCCTACAGTTTCTTCAACTGTTTCAACTATCGCCCCCCCATTATTGGGTTCGCCAGTAGCGGCTGGAAGGACAGCGTGCGGAACATCGCGGAGACGAAAGAGTTCGTCTGGAATCTGGCGACGCGGGAGCTCGCCAGCGCCATGAATGAAACCTCTGCCAGTCTGCCGCAGGGCGAAGACGAGTTTGCCTTTGCCGGGCTGACTCCGGCGGCAAGCCGGTTCGTCAACGCGCCGCGCGTGGCGGAAAGCCCGGTACACTTTGAATGCAAGCTGTCACAGTGTATTCAGCTTACCGCCGCCGACGGCACGCCCATTGACACCTGGCTGGTGCTCGGCGAAGTGGTCGGCATTCATATCAATGAAACACTGCTGGAAAACGGCATTTACCAGACCGCAAAAGCCAACCCGGTACTGCGCGCTGGCGGCCCTACCGCCTATTACACCATCAGCGACAGCCACCGGTTTGATCTCGTCCGGCCGGATGCGCGGTAATTTCAATAACACTCTGGCTGTTTCTTACAACAGCCAGACCAGGATTGGCAATTCTGGAAGTGGTTCTTATGTGATACGCCAAAGGAACCACATGATTACCGCTATCCCGCCAAAGGGTATGATAAATGACAGCGCTGGATAATCAGGAAACCATTCATGGGTGTAATATCCTAAAAATACAAATACAGCTAACAACGCAAAACCAATAAGATAATCCCTTATATCTTTCCATAACAGTCTGGCAGCTTCCTTCAAAAGCCAAAGTATCAGAGCCATGCCTTTTAGGCATATTTTTAGGAAAGGCATTATAAAATCACTCTTTTTAAAAACCTAACCACTTCATTCTGACTGGATATTAATAAGCGCGGGTTATAAAACTCAGCCGGAAGATGTTCCTCTAACAGAAAAAAGAACATCTCAAGCTTATTTTTATATAATAAATCATAATAATCTCGATTCAACATTTTTAACCGCCTTGCGGACAGACTTGCTATATGCGTTACACCAAGAAAATCCAATGCAATTGCACCCCAGGTGATATAAGTATTTAACTTTCGGCGTACATGCGTCGTTAGTGAAAGTGAATTCGCTGCCTTTTTTGCAATGGCATACGCCAAAGACTGCCGGGCAAAATGGCGCGTTCTTAAGCTCGCCAGAGCACCAGTCACTGACATAACGGAAAATTGACCTATCTCAGCCGCAGATAAGTTGCATGCATTAATTACTGCAGATATAAAACGTTGCTGTAAACCATTAATCGTTAGATATACAGGGTTAGCCATTTTTATTTCCTTAGCATTTATGATATTTATATTTTAAAGAAAGAGACAACTCATCTTAATGCCAGAAAAGAAAAAAGAAATCTTCATTTTTAATAAATCGATTTGTTATTTGAGAAGAATGTATATTATGCTTCCCCATATTCACACGATATATACTTCATATTACGTTACTCTATGTAAAACAATGCGTTATATGTCAGGTTATGTCATTCAAAAAATACGCAGTCCACCATCAATTTTTTGCGCTAATCGTCGCGTCGTGACCACCTACACTTCTACAGTAAGTTGTCGAAACAGAGAGGTTGTCACCATGAAAAGAAGTCTTGCGTTGATTGCTGCTGGCGTACTCGCCGCCTTCTCTTTCGCATTGCAGGCTGAGCCGCAGCAACTGAACCGGGGTGAAACCGGCCAGCTCCTTCCGGCCGGCACCGTGTCCGTCAGCGGCGCCAGCAGTCTGGACGATCTACAGGATAAACTGGCAGAAAAAGCCCATCAAGAAGGGGCAACCGGTTATGTGATTAACGGTGCCAGCGGCGAGAACAAAATGTTCGGTACCGCCACCATCTATAAATAATCCCCTTTGCGCTTCATCCGAATGCACTCACGCCGTGGGTGCATTATTTATTCTTTTCCCTTGTTTGTTTAATTTTTGACCACATATAATAACCTTCCATGATATTACAACGCCGGAGGTGAGACATGGCTTCAGGTTGGGCAAATGATGACGCCGTTCAGCAACAGATCGACAGTACCGTTGATGATGCCGTTGCACGCGTGAGAAATGCCATTTCAGGCGGTGAAAGCCTCAAATTTTGTGATGAATGCCGTGAAGCGATCCCGGAAGCGCGCAGGAAGGCCGTGCCCGGCGTCAGATACTGCATCAAATGCCAGCAGCAGAAAGATTTACATAACTCTACATTTTCGGGATATAATCGCCGAGGATCAAAGGATAGCCAGCTTCGCTGACAAATCCTGACCGGTTTACACAGAACAACCCAACGTCTTTACGACCACGTTTTCTGGCGAAATAAGTCGCAATCTGTGCCTTTTTCGCCAGGTGATCGTCGTCACATTTTCCTTTCGTGCTATTTCAAAAATTAATTTATTAATAATCAATAAATTAATAATTATTCAAATTATTTGATGAAGACCATCAATTATGTTCGATTTTCTCCACCGACAAAAACCGTGATACTCATCACATCGACGGAACATCGTCCTCTACTGAATAACCTGCGAGAATCTGAACATGAAAAACATTAAATATGCTGTTGCTGCTATCGCTCTTTCTACTCTGTCTTTTGGTGCTTTTGCTGCTGACGCCGTTTCTCCGGCGCAGGCAAACAGCCTGAATAAAATTGGTGTGGTTTCCGCTGAAGGCGCGAGCACGCTGGACGGTCTGGAAGCAAAACTGGCTGAGAAAGCGGCGGGGGGGGGGGCTACAAGTAAGCCACTTACCCTCTGTGTTGATTAACCCTCATTAACCCTGTTTGTTACCCTTGCTTGCCCGTCCTCGCCACTGGACGGGCTTTTTTTTGATCGTGGTTCGCGAAAAATCCATCCGTTACCAGTATTCCGCCACCCGCGCCAGTCCGGCGTCGAGGCTTTCCACTTCACCGGCCGCCAGCAAACAACAGGCCAGCTGGATTTTCAGCGACTGCGGCACCGGTTCGCTACCTGCCACGCAGCGCTCGATCCAGCGCGCGGTGACCATCGGATCTTTTGACTCCGGCAGCACAACGCCCTGGTTATCTTCACGTTGCCGCTCCACCAGCACCTGAACGCCATTTTCATCAATCAGATTTAACTGCGGGCAGCGCTGTGGGCTGGCATATACCTCGCCTTCCGTACCGTGCAGCAGAATGCCGCGGCCGCCGATATCGTTGAAAAAGCTGGCGACGCGAGTGATATATTCCGGGTGAGAGACGCTCGACAGACGCAGCGCCGCGCTTTCCGCAAACGGCGTTGCCAGCTTCGCCAGCGTGTGTGCGCTGTTGCGCACGCCCATCCGCCAGCGCATGGCAAGCTGTTTTTCCATCGGCGGGCAAAGCGCGCTGACCGGCATATACACCGGCTGGTGGCCATCCAGTTTTGCCTGCGCCTGTCCGGCGTGGCGCGTCGCCTCGACGCCAATCATCTCGAAAATCGTTTCCGTCAGGATGCGGGTGGGATCTTCACTCACGCCATGCACCACCACCGGGAAACCCAGTTTGTGCAGCAGCATGGCGAGCAGCGGCGTCAGGTTAGCCTGTTTGCGCGCGCCGTTATAGCTGGGAATAACAATCGGCATCAGCTTTGTGACGGGCGGCGTCAGGCGAATGGTCTGCTGCTGCATCGCCTCATAAAAGCCGCGCATTTCCGCTTCCCCTTCGCCCTTGATGCGCAGCGCAATGAGGATACCGCCCATTTCCAGATCCGGTACGTCGCCTTCCAGCATGCGCGTATACAGCGCGCGTGCGGTATCGAAATCGAGGTCACGGGCATGGTTCTTTCCTCGCCCGACTTCTTTGATGATAGTGCGATAATCCATGTGAACTCCTTGCCTCAGGCTACCGTCGTTTACGACGGCTCTGTTTTGCTTTGCTTTTTACTATAACCTCTGGCATATCAGGTTGCTCGATAGGAAATACCGGCAGCGCGTTGAGTAAGCGCTTACCATAGCTTTTGCTCAGCAGACGCTTGTCATAAATCACCACTTCGCCCCAGCAACTGTGGCTGCGAATCAGACGCCCGACCTGCTGGATCAGGTTAAACGAGGCGCTCGGCAGGCTCTGCACTTCAAACGGATAACGATTCAGGCTCTTCAACCATTCGCCTTCGGTGATCACCACCGGGCTGTCGATGGGCGGAAAGGCGATTTTATGGATATGCACCTGACTTAACAGCTCGCCTTTCAGATCGAGCCCCTCTGCGAAGGACTGCAGCCCCACCAGCACGCTGCGCTCCCCGCTCTCCACGCGCTTGCGGTGCAGTTCCACCAGCCGGTAGCGCGGCTGATCGCCCTGCACCAGCAGTAGCAAACGCAGGTCAGTGACATATTCCAGAAAACGCTGCATCGCCCGCCCGCTGGCAAACAGCACCAGCATGCCGAGATGCTGTTTGCTCTCCAGCGACTGGCGGAAAAACGCGGCCATTTCGGCGATGTGCTGCTCTTCGTTTTCCATCAGCGGCTCGTAGCGCATCTGCGGAATGACGATTTTGCCCTGCTCAACGTGATTGAAGGGTGAATCCAGCGCCACAAAGCGGTCGCCGGCGATCTCTTTCAGGCCGCTCATCTCCTGCAGGCGCGAAAAACTGTTCAGCGAACGCAACGTCGCCGAGGTAACGACAATGTGCGGCACACTGCGCCACAGCAGCTTTTCCAGCTGATCGCTGACGCGAATGCCGACGCAGTGGAACATGATATGCACCTGTCCGTCGCGGACGTCACGCGTCGCCCATTTGCTCACCGGCGCACCGGAGGCCTGTACCATTGCCGCCAGCCGCCATAGCTTGCTCTGGCTTTCAAACATGCCGAGAGCGCGGTTCATCTGCAACAGCACGCGGTGTAAACGGACAATATCGTGACTGCCGGTTTTTTCGCTGAGATCGTTGAGAAACAGCTCTGATAGCCCGCGCAGCTGCTCGGTGAGCTTCGCCAGCCGCTGGCAAATCGCCATCACTTCGTCAGGCAGTTCGCCCATGGTGAAACGGTGCTCAGCCTCCTGGGTAGCAGGCATGTAATGATTCAAAATTGTATTCAGCGACGAAATGAGTTCGTACAGCTCTTCGCAGTGCGCGTTCAGCCGTTCCGGGACAGCCAGCGGCGGCGTGGTTTTTGGCCGAAACTGTTCGAGGCAGGTCGCCACCAGTTTGGTGAACAGATCCAGCTGGAGCCGGTACCAGGGGGCGCTGATCTCCGCGTTCATCTCCAGCGCGTCGCGTGCGACATCCGGTAAATGGTGACCTTCGTCGAGCACCAGCAGCAGATTTTTCGGCTCCGGCAGTACCGCTTCGCTCTCCATCGCCGCCATCACCAGCGCATGGTTGGCGACCACCACTTCCGCTTCCTGAATTTCCCGCCGGGCGACGAAAAACGGACATTCACGGTAGTAATGACAGTTGCGGTTCAGACAGCTGGCTTTATCGGTGCTCAACCGCCGCCAGAGATCGTCGTCAATGGCGATATCGGTGTGATCGCGCAGGCCATCCCACTTGTAGCCGTCGAGATCAGCTTTCAGTTTCGCACAGCGCTTCTGCTCTTCCTGATTATTTGGCGTTAACTCGTCGTCAAGAAACGCGAGCAGATCCTGCTGCGTCGGCTCGGTACTGGCGAGCGCCGTCAGGTTACGCGGGCAGACGTAGCGCCCGCGACCAAAAGCGGCGGTAAAGCGGAGGTCGGGGATGATTTTTTTCAGTAGCGGCAAATCTTTACTGAAGATCTGATCCTGCAAGGCAACATTGGCGGTGCTGACCACCAGCGTTTTCTGCTCTTCACGGGCGATGGCGATGCCGGGAATTAAATAGGAGAGGGTTTTCCCGACGCCGGTGGGGGCTTCGATGGCCAGATGCCGCCCTTCATCACCAGCGAGCGTTTTCGCCACATCAGCAATCATCTGCCGCTGCGGGGGTCGCGGGATAAAATCGGGGATCTGCTCCTGAAGCGCCTTATACCAGGCGGCAATCTGCGCCTTCAGCGCGGCGGTAAGTGACATCGGGACAACCTGAATACTGTATAAACAGCCACTATTGTGGCACTTTCCAGGCCGTGGGGCAAAGTAAAAGCCCGGCTTTTCGGCCGNNCGCAAATTACTCTGCTGTCTTACGCGGACGGCGACGACGCGGCTTTTCACCGGTCGGTTTGTCGTCCAGACGGCGCGGCGCTTTGGGCTTCGCGTTACCGCCTTCATTGTTGCGACGCGGCTGCGGTTGCCCGCGTCCCTGATTCTGTCGCTGCCCCTGTCCCTGTCCCTGACCGCGACCACCACGGCCCTGACGACCGTTCTGAATAGGTTCAGCCTGGATGGACGGATCCGGTTCAAAGCCCGGCAGCGCAATGCGCGGGATCTCTTTTTTCAGCAGGCGTTCGATATCACGCAGCAGTTTGTGTTCATCCACGCACACCAGCGACAGCGCTTCGCCGGTTGCCGCCGCGCGACCGGTACGGCCAATACGGTGCACGTAGTCTTCCGGCACGTTCGGCAGCTCGTAGTTCACCACGTGAGGCAGTTCTTCGATGTCGAGACCGCGCGCCGCGATGTCGGTCGCGACCAGCACGCGGAGATCGCCGGATTTAAAATCCGCCAGCGCACGAGTACGCGCGCCCTGGCTCTTGTTGCCGTGGATTGCTGCGCTGCGGATGCCGTCTTTGTTCAGCTGTTCCGCCAGGTGGTTGGCACCGTGTTTGGTGCGAGTGAACACCAGCACCTGCTGCCAGTTGCCCTGGCCGATCATCAGCGACAGCAGCTCCCGTTTGCGTTTCTTGTCGACAAAATGGACGTGCTGCGTCACCTGCTCAGAGGCGGTATTGCGGCGCGCCACTTCGATTTCCAGCGGGTTGTGCAGCAGTTTTTCCGCCAGCGCTTTGATGTCGTCGGAGAACGTGGCAGAGAAGAGCAGGTTCTGACGCTTCGGCGGCAGCTTCGCCAGCACGCGGCGAATATCGTGGATGAAGCCCATATCCAGCATGCGATCGGCTTCGTCGAGTACCAGGATTTCGATGCTGTCGAGTTTCAGCGCGTTCTGATGCTCAAGATCGAGCAGACGCCCCGGCGTTGCCACCAGCACATCCACACCGCCGCGCAGTTTCATCATCTGCGGGTTAATGCTGACGCCGCCAAACACCACCAGCGAACGGATATTCAGGTATTTGCTGTAGTCACGCACGTTTTCGCCGATCTGCGCCGCCAGCTCGCGGGTCGGGGTGAGGATCAGCGCACGGATCGGGCGACGCCCTTTGCCGTGAGGTTCTTTGGTCACTAAATGCTGCAACAGCGGTAAGGTAAAACCGGCGGTTTTCCCGGTGCCGGTCTGGGCGCTGGCCATCAGGTCACGGCCTTCCAGCACCGCAGGGATCGCCTGCTTCTGGATAGGCGTAGGCTCGCGGTAGCCCTGCTCTGCAACAGCGCGCAGGATCTCCGGGTTCAGGCCAAGGGTATCAAACGACATAACAACTCCGCACCGCCCCGACCATCGCAGGTGTAGTTTTCAGGGTGATAGTAAACAAGCAGATGACAAAAACCACAATGTCAGAAAGACGCGGAGTGTAGCAGCTTTTGTGACGTAGCGCATAAATTATCCCACCTGAGTGAAAGCGTCTCGTACAAACTGGACAAGGCGAAAAATCAGTCATAATCTTAATCAATCGATTGATTAATTTTTGGTGAGCGATGAATACCATTCCCATCACCACGAAAGGTGAACAGGCCAAAAGCCAGCTGATAGCCGCCGCCATCGCCCAGTTTGGCGAGTACGGGCTGAACGCGACCACCCGCGAGATTGCGTCGCAGGCCGGGCACAATATCGCCGCCATCACCTACTATTTTGGCTCGAAAGAAGATCTCTACCTCGCCTGCGCCCAGTGGATCGCCGATTTTATTGGCGGCAATTTTCGTCCGCACGCCGAGGCCGCCGAACAATTGCTGGCGCAGCCTGAGCCAGACAAAATCGCCATCCGCGCGCTGATCCTCAACGCCTGTAAGAATATGATCCGGCTGCTGACCCACGACGAGACGGTGAACCTGAGCAAGTTTATCTCCCGCGAACAGCTGTCACCGACCCCGGCCTATCAGTTGATTCACGATCAAGTGATCTCGCCGCTACACAGCCATCTGACGCGGCTCATCGCGGCGTATACCGGCAGCGACGCCAGCCNNCTCGGACGGGAAACTATTCTGTTGCGTACCGGCTGGGCGCAGTTTGATGAGCAAAAAACCGAACAGATTTATCAGGTCATTACCAGCCATCTCGATTTCATCCTGCAAGGATTAACGCAAAGGAGTCTGAAGTCATGAAGAAGCCTGTTGTCATCGCACTGGTCGTCGCGGCGGTGGTTGCTGTTATTGGCGCCGGCACCGCGTGGTACCAGAGTCGTCAGGATCAAGCCCTGACGCTCTACGGCAATGTGGACATTCGTACCGTCAATATGAGCTTCCGCGTCGGCGGGCGTCTGCAGGCGTTGCAGGTCGATGAAGGCGATGCGATCAAAGCCGGCCAGACGCTCGGCGAGCTTGACCGCGCGCCGTATGAAAACGCGTTGCTGCAGGCGAAAGCGAACGTTTCCACCGCGCAGGCGCAGTATGATCTGATGATGGCGGGGTACCGCGCCGAAGAGATTGCCCAGGCCGCAGCGGCCGTGCGTCAGGCGCAGGCGGCGTACGACTACGCGCAGAACTTCTACCAGCGTCAGCAGGGATTGTGGAAAAGCCGCACAATCTCAGCCAACGATCTGGAGAACGCCCGTTCGTCACGCGACCAGGCACAGGCCAGCCTGAAATCCGCGCAGGATAAACTCAGCCAGTACCGGGCCGGGAATCGCCCGCAGGAAATCGCGCAGGCGAAAGCGAATCTGGAGCAGGCACAGGCGCAACTGGCGCAGTCGCAGCTCGATTTGCACGACACTACACTGGTCGCGCCATCGAACGGCACGCTGCTCACCCGCGCCGTTGAACCCGGCAGCATGCTGAACGCAGGCAGTACCGTGCTGACGCTCTCCCTGACGCGCCCGGTGTGGATCCGGGCATACGTTGATGAAAAAAACCTGAGCCAGGCACAGCCGGGGCGCGAACTGCTGCTCTACACCGATGGCCGCCCGGATAAGCCCTATCACGGCAAAATCGGCTTTGTGTCACCGACGGCCGAATTTACGCCAAAAACCGTGGAAACACCGGACCTGCGTACCGACCTGGTCTATCGTCTGCGCATCATCGTGACCGACGCCGACGACGCGCTGCGCCAGGGCATGCCGGTTACCGTCCGTTTCCCTGACGGAGAATGAGATGACGGAGGCGGTGATTACCCTCAACGGGCTGGTCAAACGCTTCGCGGGCATGGATAAACCCGCCGTAGCGCGGCTGGACTGCNCTGACGGCGCCGGGAAAACCACCCTGATGCGCATGCTCGCCGGGCTGCTGAAGCCCGACGAAGGCAGCGCGTCGGTCATTGGCTACGATCCGGTGAAAGATGACCGCGCGCTGCATGCGGTGCTCGGCTACATGCCGCAGAAGTTTGGTCTGTATGAAGATTTGACGGTGATGGAAAACCTCAATCTGTATGCCGATCTGCGCAGCGTGGTGGGTGAAACGCGTGAGAAAACCTTTGCCCGGCTACTGGAATTTACCTCGCTGGGGCCGTTTACTGAACGGCTGGCCGGGAAGCTCTCCGGCGGCATGAAACAGAAGCTGGGGCTGGCCTGTACGCTGGTCGGCGAGCCGAAAGTGCTGTTGCTTGACGAGCCGGGTGTCGGTGTTGATCCGATCTCCCGCCGCGAACTGTGGCAGATGGTGCATGAGCTGGCAGGCGACGGCATGTTGATCCTGTGGAGTACGTCCTACCTTGACGAGGCCGAGCAGTGCCGTGACGTGCTGCTGATGAACGAAGGCGAAATGCTCTGGCAGGGCGAGCCGACGGCGTTGACGCAAACCATGGCCGGGCGCAGCTTTCTGATGCACAGCCCGCAGCTCAACAACCGCCAGCTTCTGCAACGCGCCCTCACCCTGCCGCAGGTCAGCGACGGCGTAATTCAGGGGAAGTCGGTGCGCCTGATCCTCAAAAAAGAGGCCAGCATCGACGACGTGCTTTCCGCGCCCGGCATGCCGTCAGCTATCGATATCAATGACACCGCCCCGCGCTTTGAGGATGCGTTTATCGACCTGCTCGGCGGCGCGGCGACGTCGGAATCACCGCTGGGGGCGATTCTGCATACGGTCGAAGGCGAGCCCGGCGAAACGGTGATCGAAGCCAAAGCGCTGACCAAAAAATTCGGGGATTTTGCCGCCACCGACCATGTGGATTTTGCCGTCACGCGCGGCGAGATTTTCGGCCTGCTCGGCCCCAACGGTGCCGGGAAATCCACCACCTTTAAAATGATGTGCGGCCTGCTGGTACCGACCTCCGGTAAAGCGCTGGTGCTGGATATGGATCTGAAAGTCAGCTCCGGTAAAGCGCGCCAGCACCTTGGCTATATGGCGCAGAAATTCTCGCTCTACGGCAACCTGACCGTTGAACAGAATCTGCGCTTCTTCTCCGGCGTGTACGGACTGCGCGGGAAAGCGCAGAACGAAAAAATCGCCCGCATGAGTGACGCCTTTGGCCTGAAAAACATCGCCAGTCATACCACCGATTCCCTGCCGCTCGGCTTCAAGCAGCGGCTGGGGCTGGTGCATGAGCCGGATATTTTGTTCCTTGATGAACCGACTTCCGGCGTCGATCCCCTCACCCGCCGCGAGTTCTGGCTGCACATCAACAGCATGGTGGAAAAAGGGGTAACAGTGATGGTCACCACCCATTTTATGGATGAGGCCGAGTACTGTGACCGCATCGGACTGGTGTATCGCGGCAAGCTGATCGCCAGCGGCACGCCGGATGATTTAAAAGCGCAGGCCGCTGACGACGACACGCCGGACCCGACTATGGAGCAGGCGTTTATCACGCTGATCCACGACTGGGATAAGGAGAACGCCGATGCCGAATAGCAGCATGATCGCCTGGCGGCGCGTACGCGCCCTGTGCGTGAAAGAGACGCGGCAGATTGTTCGTGACCCGAGCAGCTGGCTGATTGCGGTGGTGATCCCGCTGATGCTGCTGTTTATTTTTGGCTACGGCATTAACCTCGACTCCAGCAAGCTACGGGTGGGGATTTTGCTTGAGCAACAAAGCGAAGAGGCGCTGGATTTTACTCATGCGATGACCGGCTCGCCCTATATTGACGCCACCATCAGCGACAACCGCCAGGCACTGATACAGAAAATGCAGGCCGGGCAAATTCGCGGTCTGGTGGTGATCCCGGTGGATTTTGCCGCGAAAATGGCGCGGGACAACGACACCGCGCCCATCCAGGTGATCACCGACGGCAGCGAGCCGAACACTGCCAATTTTGTGCAGGGCTATGCCGAAGGGATCTGGCAGCTCTGGCAGCATCAGCGCGCGGAAGATCGCGGGGAAACCTTTGAGCCGTTGATTGACGTGCAGACGCGCTACTGGTTCAACCCGGCCGCCATCAGCCAGCATTTTATTATTCCCGGCGCGGTGACCATTATCATGACCGTGATCGGTGCCATTCTGACCTCGCTGGTGGTGGCGCGTGAGTGGGAGCGCGGTACGATGGAAGCGCTGCTCTCTACTGAAGTGACCCGCGTTGAACTGCTGCTGTGCAAACTCATTCCCTATTATTTCCTCGGTATGCTGGCGATGCTGCTGTGCATGCTGGTGTCGGTGTTTATTCTCGGCGTGCCGTATCGCGGTTCGCTGCTGATTTTGTTTTTGATAACCAGTCTGTTTTTGCTCAGCACGCTGGGCATGGGATTGCTGATTTCGACCATCACCCGTAACCAGTTCAACGCCGCGCAGGTGGCGCTCAACGCGGCGTTTCTGCCGTCGATCATGCTGTCCGGGTTTATTTTCCAGATCGACAGCATGCCCGCGGTGATCCGCGCGGTGACCTATATTATTCCGGCGCGCTATTTCGTCAGCACCCTGCAAAGCCTGTTTCTGGCGGGGAATATTCCCATTGTGTTGCTGGTTAACGTGCTGTTTTTGATTGCGTCGGCGGTGATGTTTATCGGTCTGACGTGGCTGAAAACCAAACGGCGGCTGGACTAACCATCGTGCCAGGATTTCGCCCGGTGGCGCTACGCTTACCGGGCACGAGGATGACACCATTATGTTTCATCGGTTATGGACATTAATTCGTAAAGAGCTGCAATCCCTGCTGCGCGAGCCGCAGACGCGGGCGATCCTGATTTTGCCGGTGCTGATTCAGGTGCTGCTGTTCCCCTTCGCCGCGACGCTGGAAGTGACCAACGCCACCATCGCGATTTACAACGAGGACAGCGGCAAGCATGCCATTGAATTGACCCAGCGCTTCGCCCGCGCCAAAGCCTTTACCCACATTCTGCTGCTGAAAAGCCCGCAGGAGATCCAGCCGACCATCGACACCCAGCGCGCGCTGCTGCTGGTGCGTTTCCCGGCTGATTTCTCGCGCAACCTCGATACCTTCCAGCCCGCGCCGATGCAGCTGATTCTCGACGGGCGCAACTCCAACAGCGCGCAGATTGCCGCCAACTATCTGCAGCAGATTGTGAAGGACTATCAGCAGGAATTGATGGAGGGTAAGGCGAAGCCAAACAACAGCGAACTGGTGGTGCGCAACTGGTATAACCCGAATCTTGATTACAAGTGGTTCGTGGTGCCGTCGTTGATCGCCATGATCACCACCATCGGCGTGATGATCGTGACGTCGCTGTCGGTGGCGCGCGAGCGCGAACAGGGCACGCTGGATCAGCTGCTGGTCTCGCCGCTCTCCACCTGGCAGATTTTTGTCGGTAAAGCGGTGCCGGCGCTGATCGTCGCCACGTTTCAGGCCAGTATCGTGCTGGCGGTGGGTATCTGGGCCTACGAGATCCCATTTGCCGGATCGCTGCTGCTGTTTTACTTCACGATGGTCATTTACGGGCTGTCGCTGGTGGGATTTGGGCTGTTGATCTCGTCGCTGTGCTCGACACAGCAGCAGGCGTTTATCGGCGTGTTTGTCTTTATGATGCCGGCGATTTTGCTGTCGGGCTATGTGTCGCCGGTGGAGAACATGCCGGTCTGGTTGCAGGATCTGACATGGATAAACCCGATCCGCCACTTTACGGATATCACCAAGCAAATCTATCTGAAGGATGCGAGTCTGGAGATTGTGTNNCTCTAACGATTTCTTCTCTTTCGCCAGTAATGACACCACGGCAGGGCCAGCAAGGATGACGACACCTGCCATCGCTAACAGCAGGTTGTTGTGCAATACGCGTGACAGCAGCCACAGCGCAATCATTGCCGCACCAAAATACCAGGTGGTGGTGAGCTCTTCGAGCACATCACCCACGTTGCGCCAGCGTTCTTCATGATGACGCTGCAGGAAGAGCATCATCACCACAGTGACGCCGTAAAGCACGCAAAGACCTAAACCGACGCGCACCAGCGCGCCGCTTGTCCATCCCATGACCAGTACCGCCACAACCAGCAAATGCAACATTATCTGCCAGCAACTAAGACCCGTTGCGACACGAGCGTTGTTGCCACTTCATGGCTTCTCTCCTGGAAAATATTCAACTAATTATTCAGAGTACCGCACTTTACGGAAAATTCTGTTACGCCGCATCTTTTTGTGACGCCGACTACACTATTTCAATCAGGAAAGTGACGTCGACGGGAGAATCATGACGCAACGAACGCAACAATTTTCATTAAAAGTGCTCACGATTAACACGCATAAAGGCTTTACGGCGCTCAACCGCCGCTTCATTTTGCCGGAGCTGAGAGACGCTGTTCGCACCGTCAGCGCGGATATCGTCTGCCTGCAGGAAGTGCTCGGCGCGCATGAGGTGCACCCGCTGCACGTTGAGAACTGGCCCGACACCAGCCACTACGAATTCCTTGCCGATACCATGTGGAGCGACTTCGCCTACGGGCGCAACGCCGTCTATCCGGAAGGTCACCACGGCAATGCCGTCCTGTCCCGTTACCCTATCGCCCGGTATCAGAATCTGGATATCTCCGTTGGCGAAAGCGAAAAGCGCGGCATATTGCATTGCCAGATCACGCCGCCCGATCTCGATCACCCGATCCACGTGATGTGCGTGCATCTCGGCCTGAAAGAAATCCACCGTCAGCAGCAGCTTTCGCTGCTCTCGGATTACGTCAACGAACTGCCGGAAGGCCATCCGGTGGTGGTGGCGGGCGATTTCAATGACTGGCGTCAGCGGGCGAATCATCCGCTGAAAGTGCAGGCGGGGCTGGAGGAGATTTTCACCCGCGCCACTGGCCGGCCGGCACGCACATTCCCGGTTCGTTTTCCTGTCCTCCGTCTCGACCGTATTTATGTAAAAAACGCCAGCGCCTCCAGCCCGACGGCGCTAGCGCTCAGTAACTGGCGTCACCTGTCCGATCATGCCCCTCTCAGTGCGGAGATCCATCTATGAAATGTAGCTGGCGCGACGGCAACCGTATCGAACTGCTGGAAAATGGCGATAATTACTACCCTGCCCTGTTTCGCGCGATCGAACAGGCAAAAAGCAAAGTCATTCTGGAAACGTTTATCTGGTTTGAAGATGACGTGGGCAAACAGCTGCATGCCGTTCTGCTGCGCGCCGCGCAGCGTGGTATTCAGGTTGAAGTGCTGCTCGACGGCTACGGCTCNCAGCGATGAGTTTGTCGAAACCCTGACCTCCGCGGGGGTGATTTTCCGCTATTACGATCCCCGACCGCGGTTGTTGGGCATGCGCACCAACCTGTTCCGCCGTATGCACCGAAAAATTGTGGTGATCGACACCACGGTGGCATTTATTGGCGGCATCAATTATTCCGCCGAGCACATGACCGACTACGGCCCGGAAGCGAAGCAGGATTACGCGGTGCGGGTTGAAGGGCCGGTGGTGCTCGACTTCGTCCAGTTTGAACTGGAAAATCTGCCGGGCAACGAAACGCTGCGTCGCTGGTGGAAACGTCGCACCCGGGCGGAAGAGAACCACACGCCGGGCGAAGCGCAGGCGCTGTTTGTCTGGCGCGACAACGGCGAGCATCGCGACGACATCGAACGTCATTACCTGAAGATGCTGGCCAACTCGCGCCGCGAGGTGATCATCGCCAACGCCTATTTCTTCCCCGGTTATCGCCTGCTGCACGCCATGCGGAACGCGGCGCGTCGCGGCGTCAGCGTGAAGCTGATTGTGCAGGGCGAGCCGGATATGCCCATCGTCAAGGTCGGCGCGCGGCTGCTGTATAATTATCTGGTGAAAGGCGGCGTGCAGGTGTACGAATACCGCCGCCGCCCGCTGCACGGCAAAGTGGCGCTGATGGACGATCACTGGGCGACGGTAGGCTCCAGTAATCTCGACCCGCTCAGCCTGTCGTTGAATCTCGAAGCTAACCTGATCATTCACGATCGCCAGTTTAACCAGACCCTGCGCGATAACTTAATGACGATCCTGCACCATGACTGCCGACGGGTTGATGAAACCATGCTGCCGAAACGCACCTGGTGGAATCTCGGTAAAAGCGTCGTCGCCTTCCACTTCCTGCGCCATTTCCCGGCCTGGGTTGGCTGGTTGCCCGCCCATACGCCCCGTCTGGCGCAGGTGGAGCCGCCGGTGCAACCCGAACTGGAAACGCAGGATCGGGTTGAAGCCGATAATCCGGGGGTGAAATCCTGATGAGCCGTTCACATCCTCGCTGGCGTCTGGCGAAAAAAATCCTCACGTGGCTGTTCTTCATCGCTGTGGCGGTGCTGCTGGTGGTGTACGCGCAAAAAGTGGACTGGGGAGACGTCTGGAACGTGGTACGGAATTACAACCGTACGGCGTTTTTCAGCGCCATTGGGCTGGTTATCGTCAGTTATCTGCTCTACGGCTGTTACGACCTGCTGGGGCGCGCCTACTGCGGCCACAAGCTGGCGAAACGCCAGGTGATGCTGGTGTCGTTCATCTGCTACGCCTTTAATCTGACGCTCAGCACCTGGGTTGGCGGCATTGGCATGCGTTACCGGCTGTACGCGCGGCTTGGCCTGCCGGGCGCCACCATCACCCGCATTTTCTCACTCAGCATCACCACCAACTGGCTCGGCTACATTCTGCTCGGCGGGCTGATTTTTACCTTTGGCGTGGTGCAGCTTCCTGACCACTGGTATATCGACGAACAAACGCTGCGCATTCTCGGCATTGTGCTGCTGGCTATCATCGTTATCTATCTCTATGCCTGCGCTTTCGCCCGCCGCCGTAGTCTGACTATCAAAAAGCAAAAGCTGGTACTGCCAAAATGGCGCTTTGCACTGTTACAGATGGCGATTTCCAGCGCGAACTGGATGGTGATGGGGGCGATTATCTGGATCCTGCTCGGGCAGTCTGTCGATTACTTCTTTGTGTTAGGCGTGCTGTTGGTGAGCAGTATTGCCGGGGTGATCGTCCATATTCCGGCCGGAATTGGCGTACTGGAAGCGGTGTTTATGGCGCTGCTGGCGGGTGAACATACGTCTCAGGGCACCATTATCGCTGCCCTGCTCGCCTATCGTGTGCTCTATTACTTTATTCCGCTGCTACTGGCGTTGATTTGCTATTTGTGGCTGGAGAGTCGGGCGAAAAAGCTGCGGGCGAAAAACGAGAAGGCGTTAGCGAAGTGAGTTCCCTCTCCCGTACGGGAGAGGGAAAAAACCATGATCAGCGACGGTTGCCGAAAATACGCAACAGCATCAGGAACAGGTTGATGAAGTCGAGATACAGCGTCAGCGCGCCAAGGATGGCGTATTTGCGCAGGTTGCTGCTGTCACGGGTATCAATTTGCTCGCCGATGTTTTTCAGCTTCTGTGTGTCGTACGCCGTCAGGCCGACAAACACGATCACCCCGATATAAGTCACTGCCCACATCAGCGCTTCACTCTTCAGCCAGAAATTCACCAAAGACGCCAGAATGATGCCAATCAGCGCCATAAACAGCATATTGCCGAAACCGCTCAGGTCACGTTTGGTGGTGTAGCCGTACAGGCTCATCACGCCGAACATGCCACCGGTAACCACAAAGGTGCTGGCGATGGAGGAGTAGGTGTAAACGATGAAAATACTCGACAGCGTTAGCCCGGTGAGTGCCGAATAGAGCATAAACAACGTCGTCGCCATGCCCGCGCTCAGGCGCTGAACCATGGCAGATAGCGCAATCACCAGCGCCAGTTGCGCGATGATCAGCCCGAAGAAGGTGATTTTGCTGGAAAAGACAAACATCATCACCGCCGGGGTGTTTGCCGCATACCAGGCAATAAACGCCGTCAGCAGCAGCCCGCAGGTCATCCAGCCGTAGACCTGCGCCATATACGTTTGCAGGCCGGAACGCGCCTGTACGATGGAATCCGAACGTGGGAATCGATCCATGATACTAACCTCAGCAATTAAAAGTGTGTGTTTTTAAGACTAACACATCCTGATAAGCCCGCGAATGTCTCCAGGCGGACTTACCAGCGCTCTGCGGCCTGCTTGTCGCTGTCGCGGGATTCCACCCAGCGATCGCCTTCCGGCGTGGCTTCCCGCTTCCAGAACGGCGCACGGGTTTTCAGGTAATCCATGATGAACTCACCGGCGGCAAACGCGCTGCTGCGGTGGGCGCTGGTCACGCCGACAAACACAATTTCTTCACCTGGCCACATTTCACCAATGCGATGAATGACCGTCACGCGGCCCAGCGGCCAGCGACTGCGGGCTTCATTGACGATCTCCTCGAGGGATTTCTCGGTCATGCCCGGATAGTGCTCCAGGGTCAGCGCGTTGACGCTGTCGCCCAGATTGTGATTGCGCACCTTACCGGTGAAGGTCACCACGGCGCCGTCTTCATCACGCTCCGCCAGCCAGGTATACTCATCACCCACGCGAAAGTGCGCGGGCTCAACACGAATACGCGTTTCGCTCATCTCAGCCTCCGGTGACCGGCGGGAAAAACGCCACTTCATCACCGGCAACCACCGGATGGTCAAACTCCACCAGCGTCTGATTCACCGCCGCCAGCAGTTTGCCCTCTTCCAGCGCCAGCGCCCAGCGATCGCCGCGGGCCGCCAGATGCTGACGAACGGCTTCCACCACCGGATAATCGGCGTCGATCGACAGGCTGTCGGTGCCTACCAGCTCGCGCACCTGCGCAAAAAATAATACTTTAATCATCTGTCTCTACCCTGAAATCGCCGGATTTGCCGCCGCTTTTCGCCAGCAGGCGAACCGGTCCAATGACCATATCCTTTTGCACCGCTTTACACATGTCGTAAATCGTCAGCGCCGCGACGGAGGCTGCGGTCAGTGCTTCCATTTCAACACCGGTTTTGCCGGTCAGACGGCACAGTGATTCGATGCGCACCCGGTTATGCTCCGGCTGCGCCAGCAGATTCACTTCCACTTTGCTGAGCATCAGCGGATGGCACAGCGGGATGAGATCCCATGTGCGTTTCGCCGCCTGAATCCCGGCAATGCGGGCAGTCGCGAAGACGTCGCCCTTGTGGTGGCTACCGTCAATAATCATCGACAGCGTTTCCGGCAGCATCGTGACAAACGCTTCGGCGCGCGCTTCACGCACGGTTTCCGCTTTGGCGGAGACATCCACCATATGCGCTTCACCGGCGGCGTTGATATGGGTCAGTTGCGACATAATTTATTTCTTTAAATGAGGATGAAAATTACAAGGACGCGTCCGCGCATCCAGCTGTGGCGCAATAATGTTTTCCCAGGCCGTGCGGCAGGCTTTGGTTGAGCCCGGCATCGCAAAGATCAACGTGTTATTGGCGATGCCCGCCACCGCACGGGACTGCAACGTGGAGGTGCCAATTTCCTCAAACGACAACATACGAAACACTTCGCCGAAACCTTCAATTTCACGGTCAAACAGCGGCAGCAGCGCTTCCGGCGCCTGATCGCCGTCGGTCAGACCGGTACCGCCGGTGATCAGCACCACCTGCACGTCCTCGCTGGCGATCCAGTTCGACACCTGCGCGCGAATGGCGTAGCGGTTTTCTTTGACGATCGCCTTATCGACGATCTTGTGCCCGGCCTCGTGCGCTTCGTCGCGCAGGTAGTGACCGGAGGTGTCATCCTCTTCGCCACGGCGATTCGATACCGTAAGAATGGCAATACGCGTCGGAATAAATTCTGCGCTTACCTGGCTCATCATAGTCTCCCTATCTCTGATAACGATTGCCCGTACTTACCCGCCGATGTACGACAGGTTCTGGGTAATGCCGGTGTTGCCTTGATGCAGGAAATGGGTCTGTTTTTTATGCGCCAGCGCGGCGGCAATGCGCGTTTCCAGCGCCTGTTGCTGAGCGTCTTCCGTCAGCAAATCGCGCAGGTCAACGCCGCCGTCGCCAAACAGGCATAAATGCAGTTTACCGATGGACGATACGCGCAGCCGGTTGCAACTGGCACAGAAATCTTTTTCGTACGGCATGATGAGGCCGATTTCCCCTTCGTAATCAGGGTGGCAAAAGACCTGTGCCGGACCGTCGCTATGGTGTCTGAGCTGGTGGATCCAGCCGCGTCTGAGCAGCGCATCACGCAGCACCATGCCGGAAATATGGTGCTTGCGGAACAGGTCGCTACCCTCGCCGGTTTCCATTAACTCGATAAAACGAAGCTGGATGCGGCGCGGTTTGATCCACGCCAGAAAGGTGTCGAGCTGATGATGGTTGACATCGCGCATCAGCACGGTGTTGACCTTCACTTTTTCAAAGCCAGCCGCAAAGGCGGCGTCAATGCCGTCCATCACCTGCTGAAACTTGTCCTGCCCGGTGATCGCATGAAACTGACGCGCGTCGAGGCTATCAACGCTGACGTTTACCGCTGTTAATCCCGCATCGCGCCAGGCGGCAGCATCCCGCGCCAGACGGTAGCCGTTGGTGGTCACTGCAATCTGGCGGATATCCTGATTTTCACGAACGGCAGCTATAATGTCGGTAAAATCACGACGTAACGAAGGTTCGCCGCCGGTGAGGCGCACTTTTTCCGTGCCGAGCGCGGAAAACGCACGAGTCACACGACGAATTTCGTCGACCGTTAAAAAGCCATTATTGTTGACGCCGCTGGGCTTGTAGCCATCAGGCAGACAGTAAGTGCAACGGAAGTTGCACACATCGGTGATCGACAGGCGCAAATAGTAAAACTTGCGTGCATAAGCATCAGTCAGTTGTGTGGCCATGTACACCTTTCCAAATACGGGAGGCACAGTCATTTCTTCCTGTACCCTGGTGGCTTTCGCCACGGCCAGAGCGCCATATCCGGGGACGTAGGCACAAAGGCTAGAGTGTTTTTCCTTAGCGTTATGCTAAGACTGGTATGCCGATAGTAGCGCGTACAGACGACTTTCGCCACGTGCGCTTTCGCTATATAATTATATACATAGCGACATGATCGTGCATATTTACTACAGAATACGTAAAAAACGCCCTTTTGCATTGATATGCATCATTTTAGCTCAGGCGAATTATCGTCTTTTAGAGGTAGATCGGGTATTTTATGGCACTCACCTGACGGAAGGAATTGGTATGCGCACTCGCACTCTGGCGGATCTTGATCGTGTTGTCGCACTCGGCGGAGGCCATGGACTCGGGCGCGTGATGTCCTCGCTTTCCTCGTTAGGTTCCCGCTTAACCGGCATCGTCACCACCACCGATAACGGCGGTTCCACCGGGCGCATTCGCCGCGCTGAAGGNGTGGGGCGACATGCGCAACTGTCTCAATCAATTGATCACCGAACCCAGCGTCGCTTCGGCGATGTTTGAGTACCGTTTTGGCGGTAATGGCGAACTTTCTGGTCATAACCTCGGAAATCTGATGTTAAAGGCGCTGGATCACCTGAGTATCCGTCCTTTAGAGGCGATCAATTTAATCAGAAATCTCCTCAAAGTCGACGCTTCGCTTATTCCGATGTCGGAAACCCCGGTCGACCTGATGGCGCTAGATGACGAGGGTCACGAAATCTACGGTGAAGTGAATATTGATCAGCTGAAAATACCGCCGAGAGAGCTGATGCTCTACCCGAACGTGCCCGCCACCCGTGAAGCGGTACAGGCGATTGCAGAAGCCGATTTAATTCTCATCGGCCCCGGCAGTTTTTACACCAGCCTGATGCCTATTTTGTTAGTGGAAGAGATAGCGCAGGCGCTGCGCCGTACCCCCGCGCCGATGGTGTACATTGGTAATCTCGGCCGCGAGCTGAGCCCCGCCGCCGCCAGTTTAACGCTCACCGACAAGCTGGCGCTGATGGAGCACTACGTTGGCCGCCAGGTGATCGACGCGCTGGTGGTCGGCCCGAAAGTAGATGCTTCCGCAGTGACCGATCGCATTGTCATCAAAGACATCCTCGAAGCCAGCGATATCCCGTATCGCCATGACCGCCATCTGCTGCACCTGGCGCTGGAAAAAGCGATCCAGGCGCTGGGTTAAACCTGCTGCCTGAAGTATGAAGGATTTATTAAGGTCTTAAGGTTGTCTTAAAAAACTGCTGTCACGATGTGCCAATCGTTATCAGCAGGATCTCGTCATGCGCTCATTCTTACGGCGCCCGGTGCTCGGGCAGCTTACTTTTATTATGTTGTTCGCGCTCTACATTGCGCTGTTTCTTAACGTTGCTTTTTATAAGCAAGCCTTTACCGACTTACCGGTAAATACGCTGCATAACTGGCTGGTCTTTTTAACCATGCCGGTGGTGGCGTTTTGCGTCATCAATATTGTGCTGACGCTGTCTTCATTCTTATTTCTTGAGCGTCTGTTTATTACTCTGTTTGTGCTGGTCAGCGCCGCCGCGCAGTATTTCATTCTGACGTTTGGGGTGATCATTGACCGCTCGATGATTACCAATATTTTTGATACCACGCCTGCCGAAAGTTATGCCCTGCTGTCGACCAAAATGGTACTGACGCTGCTGCTTTCCGGCGTGCTGGTGATCATCCTTGCGTGGTGGATTAAAACCAAAAAAAACGCGCCAGTGTGGGGCGGCATTCTGCGTCGCATGTTAAATATCGGCGTTTCCGCGTTGCTGATCGTGGTCGTCGCACTGCTGTTTTATAAAGATTACGCGTCGCTGTTTCGTAATAATAAAGAGCTGGTGAAAGCGTTAAACCCTTCGAACAGTATTACGGCGGTGAACTCCTGGTATGCGCATAACCGCATGGATAATCTGCCTCTGGTGAGAATTGGTGAAGATGCAAAACAGCGCCCGGAAATGCAAAACGGGCCGCGTAAAAACCTCACTATTTTGATCGTCGGGGAAACCTCACGCGCGGATAACTTCTCTCTCGGCGGTTATTCCCGGGATACTAACCCGCGACTGGCAAAAGACAATGTGGTCTATTTTCCGCAAACCGCCTCCTGTGGTACCGCCACCGCCGTATCGGTGCCGTGCATGTTTTCGAATATGCCGCGGACGAAATACGATGAAGAGCTGGCGCACCATCAGGAAGGATTGCTCGACGTGCTGCAGCGCGCGGGTATTCAGGTGCTGTGGAACGAAAACGACGGCGGCTGTAAAGGCGCGTGCGACCGCGTTCCGCATCAGGATATTACGCAAATGAACCTTCCGGGAGAGTGTATTGAAGGGGAATGTAAAGACGAGGTGCTGTTCCATGATCTCGATAAGTACATTAATAACCTGCAGCACGACGGCATTATTGTTCTGCATACCATCGGCAGTCACGGCCCGACTTATTACAACCGGTATCCGGCGCAGTTCCGTCAATTTACGCCGACCTGCGATACCAATGAAATCCAGACCTGTTCGCAACAGCAGTTGATTAATACCTACGATAATACCGTGCTGTATGCGGATTATATTATCGACAAGGCCATCTCCCTGCTGAAATCGAAACAGGACACATTCACCACCAGCCTGGTTTATCTCTCTGACCATGGCGAATCGCTGGGGGAAAATGGCGTGTACCTGCACGGTCTGCCTTATTCCATCGCCCCGGAAACACAAAAACATGTGCCGATGCTGCTCTGGTTGTCGGAGGATTATCAGCAGCGCTATGGCATTAATTACTCGTGTCTGAAAACGCGTGCCGCCGCTCGTCCCTATTCGCAGGATAACCTCTTCTCGACGATGTTGGGTATACTTGGGGTCGGGACCCGGGAATATCAGGCAGCGGACGATATTCTTGCGCCATGCAGAGGAGAAAGCCGATGAAAATATTAGTCATTGAAGACGACGAGCTGCTGTTACAGGGGCTGATCCTGGCAATACAAAGCGAGGGTTACGCCTGCGACGGGGTGGCTACCGCGCATGACGCTGCGCTGTCGATTGCCAACGGGCATTACAGCCTGGTGGTCCTTGATTTAGGCTTGCCGGACGAAGACGGTCTGCATTTTCTGGCGCGACTGAGACGTGAAAAATTCACCCAGCCGGTGCTGATCCTCACCGCGCGCGATACCATCAGCGATCGCATCGCCGGTCTGGATACTGGCGCTGACGATTACCTGGTGAAGCCGTTTGCGCTCGAAGAGCTGAACGCCCGCATCCGCGCCCTGCTCCGCCGTCATCATAATCAGGGCGACAGCGAAGTGAAGGTGGATAACCTGCGCCTGAACGTCACCCGCCGTCAGGTCTGGCTGGGCGACGTAGCGCTGGAGCTGACGCCGAAAGAGTACGCGTTGCTTTCCCGCCTGATGCTGAAAGCGGGCAGCCCGGTGCATCGCGAAATTCTCTACAACGATATTTACAGCTGGGACAACGAACCCGCCACCAACACGCTGGAGGTGCATATCCATAACCTGCGCGACAAAGTAGGCAAATTCCGCATCCGCACCGTACGCGGCTTTGGCTACATGCTGGTTACTGGTCCTGAGGCGGATTGATGGCGCTTTTCTCGACGCAAAAATGGACGATGCGCAGCAAGCTGCTGCTGACGATTGGGGCGGTGCTGGTGGTATGCCAACTCATCAGCGTGTTCTGGCTGTGGCACGAAAGCGAAGAGCAGATCCAATTGCTGGTGCAGAGCGCCATCGAAGGCCATAACAACCGCAAGCACATTCAGCATGAAGTGCGCGAAGCCGTGGCCAGCCTGCTGATCCCCAGCCTGTTGATCATCGGGCTGGCGCTGTTTATTTGTGTGCAGGCGGTGAAACGCATCACCCGTCCGCTGTCCGATCTGCAAAAAGAGCTGGAAACCCGCACGCCGGATAACCTGCAACCCATTTGCATTGCTAATAACGTCAGCGAAGTGGAAGCCGTTACCTCGGCCATTAATGATCTGGTTTCCCGTCTGACGCAGACGCTGGAGCGTGAACGCCTGTTTACCGCCGACGTCGCGCACGAGCTGCGCACACCGCTTGCCGGGCTGCGTTTGCACCTGGAACTGATGGCAAAATCTCACGCCATTCAGGTCGCACCGCTGCTGCAGCGGCTCGATCAGATGACAGAGAGCATTGCCCAGTTGCTACAACTGGCGCGCGTTGGCCAGTCCTTTTCGGCGGGCAGCTATCAACGGGTAAATCTTGATGACGATGTGGTGGACGTGGAACGCCCTGAGCTGGAACGCATTCTTGCGCAACGCCAGCAAACACTGGTGGTGAAACCGTCAGCGCGGGAAGCGGCGGTTCAGGGGGACGCTACCCTGCTGCGCGTGCTGTTGCGAAACCTGGTGGAAAACGCCCACCGCTACAGCCCGGAAGGCTCCACCATTACGATCAGCGTCGAATATGACGCCGGTCCGATTCTGGCGGTGGAAGATGAAGGGCCGGGGATTGATGAAGCGAAAAGCGGCGAACTCAGCAAAGCTTTCGTGCGGATGGACAGCCGTTACGGCGGCATCGGGCTTGGGNAAAATTCTTCCTCAATAACCGAAAACCCGCTGCCGGAGCACGCGCATGGGTCCGGTTCCACGCGCTGCAGCGTTAATCAGTACGTAACGGCCCAGTGGTAAGCAAAACCGGTCATCAATAGCAGCGAGACCAGTACAGCGAGATATTCACGAGCAAGTAATTTTGGCATGGGCACTATCCTCATTAAACTGAGGATAGTGTCGCCGGATTATATTAAGCGAACATTAAGCCAGGCTATACCGTCAGAAATTACGACGCCGCAATAAACAAATCACGCAGTTGATGGAGCTGATCGCGAATCGCCGCCGCCTCTTCGAATTCGAGGTTCTGCGCGTGCTGCATCATTTGCCCTTCCAGCTCGTGGATCTTCTGCTGCAGCGCTTTCGGCGTTAACGCAACGCTGTCTTCCTCAACGATACGCAGCTTGCCGCGCCCTTTCGCTTTGGTTTTCGCAAGCCCCGCGCCGAGCGCCAGGATATCCACCACTTTCTTGGTGAGCCCCTGCGGCACGATGCCGTTTTCTTCGTTGTAGCGCTGCTGTTTCTCACGGCGACGCTCCGTCTCGCCAATGGCTTTTGCCATCGACGGGGTGATTTTATCGCCGTACAGAATCGCTTTACCGTTGATGTTTCGCGCCGCACGGCCAATGGTCTGAATCAGCGAACGTTCGGAGCGCAGGAAGCCTTCTTTGTCGGCATCCAGGATGGCAACCAGCGACACTTCCGGCATATCCAGCCCTTCTCGCAACAGGTTGATCCCCACCAGCACGTCGAACTCGCCGAGACGCAAATCACGAATAATCTCCATGCGTTCTACCGTATCAATATCCGAGTGAAGGTAGCGCACGCGCTCGCCGTGCTCTTCGAGGTATTCGGTTAAATCTTCCGCCATGCGTTTGGTAAGCGTGGTGACCAGCACGCGTTCATTGATCGCCGCACGGGTACGGATTTCAGAGAGCAGATCGTCCACCTGTGTCGCCACCGGCCGGACTTCAATGACCGGATCAAGCAGCCCTGTCGGACGCACGACCTGATCCACCACATCGCCGCCGGATTTCTCCAGCTCGTAATTGCCCGGCGTAGCGGAAACGTAAATTGACTGCGGTGCCAGCGCCTCAAATTCTTCAAATTTCAGCGGACGGTTATCCAGCGCCGACGGCAAACGGAAACCGTATTCCACCAGCGTCTCTTTACGGGCGCGGTCGCCGCGGTACATCCCACCGATTTGCGGAATAGTAACGTGGGATTCGTCGATAACCAGTAGCCCGTCTGCGGGCAGGTAGTCAAACAGCGTCGGCGGCGGCTCGCCCCCAGGCCCGCGCCCGGAAAGAAAGCGCGAGTAGTTTTCGATGCCGGAGCAGTAGCCCAGTTCGTTCATCATTTCCAGATCGAACTGTGTACGCTGGCTCAGACGCTGCTCTTCAAGCAGTTTATTGTTCGCCAGCAGCACTTTACGGCGGTCCGCCAGCTCGATTTTTATCTCTTCCATCGACTGCACAATACGCTCACGAGGCGTGACGTAGTGCGTTTTCGGGTAGATGGTGTAGCGCTGGATGGTGGACTCAATATGACCGGTTAACGGGTCGAACAGCGACAGGCGTTCGACTTCTTCATCGAACAGCTCAATACGCAGCGCGATGTCGTCAGATTCCGCCGGGAACACGTCAATCACCTCGCCGCGCACGCGGAACGTACCGCGCTGGAACGCCTGATCGTTACGCGTGTACTGCAGTTCGGCGAGACGACGCAGGATAGAGCGCTGATCGACGATCATACCCACCGTCAGATGCAGCATCATTTTCAGGTACAGATCGGGGTCGCCGAGGCCGTAGATCGCCGATACTGACGCCACCACGATGACATCGCGCCGCTCGAGCAACGCTTTGGTCGCGGAAAGTCGCATCTGTTCAATGTGTTCGTTCACCGACGCGTCTTTCTCAATGAACGTATCTGAGCTGGGCACGTAAGCTTCTGGCTGGTAGTAATCGTAGTAGGAGACGAAATACTCCACCGCGTTCTCGGGGAAAAATTCCTTCATTTCACCATACAGCTGCGCCGCCAGCGTTTTGTTGGGCGCCAGCACCATCGTCGGGCGTTGAAGGTCGGCAATCACGTTGGCAATGGTAAAGGTTTTACCCGAGCCCGTTACACCAAGCAGCGTCTGATGCGCCAGACCATCTTCCAGCCCCTCTTTCAGTTTGTTGATGGCCGCAGGCTGATCGCCTGACGGTCGAAACGCGGAATGCAGCTTGAACGGTTTACTCATGAATGGCGACCTGTGAAGGAATGGACGGCAGGTGAGTAATTTTACTCGCCACGTGCCATTTTGCCAACTAAAAATACTGGATATAAAAACAGTAACGTATTATCGTATCTCTGTTACTCACCCTTTAGGGGGCGAGAGTCACAGCGTAATTTTCACCGCGACGATATAAAACACCAGACAACCCAGGTTATCCCCAGAATTTTTTCTCTTTTAACATTTGTCAAGTCAGGTAATGAAACTTTTATGGCAAGGCGTGACACTTTTCTTACAGCCATTGCTTTTATCTAACTCGCTAATTTTAAAGAATAATTCCGAAAAGCCGTCTTTCGCAGCAATTCAGGCGTAAGCCGCGTGGTCTCTCGTTTGCCGCAGGTTTTCTAACTCTAATACACAAGGTTATCCACAGGAATAGTGGATAACTGCGCCCAGGCCATATCCCGGGCTTAACGGCGAAAATGCCTCAGCAACGAAACCTCCATGGCAAAAAATATTTATCGCTATTTTTTGATGTTTTTTCGCTAACGCGCGGGTCAGATCCGGGTGCGATCCTAATCACAAATCTGATCAATAGTCCGATCCAGTTTACTGAGATCGAGATAGCCGCCGAGATCGTTTTTTTCAACGTTACCCGCAAGCCAGGGGATTTCCCCCAGCAGCGGCGCCGGTAGCATGCGCGTCAGCGTTGCCATGTATTCCTGATGACGTCGTCCCGGCGGTGTCACATCGTTCGCCACCCAGCCCACCAGACGCAGCCCCGCCTGCTGCACCNCCCAGCTTAACACCCACCACCAGGATCACCGGCAGCCGTTCCGCCGTCACCCAGTCGGCAAAACTGAGCGATGGCGACAGCGGCGTAAACCAGCCGCCCGCCCCTTCCACCAGTACCCAGTCGGCCAGCGTTTCCAGTTCACGCAGCCCGGCGGAGAGCGTTTCTGCGTCAATAGGACGCTGTTCGTCAGCACTGACGATATGCGGTGACGTCGGCTCTTCAAAGGTGTAAGGATTGACCTGTTCATAGCGCAGGGAAACGGTGCTGTTGCGCTGTAATGCCAGCGCGTCGCTGTTACGCAGCCCCGCCGGGGTAAATTCACTGCCGGAAGCCACCGGCTTTTAGCCNTTTCCCGACTTCGGTATCCGTACCGGTCACAAAATAACGTTCAGACACGTTCAATCACTCCCCAAAAAAGATGATACGTCAGCGGGCAAACGCCCACCTGCTGCGGCCAGGCGAGCTGTAACGCCTGAAGCTTGCCCCGGGTTAATAGCTGTTCTGATCGTCCCTCGTGCAGATGCGTCGCACCAATGCCTTTCAGCGAGCGCATCGCGCTCAGCGCGTCAGGGAACGACAGGGTGATGGATTCCACCCGGGAATGTCCCTGCCAGCGGGACAGCGCCGTACAGAGCGTCTCCTCGGGAAGAAAACGGTTCGCGTGCGGACGATCGTCTACCGTCTGCCAGGCCTGATTCAGTTCCGGCATTGATCCGGCTACCAGGGTGGTAAACGCCAGCACCCCGCCGGGACGCACAACGCGGTACAGCTCGCTCAGCGCGGCGTTGAGATCGTCGCACCACTGCACGGCGAGATTGCTCCATACCAGATCAAACTGCGCGTCGGCGAGCGGCAGCGCTTCGATATCCGCCGCCACGTAGTGATGCGCCACCTGCTGCTGGCGGGCCTGCTCGAGCATCTGCGGCGACAGATCCAGCGCTGTCACCTCACTGCCCGCGTCTTTCCAGTAGCGGCTGACCGAACCCGGCCCGCAACCGGCGTCCAGCACGCGGGAAAACGTGTGCGGCGGCAACTGTGACAGCAGCCGTGCTGCGCTGCGGCGTTGCAGTTCGTCGTGCTGTTGATAATGCGAGGCCGCGCGGCCAAAGGCGGCTGCCACGGCC
>NZ_JNGH01000076.1 GCF_001188485.1 Trabulsiella odontotermitis
GCGACCCGCCGGTAAAACCGGTGACGTTATCGACGGCGGGATCTTCACGAATGATTTTCATGAAGTCCTGCAGCTTGCCGCGCATGGCCTGGAATGAGATGCTCTGATCGGCCTGAATCCCCCCCATCAGCACGCCGGTGTCCTGTTCCGGAAAGAACGTTTTCGGAATCGAGATATAAAGCCAGACGTTCAGCGCAATGGTGCCAAGAAGCACCACGCCCACCAGCCGGGTGTGGTTCAGCACCCAGCGCAGCGAGCGGCCGTACCCCTGTTGCATCGACACCAGTACCCGGCCAAAACCGCGTTTGCGCACCGGTTGGCGCGCCTTATGACTTTTCAGCATCCAGCCGCACATCATTGGCGTCAGGGTTAACGATACCGCCAGTGAAATTCCGATGGCGACGGAGAGCGTCACGGCAAACTCGCGCAGCAACCGGCCAGGCAGTTCGCCCATCAGCAGCAGCGGTAAAAAAACCGCCACCAGCGACAGGCTCATCGACAGCACGGTGAAGCCGACTTCCCGGCTGCCCTGAAGCGCCGCCTGCAACGGTTTCATGCCCGCCTCCAGGTGCCGCGAAATATTCTCCAGTACTACGATAGCGTCATCGACCACAAAACCGGTGGCGATGGTCAACGCCATTAATGACAGATTATTCAGGCTGAAACCGCACAGGTACATCGCGGCAAAGGTGCCAATTAGCGAAACGGGCACTGCCACCGCCGGAATCAGCGTCGCGCGGCCAGAGCGTAAAAAGAGGAAAACCACCAGGATCACCAGCGCCACGGAGATCACCAGCGTCTGCTCGACCTCTTCCAGCGAGGCGCGAATCGTCGGGGAGCGATCCTGGGCAATTTGCAGATCAATCGCCGCAGGAATGGTCTCTTTGAGTTCCGGCAATCGGGCACGGATCGCATCGACGGTCTGAATGATGTTGGCTTCAGGCAGCTTGCGGATCATCAGCAGAATGGCTGGTTTCGCGTTGGTCATCCCGGCGTTGCGCACGTCCTGCACCGAATCGCTGACCGTTGCCACATCGCCCAGCCGCACCGCCGCGCCGTTGTTATAATGCACGATGATCGGCTTGTACTCGTCGGCGGTTTTTAACTCGTCGTTGGTGGCGAGCTGCCAGCGGTGGCTGGCGTCCTCAATCGCTCCTTGCGGTTTACGTACGTTGGCATTGCTGATGGCGCTGCGTACATCATCCAGTGAGACGCCCTGATTAAACAGCGCCTGCGGGTTGAGATCGACCCGCACGGCGGGCAGCGAACTGCCGCCGACGTCAACGTCANNCTGTGTTGAGGCGAAATCGTACAGCTCGCCCTGCGAATAAGTGTCTGACGTTAACGTCAGGATCATGATTGGCGCGTCGGACGGGTTGGCTTTGCGGTAAGTCGGACGGCTCGGCATGCCGGTGGGCAGCAGACTTTGCGAGGCGTTAATCGCCGCCTGCACCTCACGCGCCGCGCCGTTGATGTCTTTGCTGAGATCGAACTGCAGGATAATACGCGTGCTGCCGAGCGAGCTGGTGGAGGTCATTTCATTGACCCCGGCGATGCGTCCTAACGAGCGTTCCAGCGGCGTGGCGACGGAGGAGGCCATGGTTTCCGGCGAGGCTCCGGGCAGCGACGCGCTGACCATAATCACCGGGTAATCCACCTGCGGCAGCGGGGCGACCGGCAGCAGACGGAAGCCCAGAATGCCGCACAGGGTGATGGCGAGTGAGATGAGAATCGTCGCCACCGGGCGATAAATAAAGAGGGCGAAAAACTTCATTTACGCCTCCTCTTCACGTTTCGGGAAGCGGCTTTTCAGGTGCAGTGACAGACGGTCAAACAGCAGGTAGATAACTGGCGTGGTGAACAGCGTCAACACCTGGCTGACCAGCAAACCGCCGACCATGCCGATCCCCAGCGGCCGACGCAGTTCCGCGCCGACGCCGGTACTTAGCATCAGCGGCAGCGCGCCGAGCAGCGCCGCCAGCGTGGTCATCAGGATCGGGCGAAAACGCAGCAGACAGGCCTGATAAATCGCCTCGCGCGGTGCCATGCCCTGTTCGCGTTCGGCAGCCAGCGCAAAGTCGATCATCATGATGGCGTTTTTCTTCACGATGCCGATCAGCAAAATGATGCCGATGATGGCGATCACGTCCAGCTCGCTGCCGGAGATCAGCAGCGCCAGCAGCGCGCCAACGCCTGCGGTGGGTAACGTCGACAGAATGGTAATCGGGTGAATGAAGCTTTCGTACAGAATGCCGAGCACGATGTACATCGCCACAATCGCGGCGATCACCAGCCAGACGGTGCTGCTGAGCGCTGACTGGAATGCCAGCGAGCTGCCCTGGAATTCAGTGCGAATATCGGCAGGGAGATTNAGCGTTCATGATGGCGTCGACCGCATCACCCAGCGACGATCCCTGCGCCACGTTGAACGAAATGGTGGTGACCGGGAATTGGTCGAGATGGTTCACCGACAGCGGCGTAAAACGCTGCTCAATATTGGCGACCGCTGTCAGCGGCACGCTGCCGCCGCCGTTGCTTCACGCGTGTCGTGCTCCAGCACCACGCGATACTGATTAGACTGGGTATAAATCGTCGAGATCAGGCGCTGACCAAAAGCGTTGTACAGCGCGTTGTCGACATCCGACATCGAAATGCCGAGGCGGCTGGCGCTGTCGCGGTCGACATTAACGTACGCCGCCAGCCCCTTGTTGCGGCACCCAGGTGCTGAGCGCATCCAGCGAGTTCGCCTGCAACGTAAACTGGTACTGGGTGCGGCTGACGGTGGTGTCGATGGTTAAATCCTGCGTCGGTTGCAGGTAGAGGTCGATACCCGGAATGCCGTCGATATCGCGTTGCAGACGGCGGATCACCGTTTGCACGCGGTCGTCGCGCTGGTCCAGCGGCTTGAGGTTAATCTGCAGACGCGCGCTGTTCAGCGCCGGGTTGGTGCCGTCGACGCCGACAAAGGTGGTCATGCTTTCAACCGCCGGGTCCTGAAGAATTTTATCCGCCGCCTGCTGCTGGCGCTGCGCCATACTGGCGAAGGAAACCGACTGCGGTGCCTGCAACGTGCCCTGAATAATGCCGTTGTCCTGTACAGGGAAAAAACCTTTCGGGATAAAAATCCACAGCAAAATAGAGAGCGCCAGCGTCGCCAGCGCCACGCCGAGCGTCAGCCACGGATGGTTCAGCACTTTCGCCAGCCAGCGGCCATATCCGGCAATCACGTTGTCAAAGAAACGTTCGCTGGCGCGTGAGAAGCGGTTTTGTTTGCGCAGCGATTCATGGCTCAGCATGCGCGCGCACATCATCGGCGTCAGCGTCAGCGAGACGATGGCAGAGATGAGGATCGCCACCGCCAGGGTGACGGCAAATTCGCGGAACAGGCGGCCGACGATATCACCCATAAACAGCAATGGAATCAGTACAGCAATCAGCGAGAAGGTCAGGGAGATGATGGTGAAGCCGATTTCCCCGGCGCCTTTCAGCGCCGCCGCCAGCGGTTTTTCGCCTTTTTCGATATAGCGCGAGATGTTTTCAATCACCACGATGGCGTCATCGACAACAAACCCGGTGGCGATGGTGAGCGCCATTAGCGTCAGGTTATTGATCGAGAAATCAAGAAACACCATGACGGCAAACGTCCCGACCAACGACAGCGGCACCGCGACGCCGGGAATAATGGTGGCGGGTACGTTGCGCAGGAACAGGTAGATAATCATCACCACTAGCGCGATAGCCAGCATCAGTTCAAACTGCGTGTCGCTGACCGAGGCGCGAATGTTGGTGGTGCGGTCGGACAGCACTTTCACCTGCACCGATTTTGGCAGGCTTTCGGTAAGCTGCGGCAGCATCTGGCGGATGCTGTCGGCGGTATCGATGATGTTGGCGCCCGGCTGGCGCTGAACGTTCATCACGATCGCCTGTTCTTTGTTGGCCCACGCGCCCAGCCAGCTGTTTTCCGCCCCTTGCTCGACGGTCGCCACATCACCCAGGCGAATGGCGGCACCGTTCTGATAGGCAATGATTAACTGGCGATACTCTTCGGCGGACTGCATTTGGTCGTTCGCCGACAGCGTGACCGCGCGTGCCGGGCCGTCGAGACTCCCCTTCGCCGAGTTGACGTTAGCGCTGGTGATAGCCGTGCGTACAGTTTCACTGGTCAGCCCCAGCGCGGCAATGGCCTGCGCGTTAAGCTTCACCCGCACCGCCGGGCGCTGACCGCCCGCAATGGTGACCAGACCGACGCCGTTGACCTGCGAAATTTTCTGTGCGACGCGGGTTTCGACCATTCATGATCGGCGGATCCGCCGGGTTGACTTTGCTGTACACCGGCGGGTTGGGCAAATCGCTCGGTAGCAGATTCGTAGCCGCGTTGATGGCCGCCTGTACTTCCTGTTCGGCGACGTCCAGCGGCAGCGTCAACTGGAACTGCAGCGTGACTACCGACGCACCGCCGGAGCTTTGCGACGACATTTGTTTGAGACCGGACATCTGCCCGAACTGGCGTTCAAGCGGTGCGGTGATCGCCGAGGTGACCACATCCGGGCTGGCACCAGGGTAAAGCGTAACCACCTGAATCGTCGGGTAATCGACTTCCGGCAGGGCGGAGACCGGCAGGGAGCGGGAGGCNCGCATAATAAACAGGCGGGACGGGCCGCCCGTACTGCTCGGCGGTAATACCTGCATCAGGAGCGTGCTCCTTGCTGACCATAATCACGCGCGGTCGGTTTTTCCGCCGGCGCCGCGGTAGCGCTGTGCGCTTCCACCACTTCCACTTTCGCGCCTTCCGTCAGTCGATCGATACCGTCGGTGACCACGCGGTCGCCCGCCGACAATCCGGCGCTGATAACCACTTGCTGGCTGTCCTGAATACCTGGCGTGACGTTGTGCTTGCTGACTTTATTGTCCGAGTTGAGTACCCAGACAAAGTGACCGTCGTTGCCCATCTGCAGCGCCGCAGTTGGGATCACCACGGCGTTCTGTTCGGTATCCACCAGCATTCGCGCGTTGACGAACTGATTGGGAAACAGCGCATCGTCTTCGTTGTTAAAACGCGCCTTCAGCTTGATGGTACCGGTGGTGGCGTCAATCTGGTTGTCGAGGCTCAGCAACGTGCCCGCGCTCAGCTTCTGTTTATTGGTGCGATCCCACGCTTCCACCGTCAGGTTTTTTCCGGCTTTTTGCGCCTGCACGATGGTGGAAATATCGTTCTCCGGCAAGGTAAAGACCAGATCGATAGGGTGCGTCTGGGTCAGCACCACAATGCCGTTGGTATCGCCGGTGGAGATCTGGTTGCCGATATCCACCTGTTTTAAGCCGACGCGACCGTCAATTGGCGCGGTGATGCGCGTCCAGTCGAGTTGCAGCTGCGCGCTGGCGACGCTGGCCTCATCAGCCTTCACGGTGCCCTGGCTTTCGCTGACCAGCGACTGCTGGGTGTCGAGTTCCTGACGGGAGACGAGATTGGTTTTTACCAGTTGTTGATAACGCGCCAGGTCGCGACGCGCATTGGCCAGCGTCGCCGTGTCTTTCGCCAGTTGACCCTGCGCCTGCGCCAGCGCCACTTTGAACTGACTGGGGTCGATTTCCGCCAGCAGATCACCGGCTTTCACCTGCTGCCCCTCCTGGAAGTGGATAGCCAGCAACTGACCCTCCACGCGGCTGCGAACGGTAACGGTGTTTGCCGCGGTGATGNTTATCGACTCTCATCCTGAAACGTGTCGGAGATGATACTAGTTTAGTCACCGCGCTCATCGGAAAAATGGAGGAAATATGAAACACCGTCAGGATTCGTCTGAGAAGCGGTAACTATCAGCGTTTTACGAGGCGCCTCGCAAGGCGGAAGGAAAGCTGAGCAGGAAACTCGCGATGCGCGCTAAAGTGCGTACCGGCAGGGAGGGCAGGCTGANNACGGGAAAGCCCCTCCCGAGGAAGGGGCCTTTAGAAGGAAAGGGCATATGATGAAGTTGGTCATCATACTGGTGATACTCTTAGTGGTAAGTTTCGCAGCTTACTAAGACACCAGGGGGAGGATACTCCTCCCTTTCCCTTATCCCTTCACGTTAAGACGAATGCGCAGCGGAGTCAATCCCCGCTTTCCCGAGGCGGATCGCGAAATCAGGCAAAGATGACTTGCGCCCAACGTGCCAGTCCGGCGGTTACCGAGCCGAAGTCATCGCCCCCGGCAACCGGAATGCCGGGAAGCTGTTCGCTCAGCGCCTTGCGGATCAGCGGCGAACGTGCGCTACCGCCAGTCAGGTAGATGACGTCCGGGCGTACGTTGCCGTTATCAAGCGCTAACTGAACCTGCTCCAGTATCCGCGCCAGCGGCTGATTCAGCGCCGCTTCCAGACCGAACTGGTCGATTTCCGTGGCCAGCGAGTCACTGATAAACGGCAGGGTGGTGGTGATATCCTGACGATCGGAGAGGGCGATTTTGCTCTCTTCGGCGCTGCGTACCAGACGGTAGCTCAGACGCTGTTGCCAGACTTTCAGCAGCAGGGCGACTTTTTCGGCGTCGCGCGCGTCGCGGACCATATCCCGCAGCGCACGGCCGTTGGCGCTGCTGTAGAAATCGCTTTGTGCCGGAACGTCGTTGATCGCCACCGCGTTCCACCAGGGCAGCACCGGTAACGCGATGCCTTTCTCCGTTTCGCCGCCCATGCCCAGCAGCGGCATCAGGCATTTAAACGCCAGCGCGATATCCAGGTCGTTACCGCCGATGCGGCAGCCGCNNAGCAACAGCGAACAGTCGGTGGTTCCGCCGCCAATATCCACTACCAGTACGCGTTTTTCTTCCGTCAGCGTGGCTTCGAAATCAAGCCCGGCGGCGACCGGCTCGTACTGAAAGATGACGTCGCGAAAACCGGCGCGTTTTGCCGCACGTTCGAGGATCCCCTGCGCCTGCTGGTTGGCCTCTTCACCGCCCAGCCCCTGAAAGTTAATCGGACGGCCAATTACCGCCTGATCGATGTTTTCCGGCAACTGTGACTGCGCCTGCTGTTTAATATGCAGCATCATCGCGCAGACCAGATCCTCAAACAGGGCTACCTGCTGCGGCTTCAGGCCACTGGCGCCGAGGAAGGATTTTGGCGATTTAACGNNACTTCTTCGGGATCGTCCATATACTGTTTCAGCGAGGCGAGGCCGAATTGCACGCTGTTTTGCAACACCTCAATGTCTTCGTCGCGATTGAAACTGATCGCCCGGCGCAGCAGCGCCTGGGTTTCATCGCCAATTAAGGGCACATCATGATGGCGGTACAGCCATTCGCTCACCGCTTCGCGCGTGGGGGCGCAGAGCATCGATGGCAGCAGAGTACTGCCATTTTCCATGGTGAGCAGCCGCGGCGTATCATCCTTCATGACCGCCACCGAACAGTTTGCGGTGCCGTAATCGAAACCAATAAACACGTAACTTATCCCCATGCCAGTGAAGAAAGGGGGGCGACTTTAGCGGAATGTGGCGGCAACGACAACTGGAATATAAATGCAAGGCGTTAAGTTGTTGTGACGTATATGCTTTAGCCTCTGATAAAGGAGACGTTATGTATACACTGCGCTGGCTACCGCCATATGACTGGGCATGGATGTTTGGTTTTTTAGAGATGCGTGCCGTTGAGGGTGTCGAGGTGTTCAGTGAAGGGCGATATACCCGCAGTTTTGCTTTAGACGGGCATCGGGGGCTGATGGTGCTGGAGCCGGACGAACATACCCGGACGCTGCGGGTGACGCTGAGCGAGGGTCTCCTGCCGGTGGCCGACGACTGCCTTGCGCGCATCGAACGGTTGCTGGATTTGAACTGCGATCCGCAACTGGTATTGAATGCGCTGGGACCGCTTGGCGAACCGCGTCCGGGGCTGCGTCTGCCCGGCTCGCTGGATGCGTTTGAGCAGGGCATTCGCGCCATTCTGGGGCAACTGGTGAGTGTGACCATGGCGGCGAAGCTGACCTCAAAAGTGGTGCATGCCTGTGGCGAGCCGCTGGAAAGCGCGCCAGGGTTTTATTGTTTCCCGACGCCGCAACAGCTGGCGCAGGCCGATCCGTTGCACCTGAAATCCCTCGGTATGCCGCTGAAACGTGCTGAAGCGCTGATTCATCTGGCGAAGGCGACACTGGGTGGTGAACTGCCGCTGATGGCACCCGAGAATATTGAGCAGGGAATGAAGTCTTTGCAGGCGTTTCCCGGCATCGGGCGCTGGACGGCGAACTATTTTGCCCTGCGTGGCTGGCAGGCGAAAGACGTGTTCCTGCCCGATGATTATTTGATTAAGCAGCGCTTTCCCGGCATGACGCCGGCGCAGATCCGCCGCTATGCCGAGCGCTGGCAGCCGTGGCGCTCGTACGCGCTGCTGCATATCTGGTACACCGACGACTGGGCGCCGGACATCAGTTAATGGCGAAATAACTGCTGTGCAACACCAGCTCGAGCGGCTGGTTTTGTGAGATAGTGTCACCGTAAATCATATCAATGCCGATGCCCGACAGCGTGTCCATCACCAGTGATTCGTGGGTCGGCCCGGCGATGGTTTTCATTCCCAACCGGTGCGCGTGACCGTGCACGATGGTCGCCATCATTTCATCCATCAGGTTGAGATGGACGTTAACCACCGTATCGGGGTCGAGCATGATGTAGTCGGCGCTGTCCGGTGTCAGACGATTGAATACCTCCAGATCCTGACCCGGATGGCTAAGAATAAGTTTACATCCCACCTGACGTAACCGCAGAATACTCTGCGCCATCACCCGATCCTCACTGAGCAGGCAGTCGCTGCTGATCACAAAATGCAGCAGACGTGCAGGTATCTGGCTTTCCGTCAGTTGACCGAGCAGTTCGTCAATTAACGACGTGCTGGTCAGGCTGGTGGAGGATAACGGCAGCGTAACGCTAATGCCTTTTGCCGCCACCTTCTGCGCCCAGTGCTGGAAAAATTCGCTGAGCAACCGGCGATCCAGCGCGCGTAACAGTTCGCTTTCGGACAGGCTGTTGCGAAACGCTTTCTCTTCCAGCATTTCACCTTCGCTGGTCCACAAACGTAGCGACAGCAGCCAGAAGTGGCTGGCTTCCGGAATGCGCGGTGAAGCGACGCTGCGCGCCATAAACACCAGATGATTCTCTTTAATGATCCGCCACTTCTCATCCTGCGACAGGGTGCTGCGCGCGGGCTGGTTTTCCTGCTGTGGCTCATACACCGTCACCATGCCGCGCCCGCCGTTTTTGGAGGTATAACAGGCAATATCGGCCTGCGACATCACCTCGGAGGCGACGCTGTTGCTCTCATCAATCAGCGTGATCCCGGCGCTGGCGCCGACGCGGTGCGTGCGATCTTCCCAGTGGAAGTGGTAATCATTGATAGCCGTAATAATGCGCGTGGCGATGTAGCGGGCGCTCTCAATATTACAGTCCGACAGCAACAGTCCAAATTCATCGCCGCCCAGGCGCGCCAGAATATCGCTGGTGCGCAGCATGCTGAGCATCAGCGCCGACAGTTCGCGCAGCAGCGCATCCCCTGCCGCATGTCCGGCGGTGTCGTTCACCGCTTTAAAGCGATCGAGATCGATAAACACCAGCGCATGTGTCTGGTGGGTTTCGTGCACGTTGTGCAGCAGGCGTTTGAGGTGATTTTCAAAGCTGACACGGTTGCCGAGCTGGGTCAGCGCATCATGGGAGGCGCTGTAACTCAGTTGACGCAGCATTTTGCGCGACTCGGTCACATCCTGAATAACCAGCACGGTGCCAATATTATGACCGTCCAGCGTACTGAGTGGCGTGATGCTGTAGTGAATATCGTAGCTGCCGCCATGACGGCTGTGCAGCACCAGATCCTGTTCCATATTGGAACGTGAGAAATCGCCGCTGTAGATGTTTTCCATCAGCGGGCCGTTGTCGCCAAAGGTAATGTGCAGCACGTTGAGCAGCGGCTGTTTCAGCGCCTGATCCTGTGTCCAGCCGCTCATGTTTTCCGCCACCGGGTTCATAAAGGTGACGTTCATATGGATATCGGTACAGAGCACCGCTTCGCCGATGGAATCAAGAGTGATATGCAGACGCTCTTTTTCCTGGAACAGCGCTTCGTTCAGCTGTTTCACCTCGGTCATATCCATATTAATGCCGAGCAGGCGCTCCACTTCGCCATTTTTATTCAGCACGCGGTTGGCCAGCGAGCGGATATGGCGGATACCATCTTTCACCTGAATGCGGAACTCCAGCTTGAACGGCGCGCGGGCGCGCAGGGCGTTGCGGACAGTCTGTTCGGCGTGCTCGCGATCCTCTTCCACCACGCAGCTGTACCACATCTGCCAGGTGGGTTTGAGGTGTGACGGTACGTCGTACATCTCAAACATACGTTTGTCCCAACTGATCACGTCCGGCTCCAGCTCCCACTCCCAGATGCCGATACCCCCGGCTTCGTTGGCAAGCGTGATGCGCTCCATCAGCCGTTTGTTTACCCACTCGGTGTGCTTGAGATCGTTAATATCTTCAATCTGGGCAATGAAATAGAGCGGTGAGCCGTCGGCGTGCCGCACCAGCGACACGGCCAGCAGCGCCCACACCACGTCGCCTTTGCGGTTGTAGTAGCGTTTTTCCATCGAGTAGCTGTTGATGTCGCCTTTCACCAGCAAGTCCAGTTGCACAAGATCGCTGTGCAGATCTTCAGGCCAGGTCAGTTGTTGAAAGGTCAGCGCCTGCAGTTCGTCCTGACTGTAGCCGAGGAACTGGCACAGCGCTTTGTTGGCCTGCAGCCACTGGCCTTCGGTACCGACCAGCGCCATGCCGATCGCCGAATATTCCATCGCATTACGGAAACGCGCTTCGCTTTCGGTGATGTGCTTACGCTCGGCGCGAAAGGCGTACATCACCATCGTCATCACGTTGGCGGGCAACAGGATCATCAGGAACGGCAGCCATGCCGCATTATTCAGCGCGTAAGTGTGGGGGGCGGTGATGATATCGGGATCGGCGGCCATTATCAGCGAGACCATCATCACCGTCAGCAGAAAAATCATGAAGGCTTCGATGCGCGGCAGGCGGATTGCGCTCCACATCAACAGCACAATCACGCAGGTGAACGGCCACGGCAGCCAGTGCATCGCCGCGCTGAGCGCCAGCGTCACGGCGAGGATGAGCAGCGTCTCCAGCAGCAGGCGCGGGTTACGGTGGCGTAACAGATAGTGTGATTTAAACAGCAGCCCCAACGGCACCAGCGCCAGCGCGCCAATGGCTTCTGACAGCACCCAGACGATCAGCGTCTGCAGGGGTTTTTCGCCGGGGATCAGCAGCCAGACCAACAGTGCGCCAAACAGAGGCGGAACCACCGCGCTACCGATGGCCAGCCGTGCCCAGTCGTTCAGATTCTGCAGCGGGTTGTAGTTCGGCAGAAGCTTACGCAACAGCAGCGCGCCGAGCAGCGCTTCGGCAATGTTAATCGCCACATAGCCGAGATTCATGGCCGAGGTGGGGAACAGCACCAGCGAGGCGGCAACATTGCTGACAGAGCAGACGATAGCAATCGTCAGCCAGAATTTTGCGGCATGACGATAAAACGCTACCATCATGATCGATGTCGGGAACCACAGCGGCGCGAGGAGGGTGCCAAAACGGGTCAGCTCAAGCGAAAAAAGCGTAAAGATGAACGTCACCAGCCCCAGACTGACAAAGTGCAGCAGAGGATGAGCTGGAGTGACGAATACACGCTGGTATGGTTTCTTCATTACTGCATTAATCCGCGTAGCTTTCCCGCCAGGAGCAAGCCCGGACGTCTGATAGATTATCTGAAGTTATGCTAGTACAAACAATTTACAATTCCTATTGCGCTTGTTCATATTTTGACTTCATCGGGATATTAATTACTTAGAATGGTTGAAAACTGCCGATACTGCTTTAAAAGTAGCCATAAAAATTTGCACTAAGGCGGATATGGCGCGTTTCTGTATTTGCTTTGGCAGATCCGCACGCATGACTGGTATCGGCGCGTTGAAATCCCTATAATTGCCGCGTTTGACGCTCCGGCGTCGCCCTTCCCAAACTCCAGGTTAATCAGGTCGCAAAAATTTATGACTGATAAGTCTCATCAGTGCGTCATCGTAGGTATCGCAGGCGCATCGGCATCCGGAAAAAGTCTTATTGCCAGTACGCTTTACCGCGAATTACGTGAACAGGTTGGTGATGAGCACATTGGCGTCATTCCTGAAGACAGCTATTACAAAGATCAAAGTCATCTGTCGATGGAAGAACGCGTCAAAACCAACTACGACCATCCGAACGCGATGGATCACAATCTGCTGTTCCAGCATCTGCAAATGCTCAAACGCGGCAATCCCATCGAACTCCCGGTTTACAGCTATGTTGAACACACCCGAACTGAAGATACCGTCCACGTCGAACCGAAAAAAGTCATTATTCTCGAAGGTATTCTGCTGTTAACCGATGCGCGACTGCGTGAAGAGATGAATTTCTCTATTTTTGTTGATACCCCGCTTGATATCTGCCTGATGCGCCGCATTCGTCGCGACGTGAACGAGCGCGGGCGTTCGATGGACTCGGTGATGGCGCAGTACCAGAAAACGGTGCGGCCGATGTTCCTGCAGTTTATTGAACCGTCAAAGCAATATGCCGATATCATTGTGCCGCGCGGCGGTAAAAACCGCATTGCCATTGATATCCTGAAGGCGAAAATTAGCCAGTTTTTTGAATAAACCCCGTGAATTGTGTAACGTTCAGAGAGAATCTGTTTAGCCCTTATGTCCTGAAATGATAAGGGCGCGATGCACGAAAGGAGAATGCGCATGCGTCTGTGTGACCGAGATATAGAAGCCTGGCTGGACGAAGGCCGCCTGTCGATTACCCCGCGTCCGCCCGTTGAGCGTATCAACGGCGCAACGGTGGATGTCCGTCTTGGCAATAAGTTCCGCACGTTTAGTGGTCATACGGCGGCGTTTATCGACCTGAGCGGGCCGAAAGCCGAAGTGAGCGCGGCGCTGGATCGCGTGATGAGCGAAGAGATTGTGCTGGCTGAGGGCGATGCATTTTATCTTCACCCTGGCGAACTGGCGCTGGCGGTCACCTATGAATCCGTCACGTTGCCCGCCGATCTGGTCGGCTGGCTGGACGGGCGCTCCTCGCTGGCACGCCTCGGGTTGATGGTTCACGTCACCGCGCATCGCATCGATCCGGGCTGGTCAGGCTGCATCGTGCTGGAATTCTACAACTCCGGTAAGCTGCCGCTGGCGCTGCGTCCGGGGATGTTGATCGGCGCGTTGAGTTTTGAGCCGCTTTCCGGCCCGGCGGCACGTCCGTATAACCGTCGTGAAGATGCGAAATATCGCGATCAGCAGGGTGCTGTTGCCAGCCGTATTGATAAGGACTGAGTTCGCTCAGTTGTATTGAGGGTGCCATGAGACGACTTCTGACGACGCTGATGATTTTACTGGTGGTGATTATCGCCGGGCTCTCTGCGTTGGTGCTGTTGGTCAATCCTAACGATTTCCGCGCATATATGGTGCGGCAGGTCGAAACGCGAAGCGGCTATCAGCTGCAGCTTGACGGGGCGCTGCGCTGGCACGTCTGGCCGCAGCTCAGTATTCTCTCCGGCAGAATGTCGCTGACTGCCCCCGGTGCCAGCGAGCCGCTGGTGCGCGCGGACAACATGCGTTTAGATGTGGCGCTGCTTCCGCTGCTCTCGCACCAGTTGCAGGTGCGGCAGGTGATGCTGAAAGGTGCGGTGATCCAGCTGACGCCGCAGACCGAAGCGGTGCGCGGGCAGGACGCGCCGGTGGTGCCGAAAGAGAATACGCTGCCGGAAGTGGCGGAAGATCGCGGCTGGTCGTTTGATATTGCGAAGCTGAAAGTGGCGGACAGCGTGCTGGTGTTCCAGCACGACAGCGACGAACTGGTGACCGTGCGCGACATCCGTTTGCAGATGGAGCAGGACGAGCACCATAAAGGCACCATGGAATTCGCCGGTCGGGTCAATCGCGATCAGCGTGACCTGGCGCTCTCCTTCACGGCTGATATCGACGGCAGCGATTATCCTCACACGCTGTCGGCAAATCTGACCCAGCTTAACTGGCAATTGCAGGGCGCCGATCTCCCCTCGCAGGGCATTACCGGTCAGGGAAGCCTGCTGGCAAGCTGGCAGGAAGAGAGCAAAACCCTCGGTTTCAGCAAACTGAATCTGGCCGCGAATGACAGCGCCGTGACTGGCGAAGCGCACGTGGTGCTGGCAGACCGCCCGGAATGGGCGCTGGATCTGCAGTTCGACAAGCTGAATCTCGATAACCTTCTTACGCCAGCCAGTGCGGCAACGAACAACAGCGTCAATCAACAGGGGCAAAGCCCGGTTAAGCAGCGGCCGGTGATCGCCGACGGCAATCCACAGCCGGATTACAGCGGTCTGCGGGGCCTTACCGCCGCCATTAAACTGAAAGCGAATCAGATCCTGTGGCGCGGCATGACTTTCAGCCAGGTGAGCGGCTTCCTCAGCAACCAGTCTGGTTTGCTGACCATTGCAGAACTGCAGGGGCGGCTCGGCGACGGGCAAATCTCTCTACCCGGCATGCTTGATGCGCGTCAGAACGAGGTGCAGGCCGAGTTTCAGCCGAAGCTCGACAACGTTGAGATTAGCACCATTCTGAAAGCGTTTGATTACCCCATTCAACTGACCGGCACCATGACCCTGGCGGGCGATTTCAGCGGCAGCAAAATTGATGCTGACGATTTCCGCCGTAACTGGCAGGGTGAAGGCCACGTTGAGATGCTCAACACCCGCGCGGAAGGCCTGAACTTCCAGCAACTGGTGCAGCAGGCGGTCGAGCGCAGCGCCAATGTGCAGGCGAAGGAAAACTACGAGACGGCGACCCGGCTGGATAAGCTCGCCACCGATCTGCAACTCAACAACGGTGTGCTGACGCTCAGCAACATGGACGGGCAGTCCGCGCTGCTGGCGCTGACCGGGCAGGGTTCGCTGGATCTGGTGAAAGAGCAGGGCGACATGCGCTTTAATGTTCGCGTCACCGAAGGCTGGAAAGGCGACAGCAAGTTGGTGGAGATGCTGAAGCAGACCGCCATCCCGCTGCGCGTGTATGGCCCGTGGCAGACGCTGAACTACAGTCTTCAGGTTGATCAGGTGCTGCGTAAGCAGTTGCAGGATGAGATGAAGCGCCGACTGAACGACTGGGCGGATAAGAACAAAGAGAGCCAGAGCGGCAAAGACGTGAAAAAGCTGCTCGACAAACTGTGATGCATACCGGGCGACGCTAAGCCGCCCGGTGGCTTTCAGACTTCGTAATCTGAGAGATCTTCCGGCGGGAAAATCTGCACCCGCTGCACGCGGTGGTTTTCCACGTCGAGCGTTTTCAGCGTAAAGCCAGCCACCTTCACCTCTTCCCCTGACTGCGGCACCCGCTGCAGATGCTCCATCAGCAAACCGGCAATGGTGTGGTATTCGCGCTTCTCATCCAGCGGGATCGGCACAAACTGCACCAGATCTTCCAGCGGCATGTGGCCGTTCGCGGTCCAGCTGCCATCGGCGTTTTTCTGAATATCATGACGGGCGTCGATCTCAACGGCTTCGTTAGGCAGATTCCCGGCGATGGTCTCCGTGACGTCACTGAGCGTGACAATCCCTTCCACCGAACCAAACTCATCGACCACAAACGCAAAGTGGGTGCGCGCGTTGCGGAACTGCTCCAGCGCGGGCAGCAGCGGCAGCGTCTCCGGGAACACCAGTGGCTGACGGATCAGTACGCGCAGGTTGAGCGGCTCACCGCGCAGCGACTGCTGTAACAGGTCGATGATATGCACCACGCCCAGCAGATCTTCGTCATCGTCGTTGCTGGTGACCACCAGGCGAGTGTGCTGGTTTTTCTCCAGCAAGTCGCGGACCTCTGCTTCCGGCGCATTGAGATCGATATGCTCGATATCATGGCGCGAGGTCATGATGCTGCTGACAGTGCGCTGGTTGAGATTCAGCACGCGCTCAATCATCAGCCGCTCCTGCGAGTTAAACAGCTGGCTGTCGTTGTGGTCGGCAATCAGCGAGGCCGTCTCAGCATCCAGTTCCGCATCTTCTTTCTGGCCACTTAGCAGGCGCATCACCGCTTCCGTGGTGCGTGCACGCAATGACTGATTCGCTGACAGGAAACGGCGACGGTTGAATATCGCCAGCTGGTTCAGGGCTTCGATCATCACCGAGAAACCAATTGCTGCGTACAGATAGCCTTTCGGAATATGGAACCCAAAGCCGTCGGCGACCAGGCTGAAGCCAATCATCAGCAGGAAGCTGAGACACAGAATGACGATGGTCGGGTGGTTGTTGACGAAACGGGTGAGGGGTTTGCTGGCCAGCAGCATCAGGCTGATGGCGATAATCACCGCGGCCATCATCACCGCCAGATGATCGACCATCCCGACCGCGGTGATCACGGAATCCAGCGAGAAGACCGCATCCAGCACCACGATTTGCGTGACCACCGCCCAGAATTTTGCCCCGCGCCGCTGCGTCGGGTTCTCGCTGTCTTTGCCTTCCAGCCTTTCATTTAATTCTACGGTGGCTTTAAACAATAAGAAGAGGCCGCCAAAGAGCATGATCAGGTCGCGGGCGCTGAAGCTCAAATCGCGAATGCTGAACAACGGTTGGGTGAGGGTCACCAGCCAGGAGATAGAAGCAAGCAACAGTAAACGCATCAGCATCGCCAGAATCAGCCCCGTCACGCGCGCGCGATCGCGCTGCTCGGGCGGAAGCTTTTCAGCGAGGATGGCGATAAACACCAGGTTATCAATACCCAATACCAGTTCAATGACAATCAGCGTCACCAGACCGGCCCAGATTGAGGGATCGGCGATCCATTCCATATACGGATTAATACCTTTCGTAGCGTAAAAAAAATGACACAAGGAGATCATGGATAAAGCAGACTTAAAATGCAATCTTTACCTGAGATTTATCTCAATAAACAAGATCTGCCAGTACCAATATAACCTTATTGTTTCAGGTATTTATTATCACCTTTTTGTATTGTTAATCGGAATTGTTCTTAGAGGAAAAGAACACTACCAAATTGTCAATATAAATAAAATCCTAAAAGTATAAAATTGAGCGCTTAATATTAATCTTAAAAACCACATTTAGGGAGGATGTTACCTTGCCTGATATTGGCTTAGCTGCAACAATTCTTCCAGCATATCGTGAGTAATATGTTTTTTCGCTTTCATTGATACTCTGTGAGAGTGAAAAAAAGCCTTCTCTTTATGCCGTGAAAATATTCTCTGGTGAACCCTGTGAGGCAGGGTGATATCTTGCAATTATTTGATTCAACAGTGGATTGGTAACTGAAAGCCAAGGGCGGTAGCGTGCCTGAAGGCGTGACAACCTGCTTCGATTATTCTGTCAATAGCCTGCGAGTAAATAACCTCTTTTTTAGGATAGATACCAATTATATTGCGTTTCGATTAAATGCATTCTGCTTCAACAAAGAATGGGAAGAAGAGCGTTATATTTTATTCGCACAGGATAATTTTCTGCCAAAGTGATAAATAATCAATGATGAAATCCAAACTAAAATTGATGCCATTATTGGTGTCGGTAACCTTCATGAGTGGTTGTACTGTCCTTCCCGGCAGCAATATGTCTACCTTCGGTAAAGATGTGATCAAACAGCAAGATGCTGATTTTGACATTGACCGAATGGTGAATGTTTATCCGCTGACCCCGCGACTGATTGATCAATTACGCCCACGACCAAACGTGGCGCAACCCAATATGTCGCTGGATCAGGAGTTAAACAATTACCAGTATCGGGTAGGGCCGGGCGATGTCCTTAACGTCACGGTCTGGGATCACCCGGAACTGACTACACCGGCGGGCCAGTACCGCAGCTCGAGCGACACCGGTAACTGGGTCCAGCCTGACGGGTCGATTTTCTATCCGTACGTCGGCAAAGTGCAGGTCGCCGGCAAAACCCTCGCCGAAATTCGCTCGCAGGTGACCTCGCGCCTCGCGGCCTATATCAACGACCCGCAGGTTGACGTCAACGTCGCCGCCTTCCGGTCGCAGAAAGCCTACGTTTCCGGGCAGGTGAACAAATCCGGGCAGCAGGCGATTACCAACGTGCCGCTCACCGTCCTGGATGCCATCAACGCCGCCGGGGGACTGACGGAAGAGGCAGACTGGCGCAACGTGGTGCTGACCCACAACGGTCGCGAACAGCGTATTTCGCTGCAGGCGCTGATGCAAAACGGCGACCTCAGCCAGAACCGTCTGCTCTATCCGGGCGACATTCTGTTCGTACCGCGTAACGACGATCTGAAAGTCTTCGTGATGGGTGAAGTGAAGAAACAGAGCACCCTCAAAATGGACTTCAGCGGCATGACGCTGACCGAAGCGCTGGGCCAGGCGGAAGGCATCGATATGACGACGTCCAACGCCAGCGGCATCTTCGTGATCCGTCCGCTGCAGCAGGACAAAAACGGCAAGATTGCCAACGTGTACCAGCTCGATATGTCCGATGCGACCTCCCTCGTCATGGCCACCAACTTCGTGTTGCAGCCGTACGACGTGGTGTACGTCACCACCGCACCGGTTGCCCGCTGGAACCGTCTGATCAACCAGTTGCTGCCAACCATCAGTGGCGTTCGCTACATGACGGATACAGCAAAAGACATCCATACGTGGTAATGCGCATGTTTAACAAAATACTGGTCGTTTGTGTGGGGAACATCTGCCGTTCCCCGACGGCGGAACGTCTGCTGAAAACCTACCACCCCGCGCTGACCGTCGAGTCGGCGGGTCTGGGGGCGCTGGTGGGGAAGGGGGCTGACGATTCAGCCGCGAGCGTCGCCGCCGCGCATAACATTTCGCTGGAAGGGCACTGCGCGCGACAGATTTCCGGGCGCATGTGTCGGGATTATGACCTGATCCTGGCGATGGAAAAAAGGCACATTACGCGCCTGTGCGACATGGCCCCGGAGATGCGCGGCAAAGTGATGCTGTTCGGTCACTGGGATGATGAACGCGAAATCCCCGATCCGTATCGCAAGAGTCGTGACGCTTTCGAAGCGGTTTACTCCTTACTCGATCAGTCTGCCCGACAGTGGGCACAGGCACTCAAAGCTCAGCAGGGATAACAATGACAGAAAAAGTAAAACACTCTGCCCCACAGGCCTCGGGCAATGATGAAATTGATATCGGTCGCCTGATAGGCACGGTCATTGAGGCAAAATGGTGGGTTCTGGGAACGACCGCGCTGTTTGGTCTGGCGGCGGTGATTTATACGCTGTTCGCCACGCCTATCTACAGCGCCGATGCGCTGGTGCAGATAGAACAGAACGCCGGCAGCTCGCTGGTGCAGGACATTAACTCTGCGCTCAACAGCAAACCGCCCGCCTCGGAAGCCGAGATCCAGTTGATTCGCTCGCGCCTGGTGCTGGGCAAAACGGTTGACGATTTAAACCTCGACATCAGCGTCACCAAAAACACCTTCCCGATTTTCGGTGCGGGCTGGGATCGCCTGATGGGGCGGCAGAACGACACCGTTCATGTCGAGACCTTCACGCTGCCCGCCAGCATGAAAGAGCAGGTGTTCACGCTGGAAGTGCTGGGGCCAAAACAGTATCAACTGACCAGCGACGGGGGCTTCAGCGCCCGCGGCGAGGTGGGACAGCCGCTGAGTAAAGACGGCGTCACGCTGCTGGTGAGCGGCATTAATGCCGAAACCGGCGGCGAATTTACCGTCACCAAATTCTCCACGCTGGGGATGATCAACACGCTGCAGAACAACCTGACGGTCACCGAAACCGGGAAAGACACCGGCGTGCTGAGCCTGACTTTTACCGGTGAAAATCGCGATCAGATCCGCACGATTCTCGACAATATCACCCGCAATTACCTTGAGCAGAACGTCGAGCGCAAGTCGGAAGAAGCGGGTAAAAGCCTGGCGTTCCTTGCCCGCCAGTTGCCGGAAGTGCGTAGCCATCTTGACGTCGCAGAGAACAAACTCAACGCCTACCGACAGGAAAAAGACTCTGTTGACCTGCCGCTGGAAGCGAAATCGGTGCTCGACTCGATGGTAAACATCGACGCGCAACTGAACGAACTGACCTTCAAAGAGGCGGAGATCTCCAAACTCTACACCAAACGTCACCCGGCTTACCGGACGCTGCTGGAAAAACGTCAGGCGCTGGAAGAAGAGAAGGCTAACCTGAATCAGCGCGTGACGGCGATGCCGAAAACACAGCAGGAAATTGTGCGTCTGACGCGCGACGTGGAGTCGGGCCAGCAGGTATACATGCAACTGCTGAACAAACAGCAGGAGCTGAAAATTCAGGAAGCGAGCACCGTGGGCGATGTGCGTATCGTCGACCATGCCATCACCCAGCCGGGCGTGCTGAAGCCGAAGAAGGCGCTGATTATTCTCGGCGGTCTGATCCTCGGTCTGATGCTGTCCATCGTCGGTGTGCTGCTGCGCTCGCTGCTCAACCGCGGTATCGAAAGCCCGCAGGCGCTGGAAGAACAGGGGATCAGCGTGTACGCCAGCATCCCGCTGTCGGAATGGCAGAAGTCGCATGACAGCGTCAAAACGATTCGCGGCGTCAAGCGCTACAAGCAGAGCCAACTGCTGGCGGTGGGCAACCCGACGGATCTCGCGATTGAGGCGATTCGCAGCCTTCGCACCAGCCTGCACTTCGCCATGATGCAGGCGAAAAATAACGTGCTGATGCTGACCGGGGTCAGCCCGTCAATCGGTAAAACCTTTGTCTGCGCCAACCTGGCGGCGGTCATCAGCCAGACCAATAAGCGTGTGCTGCTGATCGACTGCGATATGCGCAAAGGCTACACCCACGAACTGCTCGGCACGACTAACGTCAACGGTCTGTCGGAGATTCTGGTGGGCAAAGCAGACATCGTTAACAGCGCCAAAAAGACCGCCATCAACAATTTTGACCTGGTGCCGCGCGGTCAGGTGCCGCCGAACCCGTCTGAACTGCTGATGAGCGAGCGCTTTGCCGAGCTGGTTCAGTGGGCCAGCGCTAACTATGACCTGGTGCTGATTGATACCCCGCCGATTCTGGCGGTGACCGATGCCGCAGTAGTGGGTCGCCTGGCCGGTACCACGCTGATGGTGGCGCGTTATGCGGTTAACACGCTGAAAGAAGTGGAAACCAGCCTCGGCCGCTTCGAACAGAACGGCATTGAAGTGCGCGGGGTGATCCTCAACTCCATTTTCCGGCGGGCCACGGGCTATCAGGATTACGGTTACTACGAGTACGAATATAAGTCTGACAACAAATAAGTTTTCCCCTCTCCCTGACCCTCGCCTCTGAGGACGAGGGCAGGGGCGAGGGGTCAGATACCTACCGGGGAACATAATGACCAATCATCGTCCGCTTATTTCTGTCTATATGCCAACATGGAACCGGCAACAGCTGGCCATTCGCGCTATCAAATCTGTTCTCCGTCAGGATTATCCGCACTGGGAACTGATAATTGTCGATGACTGCTCCGCCTCGTTTGAACAACTGGAGCAGTTCGTCGCGGAACTGAACGATCCACGCGTCAACTACACCCGCAACGCGTTCAACTCCGGCGCCTGCGCGGTACGCAATCAGGCGATTTTGCAGGCCAAAGGGCAATTCATCACCGGCATCGATGATGATGATGAGTGGACGCCAAACCGGCTGTCGGTTTTTCTTGAACACAAGCATCAACTGACGACCCACGCCTTTTTATATGCCGATGATTACGTCTGCGAAGGCGAAGTCTATTCGCAACCGGCCAGCCTGCCGCTGTACCCGAAATCGCCGTACTCCCGCAAGCTGTTCTACAAGCGCAACATCATTGGCAATCAGGTGTTCAGCTGGGCGTGGCGCTTCAAAGAGTCGCTGTTCGATACGCAACTGAAAGCCGCGCAGGATTACGATATTTTCCTGCGCATGGTGGTGGCCTACGGCGAACCGTGGAAAGTGGAAGAGGCGACGCAGATCCTGCACATCAACCACGGCGAAATGCAGATCACTTCCTCACCGAAGAAGTTTTCCGGCTATTTCCATTTCTATCGCAAGCACAAAGATAAATTCGATCGTGCCAGCAAAAAGTATCAACTGTTTACGCTCTATCAGATCCGCAACAAGCGCATGAAGTGGCGCACGTTGTTGACGCTCTTTTCACTGCGTAACGGCAAACGTCTGGCTGACGGGCTGCGGGGGAAATAATGCTACTGGAAGACTGTCGCGCAAACAGCTGGAGTTTGCGCCCCTGCTGCATGGTGCTGGCCTATCGGGTGGCGCATTTCTGTTCGGTGTGGCGCAAGAAAAACGTGCTTAACAATCTGTGGGCCGCGCCGGTACTGGTGCTGTACCGACTCATCACCGAATGCCTGTTTGGCTATGAAATTCAGGCCGCCGCGACCATTGGCCGTCGCTTCACCATTCATCATGGTTATGCCGTGGTCATTAATAAAAACGTGGTCGCGGGCGACGACTTTACCATTCGCCACGGCGTCACTATTGGCAACCGTGGCGCGGACAGCCTGGCCTGCCCGGTGATCGGCAACGGCGTCGAGCTGGGCGCTAACGTCATCATTCTCGGCGCGATCGCCATTGGCAATAACGTCACCGTCGGTGCGGGCAGCGTGGTGCTGGACGACGTGCCGGACAACGCGCTGGTGGTGGGCGAAAAAGCGCGAGTGAAGGTCATTAAATGAATATTTTACAGTTTAACGTACGTCTCGCGGAAGGCGGGGCGGCGGGCGTGGCGCTGGATTTGCACCAGCGCGCGCTGCAAAAAGGGCTGCATTCACAGTTTGTTTATGGTTACGGCAAAGGCGGCAAGAAAAGCGTCAGCCATGATAATTATCCGCAGGTGATCAAACAGACGGCGCGCGCGACCTCCATCGCCAACCTGGCGCTGTTTCGTCTGTTCAACCGCGACCTGTTCGGCAATCTCAACAATCTTTATCGCACCGTGACGCGCACAAGCGGGCCGGTGGTGCTGCATTTTCATGTGCTGCACAGCTACTGGCTGAACTTCGACGACGTGGTCAGCTTTTGCCAGAAAGTGAAAGCGCATAAAAATGACGTCACGTTCGTCTGGACGCTGCACGACCACTGGAGCGTGACCGGGCGCTGCGCGTTTCTTGACGGCTGCGATGGCTGGAAAACCGGCTGCCAGAAATGCCCGACGCTGAGCAANNTATCCGCCGGTAAACGTTGACCGCGCGCATCAGCTGGTGGAAGGCAAACGCCAGCGGTTTCGTGACATGCTGGCGCTCGGCTGCCAGTTTATCTCTCCCAGCCAGCACGTCGCCGACGCCTTTAACAGCCTGTACGGCGACGGGCGCTGCCGGATCATCAACAACGGCATCGACGTGGCGACCGAAGCGATTCTGGCCGAACTGACGCCGCTGACCGCTACCGCGGGCAAACCGAAAATTGCGGTGGTGGCGCACGATCTGCGTTACGACGGTAAAACCAATCAGCAACTGGTGCGCGACATTATTGCGCTCGGCGAGGCGGTGGAAGTCCATACCTTCGGCAAATTTTCGCCGTTTGAAGGCAAGAACGTTATTAACCACGGTTTTCTCACCGACAAGCGCCAGTTAATGAATGAACTGAACCAGCTCGACGCGCTGCTGTTCAGCTCCCGCGTCGATAACTACCCGTTAATTCTCTGCGAAGCGCTGTCGATTGGCGTGCCGGTGATCGCCACGCACAGCGAGGCGGCGCAGGAAGTGCTGCAGAAATCGGGCGGCCGGACGTTTGGCAGCGATGAAGTACTGCAACTGGTGACGCTGCCGAAAGCGGAACTGGCGCAGGCGGTGTTTGGCGATTCGCTGCAGGCGTTTCGCGACCGCAGCCGCAAGGCCTACAGTGGACAACAGATGCTGGAGGAATATGTCTCGTTCTATCAGAGTCTGTAGCTATCTGCTGCTGCCGTTAATCTATCTGCTGGTTAACGTTAAGCTGGCGCAGTTGGGGGAAAGTTTTCCGATCACTATTGTGACGTTCCTGCCGGTGCTGCTGTTGCTGTATGTCGAACGCCTCAATCTGAAAAAACTGATGATTGCGCTGGGCGTCGGCGCCGGACTGACCGCCTTCAACTACCTGTTCGGTCAGTCGCTGGATGCCAGCAAATACGTCACCTCGACGATGTTGTTCATCTACATTGTGATCATCATCGGCATGGTATGGAGTATCCGCTTCAAAACCATCTCGCCGCACAACTACCGCAAAATTTTGCGTTTCTTCTATGTGGTGGTCGGGCTGGTGGTGATGCTGGCGGCGGCGGAAATGGCGCAGATCATTCTCAGCGGCGGCAGCAGTTTAATGGAGTCGATTTCGAAATATCTTATTTACAGTAACAGCTATGTTCTGAACTTTATCAAATTTGGTGGTAAGCGAACCACCGCGCTTTATTTCGAACCGGCATTTTTTGCTCTGGCACTAATCTCAATTTGGCTCAGTATCAAACAGTTTGGTATCAAAACCCCAAAGACCGATGCTATGATTCTCGCAGGGATTGTTCTTTCAGGATCGTTTTCCGGAGTGATGACTTTTATCCTGTTTTACCTGCTGGAGTGGGCCTTCCAGTATTTAAATAAAGAGGCGATTCGCAAGAAATTGCCGCTGGCGATTATCTCATTAGCCGTTTTTTTGCTGGGGGTAATTTTCGCTTTCCCCTATATTTCAACACGACTCGGCGATTTGGGCACGGAAGGTTCATCATCCTACTACCGAATTATCGGTCCGCTGGTGATGGTGGGTTATTCTCTGACCCATATTGATGGCGTGGTGCGTTTTGGGTCGCTTTACGAATATGTTGCATCATTCGGAATCTTTAACGGTGCTGATGTCGGTAAAACAATAGATAATGGGTTGTATCTGTTAATTATCTATTTTTCCTGGTTCGCGGTATTACTGACAGCATGGTATCTGGTAAAGATTGCAAAAATGACGATTAACGCCTTTGGCAATAACCAGAATTTTGGCGTGCAGCTGTATCTTTTTACACCAGTATCGCTGTTTTTTACCGGCTCGATATTTAGCCCGGAATATGCGTTTTTAATTGTGTGTCCGTTTATTCTGCGCAAGGCGTTGAATATTGTGCACAAAGTATGAGGTGGGAACGAATATGCTGCTGAGCATTATTACCGTGGCGTTTCGCAATTATGACGGAGTCGTGAAAACGAAAGCGTCACTGGCGCATCTGGCGCGCGAAACCGACCTCGATTTCGAATGGATTGTGGTGGATGGCGGCTCGACCGACGGCACCGCAGAATATCTGGAAAACCTTAACGGTGAGTACAACTTACGCTTCGTCAGCGAACGTGATAACGGCCTGTATGATGCCATGAACAAGGGCATCGCCATGGCGCAGGGTAAGTTCGCCATCTTCCTCAATTCCGGCGATGTTTTTCATCAGGATATTGCGCATTTCGTTCGCCAGCTGGCAAACAAAAAAGACAATGCGATGTATATCGGCGATGCGCTGCTGGATTTCGGCGACGGCAACAAAATTCGTCGCGGCGCGAAACCGGGCTGGTATATTTATCACAGCCTGCCGGCCAGCCATCAGGCCATCTTTTTCCCGGTAACGGGACTGAAAAATCACCCCTACGATCTGCAATACCGTGTTTCATCGGATTACGCGTTAGCGGCCCGGATGTATAAAGCGGGTTACCCGTTTAAGCGTGTGAAAGGACTGGTGTCCGAATTCTCGATGGGCGGTGTGTCAACCTCGAATAATCTTGAATTATGCCAGGATGCAAAAAACGTGCAGCGCAAAATATTGCGCGTGCCAGGCTTCTGGGCAGAATTGTCTTATTTTATGCGGTTACGTACCACCGGTAAAACCAAAGCTTTATATAACAAAGCATAAATATCAGGAAAGCTTATGCAAGAATTAAGCGGTTTCTCCGTACCGAAAGGGTTTCGGGGCGGGAATGGTATTAAGGTGCAACTGTGGTGGGCGGTTCAGGCAACGTTATTTGCCTGGTCACCGCAAATACTTTACCGCTGGCGTGCTTTTCTGCTCCGTTTATTTGGCGCGAAAATCGGAAAAAACGTAGTTATTCGTCCGTCGGTAAAAATCACCTATCCGTGGAAATTAACCCTCGGTGATTATGCCTGGGTCGGCGATGACGCGGTGTTATATACCCTTGGCGAGATTACGATTGGTGCTAATTCTGTCATCTCGCAGAAATGTTATTTGTGTACCGGCAGTCACGATTATTCCAGCGCGCATTTTGATATTAACGCGACGCCTGTCGTGATTGGCGAAAAATGCTGGCTGGCGACAGATGTGTTTGTCGCCCCGGGCGTGACGATTGGTGATGGCACCGTCGTTGGCGCACGCAGCAGCGTATTTAAATCGCTTCCGTCAAATGCGATTTGCCGGGGCAACCCTGCAGTGGTGACGCGCGAACGCGTGGTAACAACTCAACCCTGATAATTCTAGAGGAAATAAAATGTCAAAAGTCGCTCTCATCACCGGCGTAACCGGACAGGATGGTTCTTATCTGGCAGAACTGCTGCTGGAAAAAGGGTATGAAGTTCATGGGATTAAACGTCGTGCTTCATCATTCAACACTGAACGCGTTGATCACATTTATCAGGATCCGCATACCAGCAACCCGAAATTCCACCTGCATTACGGCGACCTGACGGATACCTCCAACCTGACCCGCATCCTGCAGGAAGTGCAGCCGGACGAAGTGTACAACCTGGGCGCCATGAGCCACGTTGCGGTCTCGTTTGAATCCCCGGAATACACCGCCGACGTGGATGCGATGGGTACCCTGCGTCTGCTGGAAGCCATCCGCTTCCTCGGCCTGGAAAAGAAAACCCGCTTCTATCAGGCGTCAACGTCTGAGCTGTACGGCCTGGTGCAGGAGATCCCGCAGAAAGAGACCACCCCATTCTACCCGCGCTCGCCGTATGCGGTGGCGAAACTGTACGCCTACTGGATCACCGTTAACTACCGTGAATCCTACGGCATGTACGCCTGCAACGGCATTCTGTTCAACCATGAATCCCCGCGCCGTGGCGAAACCTTCGTGACCCGCAAAATCACCCGCGCGATCGCCAACATCGCCCAGGGCCTGGAGAAATGCCTGTACCTCGGCAACATGGATTCCCTGCGTGACTGGGGCCATGCCAAAGACTACGTCAAAATGCAGTGGATGATGCTGCAGCAGGACAAACCAGAAGACTTCGTGATCGCCACTGGCGTGCAGTATTCCGTGCGTCAGTTCGTGGAAATGGCGGCCGCTCAGCTTGGCATCAAACTGCGCTTTGAAGGCACCGGCGTGGAAGAAAAAGGGATCGTGGTGTCCGTGACCGGTCACGACGCACCGGGTGTGCAACCGGGTGATGTGATTGTTGCCGTTGACCCGCGTTACTTCCGTCCGGCGGAAGTGGAAACCCTGCTCGGCGACCCGACCAAAGCGCACGAGACCCTGGGCTGGAAACCGGAAACCACGCTGCAGGAAATGGTTTCTGAAATGGTGGCAAAAGATCTGGAAGCGGCGAAGAAACATTCCCTGCTCAAATCCCACGGCTACGAGGTTGCCATCGCGCTGGAGTCCTGATTCATGACCAGAAAACGTATTTTTGTGGCGGGCCACCGGGGAATGGTGGGCTCGGCCATCGCCCGACAGCTTGAGCAGCGCGACGACGTGGAACTGGTTCTNNCCGCGACGAACTCAACCTGCTCGACAGCAAAGAGGTGAATGCGTTCTTTGAAGCGGAACGCATTGACCAGGTGTATCTGGCGGCGGCAAAAGTGGGTGGTATTGTTGCCAACAATACCTACCCGGCGGATTTCATCTACGAAAACATGATGATTGAGAGCAACATCATTCACGCTGCGCATACGCACAACGTGGACAAGCTGTTGTTCCTCGGCTCTTCCTGCATCTATCCGAAACTGGCGAAACAGCCGATCCCGGAAAGCGAGCTGCTGCAGGGCACGCTGGAAGCGACCAACGAACCCTATGCGATTGCCAAAATCGCCGGGATCAAGCTGTGCGAGTCTTACAACCGCCAGTACGGTCGCGATTACCGTTCGGTGATGCCGACCAACCTGTACGGGCCGAACGATAACTTCCACCCGAACAACTCGCACGTGATCCCGGCGCTGCTGCGCCGCTTCCACGAAGCCACTCAGGAAAATGCGCCTGACGTGGTGGTGTGGGGCAGCGGCACGCCGATGCGTGAATTCCTCCATGTTGACGACATGGCGGCGGCGAGCATCCACGTAATGGATCTCGACAGCGACGTGTGGAAAGAGAATACCCAGCCGATGCTGTCGCACATTAACGTCGGGACCGGCGTTGATTGCACCATCCGCGAGCTGGCGCAGACCATCGCCAAAGTGGTCGGCTACAAAGGCCGTATTGTGTTCGACGCCTCGAAACCGGACGGCACGCCGCGCAAGCTGCTGGACGTGTCGCGTCTGCACCAGCTCGGCTGGTATCACGAAATCACACTTGAGGCAGGGCTGGCCAGTACGTACCAGTGGTTCCTCGAAAACCAGCAGCGTTTCCGGGGGTAACCATGTTTCTTAAGCACGAAGATTTTGCCACCGTGGTGCGTTCAACGCCGCTCATCTCTATTGATTTGATCGTCGAAAACGCGCGTGGGGAATTTCTGCTCGGGAAACGCAATAACCGTCCGGCGCAGGGCTACTGGTTCGTGCCGGGCGGGCGCGTGCAGAAGGACGAGACGCTCGCTGACGCCTTTGCCCGTCTGACCGAAGCGGAACTCGGCCTGCGCCCGNTTTTCCGGCACCGATTTCACCACCCATTATGTGGTGCTGGGTTTCCGCCTGAAGGTGGACGCCGACGCGCTGACCTTACCGGTCGAACAGCATAACGACTACCGCTGGCTGACGTCAGCGGAACTGCTGGCCGCCGATAACGTCCACGACAACAGCCGCGCCTATTTCCTCGTCGAGAAACGCGCTGAGGTGCCGGGACTATGAAGATTCTGGTCTACGGCATTAATTACGCTCCCGAGCTGACCGGTATCGGTAAATACACCGGGGAAATGGTCGAGTGGATGGCCCGTCAGGGTCATGAAGTAAGGGTGATCACCGCGCCGCCGTACTACCCGGAATGGAAAGTCGGCGAGCGTTATTCCGCCTGGCGTTACCGCCGGGAAGAGGGCGACGCCACCGTCTGGCGCTGCCCGCTGTATGTGCCGAAACAGCCCTCAACGCTGAAACGATTATTACACCTCGGCAGCTTTGCGCTGAGCAGCTTTTTCCCGCTGATGGCCCAGCGCCGCTGGAAGCCGGACCGCATCATCGGCGTGGTGCCGACGCTGTTCTGCACGCCAGGCATGCGTCTGCTGGCGAAACTCTCCGGCGCGCGCACCCTGCTGCATATTCAGGATTACGAAGTTGACGCCATGCTCGGCCTCGGGATGGCCGGGAAGGGCAACGGCGGCAACGTGGCGAAGCTCGCCAGCGCTTTTGAGCGCAGCGGCCTGCACAACGTCGACAACGTTTCCACCATTTCCCGTTCGATGATGAACAAAGCGCAGGAGAAAGGCGTTCCTGCGGAGAAAGTCATTTTCTTCCCCAACTGGTCCGAAGTGGCGCGCTTTCGCGACGTCAGCGTGGAGCAGGTGGCGGAATTGCGCCAACACCTGGGATTACCCGCCGATAAAAAAATCATTCTCTATTCCGGCAATATCGGGGAAAAGCAGGGGCTGGAGAGCGTCATTGACGCCGCTTCGCAACTGCAACACCAGCCGTGGCTGTTCGTGATTGTCGGGCAGGGCGGCGGAAAAGCGCGTCTGGAAAAACTGGCGGCCGAGCGCGGCTTAAGCAACATCCGCTTTTTCCCGCTGCAGCCTTATGACGTGCTGCCTGCGCTGTTGAAAATGGGCGATTGCCATCTGGTTATCCAGAAACGCGGTGCCGCCGATGCGGTGCTGCCGTCGAAGCTGACGAATATTCTCGCGGTCGGCGGCAACGCGGTGATCACCGCCGAGGCGGAAACCGAACTGGGGCAACTGTGCAGCGCCATACCAGGGATCGCGATTTGCGTCGAGCCGGAGTCCGTTCCGGCGCTGGTGACAGGAATTGAAAGCGCGCTGGCGCTGCCGAAAGAAAACCGGTTAGCGCACGAGTACGCTGAGCGCACGCTCGAAAAAGAGAACGTGCTGAGCCAATTTATTGCTGATATTCGGGGTTAAACAATGAGTCAGTCACAGTTATTTCCCGTCGTGATGGCCGGTGGCTCCGGCAGCCGTTTGTGGCCGCTGTCCCGTGTGCTTTATCCCNNAACTGACCATGCTGCAGGCGACGATTAACCGTCTGAACGGCGTGGAGTGCGAAAGTCCGGTGGTGATCTGCAACGAGCAGCACCGTTTTATCGTCGCCGAGCAACTGCGTCAGCTCAACAAGCTGACCGAAAACATTATTCTTGAACCGGCAGGGCGCAACACCGCCCCGGCGATTGCTCTGGCGGCACTGGCGGCAAAACGCAGCTGCCCGGATAACGATCCGCTGATGCTGGTGCTGGCGGCGGATCACGTCATTCAGAACGAAGACGCCTTCCGTGCCGCGGTTCGCGACGCCATGCCCTACGCCGAAAGCGGCAAGCTGGTGACCTTCGGCATCGTGCCGGATCTGCCGGAAACCGGCTACGGCTAAAACCCCGTGGCGTTTGATGTGGCGCAGTTCGTCGAAAAACCAAATCTGGAAACCGCCCAGGCCTATGTGTCCAGCGGCGAATACTACTGGAACAGCGGCATGTTCCTGTTCCGCGCCGGTCGCTACCTCGAAGAGCTGAAAAAATATCGGCCGGATATTCTTGAGGCCTGCGAAAACGCCATGAACGTGACGGACCCGGATCTCGATTTTATTCGTGTCGAAGAAGCGGCGTTTCTCGCCTGCCCGGAAGAGTCCATCGACTATGCGGTGATGGAACGCACGGCGGACGCGGTAGTGATGCCGATGGACGCAGGCTGGAGCGATGTCGGCTCGTGGTCCTCGTTGTGGGAAATCAGCGCCCATACCGCCGAAGNCGTTCATCACGGCGACGTGATCAGCCATAAAACCGAAAACAGCTATGTGTACGCGGAATCGGGCCTGGTGACCACCGTCGGCGTGAAAGATCTGGTTGTGGTGCAGACTAAAGACGCAGTGCTGATCGCCGATCGCAATGCGGTGCAGGACGTGAAAAAGGTGGTCGAGCAGATCAAAGCTGATGGTCGCCACGAGCACCATATTCATCGTGAAGTGTACCGGCCGTGGGGCAAATACGACTCCATTGATTCCGGCGATCGCTATCAGGTGAAGCGTATTACCGTTAAGCCGGGCGAGGGACTCTCGTTGCAGATGCATCACCACCGTGCGGAGCACTGGATTGTGGTGGCCGGTACCGCCAAAGTCACTATCAATAATGAAATCAAATTGTTGGGAGAAAACGAGTCGGTCTACATCCCGCTCGGTGCGACCCACTGTCTGGAAAACCCCGGGAAGATCCCGCTCGACCTGATTGAAGTCCGCTCCGGCGCCTACCTCGAAGAGGATGACGTGGTGCGATTTGCGGATCGGTACGGACGCGTGTAGCGCCTGCTGGCGTATCGCCCTCCGGCGATGAAAACAACTCAATAAAAAATGACCTGCGAGGGTCAGGGCTCACTGTTGCCTGAAAAAGGGTAAAACCATGACAAAATTGACCTGTTTTAAAGCCTACGATATTCGCGGCAAGCTGGGTGAAGAGCTGAATGAAGATATCGCGTGGCGCATTGGCCGCGCGTATGGCGAATACCTGAAACCGAAAACCATTGTCCTTGGCGGCGATGTGCGCCTGACCAGCGAAACGCTGAAGCTGGCGCTGGCAAAAGGCCTGCGCGATGCGGGCGTTGACGTGCTGGACATCGGCCTGTCCGGCACCGAAGAAATTTATTTCGCCACGTTCCACCTGGGCGTGGACGGCGGCATTGAAGTGACCGCCAGCCATAACCCGATGGACTATAACGGCATGAAGCTGGTGCGTGAAGGCGCGCGCCCGATCAGCGGCGATACCGGACTGCGTGACGTGCAGCGCCTGGCGGAAGCCAACGACTTCCCGCCGGTGGATGAGGCAAAACGCGGCAGCTATCAGAAAATCGACCTGCGTGATGCCTACATTGACCACCTGCTCGGCTACATCAACCCCAAAAACCTGACACCGCTGAAGCTGGTCATTAATTCCGGCAACGGCGCGGCAGGCCCGGTGATTGACGCGCTGGAAGCCCGCTTCAAATCCCACAACGTACCGGTGACCTTCATCAAGGTTCACAACACCCCGGACGGCAATTTCCCTAACGGTATTCCGAACCCGCTGCTGCCGGAGTGCCGCGCCGACACCCGCAACGCGGTCATTGAACATGGCGCAGACATGGGCATTGCCTTTGACGGCGATTTTGACCGCTGTTTCCTGTTCGACGAAAAAGGCCAGTTCATTGAGGGCTATTACATTGTTGGCCTGCTGGCAGAAGCGTTCCTCGAGAAAAACCCAGGCGCGAAAATCATTCATGACCCGCGCCTGTCCTGGAACACCGTGGACGTAGTGAGCGCCGCGGGCGGCACGCCGGTGATGTCCAAAACCGGACACGCGTTTATCAAAGAGCGCATGCGCCAGGAAGACGCCATCTACGGCGGCGAAATGAGCGCCCATCACTATTTCCGTGATTTCGCCTACTGCGACAGCGGGATGATCCCGTGGCTGCTGGTGACCGAGCTGCTGTGCCTGAAGGGCCAGACCCTCGGCGAGCTGGTGCGCGACCGCATGGCAGCGTTCCCGGCGAGCGGCGAAATCAACAGCACGCTGGCAGAACCGGCGGCGGCGATTGCCCGGGTCGAACAACACTTTGCTCAGGATGCGCTGGAGATTGACCGTACCGATGGCATCAGCGTGGCGTATGCCGACTGGCGTTTCAACCTGCGTTCTTCGAACACCGAACCGGTGGTGCGGCTGAACGTGGAATCACGCGGCAATCCGGCGCTGATGGAAGCGCGAACGAAGGACATTCTGGCGCTGTTGAAACAGTAAATCCTTCCCCTCCCGGAAGGGAGGGGAGTCTCTGAACAGGAACAACGATGACGACTCTAAGAAAGCGCGAGCGAGCCAAAACGAATGCATCGTTAATCTCAATGGTGCAGCGATTCTCTGATATCACCATCATGGTCGGTGGCCTGTGGGTGGTCTGTAAGGGAGCGGCACTGCCCTTTCTGTATCTGCATTTGCTGATGGCTCTGATTACCCTGGTCGTGTTCCAGATGATCGGCGGCATGACCGATTTCTACCGCTCATGGCGTGGCGTACGTATTTCAACCGAACTGCTGTTACTGCTGCAAAACTGGACGCTGAGTCTGGTGTTCAGCGCCGGGCTGCTGGCGTTCAACGATGATTTCAACAACAGCTTCGGCATCTGGCTGTCGTGGTATTTACTCAGCACCACCGGCATGGTGGTCAGCCGGGCGTTTATCCGTTCGGGCGCAGGCTGGCTGCGCAATCAGGGCTACAACACCCGCCGCGTGGCGGTGGCCGGTGATTTACCGGTCGGGCAGGCGCTGCTCGACAGCTTTCGCAACCAGCCGTGGCTGGGCTATGAAGTGATCGGCACCTATCACGATCCGAAACCAGGCGGCGTGGGCGCCGACTGGGCCGGAAACAATCAGCAACTGATCGACGATGCCCGCGCGGGCAAGATCCACAACGTCTATATCGCCATGTCGATGGGCGACGAAGCCTGCATCAAAAAACTGGTCCGCGACCTCGCCGACACCACTTGTTCGGTGATCCTGATCCCGGATGTCTTTACCTTCAACATTCTTCACTCCCGCGTGGAAGAGGTGAACGGCGTACCGGTGGTGCCGCTGTATGACACGCCGCTGTCGGGCACCAACCGCGTGCTGAAGCGCCTGGAAGATATCGTCCTGGCGGCGTTTATTTTGCTGCTCATTTCCCCGGTACTGTGCGCGATTGCCCTCGCCGTGAAGCTGAGTTCGCCTGGCCCGGTCATTTTCCGCCAGACCCGCTACGGGATGGACGGTAAGCCGATCATGGTGTGGAAATTCCGTTCGATGCGGGTGATGGAGAACGACAAGGTGGTGACCCAGGCGACGCAGAACGATCCGCGCGTCACCAAAGTGGGCAACTTTCTGCGCCGCACCTCGCTCGACGAGCTGCCGCAGTTCATCAACGTGCTGACCGGCGGCATGTCGATTGTCGGTCCGCGTCCGCACGCGGTGGCGCATAACGAACAGTATCGTCAGCTGATTGTCGGCTACATGCTGCGTCACAAGGTTAAACCAGGTATCACCGGCTGGGCACAAATCAACGGCTGGCGCGGCGAGACCGACACGCTGGAAAAAATGGAAAAACGCATTGAGTTCGATCTCGAGTACATCCGCGAATGGAGCCTCTGGTTCGACATCAAAATTGTTTTTCTGACGGTGTTCAAAGGCTTTGTCAACAAAGCGGCGTATTGAGGTAGCGGCAATGAGCCTGAGAGAAAAAACCATCAGCGGCGCGAAATGGTCGGCGATGGCGACCATCGTTATTATCGGCCTCGGGCTGGTGCAGATGACCGTACTGGCGCGGATCATCGACAATCACCAGTTCGGTCTGCTGACGGTGTCGCTGGTGATCATCGCGCTGGCCGATACGCTGTCTGATTTTGGCATCGCCAACTCCATTATCCAGCGCAAAGAGATCAGCCACCTGGAACTCACCACGCTCTACTGGCTGAACGTCGGGCTGGGGATTGTGGTCTGTATTGCCGTCTTTTTGCTGAGCGACCTGATCGCCGACGTGCTGAATAACCCGGACCTGGCGCCGCTGATGCGCACGCTGTCGTTCGCGTTTGTGGTCATTCCGCACGGGCAGCAGTTCCGCGCGCTGATGCAAAAAGAGCTGGAGTTCAACAAAATTGGCATGATCGAAACCTCCGCCGTGCTGGCGGGGTTTACCTTTACGGTCATCACCGCGCACTTCTGGCCGGTGGCGATGACCGCCATTCTGGGGTATCTGGTGAACAGCGCCGTGCGTACGCTGCTGTTCGGCTGGTTCGGACGCAAGATCTACCGCCCGGGACTGCATTTTTCGCTGGCGTCGGTCTCGTCTAACCTGCGCTTTGGCGCGTGGCTGACGGCGGACAGCATCATCAACTATGTGAATACCAACCTCTCGACGCTGGTGCTGGCGCGTATTCTTGGTGCCAGCGTGGCGGGGGGATACAACCTCGCCTACAACGTGGCGGTGGTGCCGCCGANGACACTGAAAAGCTGCGGGTGAACTTTTACAAGCTGCTGTCAGTGGTGGGGATTATTAATTTCCCGGCGCTGCTGGGACTGATGGTGGTCAGCAATAATTTTGTGCCGCTGGTGTTTGGCGAAAAGTGGGCTGGCATCATCCCCATTCTGCAACTGCTGTGCATCGTCGGGCTGCTGCGCTCGGTGGGTAATCCGATTGGCTCGCTGCTGATGGCGAAAGCGCGGGTCGATATCAGCTTCAAATTCAACGTCTTTAAAACGTTCCTGTTTATTCCTGCCATCATCATTGGCGGTCATCTTGCCGGGGCACTGGGCGTGACGCTCGGTTTCCTGCTGGTGCAAATCATCAACACCGTGCTCAGCTATTTCGTGATGATCAAACCGGTGCTTGGCTCCAGCTATCGCGAGTACATCCTGAGCCTGTGGCTGCCGGTTTNTGATAGTGCTGTCGCGTAATGCGCTGGTGGTGGAAATGAAACGCCAGTTGTGCCGCAACGAAAAAATGAAAACTCTGCTGCGCGCAGGGTGAAAAGAACCCCCTTTTCAGAGGTCACTATGAAATTACTGATTCTTGGCAACCACACCTGCGGCAACCGTGGTGATAGCGCCATTCTTCGTGGGTTGCTCGATGCGATTAACACGCTCGAGCCTGATGCGGATGTGGACGTGATGAGCCGTTACCCGGTGAGTTCGTCCTGGTTACTCGACCGGCCAGTGATGGGCGATCCGCTCTATTCGCAGATGAAACAGCACAACAACGCCGCCGGGGTGATGGGGCGGGTGAAAAAAATGCTCCGCCGCCGCTACCAGCACCAGGTCCTGCTTTCGCGGGTCACCGACAGCGGCAAGCTGCGCAATATCGCCATCGCCCAGGGCTTTACTGATTTTGTCCGTCTGTTGTCCGGTTATGACGCCATCATTCAGGTGGGCGGCTCGTTTTTCGTCGATTTATACGGCGTGCCGCAGTTCGAGCATGCGCTCTGTACGTTCATGGCGAAAAAGCCGCTGTACATGATTGGCCATAGCGTCGGGCCGTTCCAGCAGCCACAGTTTAACCAGCTGGCGAATTACGTTTTTGGTCACTGCGATGCGCTGATCCTGCGTGAATCCGTCAGCCTCAATATGATGAAACGCAGCGACATTGACACCTCCAGAGTGGAGCAGGGCGTCGATACCGCCTGGCTGGTGGATCACCATGAGCCGGATTTCGTCGCCAGCTACGCGGTGCAACACTGGTTGCAGATGATTGCGCAGAAGAAAACAGTCGCGGTGACGTTACGCGAACTGGCACCGTTCGATAAACGCCTCGGCACCACCCAGGACGCGTATGAAAAAGCGTTCGCTGAGGTGGTGAACCGCATTATCGACGACGGCTATCAGGTGGTGGCGCTGTCGACCTGTACCGGCATCGACAGCTATAACAAAGATGACCGCATGGTGGCGCTGAATCTGCGCAAACACCTGCGCGAGCCGTCGCAGTATCACGTGGTGATGGATGAGCTGAACGATCTGGAGATGGGCAAAATCCTCGGTGCCAGCGAGCTGACCGTCGGCACGCGCCTGCACTCGGCGATTATCTCGATGAACTTTGGCACGCCAGCCATTGCGATTAACTATGAGCACAAATCGGCGGGCATTATGCAGCAACTGGGCATGCCGGAAATGGCGATGGATATTCGCCACCTGCTGGATGGCAGCCTGGGCGCGATGGTCGGCGATACGCTGGGCCAGCTTCCGGCGATCAATGCACGGCTGGCGCAGGCGGTGACCGCTGAGCGTGAAGCTGGCATGAAGATGGTGCAGTCGGTACTGGCGCGAATCGGGGAGGTGAAATGAAGGTCGGGTTCTTCTTACTGAAATTTCCACTCTCTTCGGAGACCTTCGTCCTCAACCAGATCGTCGCGTTTATCGAGATGGGTTATGAGGTGGAGATTGTCGCACTGCAGAAAGGGGATCTGACGAATACGCATGCGGCCTACACCCGATATCAACTGGCGGAGAAAACCCGCTGGCTGCTGGATGAACCGGAAGGCAGAACGGCGAAGCTGAAATATCGCGCACTGCACACCGTGCGCGGCCTGACGCGCCCGGCCACCTGGAAAGCGCTGAACGTGCGGCAATATGGCGACGAGGCGCGTAACCTGATCCTCTCCGCCATTTGCGGCATGATGCCGGAGCCCGTTCGTGCCGATGTGTTTATCGCCCACTTTGGCCCGGCGGGCGTTACCGCCGCCAAACTGCGTGAACTCGGCGTCATTCAGGGCAAAATCGCCACCGTCTTTCACGGTATCGATATTTCCAGCCGCGAAGTGCTTAACCACTACACGCCGGAATATCAGCAGTTGTTTCGCCGTGGTGACCTGATGCTGCCAATCAGCGATCTCTGGTCGCATCGCCTGCAGACCATGGGCTGCCCGGCGAAAAAAATCGCCGTCTCGCGGATGGGCGTAGATATGGACCGCTTTGCGCTGCGTCCGCTGAAAACCCCTGGCGAGACCCTGCAGATCATCTCCGTTGCCCGCCTGACTGAGAAAAAAGGGCTGCACGTGGCGATTGAAGCCTGCCGCCAGCTGAAAGAGCAGGGCGTTAATTTTCACTATCGCATTCTGGGTATTGGCCCCTGGGAACGCCGCCTGCGGACGCTGATCGAGCAGTATCAACTGGAAGACGTCGTTGAGATGCCGGGCTTTAAGCCGAGCCATGAAGTCAAAGCGATGCTGGACGAGGCTGACGTGTTCCTGCTGCCGTCAGTCACTGGCGCGGATGGTGACATGGAAGGTATTCCCGTTGCGCTGATGGAAGCGATGGCGGTGGGCATTCCGGTAGTATCAACGATCCACAGCGGCATTCCTGAGCTGATTGATGCTAACGAATCCGGCTGGCTGGTGCCGGAAAACGATGCCAGCGCGCTGGCCGAGCGGCTGCGCGATTTCTGCGCCATCGACCCAGACGCCCTGCAACCGGTAGTGCAACGCGCCCGCCAGAAAGTCGAAACTGAATTTAATCAGCAGGTGATTAACCAACAGCTGGCGAGCCTGCTGTACGCGCTTTAAAACCAGCCCGCCTGGCGGGCTGGTGCATATCAGAGAGGAACTATGCCCGACAACAGACTCACACTCTCCCGCCGTCGTTTTCTCTCGGCAGGCTCCGCCCTTGCCGCTCTCCCGTTACTCCATGCTCCTGCCGCGCGCGCCATCAGCCGTAGTGCGTCCGTGGATATTCGTGATTACGTCTCCAACAATGACTGGATCCGCGCGTTCAGAGACGCGTTTGACAAGGCGGATGTGGTAGTCGTCCCGGCCGGGGTGGTGTGCGAAAACATTAATACCGGCATCATCATGCCGCCGGGCAAAACACTACAGGTACTGGGTGCGCTGAAAGGCAACGGGCGAGGGCGCTTTGCCCTGCAGGATGACTGCAAAATTATCGGTAAAGCAGGTGGAAGCCTCTATAATATCGCCCTCGACGTGCGTGGCTCTGACTGTACGATTCAGGGCCTGGCGATGAGCGGCTACGGCCCGGTGATGCAGATTTACATTGGCGGGAAAAAGCCAGCTGTGATGCGCAACCTGACCATCGACAACCTGACCGTGACCAAAGCCAATTACGCCATTCTGCGACAGGGGTTTCACAACCAGCTGGACGGCGTAAAAATTACCAACTGCCGCTTCAGTGACCTGCAGGGGGATGCCATCGAATGGAATGTCGCGATTAACGATAAGAACATCCTCATTTCAGATCATGTTATCGACAACATCAACTGCACCAACGGCAAGATCAACTGGGGCATCGGGATTGGTCTGGCGGGCAGCACCTACGACAATGCTTACCCGGAACACCAGGCGGTAAAAAACTTCGTGGTTGCCAATATTACCGGTAGCAACTGCCGCCAGCTGGTGCACGTAGAAAATGGCAAACACTTTATTATCCGTAATGTGAAAGCGAAGAATATCCTGCCGGAGTTCAGCAAACAGGCGGGGATCGATAATGCCACGGTGGCGATTTATGGCTGTGATAATTTCGTGATTGATAATGTTGATATGGTCAACAGCGCCGGAATGCTAATTGGTTATGGCGTTATCAAAGGGAATTATCTTTCAATTCCGCAGAATTTTCGCCTGAATAATATCCAGATGGATAACCGCCAGCTGGCATATAAAGTTCGCGGGATCCAGATCTCCTCCGGAAATGCTCAGTCGTTCGTCTCCATCACCAACCTTGATATGAAGCGGGCCTCGCTTGAGTTGCACAATAAACCGCAGCATATCTTTATGCGCAATATCAACGTTATGCAGGACGCCGCGCGCGGCCCGGCGCTGAAGATCAATTTCGACATGCGCAAAGACGTGCGCGGCANGGTTAACGAAAAAGGGCAGCGTTCGGTGGATATCGACCGGGTGGATCAGCATGTGGTGAATGTGGATAGATTGAATTTTGCACTGCCCGGGAAGTGATTTCCGAACATTCCTGGATGTCCAGGCTGTTTCTCAGATTAGCGCTAAAGAATAAGCCTTTTTCTTAGAGGTAGAATAGAAAAAATCATACTGGATTAACCAGCTTTAAAGACTATAATTATTCAACCATTTACAGGTGGACATGCGATGATGAATTTGAAAGCAGTAATTCCGGTAGCGGGTCTGGGCATGCATATGCTGCCAGCCACTAAAGCCATTCCAAAAGAGATGCTGCCGATCGTTGACAAGCCGATGATTCAATACATCGTCGACGAAATTGTTGCTGCAGGGATCAAAGAAATCGTTCTGGTCACTCACGCGTCTAAAAACGCGGTTGAGAACCACTTCGACACCTCTTATGAACTTGAATCACTGCTTGAGCAGCGCGTTAAGCGCCAGTTGCTCGCTGAAGTACAATCTATCTGCCCGCCGGGCGTGACGATCATGAACGTCCGCCAGGGGCAACCGCTGGGCCTGGGGCACTCCATTCTGTGCGCGCACCCGGTTGTCGGCAATAACCCGATTGTTGTCGTCCTTCCGGACATCATCATTGACGAAGCCACTGCCGACCCGCTGCGCTACAACCTGGCGGCGATGGTGGCACGCTTTGAAGAGACTGGCCGCAGCCAGGTACTGGCGAAACACATGCCAAGAGACCTCAACGAATATTCCGTGATTCAGACCAAAGATCCGCTGGAAATCGAAGGCAAAGTCAGCCGTATCGTTGAGTTTGTTGAAAAGCCGGATGAGCCGCAAACGCTGGATTCTGACCTGATGGCCGTGGGCCGTTATGTCCTTTCTGCTGATATCTGGGCCGAACTGGAACGCACTGAACCCGGTGCCTGGGGCCGTATTCAGTTGACGGATGCTATCGCTTCACTGTCGAAAAAACAGCCGGTTGATGCGATGCTGATGACGGGTCAGTCTTATGATTGTGGTAAGAAACTGGGCTACATGCAGGCGTTCGTACAGTACGGGCTGCGTAACCTGAAGGAAGGGGCGAAGTTCCGTAAAGGCATTGAGAAGTTGCTGGCGGAGTAGGCCACTTACGACATTAACAGGAATTGTTGATGCTAAGATTAAACGGCAGAGGGATTATGGTAAGCTGAAGCAAACCATAATGACCGCTGCCGTTTTTGCATTGGAAACAAGGGATTACATCTGTGTGTATTGCAGTTATCAGAAGTAATGAGCCTGATCCCCTATTGTTTTGAGTTTAGTTTAAGCACACAATAATCGCTTCGATTGGCTGGCGGCTTTGCGCAAACGAAGGGATGAGTAATATCTGAGCAGTAAAAATGGATTTGCGTGCAGTGCACTGGTAGCTGTTGAGCCAGGGGCGGTAGCGTCCGTATTTTCCCATATCTGTAGCGCGAGTTCTGATGAACCCTTCAGGTCATTGCTGGTAAATGAGATTAAACCGAAAAGATAATAATAATGTAATATCTCATACCATAAATGATCATTCTATTCTTCAATTATAAACAGGTTTTTCAATGAGCGAAATATTATCTTTAATCGGACGTAAGCAGGCGCTGTTTACTAATGATGTCTTAGCGAAAGAAGAAGAGTTAAAGAAAATAGTTTCTGATTCGCGCTTTTTGGTTTTAGGTGGGGCAGGTTCTATTGGACAGGCGGTGACAAAAGAGATCTTTAAGCGAAATCCTAAAAAATTACATGTTGCTGATATAAGTGAAAACAACATGGTTGAATTGGTTCGTGATATCAGAAGTTCATTCGGTTATATTGATGGTGATTTCCAGACGTTTGCGCTTGATATTGGATCGATCGAGTACGACGCTTTCATTAAAGCTGACGGACAGTATGACTACGTGCTGAATCTTTCGGCACTAAAACATGTACGCAGTGAGAAAGATCCATTTACTTTAATGCGTATGATTGAAGTAAATATACTAAACACGGAAAAGACCATCCAACAGTCTATTGCGGCTGGCGTTAAAAAGTTCTTTTGCGTGTCGACAGATAAGGCAGCAAACCCGGTTAATATGATGGGTGCATCAAAGAGAATTATGGAAATGTTTTTGATGCGCAGAAGTCAAGAAATAAAAATTTCAACAGCTCGCTTTGCCAATGTGGCTTTTTCGGATGGTTCCTTGCTTCATGGGTTTAATCAACGTTTATTAAAAAAACAACCTATTGTAGCGCCAAATGACATTAAACGTTATTTCGTCACGCCGCAAGAGTCAGGCGAATTATGCCTTATGTCCTGTATTTTTGGTGATAACCGAGATATCTTTTTTCCTAAGCTAAGCGAAGCCCTACATTTAATCTCTTTCGCGGATATAGCGGTACTGTATCTCAAGCAGCGTGGTTATGAGCCTCATCTCTGCGAGACAGAAGATGAAGCCCGCGAGCTGGCGAAAACATTGCCATCACAAGGTAAATGGCCGTGTTTATTTACATCGAGTGATACAACCGGTGAAAAAGATTTCGAAGAGTTTTTCACTGATAAAGAAACGCTGGATATGGAGCGCTTTATTAACCTGGGAATCATAAAAAATGACCCACTATTTGATCCGGCACTTTTAGCTCATTTTGAAGAACGAATTGAAGCTATGCAAGCATCGCTGGAATGGAATAAAGACGATATTGTAAAACTGTTTTTTGAAATGATCCCGGATTTTGGACATAAAGAAACAGGCAAATACCTCGATAGCAAAATGTAAGCAAGGCATCTCGAATGAATATCACTTCTATTATAGATTTTGTTCGCGACGTATACAAAACGGATGAATTTATTCCTTTGCATGCGCCTGTTTTTAGTGGCAATGAAAAAGCATATGTACTGGACACATTAGAAAGTACCTTTGTTTCGAGTGTCGGTAAATATGTTGACGATTTTGAACGCAAGATGGAAGCCTACACGGGCACGGCAAGAGCCGTTGCCACGGTAAATGGCACCGCAGCGCTTAGTGCAGCGCTTTACCTTGCAGGCGTCAAACGAGGCGATCTGGTTGTCACTCAGGCGCTGACCTTTGTTGCTACCTGTAATGCTCTGTATCACCTCGGAGCGGAGCCAGTGTTCACAGATGTTTCTCCTGTCAGCCTCGGCCTTTGCCCTGTCGCGCTGGATAACTGGCTTACTGAAAATACTGAATTGACAGAACACGGTTGTGTTCATCGTAAAACACGGCAGGTAGTCCGTGCTGCTGTGCCTATGCATACTTTTGGCCATCCGGTTGAACTGGATGAACTCATTGCAGTATGTAAGAAATGGCACATCGTGCTTGTTGAAGATGCGGCTGAAAGCCTGGGATCGTTCTATAAGGGCAAGCATACCGGTACGCTGGGTGAATATGGTGCGCTAAGTTTTAACGGCAATAAAATCATTACGACAGGCGGCGGCGGCATGGTCTTTTGTCGTACACCAGAAACAGGTGTACGTGCGAAACATGTGACTACCACTGCCAAGGTGCCGCATCCATACGAGTTTTACCATGATGAACCGGGTTTTAACTATCGTATGCCGAATTTGAACGCGGCGCTGGGTTGCGGGCAAATGGAGCAACTTGGCATGTTTCTTGAGCAGAAACGTGTTCTGGCAGAGCGCTATGAAGCCTTCTTTGCAGGTTCGGAGTTTAAATTCGTAAAAGAGCCTGAATATGCGAAGTCAAATTACTGGCTCAATGCGGTTATTTGTGAAAACCTGGACTCTCGCGATGCAATCCTGGCACAAATGAATGAAGCGAAGGTGATGGTGCGGCCAATCTGGAAGCTCATGCATCGTTTACCAATGTTTGAGCGAGCAATGCGGGATGACCTCAAACAGTCCGAACGAATTGAAGCTCATCTGGTCAATCTTCCTAGCTCGCCTGTGGAATGGCTTTCATGAAACCAGTAACGCGTAAAGTTGCGGTTTTCACCGGGACACGAGCCGAGTATGGTTTGCTCTATTGGTTGCTAAAAGACGTTCAAAATGATCCGGAATTGGAACTTCAGCTCCTGGTCAGCGGCATGCATCTCTCTCCAGAGTTTGGTAACACCTGGCAGCAAATAGAGAAAGATGGGTTTTCTATCAATGAGAAAATTGAAATTCTGCTTTCTTCCGATACGCCTGTCGGTACTGCTAAAAGTATAGGGCTGGGTGTATTAGGTTTTGCGGACGCCCTGTCAAGATTGCAGCCTGATGTGTTAGTGATACTCGGCGATCGCTTCGAAGCGCTTGCTGCTGCGCAAACGGCGATGATTCTGCGCATACCTGTTTTCCATCTTCATGGCGGTGAAATCACTGAAGGCGCTTACGATGATGCAATAAGGCATGCGATTACAAAATTAAGTTACCTTCACGGTACTTCAACAGAAGAATATAAAAGGCGTGTGATCCAGTTAGGTGAAGACCCGTCTCGTGTAGAAAATGTGGGAGCCATTGGGCTGGATCATCTTAAGCGAGGAAAATTTATGTCTGTTGAAGAATTGTCTGCGACATTGGAATTTCCTCTTGCGAAACCCTATTTCCTTGTAACGTATCACCCGGTGACATTGGGAATTGAACCTGCAGAAGCGAGCTTTAAATGTCTGCTGGAAGCGCTGGATGAATTTCCACAATATCAGATAATTCTGACATACCCGAATGCAGATGATGGCGGCAGGATAATTATTCCGCTACTGGAGTCTTATGCTGCAAAACAGCCGGGTCGTGTGTTCGCAATTCCATCGCTTGGACATGCACGTTATCTCAGTGCTGTCAGGCATGCAGCCGCGGTCGTAGGTAATTCATCAAGTGGAATTATTGAAGTGCCAGCATTTGATGTTCCGACGGTGAATATTGGCGAACGCCAGAAAGGCCGACTGGCAGCCAAAAGCGTACTGAATTGTAATGCTACGAAGCAATCGATTGTAGAGACGTTAAAAACTGCGGTTTCACGTAGTTATAAAATGAAAAACGAAGAAATTGTTAATCCCTACGGACAAGGGGATGCGAGTTCAAGGATCATTGAAATGATCAAGACAATGCAATTCATCCCAGGCAAGGTTTTTTACGACATCAAGTGAACTATATGACGCTTATCATTGCTGAAGCCGGAGTGAACCACAACGGCGACGAAAAATTAGCTTTCGAACTCGTGGATGCAGCCTGGAAAGCAGGTGCGGATATTGTCAAATTTCAAACATTCAAAGCTAAGAACCTGGTGACAGCAGATGCTGCACAGGCGGAGTATCAGGTTGCTAATACTAAAAAGCAGGAATCACAACTTGATATGCTCAGTCGTCTTGAACTTTCCTGGGACGCGCATCACAAGCTAATTGAACACTGCAATCGCTTGGGAATTGAGTTTCTCTCTACAGCTTTTGATTCTGAAAGCCTGGCGTTCCTTGTTAATGACCTGGGTATCAAGAGATTAAAACTCCCTTCTGGCGAGCTAACTAATGCTCCGTTAGTGCTCGAACACGCACGCACGGGATGCGATATCATTGTTTCTACAGGGATGGCCACGCTATCAGAAATTGAGGCTGCGCTTGGTGTCATCGCATTTGGATATATTGCATCAGAAGGAGCGGTACCTGGTACAGAAGCATTTCAACAGGCTTATGCATCAGAAGAGGGGCAAAAGGCACTGCAAGAAAAAGTTGTCATATTGCATTGTACGACCGAATACCCTGCGCCTTTAGGCGAAATCAACCTTCGAGCAATGGATACACTACGCCAGGCCTTCAGCTTGCCAGCAGGCTATTCTGATCATAGTGAAGGTATCACGATACCCGTTGCTGCCGTTGCACGAGGTGCCGTTGTGATCGAGAAACATTTTACACTCGATAAGACCATGGAAGGTCCCGATCATAAGGCATCTTTAGAGCCTCACGAATTAGGTGCAATGGTGACTGCTATTCGCCAGGTAGAAAAAGCTTTAGGTCATCCGCTTAAAGCACCGACTGTTTCAGAAATTAAGAACAAAAGCGTTGCAAGAAAGAGTCTTGTAGCTGCGAAGCCAATCGCGCCAGGTGAGACATTTACTTCTGAAAATATTGCAATCAAACGACCTGGAACTGGTATGTCTCCCTATTTTTACTGGGAAATACAAGGCAAAACAGCCAGCCGAGGTTACAAGGCAGGGGAATTAATCGGTGAATAACCGTTCGTCGATAAAACCGATCGTTGTCATTGGCGGTGGCGGTCATGCCAGCGTCATTGTTGACATTCTCAAGCAACAAAAGCGCGAGATTGCTGCAATTATAAGCCCTGATGATGTCAGTGGTCGAAAGGTTTTTAAAGATATTGATATTTTGCAGCATGATGCAGATATCTCATTATTTAAGCAGGAAGACGTTGTTCTAATTAATGGCATTGGCGCATTGCCTGGTTCCGCCGTCAGAATGAAGGTGAATGAGTTCTTTAAAAACAGAGGCTATACATTCGAAACGCTTGTCGCTGATACAGCCTATGTTTCTCCATATGCGATACTGAGCGAAGGTGTGCAGATCTTCCATGGTGCCATTGTTCAGCCGGGTGCGGTTATTCAATCTCATTCAGTGATTAACACTCGAGCAGTTATCGAGCATGACGTTAAACTTGGCGAGTATAATTTTGTGTCGCCAGGGGCAGTAGTTTGTGGGCAATGTAGAACTGATGCAAATGTGTTTATTGGTGCTGGTGCCACGGTAATTCAGAATATAAAACTGGGTGCTGGTTCTGCTATCATGGCGAATGCATTGGTGACAGAAAATATACTTCCGAATCAAAAAGTATATGCAGCACGGGCTGTAATCAGGTAACACGGCAGAAGGTATAAAATGACTCAGCAATGGAAAAATGTATTAATTTCGCCTGATAGCTCAATTCTCGAAGCACTGGAAATTATTAATAAAGAAGCATTGAGAGTTGCTCTGGTTGTCAATGCCGACAACCGGTTACTAGGTGTCATTACTGATGGAGATATCCGTAGAGGTCTGCTGAAAAATTTACCACTTACAGCAGAAGTGCGGTATGTAATGAATGACCGTCCTATTACAGCAGTTTCTGGCGTTTCAAAAAAAGAGCTTACGAATATTATGTCAGCCAATGGGATCTTATCCATTCCAATTGTTGATAATGGAATTATTGTTGGCCTTGAAACTATCTCCAGCGTGATAGCGAAAGCAAAATATGATAATCCTGTCTTTATCATGGCTGGAGGTTTTGGTACTCGACTAAAACCTTTAACCGATAATTGTCCAAAGCCAATGCTAAAAGTTGGGGACAAACCTATTCTCGAAACTGTTGTGAGAAGTTTCATAAAAGCAGGGTTTACTAACTTTTATATTTCGACTCATTTTTTGCCCGAAGTGATACACCAACATTTTGGTGATGGTTCTGCGTTTAATGCGAAAATTACATACATTCATGAAGAGACCCCATTGGGTACAGGTGGAGCGCTAGGCCTACTCCCAGAAACCTTGTCGGAAGCATTGCCTCTTATTATGATCAATGGTGATGTTCTGACGAATATTGATTTTCAGCGTTTGCTGGCATTTCATAACGAAAATAATGCTGATGCGACAATCTGCGTAAGAGAATATGATTATCAAATTCCTTATGGTGTAATAACTGGAGAAGGGAACAAAATTGTCAGCATGGTGGAAAAACCAGTCCATCATTTCTTTGTGAATGCAGGAATATATGTGGTGTCTCCAGCTATTTTTAAATCAGTTCCTAAAAATCTTCGAATTGACATGCCGACACTGCTCGAGCAGTTCATGAGTAAAAATAAAGATGTGCTGATGTTCCCAATTCATGAATATTGGTTGGATATTGGTAGAATGGATGATTTTAAAAGAGCACAAGCTGATATTCATTCTTTGGGGCTTGAATAAAATGCAAAAAATAGCGGTTATCGGGCTTGGTAATATAGCAACGCGTCACCGTCGAAATATTAGAATACTCCACCCGAAAGCTCAGATTTATGCATTATCAGCAAGTGAACGAGTACTTGATGAGCTCGTTAGTGACTGCGATGGCTATCTGCCCAACATAGCGGCAGTCGCTGCTGAAAAGGTTGATATGGCAATTGTTGCTTCGCCTTCATCATTTCATTTAAAGCATAGCAAACAGCTAATAGAAGCTGGAATTCCAACATTAATCGAAAAACCTGTAACGGCTACTGCTGAAGAAGCCGCTGAGTTAATGGAGATAGCATCAAAGTACGATACTCCTTTAGCCGTTGGCTATTGTTTGCGCTATCTCCCATCAGCACGGATCCTCAAAGAGATGCTTGCGAATGAGGATGCTGGTGTTGTCTATAATGTAAATATTGATATTGGGCAGTATCTTCCTGACTGGAGACCATCAAAATCGTACAAAGAAAGTGTGTCAGCGAGTAAAAAGCTTGGTGGTGGCGCTTTGCTCGAACTCAGTCATGAATTGGACTATGCACAATGGTTGTTTGGTGAGTTGGACTTGATCAGCTCTGTTTTGAGAAGCTCTGATGAGCTTGAGATGGATGTTGAATCGATAGCTGATATTATGGCAGCCAATTCGAAAGGTTCCATCGTCAATATTCATTTGGATTTTTTGCAAAAGAAACCATGGAGACAATGTCATATCATCGGCAGTAAGGGTAGGGTTGTATGGGATTTGGTTCGTAACGAGATCATATTTTATTCTGGTGAAAGCACCAGAATTATATATAGCGACCCGGAATGGAACAAAAATGGAATGTATCTTGATATGCTAAAGGATTTCGCTGAAAAAATCTGCAGACGCAAAAACCAATGTGTATCATTAGAGTCATCAGCAAAAATAGTTGGCTTAATAGATAAAATTAAGAATGTAAGTCAATTTTACGGAACTAAGTAATGAAAATAAATGCATTTATATTTGCTCGGGGAGGTTCAAAAGGCTTACCTGGGAAAAATATCAAGCCGTTGGGTAATAAGCCGCTTCTACAATATTCCATTGAAATTGCAAAAAAATGTCCATCCATCGCTGGGGTTTATGTTTCAACAGACGATGATGCTATAGCGAATGTTGCGGAAAAAAATGGAGCGACAGTGATCCGTAGACCCGCAGAACTTGCGGGGGATACCAGCCCTGAATGGCTGGCGTGGCGGCATGCTATCGAATGGGTCGAAAAAGCAGAAGGGCATTTTGACGGTTTTGTTAGTTTGCCAGCAACCAGCCCTCTTCGCAGCGTGGAAGATGTCGAGAATGCAATTTCTAAACGTATCCAGGCTGAGGCTGATATATGTATTTCTGTCACGCCGGCAAGCCGTAGCCCTTTCTTCAATATGGTAAAATTTGATGAGGCCGGATATGTTAAGCTTGTTAATGAACCATCAAGGCAAGTTATCCGTCGACAAGATGCTCCTGCAGTGTATGACATAACAACAGTTGTATATGCTACAACATCGCAATTTATATTAAATAACTATGGCTTATTCTCCGGTAAAGTCACAAGTATTATTGTTCCCAAAGAACGTGCTGTTGATATTGATGATATATTTGATTTTTATATGGCTGAGATTTTATTGAAGGAGGCTCATCATGAGTGGTAGCCTGAAAGGGAAAAAGATACTTGTTGCCGGTGCTGGCGGATTGTTGGGGGCGCAACTTGTAAAAAAAATCATCGATGAAGGTGGTTATGTTATTGCTGGGGACTTTGATCCGGTGTCTTCGCAAGAAAAATTTCAGGAGTTGAAAATAGCCACCGGTTATGAGCTCCACCACCTTGACGTCACCAGCCTTGAACCTGTACAGAATATACTTGCAATTACACCTGAACTTGATGGTGCAGTTAATGCAGCATATCCGAGAAACAAAACATATGGCGCGCACTTTTACGATGTAACGCTCGAAAGTTTCAATGAGAACCTTTCTCTGCATTTGGGTAGCTCTTTTCTTTTTTCACAACAATGTGCTTTATATTTCCAAAGGTACCAGAATCCATTTTCTCTAGTCAATATATCATCTATTTATGGAGTGGTAGCGCCAAGATTTGAGATTTATGCAAATACTAAAATGACAATGCCTGTAGAATATGCAGCTATAAAATCTGCTTTATTGCATTTAAATAAATATATCGTTACCTACGTTAATGATAGTCGATTCAAAATAAATGCCGTGAGTCCTGGAGGGATTTTCGATCATCAACCTGATGCATTCCTGAATGCATATAAAGCTCAAACAAATGGTGCAGGAATGCTTGATGTGAAAGAGATATTAGGAAGTATTATTTTCTTACTTTCAGATGACTCAAAATATGTAACTGGGCAAAATATTATTGTTGATGATGGGTTCAGTTTGTAATTAATATAAAGTTGCTTTTGATCAATAACATAAATATTAGTAAAAATTTTTTTGCTGATATCCGAACGGAATTAATGAAAGGCTGGAAAAACGAGAAACAACATGTTAAGTAAAGTAAGAAATGTGCTTGGCTATTTATTTCCACAAAAGCAAACTGACATAGAAAAAAAATTTATCGAACTTAACAGGAAATTCTGGCGGAAGGAAAATTTAAATAAAGAAAGCACAAGTAATTATATTTTAGTTGAAGGTCAGATCATCTGTCCGGCGAGTATTATTGATAAGGCTAGGATTGCGAAAGCAATTGAAGAGGTGACTGGCTACCGCTCTGTAGTATATCTTCGTGGTTTCTATGAAAAAGCCAATAGTACCTCGCAGATATATCGCTCATTTAATATAAATAAATTCTATATGTGGTGGTCTGGATATCTAAATCCGACCATAGTTTTGCCAGCATTATATGCTACTGTCCATACAATGGTGACATGCAAAGATGGTAAGCAACTTATTGATCTAGTATATAAAAATATAGAAATTGGTGATCTTATTTATGATACATTGATCAGATATAAGCCAAATACTTATACAATTAGGAAAATTAATTTTAGCCATTTCAGATTAATATTTAGAGCTTTCTTAGCGTTTCATAATAATGAATATATGATAAAAAAATTTAGACCAAGGTATCTTGTTACAAGTCATAATGTTTATGCTGAGTTTGGATTATTACCCAGACAAATAAAAAAACACAGAAAGAGCGTTATATTTTTAAAAGATATCTATGCGTATAAATGTTATGGAGTTGATGCAAATATTAAAGAACATTTTCTTAAACCGTCATTGGCAGAATTTCAAAGAAACCTTGCTTCTGCAAATTTCATAGTAAATGCAAAAGCTTATTTCTTCTCAAGATTTGAGGGCTCTGTTGACCAAATTGACGTTAAAAATGCCTTCGTCGGTAAAAAGAAATATGATTTCGATGAACTCAAGGAGAAATACCCGAACCTGTCTAAAGGTAAAAAAAATGTTGTTGTCATGTCTCATGCCTTTTCTGATGCACCTCATGTTGGAGAAGGTCTTTTATTCTCAGATTATTATGATTTTCTTGAACAAACGTTACGCTATCTAAATTCTTGCGATTCAATAAATTGTTTTGTTAAACCTCATCCAAGTTCATATATGTGGAATGAGAAGGGAGGTGTAGAAGAAATGATAGAGCGCAATAGGTTTGGCAATATTTACATTACTCCTTCTGATTTCAATACTAATTCTATTGCTGACTTTGCTGATTGTATTGTTACGGCGAAAGGAACAGCAGGGTTAGAGTTTAGCTGCCTTGGAATACCTGCTATTACTGCTGGGCGAGGATATTATTCTGGTTTTGGGATCACTTCAGAACCTAATACAAAGGAAGAATATTTTGAATTGTTAGGCAAATGCCACCTGCTCGGGAAGTTAGATGAACAAATAATAAATAAGGCTGTTGTACTGCTATATATGGTTTCACTTAGTCGTCGGCACTCAGACATCTTACCCGCCCAACATATAATGCCAAATGAAAATTATGCAGATGTTTTCGAAAGTAAATTTGCCGAAGTAGTAGGAAATATAGAGGCGGGTAAAGAAATGAAGGATTCATTTTATAACGAAGTAAAAGCGCACGCGATACAAAACTATGTTTAAAAAGAGTCTTGTCTACCTTGTACTAAACTATGCTATACAATTTATTAATATTGCACTTAATTTATTATTTATGCGCTACCTTAGTTCTTGGCATATGGGAAGTCTGTCATTAGCAAAAACCTGGCAGCAATTAGTCGATTATGCGCATCTCGGGACGCGGTTTTCACTTGATAGATATATTCCTGTAACAGAAGATCGTGAACGAGTAATCATGGTTGCATCTGTTCTGATATTTACATTTTTGTCTGCATGCATTATTTTCATAATTTCGAGCATCTCAAGTAAAGGAGATATAACAGTTGTGGTGCTCACCCTTTGTGGTATTGGAATTTCTCTTGTAAATATTATCAAATGTTATTACAGAGCATGTAATCGCATTAATGAGATGCTAATGCTGGTTTTTCGATGCCAGTTTATTCCGATATTAGCGCCTTTAACTATATACTTAATTAATCATAACTGGTACAGTTATTTATTTTCAACACTATTATGCTATACAGCTTCTATACTGCATCTTTTATATAAAGAAAGAAAACTTTTTTCAGATATTAGTATTGCGGCTGTTGTTGATTCCTTGAAAAGTATTAGTTCATCATCAGCTTGGCTATTTGCGAATTCTATTTTTATTTTTCTATATCTTGTCATGGACCGCTTCTTTATTGATTACTCTGCGGGTAGAGATATATTAGGCAAGTATAGTATTATTACATTCGCTTTCAGTGCCCTCATGGTTATTCCATCAACTTGCGCTGAACTTCTGTTTGTAAAAGTCGTCAAGCAAACTTGTCAGAGTGGAAAGATTTTCTTCCTTAAAGAAAGTTTTATTATAGTAGGTATTACAGTTGCTGGAGTATTATGTGCAAATCTAGTGATGGAATATTTCATAATTAACTTTACTTCATATGAAATGCTTATACCTCAAATTCATCTTGCCACTTTTGCTGTTATACCATTTGCCTTTACATCCATTTATTACCATGTAATGAATGGATTAGATCTCAGAAAACAAATGGTTTATGTTAGTGGATGTCTCTTTATTAGTTTGCTAATTTATTATTCAATTCTATTTTTCAGTAATATTAAAGATAATTTAAATTATTATCTTTATGCAAAATTAGCAACTGGCTGGTTTATTTTTATGGGTTATTTATTGTGCATTCTTCTCAATAAACGAAAGAGCATGAATGGTGAGCAGACTAACTAGAGTAGAACTATTATGATAAGTGTCATTTTTCTGCTTTTGGCATTCTGTTTTTATGTGATCATTTATGCCAAAAGCCATGATCTTCTTCATCCATTAGGAATAGGGGTCTTGCTGTGGTTTCTTGCCGCATCTCTTTCTAATGTAGAGACTTTATTTGATCCGTATCTGCAGGTCACTTTGAGTCTCAATACAAACATTGCAATTTTCTTTGGAGGTTTTTTCTTTTCTATTCCCTTTGTTTTTTCAAAAAAGATTGATAAAAATATATTTATATTCCAGAGATATAATTTTACAAACTCTTATCGCTATCTTTTCAATTTCTTTGCTTTATTATCATTTATAGCTTTCACGGTTAGATTTCAAAATGCGTTACTTACACCGCCTTTGCTATTTGGCACCACCGTTGACCTAAAAGAATCTGTACCTGATGCGGTTCCAATTATCAACTTTGCAGATGTTTCAATTCCATTTCTAGCGCTATTGTGCGTATTTGAACTTAAATATTCAGTTAAAGTTCCGGCAATAAGAAAATTTGTCCTGGTAGGATATATTATTTTTTGCATCATAACAACACTGGTTTATAAGGTCTCCAGAGGCGAGTTTCTCGCATTTGCTTTAGGGTTTATTTACCTTTTGTTAATTTCTAAAAGAATTAGCGTTAGACTGAGACAATTGATAATTGTGTGTTTGTTTTTTTCTCTATTTTTCTATATGGGGACTTTGAGAATATCTGGAGTAAGCCGTGTTTCAACCCAATTCGGTGAAGGGGCGCAGAGCATGGTTTTGAGTCAGATCTATACTTATATAGCAATGAATTTTCAAAATCTGAATGCGCTTATTACTTCGAATTTTGAGCCAACATATATATGGGGATCGTTGAGATTCTTCCTAAAGCCATTTTTCAGTGATTATTATGATAAAAACACCTTTGGCTTAACTGACTATTATACGCTATTCTTTAATGCTAAAACTTTTCTTTATTATTTCTACAATGATTTAGGTCTGGCGGGTGTTATTATCTATCCATTAATTATAGGTGTTTTGATACAAAGTCTATATAACAAGAGTGTAAACAATATAAAATATTTTGTTCTGATTGCATGTTTTATGAAAGCAATAGTATTTCTTTTTTTTGGAAATTATTTTTTTGGAGAGTTAGTAATAATGGCGGCTTATATTATAGTTTTTATTATTTTGCGCAATTGTGTTCTTACCGTTAATCCGCGTGTATGTATTGAGAAAAATACTTGTGACAATAATATGTGAATTTTAGCGCTTCCCTAAGTAACGCATTATCTTAAAAGGGATTGTCTGAGTTATCTTTCATAAAAGAAAAACAGTCTATTGGGAATTTTTTATTACAACCGCACCTAACAAATTTACCTTTGATAAAAACATGATCCTTATTAACGCAAGTAACTTATACGTTGGTGGAGGAGTGCAGGTTGCTGTATCTCTTCTAAATGAGTTCACTAAAAGTCTTTTTGAGTTTAAAGCCGTAGTATCCCCGGTGGTTTATGACCAACTTTCAATAGATACTAGAGTCAAATGCATTATAATTAATCAATCCCCTTCAAAACTATTTAATTTTGCTGATCGAAAAAAATTAGATGAGATTGTCAAAGAGAACAATATCAAAATTGTTTTAACAATATTTGGCCCTAGTTATTGGTCTCCCAAAAATGTAAAACATATAGTTGGGTTTGCACTTCCTTGGTTAATTTTTGCAAATCATAATTTATATGCTATTTTAAATTTGAAAGAAAAAATAAAATTCCTTCTTTTAAAATACTTACAACCGTATTTTTATAAAAAAAATGCAGATTATATAATTACTGAAAGCAAGGCAGTCTCCGAAAAAGTGCAATCTTTATTGCATTTTGATAATCAACGAGTTTTTACAATTTCAAATACTTTAAATGACAACTTCAGATATCCTGCGTTATATGATAATTCTATTTTAGATAAACTTCCGATAAAAAATAAAGACGATTTTTGGCTTCTTACGATTACTCATGATTACCCTCATAAAAATATGAAAGTAATCATTCGATTACTCGATAAGCTACCACGGAAGTTTAAATTCATTACAACTTTACCTGAATCTTTCAAAGAGGAATTGACCGAGGAAAAAAAAGAAAGAATTATAACTATAGGTAGAGTTAATAACAACCAGTGCCCTCCGCTTTATAATGCATGTGATGCGATGTTTTTACCAACATTACTTGAATGTTTTAGTGCTTCATATCTCGAAGCATTATTTATGAAAAAAATGGTGATTACCTCAGATCGTGATTTTTCTAGAGCTGTCTGTGATAAACATGCATTTTATTTTGATCCTTGTGATGTTGATGATATATGTAATAAAATAAAGGAAGCATCAATGTTATCAACAACAGAAAAGCAAAGTTTCACTGAAAGCGCTTTTGCACACGGTAATTCATTCTTAACAGCCCAAGAAAGAGCAGGCAAATATATTGAGTTGCTAGCTCATCTTAGATAACGGCTAAATCTTCAAATTATTCTTCTGATATTAGGGTGCAATATGTTTGAAAATAAAACATTATTAATAACTGGTGGGACTGGCTCTTTTGGGAATGCGGTTTTGAAACGCTTCCTGGATACGAATATTGCAGAAATTCGTATCTTTTCGCGTGACGAAAAAAAGCAAGATGACATGCGAAAAAAATACAATAATCCAAAGTTGAAATTTTATATTGGTGACGTTCGTGATTACTCGAGCGTCCTCAATGCCAGCCGTGGCGTTGACTTCATCTACCATGCTGCTGCCCTTAAGCAAGTTCCCTCCTGTGAGTTCCATCCGATGGAAGCTGTTAAAACGAATGTTCTGGGCACTGAAAATGTGCTGGAGGCTGCAATTGCAAATGAAGTTAAACGTGTTGTTTGCTTAAGTACTGACAAAGCTGTTTATCCAATCAATGCCATGGGCATTTCTAAGGCAATGATGGAGAAGGTGATGGTCGCAAAATCCCGTAACGTCAATAGCAGTAAAACAGTAATTTGTGGTACTCGCTATGGCAATGTTATGGCATCTCGTGGTTCAGTCATTCCATTATTTGTTGATCTGATTAAAGCAGGTAAGGCGTTAACAATAACTGATCCAAATATGACCCGCTTTATGATGACACTTGAAGATGCCGTTGACCTGGTTCTGTATGCATTTGAACATGGCAATAATGGAGATATTTTCGTTCAGAAAGCCCCCGCAGCTACTATCGAAACGCTTGCAATCGCACTGAAAGAACTGTTAAACGTGCCAGAACACCCGATTAATGTTATCGGTACGCGTCATGGAGAGAAGCTTTACGAAGCATTATTAAGTCGTGAAGAAATGATCGCTGCAGTTGATATGGGCGATTATTATCGCGTTCCACCAGATTTGCGCGATCTAAACTATGGGAAATATGTAGAGCAAGGAGATCGTCGTATTTCTGAAGTTGAAGATTACAACTCCCACAATACACAACGACTGGATGTAGAAGGGATGAAAAGGATGCTTCTTAAGCTTCCATTTATTCGAGCACTGCGTGCAGGCGAAAGTTACGACCTGGATTCATAATATGAAAATCCTGATTACTGGAGCTGATGGTTTTATTGGTCGTAACTTATGCTTACGACTTCAGGAAGCAGGGTATACTGACCTTGTTAAGATCGAGCGTGATTCCAGTTTGAGCGAACTTGAAACTGGACTGCAAGAGGCAGATTTTGTTTATCATCTTGCTGGCATCAATCGCCCTAAAAACATTGAAGAGTTTACTGAAGGGAACAGTAATCTCACCAAGCAGATTGTAGATTTTCTGTTGGCGAAACATAAAAAAATACCTATTATGATCAGCTCCTCGATACAGGCTGAATTAGATAATGTCTATGGTCAGAGTAAAGCTGTAGCAGAGAAACAAATAGAAAGATATGCTGCTGAAAGTGGAGCAGAATATTTTATTTATCGATATCCAAACGTTTTCGGTAAATGGTGTAAACCTAACTATAACTCTTTTATTGCAACGTTCTGCCATAATATCGCTAATGATATTGATATTACGATCAATGATCCATCATCGGTAGTTAATCTGGTTTATATTGATGATGTGTGCAAGGATGCGATAAAACTTCTTACAGGGATTATTGAAAGTGGATATAAGACAGTTTCTCCCATTTATACAACAACTGTAGGGCAAGTTGCGGAGCTAATTTATCGTTTTAAGGCCAGTCGTTCTACTCTTATCACGGAGGAGGTAGGAACCGGATTTATTCGAGCGCTGTATTCTACGTGGCTAAGTTATCTGCCGGTAGACAAGTTCTCCTATACCGTTCCTTCTTACAGTGATGCCCGAGGGATTTTTTGTGAAATGCTAAAAACGCCCTCAGCGGGGCAGTTTTCATTTTTCACTGCGCATCCAGGGATCACTCGTGGTGGACATTATCACCATACTAAAAATGAGAAGTTTCTTGTTATCCGTGGACAGGCATGCTTCAAATTTGAGCATATGATTACAGGTGAGCGTTATGAGCTGAATGTCTCTTCTGAAGAATTCAGGATTGTTGAGACGGTCCCTGGTTGGACTCATGATGTCACGAACATTGGAAATGATGAATTAATAGTAATGCTTTGGGCAAACGAAATTTTTAATCGTGATGAGCCTGATACGATTGCGAGACCACTATAATGAAGAAACTTAAAATTATGTCCGTCGTTGGGACACGTCCTGAAATTATCCGTTTGTCACGCGTTTTGGCTAAACTTGATGAACACTGTGAGCATATCCTTGTCCATACTGGTCAAAACTATGATTACGAATTGAATGAGGTTTTCTTTAACGACCTCGGTGTCCGCAAGCCCGATTATTTTTTAAATGCTGCTGGTAAAAACGCAGCTGAGACGATTGGCCAGGTCATCATTAAAGTTGACGAAGTGTTAGAAAATGAGAAGCCTGAAGCCATGCTGGTTTTGGGCGATACTAACTCGTGCATTTCTGCTATACCTGCGAAGCGGCGGAAAATACCCATCTTTCATATGGAAGCGGGCAACCGTTGTTTTGATCAGCGTGTACCTGAGGAAACTAACCGGCGCATCGTTGATCATACGGCAGATATCAATATGACCTATAGCGATATTGCACGTGAATATTTGCTAGCTGAAGGTATCCCTGCAGACCGGATTATCAAAACTGGTAGTCCTATGTTTGAGGTCCTTTCATACTATATGCATCAAATTGATAGCTCAGACGTATTGTCTCGTTTGAACTTACGCCCTGGTGAGTTTTTTGTCGTCAGTGCGCATCGTGAAGAGAATGTCGATTCTCCAAAGCAACTCATCAAGCTTGCTACTATTTTAAATACTATTGCTGAAAAATATAACTTGCCGGTCATTGTTTCAACTCATCCACGCACACGTAATCGTATTAATGAGCAAGGAATTACATTCCATCAAAATATCAAACTACTGAAACCGCTAGGTTTCCATGATTACAATCATCTGCAGAAGAACTCACGTGCTGTGCTGTCGGATAGTGGCACGATAACAGAAGAGTCTTCAATCATGAATTTTCCTGCTGTAAATATTAGGGAAGCGCATGAACGTCCTGAAGGATTTGAAGAAGCATCAGTAATGATGGTGGGTCTGGAATGCGAACGCGTACTTCAGGCGTTAGATATTCTGACAACGCAACCACGCGGAGAGACGCGTCTACTTCGTCAGGTTAGTGATTACAGCATGCCAAATGTGTCAGATAAAGTTGTCAGAATCGTTCACTCTTATACAGATTACGTTAAGAGAGTCGTCTGGAAAGAATATTGATGAAACTTGCTCTAATTATAGATGATTATCTGCCTGGCAGTACGCGTATTGCGGCAAAAATGTTTCACGAATTAGCTCAGGAATTTGTTCTTCGAGGACACGATGTTACTGTAATTACCCCTGATACGACTCTTCAGGAAAATGTGTCATTAGACATTTTTCAGGGGATCAAAACGTGGCGTTTTAAAAGTGGAGCGCTCAAGGATGTGAGTAAAACCCAGCGCGCTATTAATGAAACCCTTTTGTCCTTTCGTGCCTGGAAATCTTTTAAAAATCACATAACGAAAGATACTTTTGATGGTGTGATCTATTATTCCCCTTCGATCTTTTGGGGGCATTTAGTCAAGAAAATTAAGGCTCGTTGTAACTGTCCTGCGTATCTTATTTTGAGAGACATGTTTCCACAATGGGTTGTTGATGCTGGCATGTTAAAAGCGGGTTCCCCCATTGAACGGTATTTTCGACTTTTCGAGAAATTATCTTATCGTCAGGCAAGCCGTATCGGACTAATGTCCGAGAAAAATCTTGAAGTATTCCGGATAACAAATAAGGGGTACCCATGCGAGGTTTTGCGTAACTGGGCGTCACTGACACCAACGGTTCCGCCCCAGGATTATTTGCCACTGCGCAAGCGTCTGGGTCTCGAAGATAAAGTGATTTTCTTTTATGGCGGGAATATCGGTCATGCCCAGGATATGGCGAATTTGATGCGCCTTGCACGAAGCATGATGGAGTATCCACAAGCTCATTTCCTGTTTATTGGCCAGGGTGATGAAGTCGAGTTAATCAATGAGTTAGCGACTGAATGGGCATTGACTAATTTCACTTATTTACCTTCTGTTAATCAAGATGAATTTAAGTTTATCTTATCGGAAATGGATATAGGTCTATTTTCACTATCAGCCAGACATTGTTCCCACAATTTCCCTGGTAAGTTATTAGGTTACATGGTGCAGTCAATACCCATATTGGGTAGTGTGAATGTCGGTAATGATTTGCTCGACATCGTCAATCAGAATAAAGCAGGGTTTATCCATATTAATGGCGAGGATGATAAACTTTTTCATTCTGCACAATTAATGCTTCAGGATATTGATTTGCGCCACAAATTGGGTAAAGGCGCAAATGACTTACTGAAAGAACAGTTCTCAGTTGAGTCCGCAGCGCAAACGATAGAAATGAGGCTGGAGGCATACAATGCGGTTAATTGATAGCGATCAGCTTGAAGCACTATATGAACAAGCTGAGCAATCTCAGCGTTTGCGTTCACATCTTTTACTGCATAGCTCGCATCAGGATAAAGTGCAAAGGTTGCTTATCGCTCTGGTCAAGGGTAGTTATGTTGAACCTCATTATCATGAACTTTCACATCAATGGGAAATGTTCATTGTTATGCAAGGTCAACTTCAAGTCTGCCTCCATGACGACAGTGGAGAGGTCGTTAAGCGATTCATCGCTGGGGAAGATACAGGAATAAGCATTGTAGAATTTGCGCCGGGAGATATACATAGTGTCGAATGCCTGTCCCCACGAGCGCTTATGATGGAAGTGAAAGAAGGACCATTTGACCCCTCCTTTGCAAAGTCGTTTGTTTAGCCTGCCAGAAACGCATCTTCCGCTACCAGTGTAAGCATTTCCTGAGTTAACATCTAAGCCACATTTCAAGCCGCGCACGCGTCGCGGTGACCACACCTGACAGGAGTTTTGTAATGTCCAAACAGCAGATCGGCGTCGTTGGTATGGCGGTGATGGGGCGCAACCTGGCGCTCAACATTGAGAGCCGTGGTTATACCGTCTCTATTTTCAACCGCTCCCGCGAAAAAACTGAAGAAGTTGTTGCCGAAAATCCGGGCAAAAAACTGGTTCCTTATTACTCCGTTCAGGAGTTCGTTGAGTCTCTCGAAACCCCGCGTCGCATCCTGCTGATGGTGAAAGCCGGTGCGGGTACTGATGCTGCTATTGATTCCCTGAAACCGTATCTTGATAAAGGCGACATCATCATTGATGGTGGCAACACCTTCTTCCAGGACACCATTCGTCGTAACCGTGAGCTGTCTGAAGATGGCTTTAACTTTATCGGTACCGGCGTGTCCGGCGGTGAAGAGGGCGCTCTGAAGGGGCCATCCATTATGCCGGGTGGTCAGAAAGAAGCGTATGAGCTGGTTGCGCCGATNCTGACCAAAATCGCTGCTGTGGCAGAAGATGGTGAGCCTTGCGTGACCTATATCGGTCCGGACGGTGCGGGTCACTATGTGAAAATGGTTCACAACGGTATCGAATACGGCGACATGCAACTGATTGCTGAAGCCTATTCGCTGCTGAAAGGCGGTCTGAACCTTTCCAACGAAGAGCTGGCGAAAGTCTTCACCGAGTGGAACGAAGGCGAGCTGAACAGCTACCTCATCGACATCACCAAAGACATCTTCACCAAGAAAGATGAAGAGGGTAAATACCTGGTCGATGTGATCCTCGATGAAGCCGCGAACAAAGGTACCGGTAAATGGACCAGCCAGAGCTCGCTGGATCTCGGCGAGCCGCTGTCGCTGATTACCGAATCCGTCTTTGCACGTTACATCTCTTCCCTGAAAACGCAACGTGTTGCGGCTTCAAAAGTGCTGTCTGGCCCGCAGGCCAAACCGGCCGGCGACAAAGCTGAGTTCGTTGAGAAAGTGCGTCGTGCGCTGTACCTCGGTAAAATCGTCTCCTACGCGCAGGGCTTCTCTCAGCTGCGTGCCGCGTCTGATGAGCACAACTGGAACCTCAACTACGGCGAAATCGCGAAAATTTTCCGTGCAGGTTGCATCATTCGTGCCCAGTTCCTGCAGAAAATCACCGATGCCTATGCTGAGAACAAAGGTATTGCTAACCTGTTGTTAGCGCCGTACTTCAAGAAAGTCGCTGATGATTACCAGCAGGCACTGCGTGATGTCGTAGCGTACGCCGTACAAAACGGTATTCCGGTGCCGACGTTCTCCGCCGCGGTTGCCTACTATGACAGCTACCGCTCTGCGGTACTGCCTGCGAACCTGATTCAGGCGCAGCGTGACTACTTCGGTGCTCACACATACAAACGTACCGATAAAGACGGTGTGTTCCACACCGAGTGGCTGGATTAATCTGATTTAGCCTTAGTGCGACATGAAGCCCGAAGCTTGTCTTCGGGCTTTTTTATGCCTGCTATCGCTGACTTTTCTCGTCACCCGATCTGTCAACCGCGGCTCAATGTCTTGTCTGATAAGGGATTCAGCGCCTTGACAGTGCGTTGACGGAAGAGGTAAAACCCCACTCAGTCCTTGATTATCGTGACGGCAAACGCGCCGTCGCCACGGTTAACCTCACATAAGTTGCAATCGAATGAAAATAACAATTTCCGGTACTGGTTACGTTGGCTTGTCAAACGGCATCCTGATCGCACAACACCATGAAGTCGTGGCGCTGGATATCGTGCAGGCCAAGGTGGATATGTTGAATCAGAAACAATCCCCTATCTTCGATAAAGAAATCGAAGATTACCTCTCTAATAAACCGCTGAATTTCCGTGCGACGACCGATAAGCACGACGCATATCGCAATGCCGACTATGTGATTATCGCCACCCCGACCGATTACGATCCGAAAACGAACTACTTCAATACGTCTTCCGTAGAAGCGGTGATCCGCGATGTTATCGAGATCAACCCGAAGGCGGTGATGGTGATTAAATCCACCATTCCGGTGGGGTTCACCAACTCAATTAAAGAACAGTACGGTATCGACAACGTCCTTTTCTCGCCGGAATTCCTGCGTGAGGGGCGCGCGCTGTATGACAACCTGCATCCGTCACGTATCGTCATCGGTGAACGGTCCGAACGTGCTGAGCGTTTTGCCGCGCTGTTGCAGGAAGGGGCGATTAAAAAAGATATCCCGACGCTGTTTACCGATTCCACCGAAGCGGAAGCCATCAAACTGTTTGCTAACACGTATCTGGCGATGCGCGTTGCCTACTTCAACGAGCTGGACAGCTACGCGGAAAGCCTGGGGCTGAACTCTCGCCAGATTATCGAAGGCGTATGTCTGGATCCGCGCATCGGCAATCACTACAACAACCCGTCATTCGGCTACGGTGGTTATTGCCTGCCGAAAGACACCAAACAGCTGCTGGCTAACTATGACCAGGTGCCGAACAATCTGATTTCGGCAATCGTTGATGCTAACCGTACGCGTAAAGATTTTATCGCTGACTCTATTCTGGCGCGTAAGCCGAAGGTCGTGGGGGTGTATCGCCTGATCATGAAGAGCGGTTCCGATAACTTCCGTGCCTCTTCCATCCAGGGGATCATGAAGCGTATCAAGGCCAAAGGGGTCGAGGTCATCGTCTATGAGCCGGTGATGAAAGAAGATGAGTTCTTCCGTTCCCGCGTGGTGCGTGATCTCGACGCGTTCAAGAAAGAAGCAGATGTGATTGTTTCCAACCGTATGGCAGAAGAGCTGGCAGACGTGGCGGATAAAGTGTACACCCGCGATCTGTTTGGCAACGATTAATCCTTTCAATGTATTTAACCCCCGGCGTCCGGGGGTTAACGAAATCACACCTTGTAGAATTCGCGATACCAGTCCACGAAGTTTTTCACCCCGTCTTTCACAGATGTCTGCGGCTTAAAGCCAATCACCTCATACAGCGCTTTGGTATCGGCGCTGGTGTTCAGAACGTCGCCTGGCTGAATCGGCATCATATTCTTGACTGCTTCGATGCCTAACGCCTCTTCCAGCGCAGTGATGTAGTCCATCAATTCGACCGGCGAGCTGTTACCGATATTATAAACGCGGTAAGGGGCGGAGCTGGTTGCCGGCGATCCCGTCTCGACGGTCCATTCCGGGTTGGCTTCAGGAATCACATCCTGCAGACGAATAATGGCTTCGGCGATGTCATCGATATAGGTGAAGTCGCGCTTCATCTTACCGTAGTTGTAAACATCAATGCTTTTGCCTTCAATCATCGCTTTGGTGAATTTAAACAGCGCCATATCGGGGCGTCCCCACGGTCCGTAAACGGTGAAAAAACGTAAGCCCGTAGTGGGAAGACCGTAAAGGTGAGAGTAGGTATGCGACATCAGCTCGTTGGCTTTTTTGGTCGCCGCATACAGCGATACCGGGTGATCAACGGAGTCATCTGTCGAGAATGGCATTTTGCGGTTCAGGCCATAGACCGAGCTGGACGAGGCATACAGCAGATGCTGAACGCGGTTATGGCGGCAGCCTTCGAGGATGTTCAGATGCCCGATCAGGTTTGACTCAGCATAGGCATGCGGATTCTCCAGCGAATAACGCACACCGGCTTGCGCGGCCAGGTGAATAACGCGATCAAACTTCTCGCTGGCGAACAGGGCTTCCATGGCGGCGCGGTCCGCCAGATCAATTTTATGAAAGCTGAACAGCGGAGAGACGAGTCTGTCGAGACGCGCCTGCTTCAGACTGACATCATAATAGTCATTGAGATTATCGATTCCCACCACCTGATGTCCTGCGTTCAGCAATCGCCCGCTGACGTGAAAACCGATAAAACCGGCGGCTCCTGTTACCAGATATTTCATAGCATTCCTCAATACACGCGTTCAGGAAGGCACTCGCACCTTCAGCTATAACGAAAGGCAAAATAATACCCGCCGAAGGTGAAAAAAGATAATCATAATCTACAATTAGCATAGCCACCGAAACAGGTAAATTCCTCGAAAATCAGGATAAATTCTGATAGTAATCGGCAGGTTAATCCGTAAACTAAATCACTTTGTGGGTATTCCATCTTTGTCCTATATAAGGTCCATATGACACAAGATAACTATAATGGGTCGGACGCACGCCGTGTCGATTCCGAACAGATTGATTTAATTGACTTAGTGGTACAACTCTGGCGTGGAAAAGTCACGATCGGAGCCTGCGTTATCATTGCAATTCTTCTCGCCACCGGATACCTGTTTGTGGCGAAGGAAAAATGGACATCCACAGCCGTAATCACTCAGCCTGATACCGCGCAAATCGCCACTTACAGCAATGCGTTAAATATTATTTATGGCATGTCTGCGCCAAAAGTATCGGATGTACAGGAACGCGTTATCGATCGCTTTAATTCGTCGCTTTCTGCGTTGTCTGAATCGCTGAATAACCAGGAACAACCGGAAAAGCTCACTGTCGAACCGATTGTGAAAACGGAAAAAGTTCCTTTACAGGTGACCTACGAAGGGCAAACCGCCGAAGCGGCGCAGCAACAGCTGGCTAAGTATATTCAGTTTGTTGATGAGCAGATTGCAAAAGAGCTTGATGTTGACCTGAATGACAACATCAAGTTGCAAATCGACACCCTGAGTGATTCCCTTAAAACGCAAGAAACTGTTGCCCAGGAGCAGAAAGATCTGCGCATTAAGCAGATTCAGGAAGCGTTGAAATTTGCTGAGCAGGCCAACATCACCAAGCCGCAGGTGCAACAGACGCAGGATGTGACACAGGATACGATGTTCCTGCTGGGAAGCGATGCGCTGAACTCAATGATTCAGAATGAGTCCACGCGCCCGCTGGTATTCTCACCGGCTTACTATCAAACGAAACAGACGTTGCTGGATATTCAGAACCTGAAAATCGATCCGACCACTATTCATGCTTATCGCTACGTCATGAAACCTGATCTGCCGATTCGTCGAGACAGCCCGAAACGCGCGTTGACGCTGGTGCTGGCGGTTCTGCTGGGGGGAATGATTGGTGCAGGTGTGGTGCTGGGGCGCAATGCGATACGCAGCTATCGACCGAAGCAGTAACTGAGATAAAAAAACGGGCAGCAATGCCCGTTTCACTTCCCACTATTTATGCCGCGTTCGCAGATTTTCAATTACGGCAGTTAAATCCAGATCCTGATCCTGCAGCAGTACCAGCAGGTGATACATCAAATCCGACGCTTCGTTAGTCAGCTCGAAACGATCGTGTACCGTCGCTGCCAGCGCGGTTTCAACGCCTTCTTCACCCACTTTCTGCGCGATACGCTTGGTTCCACTGGCATACAGTTTCGCGGTGTAGGAGCTGGCCGGATCGGCGGGTTTGGGNCCAACCGGGTTCGCCAGTACCAGCAGCGTGTCGTTATCGCAGTCCGGCGCGATGCTGACCACGTTCAGCACGTTGCCGGAGGTTTCTCCTTTGGTCCACAGGCGTTGTTTGGTGCGGGAGAAAAAAGTGACTTTACCGGTCTCCTGCGTTTTCGCCAGCGCTTCCTGATTCATATAGCCCAGCATCAGCACTTCGCCGGATACTGCGTGTTGAATAATGGCGGGCATCAGTCCGTCGGTTTTTTGCCAGTCCAGTTGTTCAGTTAACATACCCTGATCTCCACGCCCTGTGCTGCCAGGTACGTTTTTAATTCACCAATATTAATGATTTGCTTATGGAACACGGAAGCGGCCAGCGCGCCGTCAACGTTCGCCACGCGGAACGCATCGAGAAAATGTTCCATCGTGCCCGCGCCGCCGGAGGCGATCAGCGGCACATGGCACACCTCACGCACCTTTTTCAGCTGCTCAAGGTCGTAACCGTTACGCACGCCGTCCTGGTTCATCATGTTGAGGACGATTTCCCCGGCGCCGCGCCGTTGCACTTCCTGCACCCAATCCAGCGTTTCCCATTGCGTCACGCGGGTGCGGGATTCATCGCCGGTATATTGATTGACGTGATATTTGCCGCTGTCGGCATCAAACCAGGTATCAATCCCCACCACAATGCACTGCACGCCAAAGCGATCCGCCAGACGGGTAATCAGTTCCGGGTCGGCGAGAGCAGGGGAGTTGACCGAGATTTTATCCGCGCCAAACGACAGAATTTTCGCCGCATCCTCCGTCGATTTAATGCCACCCGCGACGCAAAACGGAATGTCGATGACTTCCGCCACCCGCGCCACCCAGCTTTTATCGACCACCCGGCCATCGCTGGAGGCGGTAATATCATAAAACACCAGCTCGTCGGCGCCTTCTGCCGCGTAGCGCTGCGCCAGCGGCACAATGTCGCCGATGATTTCGTGGTTACGGAACTGAACGCCTTTCACCACTTGCCCGTCACGCACGTCAAGACAGGGGATTATCCGTTTTGCCAGCATTGAATTGCCTCCGTGACGTTAAATTTACCTTCCAGCAGCGCGCGACCCACAATCACGCCGCGCACGCCAGTACCGCGCAGGGCGGCGATATCCTCCAGGCCGCCGATCCCGCCGGACGACTGAAACGCCACCTGCGGATAACGGNNTACAGCGAGACGTTTGAGCCTGCCAGCGTGCCGTCGCGGGAGATATCGGTGCACAGCACATGTTTCAGGCCAACCGGCAGATACGTGTCTACCAGCGCTTCCAGCGTTACGCCGGAATTCTCCTGCCAGCCGCTGACGGCGACCTGTTTGTTGCCGTGTTCGTCGATGCGCACGTCCAGCGCCAGCACCAGTTTTTCCGCGCCGAAGCGAGTAAACCAGCCCTTCACGATCTCCGGGGATTTCACCGCCGTCGAGCCAATCACCACGCGCGACACGCCCGCGTCCAGCAGGGCCGCGACGTCATCTTCGGTACGAACGCCGCCGCCGACCTGCACCGGGACAGCAACGCCCGCCACCAGCGTTTTAATCAGCGGGATCTGCCGTTTCGCCGGATCTTTCGCGCCGGTGAGGTCAACCAGGTGCAGCACCTCAGCACCCTGCGCCGCATAGTCCTGCAAACGCGGCAGTGGATCGGTGCCGTAGTCGCGCTGCTGGCCGTAATCGCCCTGATGGAGACGCACCACCGTACCGTCAATTAAATCTAAAGCAGGAATGATCATCACATCTCCAGAAAGTTTTTCAGCAGCTGAGCGCCCGCTTTACCCGAACGTTCAGGGTGGAACTGGACGCCAAAGAAGTTATCTTTCTGCACCGCCGCCGTGAAGGCATCGCCATACTCACAGCGGGCGATGGTGTACGGATTCACCGCCATCGCGTAGCTGTGGACAAAGTAGAAGTACGCGCCATCCTCGATATTACGGAACAGCGGATTACCGGCCTTCGCATAGACGCGGTTCCAGCCCATATGCGGCAGCGGCAGACCGCGGTCGATCATTTTCGGCACGTCCTGGTCGATAATGCCGAGCATATCGACGCCACGCGTCTCTTCGCTGCGACGACCGAGCAGCTGCATGCCGAGGCAAATTCCCAGCACCGGCTGGGTGCAGGCTTTGATCAGTTCGATAAGTTCCCGCTCGCGCAACTGGTCCATCGCCGCCTGCGCGGTGCCGACGCCAGGCAGAAACAGTTTATCGGCGCGCAGGACGATCTCCGGGACACGGCTGACCACCGGCTCGTAGCCGTGACGGCTGATGGCTGATTTCACCGAATTCAGGTNNCCACGTTCATCACAGCACTCCTTTGGATGACGGTAACGCGTCGCCCTCAACGCGAATGGCCTGGCGCAGGGTGCGTCCGAAGGCTTTGAACAGGCTTTCCACGCGGTGGTGATCATTCTTGCCTTTGGTTTTCAGGTGCAGCGTCACGCCCATGGTGTAGGAGAGCGAGCGGAAAAAGTGCTCGATCATTTCAGTGCTCAAATCGCCCACGCGCTGATAGGTGAATTCCGCGCGGTATTCGAGGTGCGGACGACCGGAAATATCCAGCGCGCAGCGCGCCAGGCACTCGTCCATCGGCAGGGCAAAANTCAGCGCTTCACCGAGCGCCAGACCGGTGTCTTCCACCGTGTGGTGATCGTCGATGTAAAGATCGCCTTTCACTGCAATCTCAAGGCGGAATCCGCCGTGGGTGGCAATCTGGTCGAGCATGTGGTCGAAGAAACCGACGCCGGTGTTAATTTTGCTGCCGCCTTCGCGATCCAGCCATACCTTGACGTCAATTTGCGTCTCGCGGGTGACGCGTTCAACGTGCGCGTAGCGATCACGCTTCGTCAACTGGCTGCCAATCGCCTGCCAGTTCAGCGTGTCGCGGTTGTAGAGCAGGCCGGTGATGCCCATGTTGTCCGCCAGCGTCACATCGGTGGCACGGTCGCCAATCACATAGCTGTTGGCGGTGTCCATCACGCCCGCGTCCAGCCAGCGGGTGACCATCTGCGTTTTCGGCTTGCGGCAGTCGCAGTTGTCCGCAGGTAAGTGCGGGCAGATCAGCACGTCATCAAACACCACGCCCTGTGAGGTAAGGATCTGCATCATCAGGTTATGCGGGCCGTCAAAATCCGCCTGCGGGAAGCTGTCCGTGCCCAGGCCATCCTGATTGGTGATCATCACCAGCTTAAAGCCCGCTTTCTGCAATGCGAGCAGTGTCGGGATGACGTCCGGCTCAAACGCCAGCTTGTCGAACCGATCGACCTGAAAATCACTCGGTGGCTCGGCAATCAGCGTGCCGTCACGGTCAATAAAGAGAAACTTCTGGGTCATACGCTCTCCGCTCTCAAGGCATCAATCACGCGCAGGCTTTCGTCGCGGGTACCGATGGTTATCCGCAAACAGCCGCTTAATGTCGGGTGTCGGGTCTGNNGGATTTAAAGACTGCGCTGGAGGCGGTGATGCGCACCAGAATGTAGTTGGTTTCTGAATCGAAAACCTGCTCAACGCAGGGGATGTCGCGCAACTGGCCGATCAGATACTGGCGCTCGTCGATGATCTGCGCCACCCGCTGGCGCATGGCGACGATGCCGTCCTGGCTCAGTGCCTGTGCCGCGATGTCCGCCACCGGCGTGGAGAGCGGGTAGGGGGCGATGACTTTCATCAGCAGGGCGATCACCTCTTCGCTGGCGAGGGTAAAACCGCAGCGCAGTCCGGCGAGGGCAAAGGCTTTCGACAGCGTGCGCAGCACCACGAGGTGCGGATAGTCGGCGATCCAGCCCGCCAGCGTCGCCTGCGGGCAAAATTCAATATAGGCTTCGTCGGCGACCACCAGCGCTTTACCGCGCGTCATTTCCAGCAGGTCGCGCATGTCCTGCGGGTTGATGACCTGCCCGGTCGGGTTGTTCGGGCTGCAGACGTACACCACTTTCACGCCATCCAGTTTTTCCGCAATAGCCGGTAAATCGAGCTGCCAGCCTTCTTTGGCCTGAACGGTACGAGACTCAACGCCGAAGGTCTCCGCGCTGACGCTGTACATGCCGTAGGTCGGCGGGCAGAACAGAATGGCGTCTTTACCTGGCTCGCAAAACGCGCGAATTAACAGTTCGATACCTTCGTCCGCGCCGCGGCTGACCAGCACCTGTTCCGGTTTTAGTCCGGCGTAGCGGGCGTAGTTGTCGATCACCGCTTTCGGCTGGCATTCCGGATAACGGTTCAGCGTTTGTTGTGTCAGGCCAAACGGCACCGCGGTGGGAAACTCGTTGGCGTTCAGCCAGACGTCGCCTTTACCGCCAAGACGGCGGGCCGACTGATACGGCGTCAGATTGCGGACGTTCTCGCGGGCTAATTCTTCAATGCTCATGCTTGCTCCTTGAGGGCTGCAACACGCAGCGTCACGGCGTTTTTGTGGGCAGTCAGACGCTCGGCCGCCGCCAGAATTTCAATGGTGCTGGCGAGGCTCGCGAAACCGTCGTGGGAGAGCTCCTGCACGGTCATGCGCTTCTGGAAATCGGCGAGGCCAAGGCTCGAACAGGTCGCGGTGTAACCATAGGTCGGCAACACGTGGTTGGTGCCGGAGGCATAGTCGCCCGCCGATTCCGGCGACCAGTCGCCAAGGAACACCGACCCGGCGCTGGTGATACCGTCAACCAGCTCACGCGCGTTGCGGGTCTGGATGATCAAATGTTCCGGGCCGTACTGATTGGATATCGCCACACACTGGGCGATATCTTTCGCCACAATCAAACGGCTGGCAGAGAGCGCCTGACGGGCCGTTTCCGCACGCGGCAGGGCAGTCANNGATCCGACGCCACAAAATCTGGCGTTGCGCCGCTGTCGGCAATCACCAGCACTTCCGACGGACCGGCTGGCATGTCGATGGCTGCGCCGTCGAGACGCTGGCTCACCTGACGCTTGGCTTCCGTCACATACGCGTTGCCCGGGCCAAAAATTTTATCGACCGCAGGCACGGTTTCGGTGCCAAACGCCAGCGCGGCGATGGCCTGCGCGCCACCGACGTTAAACACCTCCTGCACCCCGCAGAGCTGCGCGGCGTAGAGAATTTCATCGGCAATCGGCGGCGGCGAGCAGAGCACCACGCGTTTGCATCCGGCGATACGCGCCGGGGTGGCGAGCATCAGCACCGTGGAAAACAGCGGCGCCGAGCCGCCAGGAATGTACAACCCAACGGACGCCAGCGGGCGCGTCATCTGCTGGCAGCGCACGCCGGGCAGCGTTTCCACATCGATGATCTGCAGCTGTTGCGCCGTGTGGAAGGTATCGATATTTTTCACCGCGACCGCCATGGCCTGCTTCAGTTCATCGCTCAGACGTTCGCCCGCCGCCGCCATTGCGTCAGGCGTCACCTTCAGCGACGCAACGTCGGGTTTATCAAAGCGGGCGNGGGCGCTGTATTCACGCAGCGCATCATCACCACGTGTTTTCACATTCTCCAGAATCTCCACCACGCTACGGGTGATGGCGTCTGACGCAGACATCGCCGGGCGCATCAGCAGTTGACGCTGTTGTTCGGGGCTGCACTGGTTCCAGTCGATAATCGTGTTGAAGCTCATGGCAGTCACTCCATCATCTTCTCAATCGGCAGTACCAGAATCGAGCTGGCACCAAGCACTTTCAGTTTTTCCATCGTCTCCCAGAACAGGGTTTCGGTGCTGACCATGTGCATCGCCACGCGCTGCTGATCGCCGGCCAGCGGCAGAATCGTCGGGCGTTCGGCACCTGGCAGCAGGGCGATGACTTCGTCGAGACGCTCGGTGGGCGCGTGCAGCATGATGTATTTGGATTCGCGCGCCTGAATCACGCCCTGAATGCGGGTCAGGAGCTTGTCGATCAGCTGCTGTTTCGCGTCTTCCATTTCGCCGTCGCGCTGGATGAGGCAGGCTTTCGAGCGGTAAATCACTTCCACTTCACGCAGGCCGTTGGCTTCCAGCGTCGCCCCGGTAGAAACCAGGTCGCAGATGGCATCCGCCAGACCGGCACGCGGCGCGACTTCTACCGAGCCGTTTAACAGACAGGATTTAAACGAGATGCCTNNGCTCTTCTTCCAGCACGTTCTCGCCAATAATGCCGAGGTCAACCACGCCGTCCATCACCAGACCGGGGATGTCATCGTCGCGTACGCGCAGAATATCGATGGGCATATTTTCGGCCAGCGCAATCAGACGCTGGGTGTGAAGATTAATTTTTATGCCGCAGCGGGCCAGTAATTCGCGTGAGTCGTCGCTCAGGCGCCCTGATTTCTGAATAGCTATGCGTAAACGGCTGTTGTCTGACATTGTTATTTCCTCTGTATACCTGTCTGAAAGCGAACCAAAAAAAAGCCCCCGGAAGATGATCTTCCGGGGGCTCTCTCTTGCGTTCATGCACCACTGGAAGATCTGAATGTCTTCCAGCACACATCGCCTGAAAGACTAGTCAGGATGATGGTGATGATGGTGGTGTTTAAATTGAACGCTCATAAAATTCTCATTGAATGCTTATTCACTCTATGCCTTTTAACCTAAACCACTTTTGTCCTCTAAAGCAAGGGCTTTTTTCCATCCATTATTGAATTCATATTGATGCTATGAATTGTCAGTTCCGGTGGGCTGGCGTAGCCTTAATGGAGGAGACCGAATGAGTCAGGAGATAACGCATGAAAAAAGTCGCGATTGTCGGATTAGGGTGGTTGGGGATGCCGCTGGCGCTGTCATTAACCGCGCACGGCTGGCAGGTCACGGGCAGTAAAACCACCCAGGATGGCGTGGAGGCGGCAAGGATGTGCGGAATCGACAGCTATCCTTTACGGCTGGAGCCTCAGCTGGTCTGCGAAACGGAAGATCTGGATGCGTTAATGAATGTGGATGCGTTGGTGATCACGCTGCCGGCGCGGCGCAGCGGTCCGGGTGAGGAGTTCTATCTGCAGGCGGTGCAGGAGATCGTCGACTCCGCGCTGGCGTACCACATTCCGCGGATCATCTTCACCAGTTCTACGTCGGTGTACGGCAATGCCAGCGGGACGATTAAAGAAAACACCCCACGCGAGCCGGTGACCGCCAGCGGTCGGGTGCTGAAAGAGCTGGAAGACTGGCTGCACCATTTGCCGGGCNGGGCACATCGGTTGATATTCTGCGACTGGCCGGGCTGGTGGGGCCGGGGCGGCACCCGGGGCGGTTCTTCGCTGGCAAACAGGCGCCGGACGGCGAGCATGGCGTCAACCTGGTGCATCTGGAGGATGTGATTTCCGTGATTACGCTGCTCTTACAGGCTCCGAAGGGGGGACACATCTATAATATATGTGCACCGAAACATCCTTCGCGTGCGGTGTTTTATCCGCAAATGGCGAGGGAACTGGGGCTGGAGCCGCCTTCCTTCGTTGCCGGAGACAGCAAAGAGAAAGGGAAAATTATCGATGGCAGCCGGATTTGCAATGAACTCGGTTTTGAATATCAGTACCCTGACCCGCTGGTAATGCCGATGGAGTGACGTACCGGCGGGTCCATNGCCACTGCTGGATGTCCTCATCATTCTTGATGCGCTTGAAAAAGAGGGGAGCTTTGCTGCGGCATCGGCAAAGCTCTACAAGACGCCCTCGGCGCTCAGCTATACCGTTCATAAGCTGGAAAGCGATCTCAACATTCAACTGCTCGACCGCAGCGGCCACCGCGCCACCTTCACCCGCACCGGCAAACTGCTGCTGGAAAAAGGGCGTGAAGTGCTGCACAGCGTCCGCGAGCTGGAGCAGCAGGCCATCAAACTTAACGAAGGCTGGGAAAACGAGCTGATTATCGGCGTTGACGACACCTTTCCGTTTTCCCTGCTGGCACCGCTGATTGAAACCTTCTACCAGCGCCACAGCGTTACCCGGCTAAAATTCATCAATGGTGTGCTGGGCAGCTCGTGGGACGCGCTGATCCGCGGTCGGGCCGACATTGTCGTCGGGGCGCTGCGCGATCCGCCGCCGCAGAGCGGGTTTGCATTCGAAGCGCTGGGCGAGCTGGAGCAGGTTTTCGTTGTTGCGCCGCATCATCCGCTGGCGCAGGAAAACGAACCGCTCAGCCGTCGAACCATTAAGCGTTATCGTGCCATCGTGGTGGGTGACAACTCCTCGCCTGAATATCCGGCATTCCGCCAGTTACTGGAAGATCAGGACGCCATCACCGTTTTTGATTTCAAGACTAAACTGGAATTGCAAATCAGCGGCCTGGGGTGTGGTTTTGTGCCACGTTATATGGCACAACGTTTTCTCGACAGCGGGGCGCTGACAGAGAAAAAAGTCGCGTCGTTTTCGGCAGTTGACCCGGTGTGGATCGGCTGGAATGAACAGACCGCCGGGCTCGCCAGCGCGTGGTGGCGGCAGGCTATTTTAGCAAATAGTGCCATTGCGGCGGTCTATCAGAAACAGCGCGTTTAAAAATCAAGCAGTTATTGAAAAGTTTTCTTTGACGGCGCTCGCATTCTCTTGTTTTTAGTAAATGTTGAGGGCACAATACGCCGCCTGCAAAATCAGAGACTAACCGACGTTTTTTTAACTCGTCGGTTATTTTTTTGCATCGCGTTTCGTCATTTAAAACCAAGAGGCCGGGCTTCGTACCGGATAGATACTTACCAAAAACCGACAGTTGTTGTCGCTGAGGATTCCAGAACAATGGGGCAATTTTTTGCTTACGCGACGGCATTCGCCGTAAAGGGGGATGACCATGTCGCATAACGTTACTCCAAACACCTCTCGCGTGGAATTACGTAAAACGCTTACGCTGGTTCCGGTTGTCATGATGGGTCTTGCCTATATGCAACCGATGACGCTGTTCGATACATTTGGTATCGTGTCAGGCCTCACTGACGGTCACGTTGCGACGGCTTATGCCTTCGCGCTGATCGCAATTCTCTTTACTGCGCTGAGCTACGGTAAACTGGTTCGCCGTTTCCCGTCTGCTGGCTCGGCGTATACCTACGCTCAGAAATCCATCAGCCCGACCGTGGGCTTTATGGTGGGCTGGTCGTCGCTGCTGGACTACCTGTTCATGCCGATGATCAACATTCTGCTGGCGAAAATTTACTTCGAAGCACTGGTGCCTTCCGTACCGTCGTGGCTCTTCGTGGTGGCGCTGGTGGCCTTTATGACCATCTCTAACCTGCGCAGCATCAAGACCGTTGCCAACTTCAACACCCTGATTGTTATTCTGCAGATGGGGATTGTGGCGGTGATTGTGGGCCTGATTATCTACGGTGTCTCCCATGGCGAAGGTGCCGGTACGCTGACCAGCACGCGTCCGTTCTGGTCTGAAGGCGCACACGTGGTGCCGATGATCACCGGTGCGACGATCCTGTGCTTCTCGTTCCTCGGCTTTGACGGCATCTCTTCGCTGTCTGAAGAAACCAAAGATGCCGAGCGCGTGATCCCGAAAGCGATTTTCCTGACGGCGCTGATTGGCGGTCTGGTGTTCATCGGGGCCTCTTACTTCCTGCAACTGTACTTCCCGGATATCTCCCGCTTTAAAGAGCCGGACGCGTCACAGCCGGAAATCATGCTGTACGTGGCAGGCAAAACCTTCCAGTGGGGCGTGCTGATTTTCTCCAGCGTGACCGTACTGGCATCCGGTATGGCGGCACATGCGGGCGTTTCCCGCNNCCGCGACGGCGTCTTCCCGACCCGCTTCTTCGGCTACATTCACCCTAAATGGCGTACTCCGGCATGGAACGTGCTGCTGGTGGGCGCAATTGCGCTGCTGGCGATTAACTTTGACCTGGTGACCGCGACGGCGCTGATCAACTTCGGTGCGCTGGTGGCCTTCACCTTCGTTAACCTCTCGGTGATCTCGCAGTTCTGGATCCGTGAGAAGCGCAACAAGACGCTGAAAGACCACTTCAACTACCTGGTGCTGCCGGTGTGTGGCGCGCTGACCGTGGGTGCGCTGTGGATTAACCTGGAAGAGAGCTCGATGGTGCTGGGCCTGATCTGGGCCGGTATCGGTCTGGTGTATCTGGCCTGTGTGACCAAAAGCTTCCGCAACCCGGTACCGCAGTATGAAGACATCGCGTAATTAACGCGCTGATCGATAGAAAACCGGAGACACTTGAACTGTCTCCGGTTTTTTTTTGCGCGTATCCATAACCAAACGCTCTATGTTAGAAACTTTGGTTATTGGTTCCTGGGGGATGGGTCAGGAATAATTTCCTGATAATTAATTAACAGGTTAAGTATTAATGTTCTCAATGATTCTAAGCGGGCTGGTGTGCGGCGCGTTGCTGGGCTTCGTCATGCAGCGCGGGCGCTTTTGCCTTACCGGCGGCTTCCGCGATATGTACATCGCCAAAAACAACCGCATGTTCTATGCGCTGCTGATTGCCATCTCCATTCAGAGCCTCGGTGTCTTTGCCCTGATTCAGGCAGGCGTGGTGAGCTATGACGCAGGCGCGTTTCCGTGGCTCGGCACCACCGTCGGCGGCTTTATTTTCGGCCTCGGCATTGTCTACGCCGGCGGCTGTGCCACCGGCACCTGGTATCGCGCCGGGGAAGGACTTATCGGCAGCTGGATTGCCCTGTTCACCTATATGGTGATGAGCGCCATCATGCGTTCGCCGCACGCGGCAGGGATTAACCAGATCCTCAAAACCTACAGCACGGAGCACAACGGCATTGCCGATACGCTCAATATTTCCGTCTGGCCGCTGATCGCGGCACTGCTGGCGGTCACGCTGTGGCTGGGGGGGGAAGAGNGAAAGTCGCTACGTTGCCGCCGCGTCGTACCGGCCTGGCGCATATTCTGTTTGAAAAGCGCTGGCATCCGTTTGTCACTGCGGTGCTGATAGGCCTGATCGCATTGCTGGCCTGGCCGCTGAGCGAAGCCACCGGTCGCATGTTCGGTCTCGGCATCACATCGCCCACTGCAAACATTCTGCAGTTCCTGGTGGCGGGCGACAGCAAGTTCCTCAACTGGGGTGTTTTCCTGGTGCTCGGTATTTTCCTCGGTTCGTTCATTGCCGCGAAAGCCAGCCGTGAGTTTCGTGTGCGCGCGGCTGATGCTGCCACCACGCTGCGCAGTGGATTCGGTGGTCTGCTGATGGGCTTCGGCGCCAGCATGGCAGGGGGGGGGGNGATGACCTGGCAGGGCTGGATTGGTCTGGTATTTATGATCCTCGGCGTATGGACCGCGTCGTGGATGTTGTATGTCCGTCCGCAGCGCAAGGCGAAACTCGCCTCCGCCGTGGCGTAACTGAAAAGCAGGAGTGGTTATGGCAGTAAAAAAACTGGACGTGGTGACGCAGGTTTGCCCGTTCCCATTGATTGAAGCAAAAGCGGCGCTGGCGGAAATGGCCAGCGGCGATGAACTGGTTATTGAATTCGATTGCACCCAGGCGACGGAAGCCATTCCGCAGTGGGCGGCGGAAGAGGGCCATGCCATCACCGATTACCAGCAGGTGGGTGACGCGGCCTGGAGCATTACCGTTCAGAAAGCCTGATTATCACGCCTCCCGCCGCTCGCGGGAGGCCGTTTCAGACGATGTCCTGCGCGTACTGATACAGCGCCTTAAGCAGCCCCAGCTTTTCACTGTCCCCTTCGTACTGACCGTATAACATTTCCAGCTCCTGGGCGTAGGCCTGCAGAAACTCCGGCGTAAAGACGTTGCGGCGATGCTGTAACCAGCGCTGCTGCTCGGCGTCATCCAGCGTTCCGGGGAAATTACGGGCGCGATAGTTAAACAGCAGGCGTTCGATTCGCGGATCAGCAAACGTAATGTCCAGCGCGGGCAGATTACGCGGTTCCGTCTCCAGCACGATTTTCATCGCGGCGCGATCAGCATCGCTGAAAAAACCGTTATACAACTGCGCGTCAACGTTATCCGACGGAACAAAGGGTTCGGCTTCGGCAAAGATCGCCACGACCTTATCGCGCACCTGCGGGTTTTCACGCAGCACGTTGAGGTTATCGAGACAGTGCTGACGGTTGATCCCCAGACGGTCAGCGTCTTCCGGGCGCAGCGTATTGGCCTGCGCCAGTATCGGGCATTTATTCAGGTGTACCAGTTTCACCGGTACCGGGACGTTATCGCCGAGATCCGCTTTGGCGGTATAAAGCCGCTCGCGCAGGGTGTTGGCATCCAGCTCCAGCAGCGGAGAGATATCCCCTGCAAGATCAACCATAATCACCGCGTTGCGGTTGTCCGGGTGCCAGGCGAGCGGCGCCACCCAACTGGTATTGCCACGCCAGGCGCCAAACATGCCGGAAACGTGCACCAGCGGTTTCATCTGCGGCACGTCAATCAGTGGGGCGAGTTTCTGTTTGCTGCGGTGGCTATAGAGATAGTCAAACAGGCGCGGCTGCTGGCTTTTCACCAGCTTCGCCATGGCGATGGTGGCGTACACATCGGCCATCGCGTCGTGGGCGTTGCTGTGTTCAATCCCGTTGGCTTTGGTCAGATGCTCAAGGCGGAAGCTCGGCAAGCCGTCGTCGTTATCCGGCCAGTTAATGCCTTCCGGGCGCAGCGCGTAGCAGGCACGCATGACGTCGAGCAAATCCCAGCGCGAGTTCTCGTTCTGCCAGCTCCAGGCGTAAGGATCGTAGAAGTTGCGGTAGAAAATATTCCGCGTCACTTCATCATCAAAGCGGACGTTGTTGTAACCCACCACGCAGGTTTTGGGCACGGTAAAAATGTCCTGAATGCGTCGGGCAAACGCGGCCTCGTTGTCGCCTTTCGCCCGCGCTTCCTGCGGGGTGATGCCGGTAATTAATACCGCTTCGGGTTGCGGCAGATAGTCATCGGCAGGCTTGCAGTAAAAGACCTCCGGCTCGCCGATAATGTTGAAATCCGCATCGGTACGGATCGCCGCGAACTGCGCGGGCCTGTCCAGCGAGGGGCTGGTGCCAAAGGTTTCGTAGTCGTGGAAGAGAAAAGTTGGCCGCGTTGCTGAATCAGACACCCGAAGCTCCATCCTGTTTGAATATGATGGGGTTATGGTAAACGATTGTGGCCTGACATCCGAATAAAAAGCCGTGCTTTCTCGTGCATCAGCACAGAATGAAGAGTGACGAAAGCGAGGCTGTCACATTTCTTTGCAATTTTGCCGGGCGCTGAGACGCGAACTTCCGTAAAAAGAACAGCGATTTTTATCACGTTCTTGAGGATATGCTGTTGAAACGCCGTTTGTTTATTGCTGCATCTTTACTCGCGATGAGTATTTCATCGGCTCTGGCCGCCGACGCGATTGAGTTTTCCCCCGCACCGCCGACGATAAAGGCGGGCTCCTGGGTTCTGATGGATTACACCACTGGCCAGATTTTAACCTCCGGCAATGAACATCAGCAGCGCAACCCCGCCAGTCTCACCAAGCTGATGACCGGCTATGTGGTGGATCGCGCCATCGACAGCCATCGTATTAGCGCAGACGACATGGTTACCGTGGGCCGCGACGCATGGGCAAAGGGAAACCCGGTGTTTGATGGTTCATCGCTGATGTTCCTGAAAGCGGGCGATCGCCTGACGGTGCGCGATTTAAGCCGCGGCCTGATCGTCGATTCCGGTAACGACGCCTGCGTGGCGCTGGCGGATTACGTCGCCGGTGGGCAGCCGCAGTTTGTGGCAATGATGAACGACTATGTGGCAAAACTTGGGCTCAAAGATACCCATTTTGAAACCGTTCACGGTCTGGACGCGCCGGGCCAGCACAGCTCTGCTTACGATCTGGCGGTGCTCTCGCGGGCCATTATTCACGGTGAGCCTGAGTTCTATCACATGTACAGCGAGAAGAGCCTGACCTGGAATGGTATCACCCAGCAGAACCGTAACGGCCTGCTGTGGGACAAAACGCTGAACGTCGATGGTCTGAAAACCGGCCACACCTCTGGCGCGGGGTTTAACCTGATTGCTTCGGCGGTGGATGGCAAACGTCGTTTGATCGCCGTCATCATGGGCGCGGACAGTATGAAAGGGCGCGAAGTCGAAGCCCGCAAGCTGTTGCAGTGGGGCCAGCAGAATTTCGATACGGTGCAAATTCTGCAACAGGGTAAACAGGTCGGCACCGAGCGCATCTGGTACGGAGACAAAGAGACCATCGCAGTGGGAACCGCTCAGGATTTCTGGCTCACCCTGCCGAAAGCGGAGATCCCGCATATCAAAGCAAAATACGTGCTGGATCAGAAATCGCTGGAGGCGCCGCTGGCGGCCAGCAAACGGATCGGCGAGATTGAGCTTCTCGATCGCGACAAGGTCATCGCGCATATGCCGCTGGTCACGCTGGAACGGGTGGAGAAAGGCGGTTTGTTCTCGCGCTTCAGCGACTGGCTGCATCATAAAGCGTAATTTTGTGAATTCTCGCACATACTATGATCCTCTCCTCTGCTAGTTTTATATGTATATTTATACAGTAAATCATCAATAATGGAGGCAGCATGGAATACAGCATCAGGCAGGAAAACACGCGCACGATTGCCGGGTTTCATTTGGTCGGGCCTTGGGATCAACAGGTCAAACAGGGATTTGAACAGCTCATGGCGTGGGTGGATGGCAAACAGATTCAGCCGCTGGAATGGATTGCCGTGTACTACGATAACCCGGATATCACCCCGGCAGAAAAGCTGCGCTGCGACACCGCGGTGACTGTACCGGAGGGTTTTCAGATCCCGGCGAACAGCGAAGGCGTGATGCTGACCACCGTGGAGGGCGGAGATTATGCCGTTGCCCGCGCGCGGGTCGAAAATTTTGATTTCGCCACGCCGTGGTATCAGTTCTTCGACAGCCTGCAGCAGGATGCGACCTGGCAGTTCGCGCAGAAACCCACCTTTGAGGTTTACCTGAACGATGGCGCGACTGACGGCTACTGGGATATCGACATGTACGTCGCGGTCGAGCGTAAGTAAAAAGCGCGGAAATTCGGGATGATGACAGTAGCGTGATGCGATCGGCAGAAAACCCGTTACAATTGTGCTTTACGGCGTTGCCGGAGAGCGGGTGTGCGTGCAGATAAATCACTAAGTCCTTTTGAAATACGCTTGTATCGCCACTACCGTGTGGTTCACGGTGTGCGGATAGCGCTGGCATTTATTCTGACCTTTTTGCTGGTCCGGGTGTTTGATATTCCGGAAGGGACGTGGCCCCTGATCACACTTGTCGTGGTGATGGGGCCTATTTCATTCTGGGGAAACGTGGTTCCCCGTGCGTATCAACGCATTGGCGGCACAATACTGGGCGCCGTGCTGGGGCTGGTGGCGCTTAAGCTCGAACTTATTTCACTGCCGTTGATGCTTGTCTGGTGCGCCATCGCGATGTTTCTCTGCGGCTGGCTGGCGCTGGGCAAGAAACCGTATCAGGCACTGCTGATTGGCATCACGCTGGCGGTGGTGGTTGGCGCGCCGCCGGGGGATCTGACTACTGCGCTGTGGCGAAGCGGTGATGTGATATTTGGCTCGCTGCTGGCGATGCTGTTTACCGGCATCTGGCCGCAGCGCGCGTTTCTGCACTGGCGCATTCAGATGGCGCACTTTGTCACCCTCTACAACCGCCTCTACCAGACGGGAACCTCGCCCAATTTGCTCGAACGCCCGCGTCTTGATACGCATCTGCAGAAAATGCTCAGTGACGTGGTTAAAATGCGTGGGCTGATCACTCCCGCCAGCAAAGAAACGCGCATTCAGAAATCCATTTTCGAAGGCATTCAAACCGTTAGCCGCAATCTGGTCTGCATGCTGGAGCTGCAGGTCAACGCGCACTGGGCATCGCGCGAAAGCCATTTTGTGATGCTCAATGCCCGGACGCTGCGTGAGACCCAGCAGATGACCCAGCAAACGCTGCTGACCATCGCCCACGCCTTGTACGAAGGCAATCCACAGCCGATACTGGCTAATAGTGAAAGATTAAGTGAAATCGCCGCCGAATTGCGACAGCTGATGCAGGAATACCACAGTGAAAACCTGTCAGAAACGCCGATTCACGGCTATGTGTGGCTCAGCATGGAGCTGGCGCGCCAGCTGGAGTTGCTTTCCCATCTGATCTGCCGCGCATTGCGCAAATAAAAGACAGACGGGCGAGGGTTTGATGTCAGGTTGTTTCGATTCAGCGGCATTTAGGGTTATGATGATCCCAAAGCAAAAACCATTGTCATTAGCAATTGCTATACGTAATGTATCCCTCAGACGATAGCGGTTGTGTTAACGAATCCGAGTCTTAATTAGCAGGGGTGTAAAAATGGAAACAACTAAGCCTTCATTTCAGGATGTACTGGAATTTGTTCGTCTGTTCCGACGCAAAAACAAATTGCAGCGTGAAATCCAGGACGTTGAGAAAAAGATCCGTGACAACCAGAAACGTGTTCTGCTGCTCGACAACCTGAGCGACTACATCAAGCCAGGCATGAGCGTCGAGGCCATTCAGGGTATTATCGCCAGCATGAAAAGCGATTATGAAGATCGCGTTGATGACTACATCATCAAAAATGCCGAGCTGTCCAAAGAACGTCGTGATATTTCCAAAAAGCTGAAAATCATGGGCGAAGTGAAAGTGCCTGAAGCGAAAACCGAATAAACCGGTTGGCGGTGAGAGCGTGGCTCTCGCCGTTCCCTCTCTCTTAAATCCTGATGTTTGTATGAATCTTATTTTATCCAAACCCGCACGATGCTTGCATCAGGAACCCTCAACATGATTATTATCACTGGCGGCGCGCGCAGCGGTAAAAGCCGGCACGCCGAGNTTTGCCACTACCGTTCCGTTCTCTATATTGCGACATCGCAAATCTTTGATGACGAGATGGCGGCGCGGGTTGCCCATCACCGGCAAAGCCGACCAGCGCACTGGCGCACCGAAGAGCGCTGGCAACGCCTCGAACAGCTGATCACGCCGGAGAATTCCCCCGACGAGGCGATCCTGCTGGAATGCATTACGACGCTGGTCACCAACATCCTGTTTGCTGAAGGCGGCGCAAGCGATCCCGAGAACTGGGATTATGCCGCGCTGGAAAAACGGGTGGATGACGAGATATCACATCTGATTACGTTGTGCCAGCACTGCCCGTCACCGGTCGTGCTGGTCACAAATGAAGTGGGAATGGGTATTGTGCCGGAGAACCGGCTGGCGCGACATTTTCGTGATATTGCCGGACGGGCCAATCAAAAACTGGCGCAGGCGGCGGAAGACGTCTGGCTGGTGGTGTCAGGTATAGGAGTCAAAATAAAATGAACAGGGTTTTCTTTGCCACGCTCTCTTTTATGAGCCGTCTGCCTGTGCCGCAGCGCTGGTCTCAGGGTGTAGAGCTGCAGGATTATGTCCGTGGCATCACGACATTTCCGCTGGTCGGGCTGCTGCTCGGGGCGCTGGGCGGGCTGGTGTTCGCGCTACTGCATACCTGGTGCGGTACGCCGCTGGCGGCAATGTTTGCGGTACTCGCGCTCGCGCTGCTGACAGGCGGGTTGCATCTGGATGGACTCGCGGATACCTGCGACGGCGTCTTTTCGTCACGCCCGCGCGAGCGGATGCTGGAGATCATGCGCGACAGTCGTCTCGGCACGCATGGCGGGCTGGCACTCTTTTTTGTCCTGCTGGCGAAAGTGTTGCTGGTCAGTGAACTGGCGCTGCGTGGCGTCTGGCTTCCTGCTGTGTTGGCTGCTTCCTGTGCCACCGGGCGCGGTGTTTCGGTGCTGCTGATGTATGGACAGCGCTATGCGCGTGAAGAGGGGATGGGCAACCTGTTTATCGGCAAAGTGACGTTCAGGCAGGCAGCGATTACGCTCGGGATCACCGCCGTGCTGGCGATCGCGCTGCTGGGAATGAACGGTCTGGTGGCGTTTCTGTTCACCCTCGTGGTTATCTACCTGATCGCAAAACTGCTCAAACGCACGCTTGGCGGCCAGACGGGCGATACGCTGGGTGCGGCAATTGAACTGGGCGAAGTGGTTTTTCTGCTGGCGCTGCTGTGACCGGGAACGCAAACGATGCAAAATTTTAACGCGTTACTGGAAACTATTCCGCTGCCTGATACGGCCGCGATGATCCACGCGCAGCAGCATATTGATGGTTTGCTGAAACCACCCGGCAGTCTTGGGAAGCTGGAATCGCTGGCGGTGCAGCTGGCGGGCATGCCGGGTTTAGGCGGTCAGTTGCAGCTCGATAATAAAGCGATTGTCGTCATGTGCGCTGACCATGGTGTCTGGCATGAAGGCGTTACTATTTCACCGCAGATCGTCACCGCCATTCAGACCGAAAATATGATCCGCCAGAATACCGGCGTCTGTGTGCTGGCGAAGCAGGCGGGCGCTCAGGTGCATGTGGTTGACGTGGGTATCGATGCCGATCCGATCGCCGGCGTCGTCAATATGAAAGTCGCGCGAGGCAGCGGAAACATCGCCCGGGAAGCGGCGATGACGCGCGAGCAGGCGGTCGCGCTGCTGGTGGCCTCGATGCAGTACACTCGCCAGCTTGCTGCTGAAGGCGTGACGCTGTTTGGCGTTGGCGAACTGGGTATGGCAAACACCACGCCAGCCGCCGCAGTCGTCAGTGTCCTCACACAAACCGCACCGGATGCGGTGGTCGGCATCGGGGCAAATCTGCCGGTAAACCAGCTGGCGCATAAAGTGGATGTGGTGCGCCGCGCTATTGACGTCAATCAACCTGATGCCAGCGATGCGATCGACGTGCTGGCAAAAGTGGGTGGCTTCGATCTCGTTGGCATGACCGGTGTTATGCTTGGTGCCGCCACCTGTGGCTTACCGGTCATTCTGGATGGTTTTCTGTCATACGCTTCTGCACTCGCCGCCTGTCAGATCGCCCCGACGGTCAAACCCTATCTTATTCCGTCTCACGTTTCTGCCGAAAAAGGCACCCGCGTGGCGCTGAACGCGCTCCAGCTTGAACCGTACCTGAATATGGATATGCGGCTGGGAGAGGGCAGCGGCGCGGCACTGGCAATGCCTGTCGTCGATGCCGCCTGTGCAATGTACAACCAGATGGGCACGCTGGCAGGCAGTGATATTGTGTTGCCGGGAGTGTAGCGCTGTGTTTCGTGCCGGGGTAATACCTCGGCAGATTCTCTCTTCCCTTTTGCGGCGTTGCTCGTAAAGACACTGACTTACCGTGTCGAATCTACTGAAAAATCGGAAAACGCCCCGCGTTCCGTATATAACCTGTCTGTGCCTCGCTGTTCTTCTCCCTCACACTCTCCGTTATCGCTTTACACCTATATAGTTTTTAACCTATATTGATAAGGAGATCCCGTGTGGATGATTAAAACGACGAACAGGTTTGATACTTGGTTCGATTCACTTTGCGATAGCGATCAGGCGAGTGTTCTGGCCTCGCTGCTGGTTTTACGCGGCAGTGGACCGCAATTGTCCCGGCCGTATGCGGATACGGTTAAAGGTTCTCGCTTTCACAATATGAAAGAGTTACGAATCCAGAGCCGGGGAGAGCCGCTTCGTGCATTTTTTATTTTTGATCCTTTCCGTGACGCCATTTTGCTGTGCGCCGGAAACAAGGCAGGTAACGAGAAGCGATTCTACGATGAAATGCTGCGGGTTGCGGATCGCGAATACACGAACTATCTGATGAATTCAGACAAAAAGGAGTAACAAAATGGGCAGAACGCTGGAGCAGATGCTCGCTGATGCAAAACCTGAGGTTGTTGCACAAGCGCAGGCGCTGGCCGATGATATCCTGCTGAATATCCATCTGGCAGAACTGCGTGAGAAAGTGCAGAAAACGCAGGTGGAGATGGCCAGGACGCTGGGCATCAAACAACCCACGATTGCGGGAATGGAAAAACCGGGGCGCGACCTGAAACTGTCTACGCTGAAGCGCTATGTTGAAGCTGCGGGCGGCAAGCTGCGTTTTGACGTCGAACTGCCCGATGGCTCGCACTACGGTTTCGTACTGTAACGGCGTGAAAAAGCAAAAAGCCTGCTCGAAAGCAGGCTTTTCAAAATCTGGCTCCTCTGACTGGACTCGAACCAGTGACATACGGATTAACAGTCCGCCGTTCTACCGACTGAACTACAGAGGAATCGTGTGGAGGCTTATCTTAGCGGCGAAAAAATCTTTGTCAAACCCCATTTCTCGCATTCGTGTCCAATTGCTTCTTCTGCCAACAATTTGTTGTAATTTCCGTCAATTAATGCAGAAAAAAATTTTGCAGCTTTGCGTATTCTCCATCATCATTTGAAATGGAGTTTCAACTTTCTCAGTAAGGTCCCCTTTGAACGTCACCGCAGCACTTCGCCAGTCCGTAGAGCGTACGGCCTGGTATAAAAACCGAAAAAGTTATCGGGTTCTCTTCTGGCGTGAAATCACCCCTCTTGCTGTACCTATCTTTCTGGAAAACACCTGTGTTCTGTTGATGGGCGTATTGAGTACGTTTCTGGTCAGCTGGCTGGGGGCGGAATCCATGGCGGGCGTCGGGCTGGCTGACAGCTTCAACATGGTGGTGATGGCGTTCTTTGCGGCGATTGACCTCGGTACGACAGTGGTGGTGGCCTTCAGCCTCGGCAAGCGCGATCACAAGCGGGCGAGGTCGGCGGCGCGGCAGTCGCTGGTGATCATGGCACTGTTTTCCGTGGTGCTGGCGATCGTCATCCATGCCTACGGTAAAGAGATTATTGACGTTATTGCCGGAGCCGCGACCGAGCCGGTGAAAGCGCTGGCGCTGACCTATCTTGAACTGACGGTGATCAGCTACCCGGCGGCCGCCATCGCGCTGATTGGCAGCGGCGCGCTGCGCGGGGCAGGCAATACCAAAATTCCGCTGTTGATTAACGGTGGGATGAACATTCTGAACATTATCATCAGTAGCGGGTTGATCTACGGCTTTATGTCCTGGCAAGGGCTGGGGTTTGTCGGAGCCGGGCTCGGGTTAACCATTTCGCGTTATATCGGTGCAATCGCCATCGTGCTGGTGCTGATCAAAGGGGTGAAATCACTGCGCATTCCGTTGAGAAGCTACTTCAAGCCGCTCAATTTCGGCATCATCTGGGAAGTCATGGGCATTGGGATCCCCGCCAGCATTGAATCGGTGCTGTTTAACGGCGGGGAGGGGGTGNCGCCGGAATGGGCACGGACGTTATCGCGGGTAACTTTATCGCCTTCTCCGTGGCGTCGCTGATCAACCTCCCGGGGAACGCCCTCGGTTCTGCATCGACGATCATCACCGGCAAGCGTCTCGGCAAAGGACAGATTGGTCAGGCGGAGCGCCAGCTGCGCCACGTGTTCTGGCTGTCGACTATCGGGCTGACGGCGATTGCCTGGGGCACCGCGCCGTTTGCCGGGCTGTTCGCGTCGTTTTATACCCAGGATCCGAACGTTAAACAGGTGGTGGTCATCCTGCTGTGGCTCAACGCGGCGTTTATGCCGATCTGGTCAGCATCGTGGGTGCTACCGTCAGGTCTGAAAGGCGCGCGGGATGCGCGTTTTGCCATGTGGGTGTCGATGTTCAGCATGTGGGGCTGCCGCGTGGTGGCAGGCTATGTGCTGGGGATCATGCTCGGTATGGGGGTTATCGGCGTCTGGCTGGGGATGTTCCTCGACTGGGCGGTGCGTGGCGTACTCTTCTACTGGCGGATGGTCAGCGGACGCTGGTTGCAGAAATATCCAAAACTTAAGTCACAATAAAAAAACGCACAGGGGGGATCACCCTGTGCGTGGGCGATAAATCACACCCCAAGGCGATCGCGGAGACTGTAATACGCCGCGCCCATAGCGGTAAACGGAATGCGCAGGTTGCGCCCACCCGGGAACGGATAATGCGGCAGTTTTGCAAACGCGTCGAAACGCTCCGCATCACCGCGTAATGCTTCTGAAACCAGCCGACCGGCCAGGTGCGTACAGGTCACGCCGTGGCCGCTGTAACCCTGCATGTAATAAATGTTGNNCAATCTTCCACACAGTAGTTATTCGGGATCAGCGACTGCGCCACCTCCGCTGACAGCGGTTCGGTAGTGACCACCTGGGTGCCGCACGGCATGCTGCGTTTTGACAGTTCCGGTTCGACTTTGTCGCCGAGATAGGCGTTACCGGCGACGATCACGTAACGGGCGGTGACCTGGCCTTTTTCGGTGCTGATCACCGCCGGGTTGCTGTGCTGGATTTTGGTCACCGGTGATTGTTCGTACACGCGCCCGCCGTTCAGACGGATCGCGTCGGCTTCACCAATCGCGAGATTCAGCGGATGAATATGCCCGCCGCTACGGTCGAGGAGGGCACCGACGTAGCGATCGGTATCCACTTCTCTGGCAATTGCATCAGCGTCCAGCAGCTCCAGTTGCGTGTTGCCGTAGCGCTCCCAGTTCTCTTTTTGCTCTTCCAGCGTTGCCAGTTGCTTATGGTTCAGCGCCACAAAAAGGCCACCAGGGCGGTAATCGCAGTCAATCTGATAACGTTTAATGCGCTCGCGAATGATCTCGCCGCCTTCAAACATCATGCTGCCAAGCATGCGCGCGGCCTCAGGGCCGTAGCTATTTTCAATCACGTCGATGTCGCGGCTGTAGGAGTTCACCAGCTGGCCGCCGTTACGACCGCTGGCACCAAAACCGATGCGGGCAGNNCCATTTCGGCAAGATGCAGGGCAGAGGAGAGCCCCGTGTAGCCGCCGCCCACCACGCAGACGTCGCAGGTAATGGATTCAGAAAGTGTCGGAAATGGTTGGTATTTATTGGCGCTGGCGGCGTAATAGCTTGTGGTATGTTCGGTCATGATTAAGGCTCCAGGGCAATCCAGATGGTTTTCAGTTCGCTAAATTTTTCAAGGGCATGCAATGACTTATCGCGACCATTGCCGCTTTGTTTGTAACCGCCGAACGGCACGGTCATATCCCCGTCGTTATAGTTGTTCACAAACACAGAACCCGCTTTCAGGCGGCGACTCATGCGATGCGCACGATTAAGTGAGCCGGTCCACACGGCGGCGCCGAGTCCGTAATCGCTGTCATTGGCCAGCTGTAGCGCCTCGTCTTCTGTACGGAAGCGGTTGACGACCAGCACCGGGCCGAAAATTTCGTCGCGTGAAATGTGGGATGTGGGATCGACATCGACAAAAATGGTCGGGCCGACGGCGGCCGGATGGGCATCGCTGCGCCCGTCAAGCAGCAGCGTGTTACCGGCTTCTCCATCCCGAATGAAGCTTTGCACCGTGTCGGCATGAGCGTTATCGATTAACGTGCCCATGGTGCAGGCGGGATCGAGCGGGTTGCCCGGCTGCCAGTTTTTCGCCTGCTGCTGAAGCAGGGCGAGGAAACGGTCGGCGATGCTCTCTTCCACTAACAGGCGAGTCCCGGCGATGCACACCTGGCCCTGGTTGTAGAAGATCCCCGCGGCGGTGGTGGCGGCGGCTTTTTCCAGATCCGGACAATCGGCAAAAACAACGTTGGCGCTCTNGCGTCTTTCAGCAGCTGTTTGCCGGTGCGGGTCGAGCCGGTGAAGGTGAGCACGTCCACATCCGGATGTTTTGACAGCGCCTGTCCGGCTTCGTGACCGTAACCGCTGATGACATTAAGCACGCCGTCCGGCAGTCCGGCTTCTTTTGCCAGCCCGGCCAGACGCAGCGCGGTCAACGGAGATTTTTCCGACGGCTTCAGAATGACGCTGTTGCCCGCCGCCAGCGCCGGGCCGAGCTTCCAGCAAGCCAGCAACAGCGGAAAATTCCACGGCACAATGGCGGCNGCGCGGGCCGCGCCGGGAATATCATCACGCAGGCTATGGCGAATCGGTTTACCGGTATCGAGCGTTTCCAGTAACGCCAGCTCCTCGTGATGCTGCTCCATAAGATCCGCGAGCTTATTCAGCACTGCCTTGCGCTTTGCCGGTGCCGCCTGTGACCAGTCGCCGCGTTCAAATACCTCACGGGCGCCGCGCACGGCAATCTCCACGTCGGCTTGTTTGCCCCGCGCTACCTCGGTAAGCGGGCGCTGAGCGGCGGGATCCAGCGTGGCAAACGTGCTGCTATCCTGTGCCTCGCAATAACAGCCATTAATAAATAAACGGCTTTCCGGGGTGATATTTTTTGCTTTTTCCTGCCAGTAATTCAGATGATGGAAATCCATAGAAAACCTCTTATTTCAATCGGATAAATTATTGTTCCGGCAAAATTTGGCCGCAGAGAGCCGCAGGCGGGTTCGCCTGTGACAATCTGTTTTAATAAAGGCCTGAAAGCGTCAGGCCAGAAAAATCAGAACGTGGTGGGAGTGTGGGCGCTGATGATGCGGCAGATGCCTGCCGAAGTGTTGCTGAAACTGTGAGGAATGCCGGTGTTAATGGCGTAACTCTGTCCCGCAACTAAGTGGTATGACTGACCGTTGATGGTCAATACCACTTCACCTTCCAGTATTGTGCCAATCTCCTCACCCTGGTGTTTGATCCGCTCGCCTGTCGTCGTACCAGGCTGGTACGTTTCAAAGATCATGGCCAGTGTGCGATTAGGATTTCCGTTATGAATCAGCTTCATGGAAACACCCTGACTACCAATTTCGATCAGGTCGTCCTGATTAATCACGACCTGCGGCTCGTCCGGTTTTTCCGGTTCGGCAAAGAACTCGGAGAGGGACAGACCGTAGACTTTCAGCAGCTTCTGGAGCGAGCTGATTGCCGGGCTGACTTTATCCTGCTCAATGGTGCTGATAGCACTGTGTGTTAATCCAGACAGTTCGGCTGCGCGACGCTGAGAAAGACCCAGTTGTTGTCGAATCTCCGCCAGACGTTTCCCCGGAGCCAGGCCGTCATCGCTCATAATTGCTTTTTCCTTAACAGTAGTGGTCAGAGTCGCTGCTTTTCAGCGAGATAGTTCTGACAGGCAGTAATAAAACCTTCGAGCAACAAACGCGACAGGGCGTATTCGCTACTGTTCCATTCCGGGTGCCACTGCACGCCCAGCGCGTAAGGGTGATCGTGAACGCTCACCGCTTCCACCAGTCCGTCCTGCGAGCGCGCTTCAACACGCAATTGCGGCCCCAGTGTTTTTGCTCCCTGGCCGTGTAAGGAGTTAACCCAAAACGTGCTGCACCCGGGTATCAATGCAGAAAGCAATCCGCCTTCCAGTACCTGGACTTCATGCGATGGTGCGTACTGCTGCTCCACCGGTAGCTCCGCATCTTCGCGGTGTTCCAGAAACTGTGCGTGATCGCACAGGCGACGATACAGAGTCCCGCCGGTAGCGACAACCATTTCCTGCATACCCCGGCAGATGGCGAAAAGGGGGATGCGCCTTTCGAGCGCGGCGTTGATTAACGCGATGCTCAGTTGATCACGCCCGGGATCGGCGTCAGGCTCATCGCCGTTTTCACCATAAAGGTGCGGCTGGACATTGCTCGGGCTGCCCGGCAGGAAAATACCGTCAAGTTTCGGCAGCAATGCGGCAAAAAGTTCCGGTTCCGCCAGCGCGTGCGGTAACGCGACGGGCAATCCTCCCACGTTTAAAACGGCATTCAGGTACTTCTCTTGCAGAGTCTGGGTCTCATGACCCTTGATCCTGTTCCTGCACATCACAACACCAATAACTGGCTTGTCAAATATATTGCCCATGATCGGCCTCACGTTCTGGAAAAAATTATTGCCAAACGATTCCTTGTTGCAAATTTCCGTTCAATATTTTCTCAATCTAGCAGTGGTTTAACTTGTTTGCAAACTTGATTTAACATTTGACAAACATTTAGATTGCATCCACAGTCGATAAATGGACATTATATTTAACGGTCTGTGTCAGTGACCGTACCTCAAAGCAACGGCGGTGAATCATGGAAACCAATATCGTAGAAGTTGAGAATTTTGTTCAGCAGTCTGAAGAGAGACGAAGTAGCGCGTTTGCGCGCGAAGTAAAACACTATCTCGAACGTTACCCGCAAACGCAGTATGTCGATGTGTTGTTAACCGATCTGAACGGCTGCTTCCGCGGCAAACGCATTCCGGTTTCAGGTCTGCGCAAGTTAGAGAAAGGCTGCTATTTCCCCGCCTCGGTGTTTGCGATGGATATCCTCGGCAACGTTGTGGAAGAAGCCGGACTAGGGCAGGAACTGGGCGAGCCGGATCGTAGCTGTGTTCCTGTGCTGGGTACGCTGACGCCGTCCGCCGCGGACCCGGAATTTATCGGCCAGATGATGCTGACCATGCTGGATGAAGATGGCGCTCCCTTTGACGTTGAGCCGCGGAACGTACTGAACCGACTCTGGCAGCAGCTTCGCCAGCGCGGTCTGCACCCCGTGGTAGCGGTAGAGCTGGAGTTCTATTTACTGGATCGGCAGCGTGACGCGGAAGGGTATCTCCAGCCGCCGTGCGCACCGGGCACCGAGGATCGCAATATGCAAAGCCAGGTCTATTCCGTCGATAACCTGAACCACTTTGCCGATGTGCTGACCGATATTGATGATTTAGCGCGGATGCAGCTTATCCCTGCCGATGGCGCGGTCGCTGAAGCTTCGCCGGGGCAGTTCGAAATCAATCTTCATCATACCGATAATGTGCTGGATGCCTGCGACGATGCGCTGGCGCTGAAGCGCCTGGTTCGCCTGGTGGCCGAGAAGCATAAAATGCACGCCACCTTTATGGCGAAACCCTATGAAGAGCATGCGGGCAGCGGGATGCATATCCACATCAGCGTGCTGAATAATAAAGGTGAAAACGTGCTGGCGAACGCCGATGGCGAAGATTCGAGCACTCTGAAGCGCGCGCTGGCAGGAATGATAGACCTGATGCCTGCATCTATGGCACTGTTGGCGCCTAACGTAAATTCCTACCGTCGTTTCCAGCCTGGCATGTACGTGCCGACGCAGGCGTCATGGGGGCATAACAACCGTACGGTGGCGTTGCGGATCCCCTGCGGCGATCGTGATAATCATCGTGTTGAATACCGCGTGGCCGGTGCGGATGCCAACCCGTATCTGGTAATGGCCACCCTGCTTGCGGGCATTTTACATGGTCTGGATAACGATCTGCCATTGCCGGCTGAGGTGGAAGGCAACGGACTGGAGCAGGACGGTTTGCCGTTCCCGATCCGCCAGAGCGATGCGTTGTGTGAATTCGCAGAAAATGACGCGCTGCGAGCCCTGTTGGGGGAGCGTTTTTGTCACGTCTACCATGCGTGTAAGAACGATGAGTTAATTCAGTTTGAGCGTCTCATCACCGATACCGAAATCGAGTGGATGCTGAAAAACGCCTGATTACCGGGCAAAGAATGTGTAAGACCGTAGCATCATGCTGCCTGCGCGGAGCCGGGCAGCCAGACATTGCAGGAAATCCTGCCATTTCCCGTATGTCGCGTTATGGAGCGCGGGCGGCATCGGGTCTTCAGAAACACGACAGATTTTGTGACGAGGAAATGAGATGATGCAGATGTTTAAATACCCGCATGGCGAGGGCGGTTGCCTGAGCCGCTGTGAGTACGGGCCACGCCCGCACCGTGAACGCGTTTTTGCCCCCGATCTCACCCGATTGACCCCCTTGCTAAGCAGATTTGCACTAAGGAAACAACGAACGCAAATCTCCGTCGGCAAAGGGGGGAACGGGCATGGCGACTAATTCCTCTCTGAATGCCTCACCGCAGGCGGGAAAACCGCAGCTGCGTAAATCCCTCAAGCTCTGGCAAGTGGTGGTGATGGGCCTGGCCTATCTGACGCCGATGACTGTGTTTGATACCTTCGGTATCGTTTCGGGCATTAGCGACGGCCATGTTCCGGCCTCTTATCTTCTGGCGCTGGCCGGGGTGCTGTTTACCGCCATCAGCTACGGCAAACTGGTGCGCCAGTTCCCGCAGGCGGGGTCCGCCTATACCTACGCGCAAAAAGCGATTAACCCGCACGTCGGCTTTATGGTTGGCTGGTCGTCACTGCTCGACTACCTGTTCCTGCCAATGATTAACGTGTTGCTGGCAAAAATTTACCTCACCGCGCTGTTCCCTGGCGTGCCACCGTGGGTGTGGGTGGTGACGTTTGTGGCAATTCTCACTGCCGCCAACCTGAAGAGCGTCAACCTGGTGGCGAACTTTAACGCGCTGTTTGTGCTGGTGCAGATTGCCATCATCGTGGTCTTTATTTACCTGGTGGTGGATGGGTTGCATAAAGGCGAGGGCGTCGGGACGGTGTGGTCGCTGCAGCCGTTTATCAGCGAGAACGCGCATCTGATCCCGATCATTACCGGCGCGACCATCGTCTGTTTCTCGTTCCTGGGTTTTGACGCGGTTACTACGCTGTCGGAAGAGACGCCGGATGCGGCAAAAACCATCCCGAAAGCGATTTTTCTCACCGCGTTATATGGCGGGCTGATCTTTATCGCCGCCTCTTTCTTTATGCAGCTGTTTTTCCCGGATATCAGCCGCTTTAAAGATCCCGATGCTGCGCTGCCGGAAATTGCGCTGTACGTTGGTGGCAAGCTGTTTCAGTCGATTTTCCTCTGCACTACGTTTGTGAATACGCTGGCGTCGGGGCTGGCGTCGCACGCCAGCGTGTCGCGTCTGCTGTACGTGATGGGCCGCGATAATGTCTTCCCTGAAAAGTACTTTGGCTATGTGCATCCGAAGTGGCGCACGCCGGCGTTGAACGTGATCATGGTGGGTATTGTGGCGCTGTCGGCATTGTTCTTCGATCTCGTCACCGCCACGGCGTTGATTAACTTCGGCGCGCTGGTGGCCTTCACCTTCGTTAATCTGTCGGTGTTCAACCACTTCTGGCGTCGCGAAGGACGCAATAAAACCTGGCAGGAGAAGCTGCACTACCTGATCCTGCCGCTGATTGGCGCCGCCACCGTTGCTGTACTGTGGATTAACCTCGAGATCACTTCGTTGACGTNAGTCCTGACGCCGGGAGTGGAGAATAAATCGGCAAACGAATGAGTTAGTGCAAAACAGACTTTGACAAGCCCGGGGCGCATCGTTAATATGCGCCCCGTTCACGCGATTCCTCTGTAGTTCAGTCGGTAGAACGGCGGACTGTTAATCCGTATGTCACTGGTTCGAGTCCAGTCAGAGGAGCCAGATTCCTGTTTTCAGGCGTACTTATAAGTTCCTATATGATTAGGTTTCAATAAGTTAGCGTGAAAATCTTTCCCGATGCGTATCTGGTTTTCCCTCCGCATCCGGCGAAATTGGTGGTCTGATTTGGGGTCATTTCAGTTCGATAATGGAGTGACCACCATATGTCCCTGTCCGACGCGAAAATCCGCAGTATCAAGCCTTCTGATAAACCCTTTAAACTGACCGATTCTCATGGTCTGTATCTGCTTGTCAATCCGGGCGGTTCACGCCTCTGGTATCTCAAATATCGCTTCAACCGAAAAGAATCCCGTATTGCTTTGGGTGCCTATCCTCAGGTGTCGCTTTCCGATGCCCGCCAGCAACGGGACGGTATCCGTAAATTGCTGGCGCAGAATATCAATCCCGTACAACAACGCATCACTGAAAAAGCCGCCGCGTCACCGGAAAAATGCTTTGAAGCTGTCGCGCTGGCATGGCACAAAACCAACAAGAAATGGTCAGTTGACTACGCTGAACGCATCCTTGCCAGTATGAAAAATCATATCTTTCCGGCAATTGGTCATTTGCCCGTCACGATGCTGAAAACGCAGCATTTCACGGCGCTACTGAAAGTTATCGAGGATAAAGGCTTTCTGGAAGTCGCGTCCCGAACCCGGCAGCAGCTTTGCAACATCATGCGTTACGCCGTGCAGCAGGGACTGACCGAAAACAATCCGGCGCTGCATCTGGAAGACGTCACCGCGCCGCCGGTTAAAAATCATTATCCTGCCCTGCCGCTGGAACGGTTGCCCGAACTGCTGGAGCGTATCGGTGACTATCAGCAAGGGCGGCAGTTAACAAGGCTGGCGGTGGTGTTGACACTCCACCTGTTTATTCGTTCCAGCGAACTGCGCTTTGCCCGCTGGAGCGAGATTGATTTCAGACATAAAATCTGGACTATTCCCGCTACCCGCGATGCGATAGACAAAGTTCGTTTTTCAGGTCGTGGCGCTAAGATGCGTACTCCACATATTGTGCCATTGTCCCGACAGGCAATTGCCATTCTGAAGCAGATAAAAGAAATCTCCGGCCATCTGGAGCTGGTCTTTCCCGGCGACCATAACCCGTATAAACCGATGAGTGAAAACACCATCAACCGGGCGCTGCGTCTTATGGGGTATGACACAAAAACTGATGTTTGCGGACACGGCTTCCGGGCAATGGCCTGTAGCGCGCTGGTTGAATCAGAACTCTGGTCGCGGGATGCGGTGGAGCGGCAAATGAGCCATCAGGAGCGTAACAGCGTTCGGGCGGCGTATATTCATCGCGCCGAGCATCTTGACGCCCGTAAAGCCATGATGCAGTGGTGGTCGGACTATCTGGACGTGAGCCGCGAGGGATACGTTGCGCCGTATATTTACGCGCGGCAGCATAAGGCAGCCTGAGCCAATAGCAGTATAATTTGTTAAAAATGAAAAAGCAGATCCTGATTGAATCCGGATCTGCTTTTTGCATTGAAAGGATTTTCCTTCAATTTTTGGGTTATTAATCGGAAAGCGTACAAAATTATTCTACTCGAATAATTTTGTGCGAAAACCTATCAATATATTACGAATTAATAGGCAAATAACGAAAATTATTTACAGTGAATAATTTCAGGCGATGCACAATTATTCATCAGATTCATTGTGATTTCCTTAGCGTAATAAAGCGTGAAGAAAGCCTTAAGCCATCAGAGGACAGATCCGGCAGTTTTCAAAGGCGACATTGCCGATAAAAGGGCAACCATCCTGATACCTCAGGCGCTTCTTTCAGGTCATGAAGCATTTCGTGCAGGCGGGAGCTTAGTGGGTAACAAAAAAGGCTGATAATAGGAAACTGTTTTTGCGATTCAAAGGATTATGACAGATCGGATAAACAAAATGCGGCGCAGCTTCCGTATCCGGGCTGCGCCGGGGGGATATCAGCGGTAGCGCGAAGGCCAGATTTGCTCAGGCGCGATGCCTAACGCTTCCGCTATCAACCTTTCGCCTTTGGGCCAGCGGCGGTTAAGGGCGTTGGTCAGCGTGGAAGACGCCAGTCCCGCCTGACGGGAAAGCGCTGACAGCGAAGTGCCACGTTTTTTCAGCCCGGCGATAATGTCGGCGGAATGCCAGTCCTGCTGCATCATGCGGCCACCTCGTCGATAAACTTCACGCCGTCAGCAGTGCGGAGCCAGCGCGGCGCTTTCATTTTCGCGGCGAAATAGTTGATCAGTTCATACAGCAGGCCGCTAAGGTGTTTCTCCATTTCAGAGTAAAAGCCTTGCCCTGCCAGCATCTGTGTCAGAGAGAGACAGTAGCGACAAAGCTCTGTGCATTCAGGCTCAAAACGAGGGGAATTGGCAGGAAGGGTGTCAACGGTCAGGCTTTCAATAAGATGGGGCGGAACGGGTTCTAACAACGTGGGCTGCAACAGCGACAGACAAGCGTTGAGTCTGCCGCAGAGCGCCATTTTCAGCGTGGGATCATTGCTTTCAATCAGGGTTTCAGCGAAGTTTTCACAGTGGTCGGCAAGGACGGTGAAATCCGTAGCGGCATTGAAGGGAACTACAAGTAACGGATGTGTCTGAGTGGGGATCGTAGCCATAATGGCAACCTCCAGTAAGTGATTAATTGAACCACCACCGAAGAGACCAATCCCGGCACCTGAATTTGCAGGTGCGGATTAAGGATACTGCGTTTGGCGATGGGCGGCAAGAGTCCGTATTTGAAGTGCCATTGCCGTAATGACAGTTTTACCCGGGTACTGTATTTTTATCTCTTTGTTTTACCAATCGCCTGTCCGTAAAATAAGCGCCAACACGGAATTCATGCTATGAAGGTGGAACTTGTCTGATACGAATCTGAGCGGTCCCTCAAACGGTGGTGGCGCGGCAACCAGCAGCGGTATTGTCTTTCAACAACAATTAGGCGCGTTTTTTGCCGCTCAGATCCTGAGTAATGACCCGTTGGATCCTTCATTGATACTGGGTGATGCAACACCTGTCCGGCTTCGCTTCGAAACTGAAGCGCCAGTTGATGATGTTCTTGTGGCAACGTCTGTGGGTGGATTTCTCGCAATTCAGGCAAAAACAACCGTCCCACTTTCAGATAATGAAAAGAGTCCTTTTTACCGGACGATTGAACAGTTCGTCCGACACTGGCTAACCTGTCGGGATGGTGATGGTTCTCTGGGGTGGAACCGCCCTCTATCGCCGGAGAAAGATCGGCTGATTTTAGCCGTAAGCATCAAAGCATCAGCGACTGTTCGGACCGATCTTTCCGCCGCGTTACGCCATCTTTCCCAGCAGGGCCGCGGAGCTATGAACAGGAAACAGAAATCAGCGTCTGATATTTTCGAACATTGTGTGTCCACCGCGTGGGGCCGGATTACCACGGAGCCCCGGCCATCAAATCTGTTAGCCGAACTTGCCCGTCTGATTGCCGTTCACGTTGTTGATGTTGAAAATATCGCATCAACACTTCAGATGCGACTTAGTCGCAGCCTTGCCAGAGAAACCGACTCAGCAGCAGCCCTGAGTATTCTTGTCACCGCCTGTGGGGAGATGATGTCCCGACGCGATGGCTGTGATGCATTATTATTACGTAACATGCTGGTAGGAAAAGGGATTAAACTGGCAGCACCGCCACAATATCAGGCGGATATTCATCAACTTATCCGCCACTCTCAACATGTTGCCAATGTCTTACAGCAGTATGAAACCATCGATAATCCCTCCGGCCAGCCGGTTACCTTGCGCAGGGAATGCCAAGATGCGGTTGAGCAGGCTGTGCAGTCCGGCTCGCTATTAATTATTGGTGAACCCGGAGCCGGTAAAAGCGGCGTACTAAATGCGTTGGCCCGTAGCCTGCGCAATCGTGGGGACGATGTTCTTGAACTGGCAGTTGATCACTATTCGGTTGAGTCACTCGAAGGACTGAGCCGTGAACTCCGGCTAGATCATTGCCTGACTGAAGTGCTTGAAGCATGGGATGGTACATCTCACGGCTGGCTGATTATTGATGCCCTGGATGCGATCCGTGGGGGTAAAGGTGAGGCCGTTTTTCGTCCCCTGATTGAACAAGTACTGAATCAAAAGGGGCGATGGCATGTTATTGCCTCTATTCGCAGTTTCGATTTGCGTATGGGGGTGAAGCTTCGCGATCTGTTTAGAGGTCACCCTCCAGTAGCGGAACGTGCCGATACGCAGTTTTCTTTGGTTCGCCATATTGTTATTCCACGCTGGTCAGATAGCGAATTTAGCCAGTTACTGGAACAATCTTCGGCGCTGACAGCAGCACTTGAGCAGGCTTCTGACAGGCTTCACGATTTAGCAAAAGTACCGTTTAATACACGATTGCTGGCTGACCTGGTTTCGCAATATGCGGATATTAATCTGAGTCGTATTTCATCCCAGAGCGAATTATTAAAACTCTACTGGATGTATCGTGTCGAGAAACATGGGCTGAACGCCCGACAGTGCCTTAAGGCTCTGGTTGATCATATGATTGCCACACGTTCACTCAGGGCTCCATCCCTGTTGACGGGCGCAGATGCCGATATGATTGATACACTCTCTCGTGAAGGCGTTGCCGTCAGAGAGGCTAACGATCGCTGGGTACAGTTTCGTCATCATCTGCTCTTTGACTATGCTGCGGCAAAAATTTCATTCGATCCTGACGCGCTCATTGCGGGAACCTTGCGTTTCCCTAAACAGCAGGCTCAGGGGTTGATGCTTTCTCCCGCACTGGATTTTGTGCTTCAGGAAATCTGGCATTATGACGAGGATCATCACGGTTTCTGGCAAGCGGTAAGTCATCTGGTTAATGATAACGATGGCGATCCGATTATCCGTAGTGCAACAGGCCGGATTGCGGCTGAATATCCTGTTGCACAAAACGACCTGCTCTGGCTCGCTAAACGTGTGGCAATGGACGATCAGAACGTTATTTCCACACTCAGTCATCTCTGCGGCGCGCTGGCAATACGGTTTGAAGATGAAAAAGAAGTGGCCCTGCTTCCGTGGGTACATCTGGTATCGGCTTTAACGCCTGACATCAATAAAGTCGCGGAGACGTTACGATTTTTGCTGCATCCGCTTATCAGGCGGGTAACTGAACCTGATCTACGCAATATTCTGGGTACAGCCTGCCGTGCCGTGCTTTCTTATGGCCTTAAGCAGGGTGAGCCGGGCTATTTTGTCAGAAGTGCTATCCCCCTCATTGCAGATACAATCAACACTGACGTTGATGCGTCTTGTTGTTTACTGGATCAGATTATTTCCATCGAACGTCTCCAGCGTTTTGGTTCAGAAGAAATTCCCGTACTCTGTTACAACATAAAGAAAATCGCAGATTGTGCTCCTGAGTTTGTTGCCAGCGTATTCGAGTTTGTCTATCGCTACGATGTCACCGAAGAACGTGAAACTACGCTGGGGAACAGTCGAATTCTGCCGCTGAGATCAAATGCCCGACAGGACTATGAATCGGCTCGTTATTCACTCGGTGAGTTTTTCTCCCATTTTCTCGAACAACATCCCGAGCAGGCTGTTGATGCTGCCGTCAACGCTTTAAATGGATACGTTGCCCGGCGCCATCCTATTGATTCCCCTGTGATGCATTTATCCATTTACGGGAATGATATCTCTCTTAGGGCCGATCGCAGCCACATCTGGGCGTACAATCCTACAGGCGAACACGCGTATGACGGAGAAGTACTGGTTAAGAAACTATTTCAGCATTTGAAAAGCGCGACTGAACCAGACGTGTTAGTTCTCGCAGAACTTATTCGTCAAAAAGCCTCACTGGCAATCTTCTGGGCCAGGCTCTTTCTGGCGGCAAATGAACGTAATGATAGCCTGGTTGATTTTCTCTGGCCCATTGCAGCGCAGGAAGCGTTTATCCAGAACGAAGATACTCGTAAAGATGCTATCGATTTGGTCAGCAAAGGAATTGCCCGGCGTCCAGTGGAGGAACGGCAAATGCTGGAAAATGCAGCATTCCAGTATAATTTCTCTGGCTATATTTACCCGGAAGAAGCAAAGAAACGACTGTTATATCGCCTTTTCAACGCGATTGGATCAGATAATCTTTCTACTGAAGCCGCCCGAAACTTTCTGAAAAATACGCAGGGGGATGATGAAATATCAGGTAATAAAAGGCTTTTCGATATTTCTCCGATCAACGTTAGTACGGGTATACCTTATGATTTTATAGAAGGTCTGGATCAAAATGAGCCAGCCAATGCCATGGTTATCAGTGCTGTTAAAACAGCGAAAACTGCACTGGGGTTAACGACAAATAATACACTCTCCTCTGAATTATCGCTGGAAGATGTTTTTGGCATTCTCGAGCCGCTTCGTGAACAACTCAATGCTGTAAATATTCATACCTATGTGCGCACAACTGCGGAGGATGTTATTGTTCGGGCCTGCGTTGCGGCTGTTGAACAGAAATTATTACCACCTGCCAATGACAACCAGGTAGATGAACTGACCCCTCATTTTTTGGACTTATTGCATATGACTTCTCGCGCAATATCTCCAACTGTCAATGAAGATACCGAGGATAACTTTGCCAACAGCGTTAGCTGGGGCTCTCCTTCACCGAGGATTGATGCTGCACGAATTTTTCTGGATGTAATTCCTTTACGTCCCGATCTGTATGACCGACTGAAACCTGATATCGAAAGGATGCTGATTGACCCTCACCCGGCAGTTCGTCTTCAGGCATCAACACGCCTGTTAAGGTTGTGGGACATTGCTCCGGAGAGCGTATGGCATTACCTGAATGAACGCGTGGAGCAGGAAATCAATACCGGCATAATAGAGCATATGGTTGGGGATGGAATCAGACGTCTGCTATATACCGACCCGACGCGTTCTTTCTGTCTTATCCAGAAACTGCTGAGACGTTTTAGTAACGATCCTGAACGTCAGCACCGTATTCGCAAGATAGTTAGCATCGATCTGGCAATTCTCTGGGGTGTCCATGAAATTAGGGAAGCATATGATATTCTTCAATGCTGGATTGTCGATCCCACTATTTATAGTCATGAACTTAAACAAATTTTATTTACATTAAGGGATGGATTCGTTCTTGGCTTTGCCGAACAGAGTACACCGAAGGACATTGGAATCAGACGACGGGGGTTAGATATAGCCTATAGCATTATTGATGCTGCCGGAAAAAAACTGGAAGAGTATTCACCCCGCACCGATCTGACAGAGATCGAACTGGAAGACGTAAGATGCTGTTTTGCAATTATAGACGGAGCATGTCTGCAACTTCGCTTTGTTTGTGAAGGGAAACATAATCCTGAGAAACCATTAGCAGAAGAAGAACTTAAGAGATTTCTAAACGAAACTGAACTGCACATGCGGCGCATTGGTGATTGCAGCACGCCACACACTATTTACTACCTTCTGGAACTGCTTGAAACGCTTGTTCCTGTCGATCCTGCAAAATGTTTTGATCTGATGGCCCATGCCTTACGTCACGGAACAAGGTTTGGTTTCCAGAATGAACATATGGGAATGGAACAACTGGTAAAAATGATGGGGATGTTTCTTGCCGACTATAAAATCATTTTTGAAGAAGAACATCGACGCACCTGTTTGATAGAAAGTCTGGATATTTTTATGGATGCAGGCTGGCCATCTGCCAGGCGTTTGCTTTATAGGTTGCCGGAATTGATTCAGTGAACAAACAGAATCAATACTACCAGACTTAAAAATGATCAGGCCATAGCACATGGCCTGATCAAGAATAACCCACGTTAAACGCTGATAAAATTAGTTATGCAGCATCAGACGCGATATTTTTTCCAGAAGAGATGTCTGACTGACTTCATTATAACGGGTGGTATCGTAAGTTAAAGTTCGCAACAGTAATTCAGTTGCTGGTTGCGTCATCACATCAGCCTCTTTACCGTCAAATGTTGTCGCCACCAGATTATAAACTAAGGTTGCCCTGTCCATAATCTGGTTGGGCTGGTTACTTTTAGTACAAAAAAGTAATGCTTCATTACCTCGTTTTTCAATAAAGAGTTGTTGATACTGGCTGACAGCATGACTTTTAGGTTTTGGCGTTAAATAGTAAGGCAAACATGTTTTATCCGCTGCACCAAATTTATTAATTTTATCATGATTCTCTTCTGCTACCTGAAGAGAACAACGCTCTGCAGAACCTAATAATCTCGGAATACGAACAGTATTGTATCGCTTAATCACAACCTGATTTATTGTATCAACAAGATAGAAATTATCATCCCGTAATTTATCAATACAGTTGATATTCATCCCTGGAACATTATTACGAAAATCGATCTCATCGGTATACATTTTCGGCTCTGCGATGTTCATTACGCCATGACTGAATATTACGGGCGTAGCAACGCCATAAAAATCATTCCCTCTTCTGTTTCCGGAAGAGGAACACCGAATTGAGACAAGAATATACTCGCCATCGTTAATGCTAAAACCGGTAAGTCTCTTTCTCACCAGCACAGCTTCTTTTAGCCAGAGTTCGCTGCGGATCATTTCCAACTTAGCGACCGACACAGGATTAAGAACTTTTTTAACCACCTGGGTAATAGGATCTTTTTTATTCTGCTCTATGGCTTCAATATTACATCCCTGAAAGACTCGCTGATGATTTTTCTCAAAATCAAGGATAAAATCCACTTTTAGCCTTGAATAATAATCTAACAGATCTTTTTTACCTGCTTTTGCCTCATTCAGTGCCTGCCAGGTAGAGTTTAAAAAGGTATCTTCACCAAGGGAAATGCTGGACCCATTTATTTTTTTGGACTGATTCAGTACCAGATAGTTAACATCTTTATCAAGATCAATAAGTTCCCGAGGTGAAATTATATCTACTGCATCTAATTCTTTTTTCAGATATTGAATAAATCGCTGATGCGCCTCTGGATCTTCTCCACTATTAATATTATCTATAATAACTAACGGACGCTGAAGTATTTTAGCATCGGTCGTTAAAAAGTTTGACTGACAGTGGGTTGCACAAAAAACACGTGGTGAAAAAGTTATGTCAGCCTGAGACAGGATATCACCGAGCACGCTCTGAACCAGATTTTCTGCATGATTTTTGCAGCCAGAATAAGTTTTACTGACAAAACGCATATAGGGCATTTTCCGGTATTTTCTGCCATCTACTTTTTCGAGCAACTGCAATGATTTTTTACCTTTAATCATAATCCGGCCATAATCGCTGAGTACACCAAGCTCTTCCGCTTTTGCTCTGAAGCAGATCCCTTTCAGGGTAAAGGTGAGGTCACCATAATCCGGGCTGTAAAAGAGGTCACTTTGCAATGCATCGACGTAATAGTTTCCTCTCTTGTCTGGTTCTTCTTTTTGTACGACGGCACCCAGAAAAACTTCGCTATTATAGGCCCCATGACTCACCTCAAAATACTTCCCGGCATTCTCTAAAAAATGTAGTTTCAGGCGCAACCCGAGCACAGTTTGAGCAATTTTATATTGATCAAAGCCCTTAATTTTTAGTTCATTAACCCATTGATGATACGGACGGGCATCAGGTGACAGAAACATCACAAGATAGCTGTTTGCTTTTCTTAACGTTTGATACTGGAAATCTCTGTTATTCTTCACGTCTAGTTTTAAGGATAATATATTTTGAATCTCTCTGTGCAATTCAATAAAAAAATCATCCCATTTCATTGTGTATTCTTTTACCTTGTTGATACAGATTGCATCAATTCCCCAACCATTTGCCGAGGGTAATTGCAGAAGTTTTTCCAACATTACATCTGCAGTATCATGGATATCAAAGAGCTGTGTTCGTGCTTTAGGTGCATAATCTGAAGGCTGAAGCCCCCATTCGGCAGCCATCACAACATCCGTTTCATTATGCTGTTGACTTTCAGTTACATCAGTCATAATTCACTCCTAAAAGATTAAGTAAGTATTGATTTATTCTTAATTCTGATTTTATTTTTGCGTCATAAGGATTTTTGCCATTAACTTTTTCATAAGATGAAATATTTTTAAAAAGGTTATAATAACAGACGCCCTTATGGTTAGAATGTTCGGCACGAATGTTGAGGCTGTTTAAAGCATATCGGGTATTAAGATAAACAACATCAACACCATCAAACTGTGTTTTTGCTGTAACGATTTTCTGCAACTCACTGACTTTCCCCAAGGAGTTATTATGCATTTTTTTTGCTAATTGGCGGTTATTTCCTTGCATTCGCCAGTTTTTTACATCGATCGCAACAATACGGTTCTTGTTAATGCAATACACATCAAACAATTCATAACAATGGCTATCCAGATAGTGTGATAGCTCTTGTGGTGGAATGGGCGTAATATTCATTTCCTGGAGCACAAGGTGTAATTGCCATTCACCAATATTGCCAATTAGAAGTGGCATCAATGAAGGAATGGGAATGTATTGTTGTAAAGGCGTGGCATCTAATCCCAGAATCTTCGCAAAAATACGCTGTTCAGTTCCGGATGACTCTTCAGCCATGGCTTCATGATATTGGGGTAAACAATATTCCGGTTTGTATGGATTTGCTCCAACTGAAATGTCTGTTAATCCATAACCATCTAAGGTTTTAGCCAGTATTACATTTTTCCAATCAGCAGTACGCTCCAGATAAAAATGGCTTACACAGTCGCTAAGGTAAGCATTTTTCTTAATAATCGCGTTGCGTTTAAGACGCTTTATATATGACTGAGGATCGGTAAAACTGTCCCAGTGACGTAATGCTTCATTTAACTCAATTGCATCTCGATCTCCTTGTCTTGCCAGCGGCAGAATTTTATTTTTCAGTTCAGCTTCAAAGTCGCTATACATATCTATTGCTTTAGCAACTTTATTTTCAAATTCGCTACGTTGACTATCGGAAGAAAAACTGGCTTTTAATAAATCCTCTTTTGAGCGTTTGAACCATAGGTAGTTATGCAGACTCAGGGAAGCAAGTAACGATTGTGCATTTGGGTGACGATCCAAATCCCGAAAAACACACAATGCATTATGATGAACACCAGAAGGTAAACGAATAATCCCATTCATTTGGGCATCGCGCCGTTCTGTACGGCCAATAGTTTGCATTGCTATTTTATGAAGCTCGACGGTATGTTCAGTATTCAGCAATTGGGCCGCATCAGAATCAACTAGATCCGTATCAAAATCACCAACCTGACGAGGCACACTTCCATGAGCATAATGCTTGAGTAAGGTAATATAATTTTCCAGCGTGTTTCGAGATGGAGTTGCATTAATCTGACTCCAGTAGCTACCGCAGACCATTGCTAGTTCATCAAAGTCAATTTGCTCTGAATCTGCTCCTGCGGGTTCTGGCGGTGCCGGATAAGTGACATAATAATTAAGCCCTGTCCCGGCCCCCTGGAAATGGGAAACCATGCATATTGCTAAATTTTGGTGATCAATTTGCAGATAGTCTCTTACCGGATCTTCCCGGTTGAGTTTTGAATCAAACATGACGACACGCAATCTATGCCGCTCAGCAAAAGGGGTGATTTCAAATACACGAGGTAAATCATTCCCCCGACGTGTTTCATTGTCAAGAATGGCAACCCCACGATAGGGATTTGAACTTAACTTATTGGCACGAAGAAAATTCCCTATAATCGCAAAAAAACGGCTACTGATCCCGATACATAAAATGTGCCGACCAGCATAAGCTGCAAGTAACATACACTGTAACTGGCGATGAAATTCTCGTTTATGATAGCGATTAAACTGAACTGCTGTAGAGTATGGTTCAAGCATTTTGAGCCAGAAACGATATGCATTCCTGAACTCAGGCTCCTCGTTTTGTGGTAAAAACTCTAGTTCCTGATCGTCAAATATCTCCAGTGCTACAGGACGATGAAGGTTTCTGTTGTCACGGATCGCCGACAGGGGCGAGGCAGAATCAACATCCCGCTGCCTAATGCGATAGTTCAAGTCACGGGCGTATTTATCCAGAAACGGGCGGCTGTATTGCCCATTATACGTTGCAGGAAATCCTGCTGTAGCAGACAGTAAAATAATAGTATTACGTGTATTATAAAGCACACGTAATAATGCTATTTCGGGTAACTCCTTAATTAACTCCATCCGAAATTTGAGTAATACCCAACCCCTCAGTTGTTCAGCCTCAATTCTTACCTGTTCACGTGGCGAAAGGGAAAACAATGTCTTGGGTTGAAAATAGGTAAAAAAGTCATCTATCAACTGTTCTTTCTGAGGCTCACTGGAAGATAAATGATCTATATCTCCTTTAATACTTTGGGCTTTACGAATGAAAACTGATAATGGGTTATTCTGATTTGCCATCTCCTGCTGTGCCAGCAAATCGCAGACATGTTTGGGTGTTTCCAACCGGGCAGAGGCTAATAATAGAGCAGTCAGTGTCTGATACAGTTCATATAAGTTAAATTCATCTGGAACTTTTTTGTCATCTTCAGAAATATAGACTTCAGTGTATGAATGACGCCCGTGACTACGTAAATGAATACGACGAAGATCTGACTCACGGTAAAATCGCTGAATCTGATAACTGAAAATATTACCAATTAACGCGATAACCTGCTCAGCATTACGACTATCGACGACGATATCAAGCAAACTATTTCTAAAGAGTCTGGTCAGCTTCTTAAGATCGAAATCAGGTCGTAAATCACATTGTAATAAGGCTTTGTTGATCTCATCGACATAATTTTTCAGAGGGGTATACCCTGGTGCTCTTTCATCTGAAGAACATTCATCCACATATTCCAGTACACGATGTAAAATTGCCAGTAACGAAGGAAGCTGCTGATCGTCGTTCATTAATGTCTGGCAAACATTCTGCTGGAAGATACGGTAGGCTTCGTGCTCTTCGTCCAGAACTAATGTGAAACGGATATCACGTTGTGCAAAAGGTGAGTCTTCGTCGGTTATCCAATATTGCTCTTTTAAGCTATCAATTCGCTTTGGATTAGTCTGGTTAGCAATCTCGCCTAATGGATTTACTTTGAGGCTTTTTTTCTGGCCCAGAACGTGGTCCAGTTGTTGTGAACTCCGGTGATAGTCGCCTTCTTTATCGCGTTTCAGTAACAGCACACTGCCATCGAACTTTTTCGTTGTAGCCAGCAGGATACATCGGCAATACAGTGCAATCTGAAATGGGAAAAGATGTTTAACCATTTCCGTAGCCAGTGCATATCGAGGATTAGTTGCTTCCCCATCAAGTAAAACCGCCAGATCCTGATTCAAGGCATTAAGCATCGCCACCGTCGCTTCCTGTAAGCGACCTGCTAAATGAAAACTATTGAGACGTAACTCATCCTCCAGACGTTTTTGTTCAAACGTTGCCCCTACTTTAATCTCTGTTTCCAGACGTACTTCCAAACTATTACGCGCATCAACTTCCGCTTTCAGGCGTTGAAAAATAAGCTGAATTTCACCCGACATCAATTCGTTGGCTTGCTTGATCCAGCGACGATAACGTTCCCGGTTTGTAGGTGTTTTCCCTTCAGGAGATTTGACCCATGACGTAAAACCAAGATCTGCGATATCCCCTTGCGAAAGATAAGGTAACAATTCAATCTTCTTATCTCGGGCGCGAGCGATGAGTTGTTCCGGGATGTCAATTTGTGATTTCAAGGGTGTGATAAACACCAGATTACGATGATTATTGCCAGAGTTGATTGCTGGATTTACGCTTTCGATGTATTGAGCGAAAACGTTATAGCTTTTACCGCTCGCCGTACCATCCTGGGATTGAATCAGTAGTGGTGTATCTGCTTCGGTAAAAGCGTAAAACGTACCGGCTTGTTTTCTTGCTGCGGTAATGGCTTCTCTGACACTTTGTGGTAATGGAAGATGTCGAATGTTGTGATTTTGTTCGGATTGCATGTCTTCAATTCCTTCTGGCACAACTGCATTTTGAAAATCGGGTATGGACGTATTAACGCACCAAACACAGCGTTAGAGGGCTATGTGAAATACTCGCTGAGACGGCTTGTATTCGAAAAGTGTACGGGCACTTATTATGCTACGCCCAATCGCAACCGTTATGGTAGTTAAGTGCGTATTTTACCTGACATTATGCAAACGTCAGAAACTTAATCTCATATTTTTATATGGTTAAAAATTCATGTCTGCTGCTGATTGATTTGCTTCGAATTGGTTCATAGCTCACCGCTGAGATACGTCTGGATATGCGGGCAAATATGGTATAGATGATATGCTGGTTCATTGTACTTGGCTTGCTCGACGGAAGGAAAAGTCAGTAGTAAAAAGGTGGTCATTCTGGTGGTCTTGACAACCAAGAAATTTTACTTTAGCTTACTGATCAGCCAGTTAATGGCTAAGGCGATCCCAGTCAGAGGAGCCAGATTCAGAGAAGCCCGCTTAAGGAAACTTAAGCGGGCTTTTTGTTGTTGCTCCTGAACGCTCCTCGAGGTTCAGACAAGAGTCCATCCGCCATCTATCGCCAATACTGCGCCCGTGATCATGGCCGACGCGGGAGAGGAAAGAAAGACTACCGGGGCCGCAATATCTTCAGTCTCGGCAACTCTTCCGAGAGGAATGCGTCCAATCAACGAGGCTAATACTGCCGGATCGTTGAGCCAATGCTGCGTACTGTCAGTGCGCGTGAACGTCGGCGCGACCGCATTTACCCGGATATGGTATTGCGCCCATTCCGCGGCCAGGCATTTGGTCATATGGATCATGGCCGCTTTCGTCATGCAATAAACTGGCTCACCCGGCAACGCGACGATACCTGCCTGGGAAGCAATGTTTATAATGGTTCCACCGCCCTGTGCCTTCATAATATGGGCAACGGCTTGAGAGGCAAAAAATGCGCCCTTAACGTTCAGGGAAAACATTTCATCAAAATCGTCAGCGGTCACTTCCAGCGCAGCCGCAGGATGACTGAGTCCGGCATTATTCACCAGTATGTCTATCTTCCCACCGGATAACGCAGCAACCTGGCTAATCGCTTCAGTAACAGAAGTCAGTGACAACATGTCCATTTCAACGGCAAAGGTTCGGATACCCTGTTGCTGCATCTCTGCGGCCAGCGTATTGCCCTCGGAGAGGTTCCGGCATGCCAGGGCAACAGACGCGCCGGCTTTTCCGAGCGCAATTGCACATGCTTTGCCGATCCCACGATTTGCCCCGGTGACCAGGGCAGTACGACCTGCCAGTGAAAAAGCGTGGCTGTGTATTTCTGACATAAGATAACGCCCTTATACAGGATCCCGCCGGTTATGCGTTAATGCCCCAGCATCATACTTTCTTCGATGATATTTCGTAGCTGCGGTGTACAGGCGATGATTTCATTACCTCGCTGTAAACATTCCGGCGTCAGGAAAGGGTTAGTCCAGCCGCCGCTTTCCTGTACGATCAAGGCAGCCGCTGCTGCATCCCATGCGTTGATATGCAATTCACAGTAAGCATCCTGCCTTCCCATGGCGACGTAGACCAGCCCAAGCGCCCCCGAACCGCACCGTTTTACGCTTGCACCCAGTTCGTTGAATCTGGCATGGACTCGTGCATAACCGTCAAAAGGCACCCGCGAAGACCAGCCTAATTCAATGACGGACTCTTCGATTTTAGCGATCTCGCTTACTTTAATGGGGCGATTATTAAGCCTTGCGCCGCCTCCACGTATGGCGGTGAAAAGCTCATCCGCCATGGGGTCATAAACGATCCCAATCTCGGTATTCCCACGCAGGACAAAGGCAATGGAGACACAAAAATACGGAACGCCTCTGGCGAAATCTGCGGTTCCATCAATAGGATCAACGACCCAAAGTTTGTCATCTATGTCACCGCCATATTCTTCACCTAAGAACGCATCATCAGGGAATACGTCTGCCAGACGTCTTGCAATGAGTTGTTCTACTTCACCATCGGTTTCCGTTAAATAATCCTGCGGGCCTTTGAATTTTAATTTCAGGACATTATCGCGTTCCAGAAAACGCGTCCGGACAAGCATGCCCGCTTCTCTTGCCGTAGCACAAGCGGCCAGGAAGCGTAAGTTGATCTCAGTTTTGTTCATGTCGGATCCTGCTTTTTGCGACGGTATTTATAAAACACCCTTGCGAACCAGTATATTACCATATACGCGCGCTTCCCCGGTCACCACAATAACGGCGGATCGTGCGGCGCGTAACTTGAAGTTCGAAGTGGTGAGGGAATCAACCTGAATATCATGATAATGCTTTGCAAATACAGTGATAAAATCTTGCATAACAGGAAGTATTTCATCAGGGTGATCGGTTTTTTGCATCCTGACAACTGCTTCCCCTTTTTTATCAACCGGAAATACCGTCAGGATAGCATCCAGTAACGCAGGTGCATTTACCCCTTCGTAACGAATCACTTCAGGACCGGCTGTCGCTGCCGCATAATTTCTGTCAACAATGGCGATATCTTCCCCATGACCCATTGCACACAATACGTAGAGTAATTCCGGTCCTAATAAAGGATTGATATTTTTAAGCATAATACCTCCTGTTATCTGTTGAATATCGCTGCGCCATACAATACGCTTTTCCAGCCATGTTTCGCCCACCGTATTTCTTGCGAAATATGTCCCGCAGCGAAAGGGTTACCCAGGGTAAGCAATGATTCCAGCCGTTCTGTAGGGTAATTTTTCATCGAGACAACACCGCCACCCAGAATCACCACCGCCGGGGACAATAGTGCGATGGCGCTTTCTATTACTTGTGCCTGGTGATGGATAAAAGCATCAAGTTCGGAGGATAAGTGGGTATCGCTATGACGGATAGCGAATATGTCATCAACAGGCTGTTTGTATTTTGCGGCAATGGCGACCAGTGCCCGACCCGACGCGTAATCTTCGACATTCAGCTGACGGCCAGAATCACCATAAGATGAATCGTTAAAAACCGGCATATGGCCTATTTCCAGAGCCCAGCCATCGCCACGGAACGGTTGCCCATTAATCAGCATTGCTGCACCGATCCCTGTGCCAAAAAAAATACCCAGCACGGGGCGTTCCTGTAATGTCGGCTCATGACTGCATTCACCCATTAGCGCCAGAACAGAATCTCTTTCCAGTGTGACGGGAATATTAAGCCGCCTGACAAGCTCTGTCTTTAGCCGTATTCCCGACATTTCAGGGATATTGGGCAGATGCAGAACAAGATCGCTATCTTTAGCCAGAAAACCGGGTACGGTGACGACAATCACATCAGGTGTTATTCCTGTTTCGCTTATAACGCGTTTTATTTCATTGACCAGGCAGGATATGGAATCTCTGGTACGTAACTGGAGAGTTGCGATGATATGTGAGAATGATAAAGGAAGGCCCTGTTTCAGGTAGCCAAATTTGACATGTGTACCACCAATATCAATCACTAATATATGGTGACCTACTGATTTGTGTGATGTTATTGATGGTCGAGTCATAGCACCCCCCGGAGAAAATAATCGGCTGCTGTTACGGTAAAAATCGCTGTATATCGCTTGAACCTTATACGTATAATCACATTGCCATTTTGTTTTTACGCTAACACAACTTAAAAGTAAACCATAAAAAACCTTTAAAATCAGTTTGATATATGCATAAGGAATGCATGTGGAATGCATTTAAGATGCAATAAAAGGTATAACCTGATGACTAAACAACAGAAACTGCAGGCGGCGGTTGAGAAACTCGAAACCAGAAAAAAATCGGCACAGTTGCGGGCGCTTTTACCGGACATTGAAAAACGCATTGCGGCGGGGACGAGCATTGCCGATATCGCCCGGGCATTAAGCGACAATGGATTACCCATTACGCTGGCTACCCTCAAAAGTTATTTGTATCGGGCGCGCAAAGCGGCACGTCAGGGTGCCGTGGAGGGAAAAGAAGCTTTGCAAAATAATGACCCGGATAGCATGGCGACCCGCAGTTCTGGCATATCATCCCTGCTATATCAGACACCAGATTCTACTGACTCATTTCGTAATATCAATACGGTTCGTAGCCTCCATCAACTCAGGCGGGGAGGGATTTTCTCCCGTGCCGATCTGTCCCGAATACTGGGTTTAACGCGCGCGACAGTAGGCCGGGCGATCAATGAACTGATCGCCGCCGGGCTGGTACTGGAAACGGATTTACACATGGAGAAAGGGCGCCCCGGGAGGCCAGGGGCCGGTATTCGAATTAATCCTCAGGGAGCTTATGCCATCGGTATTGATATTTCCAGCAGTGCATTGACGGGTATTTTGATTGGCCTTGGGATGCAGGTGATTGAAAGGATAACAGTGCCCATAGAATCATTAAGAAGCGATCTCCTGCAAATGATCGACCTTATTGCACAACTTCCAGCGCGTTTGCTCTCGTTATCTGGCGTATCGTCTCAACAGCTTCAGGGGGTCTGCGTATCGGTGCCGGGTCTTATCGATAAAACAGGTCGGGTTGTTATTGCGCCTTTCCTGCACTGGCGTGATGTCCCACTTCAGACACTGCTTTCTGCCCGCCAGGAGCTGGTATGGCCGGTTATTGTCTGTAACGATGCCGTCGCTTTTGCCAATGCTGAACAATCTCGCTTAAATAAAACCGATGTCAAAAATATGCTTCTTATTCTGCTCGCCGAAGGGCTTGGCGGTGCCGTCATACAACAGGGACAAATCGTTAAAGGCGCCCACGGATTTGCGGGTGAATTCGGTCATATGATCATGTCTGACAAGGTTTCAGAGGCATCAGAAGCGGCATTTGAAATGCTGGCGGGCTATCAGCGCTTTAGCCCCTGGTTGCCTGGTAAAGCCACTATCGAGGAGCAGATGGCATGGATGGCTGACCCCGGTAATATCAAGGAGATTCCCCAGTTCCCGCAAATTCTCGATAAATGGGCTGAGGCATTATCTGCCGGTTTACTTAACTTGATCTATTTATTCGACCCTGAAGAAATCATCCTCGGTGGGCCCTTAAGCAGTTTGTATCCCTTAATTGAATCTCAGGTTCAGGTGATGCTGAAAGACAATATACTTTATGGCTACCAAATTCCGCCGATACATATTACTCAATACGGTGCGGATGGTGCGGCTANTATTGAGTAAATTATTCTCGCTGCCCGCAATGTAATAGCGAAAGCGTAGACGATCTGTTGTTTTAATCCGACCATAGCTGACTGAAATCAGGCCAGCCGAGCGTATTGAGATCGCGCCAGCTGAAGGATTTTTCGCTTTTCAGCTCCAGCCAGTGGTGGAACAAGGGAATCAGCCATCGCTGGTGGGTTAACGTGCTAAAAAACGTTTCGATCCCGTTTTTATTGTCTGTAATATCGGCGTTCATCAAGTCCGCCTGCAGCTGTTGATAAGCACTGGCGTAGTGCTCCGGTAGTTTTTTAAACACCGGGTCCGGAGAAAGCCAGTCAAGAAAAGCGTGGGAAGAAATATTATCGACCATAAAATTAGTGAGCCATAAATCAGCGCTGATATTTTTCATAGTTGAAAATTCGGAAAAGGGCGGTGCCAACACGTCGACATGGTAATTATGCCGCTTAAGGATCATGGCGATGGCATTTGATAATTTTACCAGTTCAGGCTGCTGGTAAGTGGCGATCACGATTTTGCGGTTAACGACATAGGGCGAGGCAATCGTGCCAAAATCGACACATTTATGATTCCACTCCGGCAACATGCCCTGTGCCAGTGACAATATATTGCCGTATTCTTCCGGTAAATCGCTATTGTCTAATATTTCAATAGGTTGTAGCGCTTTGTTAATGAATTTGCGTGATTCTGCTGAAGCAAACGCGCCCTGACTATCAACCAATAAAAAGCAACAACCATGTTCAAGCTTGCGCTCTTTGAAGGTGTCGGCATTACTCTTTTCTTCATCGTGAAGGACAGGAATAAAGCTCATGCTGATACTTTTCGGAGCCCAGGTAAATATAGCAATTTCACTGAGCATTGGTCTTGCCTGATGATAATGGGGGTTGCGCCGCAGCGTTAAAAAACCTTCCTCATTACTTGCCACGAAGAAAGGTCCGGTACATTTCATTATGTCATTCTGTCGGTCAAAAATCAGAGCAGGCTGCGTCGCCAGTAAAAAATCCATGTGTTTAACTGGCGCATGGTTTTTTATCATAATTCGATAATCACCCTCCACCTCGATTGTGTTAATCAGCTGAAATAGCGATATAAACCAGGGTGCAGCTCGCGCCAGCTCCAGGCATTTTTTGACATCATGGGATTTCACCGCCGTCCCATCGGAAAACATCGACGTAGGCTTTAAAAAAAACTCCCATTGTGTGTAATCCGCGTTATGGCTCCAGTAATGGGCGAGGTCAGGAACAATTTCCATCCGTACTGGATCGTAACGGGCTAATCCGCTAAGACACTGACGCAGCAGGTGCCGCTCTGTGCGGCGCAGCGGCTTTAACGGATTCAGTTCATCAAGATTACGATAATAGGGAATGCGAACCTTGGTTTCGCTCCCATCCCCGGACGCCCCAAATTTGTACTGAATGATCCTTTCCAGCAGATGTTTTTCAGTGCCGATAAACTTCAGCACTTTGCCCACGTCCTGACGGGCCAGTAATTCATTAACGCTCTGATTAAAAAGCGAGTCTGGCGTGACCAGCAATCGTAATGATGAACTGTTTCCACGCCCGCGCTTAGCCTGCCAGACCAGCCATTCGTTCTCACGCATGCGGTTGAGCATATTACGCGTATTACGAATTGAGCAGCCAAACAGATCCGATATTTCCGCCATCTGTACATGTGCTGACTGATTAACCCCGTAGCGGGCGTGAAGTTTGCGGAAATACCCTTCCAGAATTGTCATTGTGTTGGCCGTCTAAAAGCAGTGCGGTTCCTGTTTTAGCAGAGATTTTGCGCGGTAGTCTGTGATGATGCTCAAAATTATTCCCGTTTTGCATTAAAACAGGAAGTCTTTTTTCTTAAAAACGACTGTTTTTTATTAACCAAATCCAAACATATTCTGTTTATGCAATGTAGCGATTTTATTTGCTATCTGCCGGTTATAAACAGGTATTCCCTACATCAGCAGGATCGGTTGTTCACCCAGGCTGAATAAAAAAATAATCCAACTTCAGGATTTTATTTATGTCTAAATTCAATATATTACAAAAGTTACAGGCCATCGGTCGCTCACTCATGATCCCCATTGCTATCCTGCCTGCAGCGGGGATTTTGTTAGCGTTCGGCACCAGTTTTCAGGATCCCAATATCGTCGCATCACTGCCTTTTCTGGATGCGCCATGGCTTGTTCATACACTTAAAATGATGTCTGAAGCGGGTGGGGTCATTTTTGCAAACCTGCCGCTTTTATTTGCCGTGGGCGTGGCCGTTGGATTATCCAACGATCAGGGTATTGCCGGGCTTTCCGCCATTGCGGGTTTCCTGATCATGAACGTCACCATCGGTCAGTTTCTGGGCATCACGCCTGAAGCCGTCGCCACGAACCGTGACTATTCCCTGGTGCTGGGCATCCCCTCTTTGCAGACCGGGGTATTTGGTGGCATCGTCATGGGGATCCTCGCCGCCGCCATGTACAAAAAGTACTATCGCATTTCATTACCATCGTGGCTCGAGTTCTTCTCCGGTAAGCGCTTTGTGCCCATTATCACTTCCTTTATCGCCCTGTTTATCGGCATCATCATGGCGCTGATATGGCCTTCCGTGCAGCATGCCATCAATGGTCTTTCTAACCTGATGCTGGGTCAGGGACAGGGATTCTCAGCCTTCTTGTTTGGCTTCATTGAACGTTTACTGATCCCGTTTGGTTTAAACCATGTCTGGTGGCCAACCTTCTGGCTGCAGTTTGGTGAATATGTGAATAAAGCGGGGCAGGTTGTTCATGGCGATCAATTGATCTTTTTTGCCCAGTTGAAAGATCAGGTACCCATCACTGCCGGCACCTTTATGGCAGGCTTAACCCCGATCAAATTGTTCTGCGTTCCGGCTATTGCGCTGGCGATCTACCGCTGTGCAGATGAGAAAAATAAACGACGGGTGAAAGGCATTATGCTTTCCGGTGCCATTACTTCCATTGTGTGCGGCATTACTGAGCCGGTTGAATTTTCCTTCCTCTTTGTGGCGCCGGTGTTATACGGCATCCACGCTTTCCTGGCCGGGATCGTTTTCCTGCTGATGCAGCAATTGCAGGTGCATATCGGCCTCTCATTCTCGGGCGGCCTTATCGACTTCCTCTTCTTCGGAATTATGCCTAAAGAGACCAACTGGCTGATGGTCTTCCCGGTGGGGATCGCCATGGCGGTGGTTTACTACTTCCTGTTTAGCGTTGCCATTCGCCGCTGGAACCTGCTCACGCCGGGCCGTGAGCAGGATGAAGCAGAAAACCCGGAAACGACCGCCGACGGGGCTAACGATCTGGTTGCCGGCATTATTGCCGCCTATGGCGGGTTTAGCGAATATGACTGCTATTGAAGCCTGCATGTCGCGACTGCGTATTGATGTCCTGGATAAGAGTCTGGTGAATAAAGACGTACTGAAAAAACTGGGCGCGGCCGGAATTGTTGAGGTCGGTGCCAATATCCAGAGCGTTTTCGGAATGAAATCCGATCGCCTGAAAGAGGAAATTCGGGCGCTGAAAATACAACAGGTCAATTGATGACCCATGACTTCGGGATACGCGTCTTCGTATCCCTGTTGTTGAATTTACATGTTAACTGTCTAAGGAAATAATAATGTCTACTGAGCAACGTAAACTCCGTGTCGGGGTGCTTGGCTGCGGGCCAATTTCACAAGCAGCCCATTTTGAATCCTGTACGAAGGCCAGTAATGCTGAACTTTACGCCATTTGCGATAGTGCGGATGACCTGCGTGAACGCATGGCGGCCATGTGGGCACCGAAAGTCGCCTGTGCCGACTATCAGGCCATGCTCGACGATGAAAAGGTGGACGCGGTAATCATTGCCACCACGGACGCATTCCATGTGCAACTGGCGCTAATGGCGCTGAAAGCAGGAAAGCACGTGCTGTGCGAGAAACCGCTCGGCATCACCGTTGAAGAGTGCGAAGAACTGGTGCAGGCGGTAAACGCTTCCGGCTGTGTTTTCCAGGTCGCGCATATGAAACGTTTTGATGGCGGTATTCAGGCTGCGCACGACTTTATTACCCATGATATGGGCGACCTGGTGGCGTACAAAGGCTGGTATTGCGACAACAGTCATCGTTATACCGTGACGGACGCGGTACAGCCCAAAATGATCACCAGCGCAGCAAAACGCAAACCCGCGGTTGACCCCAAATCTGACCTTCAGCGCTATTACATGCTGGCCCACGGCAGCCATCTGGTGGACACCGCCAGCTATCTGGCTGGCGAAATCACCGAAGTGGAAGCACGCTTTATCCATCGCGGGGGTGTGCACTGCTGGTTCATGGATGTCGCGTTTGCCAACGGCACACTCGGCCATCTCGACCTGAGCGTCGGCGTTCGCATGGACTGGCATGAAGGATTCCAGATTTACGGCGAGAACGGCAGCATACTCGGCAAAACGTACAATCCATGGCTGTTCAAATCGAGCGATGTCGATATCTTCCATGAAAATGGTGCGGTCTGGAGCCGCCCGCTGGCGGCCGATGGTCACTTCTATCGTCGCCAGGTAGAGGCATTTGCCAGCACGATTCTGAATAACTCGCCGATCGCCGGTACCACGGTGGAAGAGGGTCTCTATATTGTGAAAACGATGGCGGCCATTGGTGAGTCCGTGCGCACCGGCCGTGCTGTGACCGTGGCCAGCACAAGAGGAGCGGTATGATGCATAAGGGGATCTTTTCCAAAACCTTCGCTACCTCGAATGTGGATGACAACTTTCGCACCCTCAAATCGCTTGGCTACGATGCGACACAGTTCAACTTTGCCAGCGCGGGTCTGCCTTCGCTGCCCGCGGTGATTGCGGATGAGAAAATTGAAGAGATTGCAGCTGCGGCCAGAAAGCATGGTGTAAAAATTGAAGCGATCTCCGCGACATTCAATATGACCCACCCGGATCAGACCGTGATTGATAAAGGCATGGCGTCTCTGAATGTCATTTGTGAGGCGGCAGCACGTCTGAATTGCCCACTGGTCACCTTATGTACCGGGACGCTGGATGCGGAGGATCAATGGCGTTTTCACCCCGATAACAATACGCCGCAGGCCTGGCAAAAAATCTGCGAAACAATGACCCACGCGCTACAGATTGCCAGCAAATATGGCGTATCACTGGGTATTGAACCAGAGCTGGCCAATATCGTGAACAATGCGGAAAAAGCACGCCAGCTGATTGATGAAATGAAAAGCGACTTCCTGAAAGTCATTTTTGATCCCGCAAATTTGTTCGAAGTGGCGACCATCATCGAGCAGCACCGCATTGTGAAAAGGGCACTTGATTTACTGGCAGATGATATCGCCATTGCGCATGCGAAAGACCGCAACTCTGATGGTTCGTTTGCCACCGCGGGGAAGGGAGTGCTCGATTATCACTTCTATTTGAAACAGCTTAAAGCGTCCGGGTTTGATGGCTGCATCATCACGCACGGTCTTGCGGACAGCGAAGCGCAGGAGGTGTCACGGATGCTGGATAATCATCTGAACATTCTTTAAGGGGCGGTTATGTTGAAGACATTCACACGTCATAACCTCACGCTACGCTATTACGACAGTGGCGGTGAAGGCCCTCTGCTAATTTTTCAGCACGGACTGACCGGCGATCATGGTCAGACAACCAGCACATTTGTTGCGTCTGGCTATCGTCTGATCACGCTCGATTGCCGGGGACATGGCCAGTCGGATCTCGGCGAGCCTGAGGATGTGAGCATCAGGACCTTTGCCAGCGATCTGCTGGCATTAATGGACACCCTGAATATTGAAAAAGCCGCGATGGCGGGAATTTCGATGGGGGCCGCCATTGTTGCGTACATTGCCAGCGTACATCCGGAGCGGGTGACATCGCTGACCCTGGTTCGCCCGGCGTGGCACGACAAACGCAGCCCGCTCAATATGAACATATATAGCGTACTGGCAGATTACCTGACGCTATATGGTGCTGATGAAGGTAAAAAAGCGTTTGAACAATCGGCGACATTTCAGACTATTTTGTTTCAGTCACAGGATAACGCCAACTCGCTGCTCAATACCTTTGCCATGCCGGTGGAAAAAACGCTGCACTTACTCCGGCGGATTGCCTGCTGCGAGCCCGGTTTTGATGCCGGAGCAGTGAAAGCCGCAGGTATTCCGCTAAAAGTGATTGGTACCACCCGTGACGTGATCCACCCGCTCGAAATAGCAAAAGCGATTGCCCTGGATTTAGGTTTACCGCAGGTCTTTGAGGTTTATCCCAAATCATTGAATAAGGAAAAGCATATCGCTGAGGTCACGGAGATCGTTATCAGTAATATTGCCTGATGTAGTTTAAGGGGTAACTCACGATTACCCCTTCTTTATTTCATTGCCTGAATGACAACTCAGGCCGTAAACCCTCCATTCACATCAATCACCGCGCCAGTAATGAACGCGGCATCCGGTCCGGCAAGGAACACGATCGCGGCGGCGACCTCTTCAAGTTCGGCGAAGCGCGGGATAGCGTGTGATTCCATGATGATCGCCGGGAGTTTACCCTTCGACCCGGCGACCATGTCGGTATCCATCATTCCAGCCTGCACGACGTTAACGGTAATGCCGCGGGTGCCCAGGTCGCGCGCCGCGCCTTTACTGTAGCCGACAATGGCGGCTTTGCTGGCGGCGTAATCGGCGGTGCCGGGAAACGCGATGCGGGTGCCGAGGCCGGAGCCGATCGAAATGATGCGCCCACCGTCGGGCATCACTTTCACGGCGGCGCGGATATTAGCGATCACGCCCATCGTGTTAATGGCCCATTGCCTATCCATTACCGCGTTGTCAATGTCCGGCGCGTCGATGGTCTTGCCCTGCCAGGCCACAGCGGCGTTATTGACCAGAATGTCGAGCCGCCCGAGTTTCATGTACCAGCGACTCAGAAGCTCCCGGATCGCCCTGGTCGGCCTTAACCGCGATGGCGCGTACGCCTCTGGCTTTGAGCCCATCAACGACGGTCAGCGCCTTCGCTTCAGACGCGATATAGCTGATGGCGATATCCGCACCCTGATCGGCCAGCGCGGCAGCGGNCGGTGACGAGCGCGACTTTTCCGGCAAGATTCTTATTCATGGGGATTCCTTATTTACCAGGGCAAACGTTGATCGTCGAAGAAAAAGCCACCCGTCGGGCCGCCCTTATCAAGAACGGCATAACGGACGACAGTCCGCGCGCCGTCTTCGGCGCTCATGCTGGCCCGCTGACACCCCATGTCCGTTCGCAGCCAGCCGGGGTGGACCGCGTTAATTTTGACTGACGTGCCGCACAATTCTTCTGCGAGCAAAATCGTGAAGGCATTTAGTGCGGCCTTGGAGGTGTCGTAGCCCAGGGCGCGGACAGGGTAAACCGGTGAGTTCGGATCGGAGAGATGGGCGAGCGATCCACTTCACGGGTCACATCGAGTTTAATGGCCGACACGGAACGGCCCCCGGCCCGTAATTCAGATGCGACAGATTCGGCCTTTGATTTATCCCGCGCGACAATGATAAGGTCAGCGCCCAGCATGTTGAGCATACGCTACTGACCTGGCCGGTTACGCGTGCGGTGCAGCAAGACTGATGTAGTTGAGGATCCGCATATTCCTTTCATTGCTTCGGGTCACCAGAGCCATACACAGCTCAGCATCCTCATCGGCCAAAGGGATGAACCTCACCCCGCCGGGCCTGAGGCTGTCAACCGGTTTTGGGAGAACAGAAATGCCCACACCTGCCGCAACAAGCCCAATATGCGTCAATACCTCCGCCGCTTCCTGAACCACCGTCGGCGTGAATCCGGCCCGCTGACTGAGCCGTCTGACCCGTTCAGGGACGGCAGCGCCTGATTTTTCAGGGTAAAAGATAAAAGGCTCATGGCGCACATCTGCAAGGGTCAGCGAATCTTTTGCCGCTTCAGGATGGTCTTCTGGCAGGACAACACAGAGACGATCGTGTCTCAGGATGTGTATGTCCAGGCCATCCTGCGTGGTGTCGGGGGTAAGACGCACGTAGCCGATGTCGATGTCCTGATGGAGAAGGGCGTCAAATTGTTGCCGTGAGTACATCTCAAAGAGTGAGATCCTGACGTCAGGATAGCGGCGCCGGTAGGTTTTAAGCGGGTGGCTGAGTTCATCCACAAACAAACCGGTCGTGGTAAATCCTATCCGCAGCTCTCCCGTTTTCCCCTGCTCAATATCACGCAATTCAGACTGCAGAGCGCCGCTCATCCGTAATATTTCCTTCGCCTGAATGACGAGGTGTTCACCGGCTTCCGTCAGGGCTACGCTGCGCTTCGTTCGGTTAAAGAGCTTGACGCCCAACTCGCTTTCAAGGGACTGGATCTGCTGCGACAACGGAGGCTGGCCGATATTGAGTTTTTCTGCCGCGCGGGTGAAGTGCAGCTCTTCAGCGACAGTCAGAAAATAGCGGAGATGGCGGAATTCCACTTATATGTCCAGGTATATAAATCGATAGTTATTTATATATTGGACTGCCAGTTAACGCAATCCTACCATAGCCGCCGGGTATCATTCAGAAAGGAATATTCATGAGCCACGAGCTTTATATCCTGATCCCGGTGGCATTTATTGCGGGCATCATTAACGCGGCCGTCGGCGGGGGTGGATTGATCACCATTCCGACCTTCTATACCACGCTTCCCCACTTTACGCCTGCCCAAATCATGGGCATCGACAAACTCTCTTCGGTGATGGGACATCTGATGTCCGTCAGGCAGTTTATGACAAGGTTGCGGCTTCCCTGGAAACTGATCCTGCCCACGGCTGTAAGTGCGGTTGTCGGCGCGTATGTGGGGATCAGACTGCTGGACTTTATGCCATCCGCATGGATGCGCCCGGTGGTGATTATTGTGCTGGCGATGATGGTGGCTTACACCTGGTTCAAACCGCAGTTCGGGAACCATGACAACAGCCAGCCGCCTGGCCGGGCTGACCTGCTCAAGGGGATGTGTCTGGGGTTTGCTATTGGCTTTTATGACGGGTTTATTGGCCCGGGAACGGGAAGTTTTCTGCTGTTCCTGTTTATTCGTTTCTTTCATTTTGATTTTTTGCGCGCTACCGCCTGCGCCAAGGTCGTCAATTTTGGTACCAACTTCGCCACGTTATTTTTTCTCGTTCCGAACGGTCTTATTCATTATGAACTGGCCATTCCGTTAGGGATCGCGGCAATTAGTGGTTCTGTCATCGGCGTGCAGATTGCCCTCAAAGGGGGAAATCACTGGATACGCCGACTTTTCCTGCTGCTGGCCTGTACGCTGCTGATAAAACTGCTGTGGGAAACCCTTCACTGACCCGGCGCGCGGTACGGTTCTTCTTCTGCCGCTTTTTGCGATATAGTGTTCACTTATCTCTTTTTAACAGGTAGCACTGGCAATGGCTCTGATCCCAAAAAACTACGCGCGACTGGAAAGTGGTTATCGTGAGAAAGCATTAAAAATCTATCCCTGGGTATGCGGGCGTTGCTCGCGTGAGTTTGTTTATTCAAACCTCCGCGAATTAACGGTTCACCATATCGATCACGATCATACCAATAACCCGGAAGACGGTAGCAACTGGGAGCTGTTGTGCCTGTTTTGTCATGACCATGAACATTCGAAATACACAGAAGCCGACCAGTACGGCACAAGCGTGGTGGCGGGGGAGGATGCACAGAAAGATGTCGGTGCTGCGACCTATAATCCTTTTGCCGATTTAAAATCGATGTTGAATAAGAAGAAATAGTGACCGGGATGTCCGTTTCTGGTTCGAAGGGGTTAGGGTGAAGGCCAGCCAGCAGCGAGGAGCGTGGTCACTCCAGTTGAAGTAAAAAGTACCGCTGGCAGCAGGGCATAACTCTCGCTTTAGCGGAGGTCGCCGTTATGTTGATATGCAGTTTATGACGTCAGCCGATAGTGCGACTGCACCAGACCCGAAGGGAAGCTGCGGCTTGATATCAGAGTCAAATCTATATCCTCAGTCAGGGTTCCGAACAACGGTTTTCCCGAACCGAGCAGGACAGGAACGGTAGTAATAACGATATCGGCGACCAGACCTTCGCGCAGGAACGACTGTATTACCTGCCCGCCATCGATATAGACGCGATGCGCGTTCTGCTCCGTCAGGTCAGCAAGCACCTCTCCTGGCGCACGACATGAGAACTGCACTTTGCCCTTCAGCTTCTCAGGTACGGGGGTATCAGTTAGCTGTCGGGAGAGCACCAGCACGGGCCGATCATAAGGCCATTCGTCAAAGGTCAGCACCTTCTCATAGCTGCCTCGACCCATAACGATCCAATCTATGTCCGCGATGAATGCTGCATAGCCATGATCTTCTGTCGGGTCATCGCGCTTCAACAGCCAGTCGATATCGCCATCCTGCCGGGCAATATAACCATCAAGACTGACCGCGATAAAAACATGTGTGGTGACCATCACGTGCCCCGTATTCAGAAAGTAACATATCACAATGTTAGCAACTTCCGCTTTTGGCACAAGGCGGACAATTATAGGAGGCTCAGAGGTTGTGGTCTGCTTTGAGCGAAAAGCGGACCTTTAGTTGCAACAAACATTCAAAAGTCACAAGTACTACGACCTCATACAGAGCATTAAATTTTCCTGCTGCATTGGGGTGGGGTATCAGACCATTAAACATTGTTTCTCTCATGCTCAATGAGCCATTCTTTACGTGAAATACCACCACCGTAACCTGTCATCCCTCCATCTTTTCCAATTATCCTGTGACAGGGGATAACTATCGCAATCCGGTTTGCACCATTAGCCGCAGCGACGGCGCGTACAGCATTTGGCTTGTTAATTAGTAGTGAAATAGCCTGGTAGTGTGAGGTTTGTCCATATGGAACAGTACTCAACTCATGCCAGACGGAGTGTTGAAAATGACTACCCGGGGCATCTATAGAGAGATCAAACTGCCGGCGAGTTCCGGCAAAATATTCGCTGATTTCTTTTACTGTCTGCCGGGTATGGCTGTTTTCTCCTGTGACAATTCTGGCGTTAAGTAAACGCTGGATGTCTCGAAATTCCGTTTCTAACATCCGGCGATCGGTAAACTCCAGCAGGCAAACTCCCCGCTCCGTGGCACAGACAAACATTGGCCCCAGCGTAGTGGTAAACCGGTGAATGACAATCACCTGGGCTGACTGAGTTGGAGCTGCGCCAGTAAGTCGCTTGTAGGTATAACCAAACCCGCTCAGGGATTCATAGCCATTGTCCAGCGCAACGTCAGTTGCCGCTCGTCCGTTCTTCAACTCCTGCAAAGCAATGTTTACCCGCTGCATTCGCTGGAAAGCCTGAAAAGTGATGCCGTGATGCTGCAAAAACCAGCGTCGTACCCGTTCAGGGCTGATCCCATGCTGACGAAGCTCAGCGTCAGATACACGTGATTTAATATCGCGCTGGACAAGCGTAAGCGCCTGTTCAACAAACGATGGCGCGCTATGCGCATTTTCTGCGGGTCTGCAGACTTTACAGGGACGAAAGCCGGCCGCCAGGGCAGATTTGGCATCTTTATAAAACTCTACATTTTCACGTTTGGGCTTTCGTGCCCGACATACCGAAATGCAGAATACGCCAGTGGTTTTGACGCCGACAAAAAACACGCCAGTATATTCTGAAGCACGTTCAAGTAATGCCTGATACCAGATATCGCACAAACTCTTATCGATTACTTTCATCACCAAAAAGTCCTTCAAACGTCTGACGAGATTGGATCCCATGCATTAAATCAGTCAGCTTTGACTGAATGGCTGAATGCACAAAATTGCCCATTGAAATGCGGTTTACCCCGGCCAGTTTCAGCCTACCGAACGACGGAAGATCAGGCATACACATAACATTCAGAGGCAGACCCGTTGCCTCTGCAATGAGGCTTATCTCTTTCTCTGACGTCAGGCAGGGAACAAAAAGGCCGTCAGCACCGGCAGCTTTATAGTGCTGACCCCGTAATATCGTCTCCTGTAACGCGCTTTCATGCCTGAGCATGTAAGTGTCAGTCCGGATGTTCAGAAACAGGCTATAATTTTCGCTTCTCAGCGTATTGCATATTATTCTCAGACTACGAGAAAAATCAGATACATCGTCAAGTTGACGAACTCCGTTTATGACTCTGCTGTCTTCAAGGTTAACGCCTGATACACCTGACTGAGCAAGGCGTCTGAAATTGGTTATTATCTCTTCGGCTGAATCACCATATCCTGCCTCCATGTCAACACTCAATGGCAGGTTGCTGACAGCCCGGATACGGGTGACTATATAAAATAATTCATCAAACGGCATTCCCTGCCCGTCTTCATATCCCAGTGTGGACGCTATTGCTGCGCTGGACGTTCCCAGAGCCTGATAACCTGATTCTTGCGCTGCAACAGCACTCGTGGCATCCCAAACGTTAGCAATAAGAAGGGGGTCATGCTGGTTGTGGAGTTCTGCAAAGTTCATAGCCATATCCTCTCAATAGATTGAAAATGAATCTAAGCGTTCAGTACGAACGTCACAACCGAAATTCAGACGACCATTTTTTAGCGAGGTTAGCCAGACTTCTGGGCGGACCAAACCATAACCTTTAAAGGTCTGCTTATAACTTGCAAAGGTTAGGCTGTGTGCTCATCAGGTCTGCTTTGAGCGAGGAGCGGAAGTTCGCCCATAGTTGTATGACTGACATTGTCATTTATGGAGTCGGTCAATAACCGTTAGAATCACGAAGAGTGAGAGCCATAGTTAATACGGGTTGTGCTGTACTGACTGTTCAAACAGCTTGAATTCAAAGCATCCGTGTTTTGGAGATATAAGATAACGCATAAATTGAAAATTAACTATTTTTCAATTGGTTACCTTGACTTTCCGATTTCCTTCGCCGCTCCAGTTTCAACTCTCCAGCATTTCTGAGACCGAACCCATATTCTACATGGCGACTTCGTTATCGATGTGATGGGAAGACTAAATGTTCTCGCCAACCCCACAATCAATTTCATTTTCACCGCTTTTCGCTGTTATGGGTCTATGTCAGCGAGCAAATGTCAGGTAAATTGTTATAATACATGGCGGGTATTTTATAATACAAAGAGATACAAATAATGGAGCAGCCTGACAGCAAAAGCGCGAAGCCACTCTATAAACAGCTTGAAGCCTCCCTCAAAGAAGCTATTTTGTGTGGCGAATATCAACCTGGACAGCAGATCCCTACTGAAAATGAGCTAAGCGCACAATGGGAGGTCAGTAGGGTGACCGTGCGAAAAGCACTAGACGCATTAACGCGTGAAAATCTCCTGACCCGCGTGTCGGGTAAGGGAACATTTGTTTCCAGTGAAAAATTTCAGCGTAGTATGACAGGGATAATGAGTTTCACCGAGTTATGCCAGTCGCAGGGGCGACGGCCCGGTTCACGTACTATCAAATCAGTATTCGAGTCTATCGATGATGAAACACGATTCTTGCTGGGCATGACTGCCGAAGAAAAAGCCGTTGTCATCGAACGTATTCGCTATGCTGATGACGTTCCCGTCTCGCTGGAAACCGTCCAGATGCCACCACGCTTTGCCTTTCTGTTACAGGAAGAGCTTAATAATCAATCACTATATGAGTGCTTACGTGAGAAATACGGTTTGTGGTTTACCCACTCACGTAAAATGATCGAACTGGTTTATGCGAATTTTGAGGTTGCTCATTATCTTGGTGTGGCAGAGCGTCATCCTCTCATCCTCATTAAGAGTGAAATGATCGACAACAAAGGCGAGTTGTCCTGTGTCTCCAGGCAACTGATTGTTGGCGACAAAATTCGCTTCACGGTGTAGTTTTCACCTTTCAGCTAACAACAATCTGATTCATCCAAATCGGGATCTGCGTCGCGGATCCCGTTTTTTTTTGCTTTGCATCTTGAATAAATGTATCTAAATGTCATATAAAAACACCAACACATTACAAGTCATTTGTGGCGGCGGTGTTCGCCGGGTCAAAGTAAGAACCAGAGGGATGTATGATGAGTATGAAAGAAATTGTTAGCGACATTTTGGCCAGCCAGGGGGATAAAGGGGGAGTAAAATACGTTTATTACGTGGCCTGTGGTGGCTCTTATGCCGCGTTTTATCCGGCGAAAGCTTTTTTAGAGAAAGAGGCGAAAGGTCTTACCGTTGGCCTGTACAACAGCGGAGAATTCATTAACAACCTGCCATCGGCACTGGGAGAGAATGCGGTTGTTATCGTGGCTTCGCACAAAGGGAATACCCCGGAGACCATTAAGGCGGCTGAGCTTGCGCGTCAACATGGCGCGCCAGTTATTGGGTTAACATGGGTGATGGATTCACCATTAGTCGCCCATTGCGACTATGTGGAAAGTTACACTTTTGGCGATAACAAAGACATTGCTGAAGAAAAGACGATGAAAGGTTTGCTGAGCGCAGTCGAACTCTTGCAGCAGACTGAAGGCTATATTCATTACGATGACTTCCTTGACGGGGTAAGTAAAATTAACCGCATTGTCTATCGTGCATGTGAGCATGTCGCAGAGCGGGCTGTGTCATTTGCGCAGGAATATAAAGATGACAAGGTTATTTATACCGTCGCCAGTGGCGCCGGTTACGGCGCGGCATATCTTCAGAGTATCTGTATCTTTATGGAAATGCAGTGGATTCACTCAGCATGTATCCACAGCGGTGAGTTTTTCCATGGGCCTTTTGAGATTACTGATGCGAACACACCGTTTTTCTTCCAGTTATCTGAGGGTAGCGCCCGGCCTGTGGATGAGCGCGCTCTAAACTTCCTGAAAAAGTATGGCCGCCGGATTGAAGTTGTCGATGCGAAAGAATTAGGGTTATCTACTATCAAGACGACGGTGATAGATTATTTCAATCATTCTCTTTTTAATAACGTTTATCCTGTCTACAATCGCGCACTTGCAAGGGCTCGTCAGCACCCGTTGACCACGCGTCGCTATATGTGGAAAGTTGAGTATTAATAACCAGGGATTTTGAAAAAGCAGGGACGCTTTTTATTCTATATATAAATCAAGGATTAGTTATGAGCATCAGCGTTATAGGTATTGGTGACAATGTTGTCGATAAATACCTCCATTCCGGAGTGATGTATCCGGGGGGGAATGCATTAAATTTTTCCGTGTATGCAAAACTCGCTGGCGTACCTGCTGCTTTCATGGGAGTCTTTGGCGGTGATGAGGCTGCAAGGCATGTGCAGGATGTCTTGCATGAGTTAAAGATAGATACTACTCACTGCCGTCATTATGACGGTGAGAATGGATACGCATGTATTCGGCTGAAAAATGGTGATCGGGAGTTTGTTGCCAGCAATAAAAATGGGGTGCTACGTGAGCATCCTTTGACACTATCACAAGACGATCTCCATTATATTTCTCAATTCAATTTAGTACACTCCAGCATCAACGGTTTTCTGGAGCCAGAGTTGGAAAAGATAAAACAGAAGAATAATCTTATTTCGTTTGATTTTTCCGGGCGTGGTACTGATGAATATTTCGAAAGTGTATGCCCATGGATAAGCTACGGTTTTATTTCTTGCAGTGGTTTATCATCAGATGAAATAAAAGAAAAACTTGAAAAGATTTATTATTACGGTTGCCGGCATGTTATCGCGACCCGTGGACATGAGGGTGTTTATTATTTATCTGCAAATGGTTATCTTGAGTGGCATCCTCAGTATATCGAACCAATCGATACGCTGGGAGCAGGTGACGCGTTTTTAACCGGTTTTATGATCTCCATTATGCGATCCGGTACAGATGAACCTGATAATGAAATGGTGATGTCAGCCATGCGAGCGGGAGGGCAATCTGCTGCGCAGGTTTTATCACATTACGGCGCATTCGGTTTTGGCAAACCTTATTCTGCCTGTTAACGCTGTTCCATTAAATTAACCCAGCATTCACTCCACACAGGTCAGGAGGAAGTATGTTTTGGACGGAATTGTGTTTTATTCTTATTGCTTTGATGATTGGCGCCAGAATCGGCGGCGTATTTTTAGGGATGGTCGGTGGGTTGGGTGTGGGCGTTATGGTATTCGTATTCGGCCTGACACCTTCAACACCGCCTATTGATGTTATTCTTATTATTCTTTCTGTTGTATTAGCCGCCTCATCATTGCAGGCTGCCGGGGGGCTGGATTTACTGGTTAAACTGGCAGAAAAAATTCTGCGACGGCACCCACGTTATATTACGTTGCTGGCTCCTTTTATTTGTTATCTTTTTACCTTTATGTCTGGAACAGGGCATGTGGTGTACAGCTTGTTGCCGGTTATCTCTGAAGTTGCTCGTGACTCAGGGATCCGCCCTGAACGTCCACTATCCATTTCTGTCATCGCCTCACAACAGGCAATCACCGCCAGCCCGATATCAGCCGCAATGGCAGCGATGATCGGCCTGATGGCACCTTTAGGTATTTCAATTTCCACCATCATGATGATTTGTGTCCCTGCAACATTGATCGGTGTGGCATTGGGGGCAATCGCAACCTTCAATAAAGGCAAAGAATTAAAAGACGACCCGGAGTACCAGCGCCGACTGGCTGAAGGGGTAATTCAGCCGGTTCAGAAGGAAAGCAAAAAAACAGAAGTTACGTCGCGCGCCAGGCTCTCAGTTGTGCTGTTTTTAATGAGTGCGGTTGTGATTGTATTGTTGGGGCTTATTCCGGCCCTGCGTCCAATGGTCGAAACAGCAAAAGGGCTACAACCGCTTTCAATGTCAGCAGCAATCCAGATTACTATGCTCTCTTTTGCCTGTCTGATTGTATTGTTGTGTCGCCCGCAAGTGGATCAAATCATTAGCGGTACGGTTTTCCGCGCCGGAGCGCTCGCGATTGTCTGTGCTTTCGGGCTTGCATGGATGAGCGAAACCTTTGTAAACGGGCATATCGAATTGATCAAAGCGGAAGTTCAGACACTTTTACAACAGCATACTTGGCTCATTGCTATCATGATGTTTTTTGTCTCCGCGATGGTCAGCAGTCAGGCTGCAACAACCCTCATTTTATTGCCCCTGGGGTTGGCGTTAGGGCTGCCCGCCTATGCGCTGATTGGATCATGGCCAGCGGTCAATGGCTATTTTTTTATTCCCGTGGCGGGTCAGTGTCTTGCAGCATTAGCTTTTGATGACACCGGAACCACGCGGATTGGTAAGTTCGTACTTAATCATAGCTTTATGCGACCAGGCTTAGTCAACGTCATTGTTTCGGTTACCGTTGGCTTAATTATTGGAAAAATGGTGCTGGCCTGATTATTTAAAAGTCTGACAGTTTTCACCCTGTTCAATTAAATTCAGAGGAAAAGAAAATGAATATAAGAATATTCATTGCTGTGGCTTTGCTTTTTATCAGTCAAAGTATATTTAGCGCTACTACACAACCTCATATTGTGATTCTTGCGACAGGAGGCACGATTGCTGGGACGGCAGCAAATACAACACAAACATCGGGTTATAAATCTGGCGAGATTGGTGTTCAGACATTAATTAATGCTGTACCAGAGATGAAAAATATAGCACGTGTTGATGGTCAACAAATTGCTAATATTGGCAGTGAAAATATGACCAGTGATATTATTTTAAAACTGTCTCAGCAGGTGAATACGCTACTGGCGCGTGATGATGTGGATGGTGTGGTGATTACTCATGGTACAGATACGTTGGATGAAACAGCGTACTTCCTGAATCTGACGGTCAAGAGCGACAAGCCCGTGGTGTTCACTGCCGCAATGAGACCAGCGACAGCGATTAGCGCGGATGGTGCGATGAACCTGTTGGAAGCCGTTACTGTGGCAGCAGATCCCAATGCCAGGGGCCGCGGGGTGATGGTGGTATTAAATGATCGTATTGGTTCGGCAAGATTCGTCACTAAAACTAACGCAACCACGCTGGATACATTCAAAGCGACCGAGCAGGGGTATCTGGGCATTATTGTAAACGGTACACCGCAATTTGAGACGCGAGTGGAAAAGGTGCATACCCTGCGTTCAGTATTTGATGTGCGAAACCTGCGAAAATTACCAGAAGTCGTGATTATTTATGGTTATCAGGACGATCCGGAATATATGTATGATGCAGCAATTTCACATCATGTTGACGGGATCATTTATGCCGGAACCGGGGCGGGTTCTGTTTCTGTCAGAAGCGAGGCAGGGATCAGGAAAGCAGAGGAAGCCGGAATTATAGTGATACGTTCATCTCGTACAGGGAATGGTGTTGTACCCGTCGATAAAGGCCAACCTGGCCTGGTCGCGGATTCATTGAATCCTGCTAAAGCCCGGATATTGCTGATGACTGCGCTGACGCAAACAAAAAATCCTGAGCTGATTCAATATTATTTCCGTACCTACTAAATAACTCCGCGCGCTAAACCTGTGCCAGAAAGTACAAAAAGCGGTTTAGCGCAGCGGAAGGTGTTTCATCATTACGCCAGAAAACGCCAACGCTTCCAGTCCTGCGGGTAGATTACTTCAGCTCCAGCGCCCTTATCACATTGGCAATATCCGCGATATCGCCTGCTGACAACGGTTGCAGAGGTCGAGGCAGGCAATCCATGTCGGTAAGCCCAAGCACACCAGCGGCAGCGGCAATAACGCGAAGACTTCCGCCATGTTTACGAAACAGCGACCACAACGGCTCAAGGCGGGTTGTCAGGGCAGTAACGCGTTCATGCTCGTTTGCCGCCGCTGCTTCAGTGATTTGTTTCGCTACCTCAGGGAACAGACCACCACACACGGAATACCAGACTTCACAGCCAGCGTTTAATCCCAACCCCGCATACGCATCGCCACTGATACCGATGGTTACGCCAGGGCGCAGATGTTGACGTAACGCATTCACCCGCTCAGTCGCTGCAGCCGGGCTATCCGGGACGCCAGGGATCTTGACCGAGCGAACACCCTCAAGTGATGAGAGACGACCGTGTAGTTCATCCGTAAAGGTAAAATGCGTAGTGCCCGGATTATCATAGATGCACACCGGTACAGAGACGTGCCGTGTAACGGTCTCGAATAGGGAGAAGACTTCTTCGTCACGAAGTGACTGGTAGCTTACCGCCGGGAGTAACAGGGCATTCGCGCCAGCTGCCTGCGCATCGTCTGCCAGATGCAGAATAGCATCGGTACTGACCGCTCCCACACACACCATAACAGGGATGTCTCCGGCATGCTGTTTTGCCAGAGTTGCTACGCGCTTGCGCTGCTCCCGGGTCAGATAGGCATAGCTTCCGGTTGACCCCAGGATGCCCATAGAATCAACACGGGCTTCTGTCAGGCGGGAAAGAATATGGCTAAAGCCCTTTTCATCCACGCCGCTGGCGGTGACTGGGGTTAATGGAAACGCCGACAAGCCGGTAAACATAAATGTTTCTCCTGAATGATATTACTGGTGTTGTTCTCCGATGAGAGCAACTTCAAACCGCAGACCGGGCATCATTTTTTCCAGGCCATCGGTCAGCATCTTCCCGGCTTCATGAAGCCTCTCCAACGGCATCTGCGGCAGGCTTTCCAGAATAAACCACATTTGTTGAGCTTCCACGCCTAAGCGGGTTCTGATCCCCTGTCGCCAGTTCCAGCGACGGCAGGTCACGCCGATATCATCACACCAGATAACCTCGCCTTGTGAAGGATATTCAACGGCGGTTTCACCCTCTTTGACGGTATCAAAAGGCTCTGTTCCTTTTGCCACAGCCAGACGCGGCGCCCCCTGATAAGCAGAGATATTCTCTCCACCAACCGGAACGGCGTAGCGGAGACTAACGGCATTATAAAGATCAACGATGGGATCGAGCGCTGGCATCGTTCCATCACGTAATAGACGCTTACGTAACGCATCAGCTGAGCAAGGGGTGCGTTTCGGTTTAGCACCAAACTTTTGAAAAACGTCGGCCCATGCGGCCAGATGAGATTCCGCCCATTCAGGTTCACCGGCCAGAACTGCTTCACAGGCTTCCCGCAGCGCCGTTTCTCCAGTGTCGGGATTAAGCACTGGCGCAGCTTTTACGCAGATACTGAGTGCCCGAAAACCTGGAGCAATACGATAAATTTCAGGGGCAATTGACGGAGATACTGTTAACACGTGATAATCCTGTAATGACCAATTTATTCCATGATAATGACCGATGACCAAAAAAGTCAATTTAATGACCGATGCAAATGCTATCGTCAACACTGTGAATGAAGCCGTATCTCAGCGAATTAAACTGTATCGTAAGCAAAAGAAAATATCCCTCGATGAACTCTCCCGTCGGGCAGGCGTCAGCAAGGGAGCGCTGGTTGAGATAGAGGGATGCCGGGCGAATCCCAGCATTGCCCTGTTATGCCGCCTGGCTGCCGCGATGGGGGTTTCGGTGGCTGATTTTGTAGATGTCAGTTCCAAACCGACCGTGCATCTTATTGCTGAAGATGAGATCCCAGAATTGTGGAAAGGTGAAAAAGGCGGGAGAGCAAGATTGCTCGCAGGGTCGGGTGGCCCTGATATGACCGAGCTCTGGATGTGGGAAATGCAGCCTGGGGAAAAGTTTGCTTCACCCGGCCACACGGAAGAAACGCTTGAACTGTTTTATGTTCAGTTGGGCACGCTCACACTGGGCGTACAGGATCACGTGTATCTGGTAAAAACTGGCTGTTCGGCAACAGCCAGAACGGACGTTCCTCATTTCTATGAAAACCAGGGGGAGAGCCCGCTGGTATTTATCATGACAGTACATGAAAAAGCATCCTGAGCATTCCCCGGTATAGAGGACAGCCCTGTGCCTCATCACAAGTAGCCCAGAAGGAGAAGTTCGGTGAATAATCAGCACCTGCGTTTTACCAAAGGCAAATTTACTGTCACAACCGATCCCGCGTTTTTTCAGCTGGAAGCCATTCACGATTACCTCTCGCAATCGTCCTGGGCTCCTGGTATTGATGCTGAAACGGTAAGAATATCAATCCAGAACAGCCTTTGTTTTGCGCTTTTGGATGGAACAAGACAAATCGGCTTCACCCGTCTGGTCACAGACTATGCCACTTTTGGTTATTTGTGCGACGTCTACGTGCTGAACGATTATCAGAAAAGTGGTCTTGGTCGTTGGCTGATTGAATGCTGTCACGCCCATCCAGTGATGTCACGTCTGCGACGGATAATGCTGGTAACCGACAGCGCGCCCTGGTTATACCAGAAGCTGGGGTATAACCCATTGAACCGGCCAGATTTTGTCTGGCAAATCAATCGACCCGATATTTATCGTAAACCCGGACAAAAATTAGATTACTTTTCAGAGAGTAATGATAAATGTTAATCCGTAGAGCCAGTCCTTCTGATGCAGAAGAACTTGCCATTTTAGCCGAACGAACCTTCAGAAAAACTTTTGAGGATGGTAATACTCAGGAGGATATGGAACTTCACTGCCAGGCAAGCTATTCAACGGAAATTCAAATGAAAGAAATCCTCAGACAAGACTGGATTACATTAGTCTGCGAATACGACAGCAAACTGATAGGGTACGCTCAACTGAGGTGGGAAGAGTTTCCTCCCTGTGTAAATAGCATTCACGCCGGGGAAATCCTGTGTCTGTATGTCGATGAACCTTATCATGGCAAAGGATTTGCACAAGCACTTATACGGAAGTGCTTTACTGAATTTGAGGCAAAGGGATCGGATGTTGTCTGGTTAGGTGTCTGGGAACATAATCCAAGGGCAATCTCTTTTTACCGTAAGCTTGGGTTTACCGAGGTGGGTGAACATATCTTCCAGGTTGGGTCAGATCCCCAGAGAGATATCATTATGAAACGCTCAACTTGTGTTAACTGAACAAACATTGCAACGTCCGCCTATGGTACAAAGCGGTCATTCCTGTTTTACCGGGTCAGTCTGGCCTGGTTGAATAACCGACACCAACGTGGTTAAGCGTCCTGAGGCAGCGCAAGTCATCCGACGACCAGCATAATGCCCTCGGATAAATGTGGCGTCGACCTCTGACAGGCCAACTTCGCCGTCTTTAACCGGGGCCTTCACTGCCAGCCGCCAGCAGCGGAACCAGCACATCGCTGATGGGAACGGGGATGCCGTGCGCCTGGCCTAAGCGCTGTATTACACCGTTTCGAATATCCCACTCTAAAGGACGGTTGGCCTGTCGGTCGGCGAGAATCGACGTGCCTAAGTCAGCGGGCGCGCGCTGCAAATTTTCGACGATGTCAAGCACCACCCCATCGTCCAGCACTGCACCCTCGGCACGAGCAACGGTAAGACACTCACGCAGATAGGCCTGAGCCAGTTCGCTAATATCCTCGCGGGAGAACATTCCGGCACGGCGATTCGCCAGCACCATCAGTCCCGCGACTGCATTTTGCAGCAGCTTGCGCCATGCGACGGAGGCAAAATCCGCAGACAGCTCAACCGCGCAGCCTGAGCCGCTGAGCGCATCCGTTACACGTTTGGCCTGCGGGACATCCGGCAACGTCAGACGCGGTCTGGCACGCAGCCAGACCGAGGCATCCGGCTCGCGCTGCGCCGGGAACCAGACCACGGAAGGCAGCACCGTCGCGCCATTGACCCAGGGAGCGAGCTGGCTTTTCTGTTCGATGCCGTTTTGCAGCGCACAGACCACCGTATTCTTATCGCACAACGCGTTTAACCACCCGGCGCTGTCGGCGTTCTGGGTGGTTTTCACCGCGACGAAAACCAGATCGCAGGGACGGGAGATCGCCGTCGGATCGGTTAATACCGGGCCGGGTACGACAATCTCACCCGCATCGTGGCGTAAACGTAATTCCGGATGCGCGGAGCGCCCGCACAGTAACGGCGTGCGACCCACTTCGTGCAGCATCGCGGCGATGGTCGTACCAATCGCACCAGGCCCAATCAATGCAATTGTCGGATGGTCTGACATCGTAAGTTCTCCTGATTCAGATTCACTTAACCTATCAGCAGTGTGCCAGTGACGATCACCGTACACGCCAGTATTTTTCTGAACGTCAATGCTTCGCCGAAAAACCAGTAACCGAGTACCGCCACAAACAACACGCTGGTTTCACGTAGCGCTGAAACGGCACCCATGGGCGCCGACGCCATGGCGTAAATAATAATGCCGTAAGCCAGCAGAGAAACCAGCCCACCCGCCGCGGCACTCAGCAGTTCCGGCCGCCAGCACAGTAAACTTTTGCTGTCGCGCAGGATGATATAAAGCGCTGGCATCATCACCCCCCAGAGGGCGCTCATCCACACCGTATAAGCGAGCGCATGGCCAGAGACTCGCACGCCCATCCCATCGACCACGCTGTAAGCCGCGATAAAAGCCCCGGTTCCCAGGGCATGTTTCACTCCCGGCATCGCCAGGCGACGCTGTCTGACCGCCAGCATCAGGATCCCCGACGAAACCAGCACGATGCCGCCAAGGGTATGAAAGGCGATTTTCTCCCCGGCGAACAGCGCTGCCGCGCAGGTTATCAGGAGCGGCGAAGATCCTCGTGCAACCGGGTAGGTTTGACTGAGTTCTCCACTCTGATAGCTGCGTATCAAAAACAGGTTATAACCCACGTGCAACAGGGCCGACAGCAGCGCGTATTTCCAGCTGGCACGAGCCGGGATCGGCAAAAACAGCGCCATAATAACGCTGGTAAAGGCAATCGCCACACACATGATGGTCATCGACCACAGCTTATCTTTGCCGCCGCGCAGTAGCGTATTCCAGGTGGCATGCAGCAAGGCCGCAAATAACGTCAGTGAAATAAGGGTTCCGGACATGCAGTGATACTAAACAGCCCCCGCGATGATGAACAATGAAGTGTTGTCATTAGAGTATGAAAGAATACTCATAGTTTAACGGTAACGCTGCTGCGCCTGCTGTGACGCATCCAGCAGCCACTGCCGGAATTTCAACACGTGCGGCTGGGTTTCTATCCCCTGCGGGCAGACAAAGTAATACGCGGCCGGTGAAGGACACCGGATGTCAAAAAGACGCGTCAACGTACCTTCAGCCAGCTCTTTCTCAACGTGCCCGCTGCGCGCCAGCGCGATACCCTGGCCGAGAAGCGCGGCTTCAATTGTCATGTTGGTATCGGCGAAGCGCACACTCTCATGCAGCACGTTGATATTGACGCCGGTTTGCTCAAACCAGGCATCCCATTTAGGCACCAGATCGGCACCATCACGCGTCAGCAACGGGTAGCGCAGCAGTTCGGCTGGTTCTGCTGGCATGCCAAAACGCTGCAAAAGCGACGGGCTGGCTACCGGAAATATCTGCTCGCGAAATAAAAACTCGGTGAAAAGTGCAGGGTAGTTACCATGACCAAACCGAATTGCCACATCGGACTCTGTTCCTGCAAAGTTGATGATTTTATCCGAGCTGTCCAGCGACACCAGGATCTCCGGATGTAAACACGCCAGGTCCGGCAGGCGAGGTAACAACCACTTGAGCGCAAAAGAGTACGTGGTGTTAACGCGCAATCGTACCCGGCCATTTTGTTCACGCAGATCCGAAAGGGTTGTATCAAGTTTGCTGAAAAATTCTCGTACCAGCGGCGCAAGCGCTGCTCCGGCGGGTGTCAGGCTCAGGGATTTACCGCGCTGAAAAAGTTGCAGACCCCAGAGCGCCTCAAGGTTCTTTAGTTGATGGCTGACGGCGCTTTGGGTAATAAACAGCTCTTCGGCGGCGGCGGTGAAGGTAGCGTGGCGCGTGGCGACTTCAAACGTGCGCAGCGTGGCAGTGGGTGGAAGATGACGCATTGTTTTCGCCCTGCTAATGAATGAATACTCATATCACCACAGGATCGATCTCCAGTGCCAGAGAAATCCTTGCCGGCACCTGCAGAAACAGATTCACCAGCACACGATGGCTAAATAAACGTTTATTTAGCCATGCGTGGTGATAACAAGCCTCACACGGGTAATTATATTTTTTCGTAGTCGGTGTAAGCATTCTGCAAAACAATATGATCGGCAATGTATTTAGCGTCATGCCATACGCCATAAATAAAGGATGATGCGCGGTTTACCAGATTCGGCAGGCCGAGAAAATAAATGCCACGTTCTGCGGAAATACCGCGTTTATGAAACGGCAGGCCGTTTTCATCGAACGCATCAACCTGCAGCCAGCTAAAATCAAATTTAAAACCGGTCGCCCAGATAATAGTGGTAATGCCCGCCGCCGCAATATCTAATTGCGTCAGCGGATTGAGCAGACATTCGGGATCTGGCAGTAGCTCCCATGCCAGCGGCTCCGGGGGCAAATCCAGACCGTTGCGTTCAATATAAGCATCCGCATCGCGCAGTACGTCAAAATAGGCTTTGTCACCCTCAGCGATATTTTCAACCAGACCGTCGGCAAAGCTCAGCACACCGTTATCCCAGCTTCTGGTGATGCCCACCAGCGTAATACCCATATGCGCCAGGCGACGGAAATCCACGGTTTTACCGCCTTCATAACCGCTCACCGCAAACGCCACATGCTCTTTCTTCGGCTTTATTTTAACCTCGTCCCACAGGCCGAGCGCACCGAGCCACCAGCAGTAATCACGATTGCGGTAAGCGCGCGGCGGACGATAATGCTCGCCAACTGACAGATAAACGTCACGACCTGATTGACGCAATTCCTCAGCAATTTGCGTCCCGGACGCCCCCGCACCCACCACCAGCACACCGCCAGCGGGCAGTTGCTGCGGATTTTTGTAGACGGAAGAGTGAATCTGATGCAACCCGGCGCTTTCCGGCACGATCCGGGGAAATGACGGTTTCTGGAATGGACCGGTGGCAGCCACGACATTGTCGGCCTCAAACTCACCGGCAGAGGTCACCACTTTAAACCCGCTTCGTCCTGCCAGACGCGTAACCTGATGCACGTCAACGCCGGTGCGCACGGGCGCATTAAGCATCTTCGCATAGTCTTCAAAATATTGAGCCATACGCTCTTTCGGCGGAAAGGCTTCCTGGGAAATATTATCGAATTTCAACGACGGAAAGCGATCGTGCCAGGCCGGGCCGTTCGCCACCAGCGAATCCCAGCGCTCAGAACGCCAGCGTTCAGCGATGCGGCTGCGCTCCAGTACGACGTGAGGCACCCCCATTTGCGCCAGATGTTCACTCATAGCAATACCGGCCTGACCTGCGCCGACAATAACAGTATTTATTTTCTCTGCTGACATGTTGAACCTCTAAATATAAACGACCCTCGATATGTTTATCGCTAAGCGTAATCGGGCGTGGTATTAATGATGATCAGGATTTCATTTTTTCTTAATGTCTGGCTTCAACGTTTAATATTTTCCCCAGACCTAAAAACGTATTGGCAATAATTAACATCACTGCCGTGACGGCAATGTAAATTACCGACAGGGCGGCCAGTGTTGGATCTGCAAATTCACGTACATAGTTGTACATCGCTACCGGTAAAGTCTGTGTTGCCTGAGTCGTAATAAACAACGATGCGGTAAATTCGTTAAAGGAGAGGATCGCCGCAAACAGCCAGCCGCCAAAAAGGCCCGGCAAAATCAGCGGTACAGTGATGGTCCACACCACGCGCAGAGGCGAAGCGCCGAGACTTGCCGCCGCCAGCTCTATGCGCTGTTCAAGGTTTTTTAGCGACACATAAACACTGCGCAACACAAACGGCAGGACCAGAACGATGTGGCAGAAAATCACCAGCGGATAACCGCGCCCCAGATTGAGTTGCGATACCAGCATCAGCAGACCCAGGCCAATTGTGAAGTGTGGTATGAACAGCGGCGACATCAGGACCCCTTCCAGTACCTGCTTGTACGGGAATGAATAGCGCTCAATGGCAATCGCCAGCGTAGTACCGATGATCACCGCCAGCGACGATGCCCATGCGGTAACAATCAGCCCGGAATAGAAGCCGTGACGAAAATCATCGTAATTCACCGCCCGCTCGAACCAGCGTAACGACCAGCCTTTCGGCGGGAAGAACAGCACGGCGGTGCTGCTGAACGAGGAGATAAACACCACGACAGTCGGCAGCATCACAAAGATCAGAATCGCGGCGACCAGCAGGCGACCCGCCAGCGTCGTCAGTTTATCGTTCATCGAACGGGTCATATCAATGATCTCCCATCGTGTGCAGGAATCGTGTCATGCGTTTCAGCGCCATCAACAACAGGATGGTCAGAATTAGACCGGCAATGCTGAGCGCAGCGGCAAAGGGAAAGTTCATCGACGAAAAACCAAGTTGATAAACCATCGTTGCCACGGTGCTGACGCGTCCGCCGCCAATGAGTTGCGGGGTGGCGAAGGCGCTAAAGGTCCAGGCAAACGCGGTGGTCAGACTGGCGATAATGCCGGGGAAAGATAGCGGAATTGTCACGGTCAGTAAGGTGCGGATCGGCCCTGCACCGAGGCTGATGGCGGCTTTCTCGTAATCCGGGTTGATGTGTGACAACGCGGTCGCGAGCATCAGCACCATGATCGGCATGGTGACATGGACCAGCGCCAACACCACGCCCGTCTGCGTAAACATAAACTGAACCGGGGTTGAGATGATGCCCAACGCCAGCAGCAGGCTATTAAGGAAGCCGCTGTTTCCCAGTACGATAATCCATGAATAGGTGCGCACGACTTCACCGAGAAACAGCGGTGTAATCGCGATAATCAAAATATTGGATTTGATCCAGGTCGTGCGGGTGCGTACCAGGGCATACGCCAGCGGATAACTCATCAGCAGGCCAAAAATAGCGGTTTTGGCGCTCAGCATGACGGTGTTAATAAAAGCATCGGCATAGATGCTTTTGAGCAGACCGTTGAAGTTCGCCAGCGTAAACCCGCCCACGTCGAGCGAACCGGGAATATAGGCGCGTACGCTGAATTGCATCACCGCGAACATCGCGAAAAACAGCCCTGTTGCGGTCAGCGTGGCGGGAATAATAAACCAGGGTAAAAATGTCGGTTTTCTCGTCATACGTGTTGCCTGAGTAATAGGATGCCGGTAGACCTGTGGCGACCCGCAGGCCGCCCGGTAAATCAATGAGACATGATGTTTTCAGAGAACCATTGACGCCACTCCGCCGTTTTTTCAGCACGCAGTTGCGGATCGGTATTGATGGTGGCATTCCACTGCTCAGGTGTGGTCAGCATGCCCGGCAGTTTTGCCACTTCCGGGTCGATATGCGCGTTGGTGACGGTTGGACTGCCGTGATAAATCTTTGCCACCTGCTGCTGAATCTCAGGCTTAAGGGCGATATTGATAAATTTATACGCAAGATCCACACGTTTGGTGCCCTTGTTGATACCAATGGTATCGACGCCCAAAATCGCGCCTTCTTTCGGTATCGCCAGTTTGATGTTTACCCCTTCAGCAAGCATGTTGTAGGCGTTCATCGACAGCATCACCTGCACCGGTGTTTCACCCGTGGAGATCAGTTGCTGGCTGTTGGCATCATCGGTATAGAAAGATTTGATATTCGGGATCAGCGCTTTCATCTTCGCCTGGCCTTGCTGCCAGTGCGCGGCATCGGTGCCGGAGAGTCTGGCGGAAACCGCGATGATATGACTCGGATCCCAGTCAGGCAAAGCCAGCATGCCTTTCAGTTCTGGCTTCCACAGATCGTTCCAGCTCTCAAACGTTTCGCCCTTTGGCACCAGATCCGGACGGTAGCCGATGGTGTAAACGTAGCCCCAGACGCCGAGGTGCCACGGGCTGACTTTCGCCTGTTGCACCAGATTTACGGCGTTCGGGATTTTGCTCATATCGAGTTTTTCAAACAGACCCGAGTTGGCGTACAGATAACCCACATGCGACGTGGTAAACGTCACGTCAGTTTCAGGTGTTCCGCCAGCCAGTTTGGCTTTGTTGAGACGATCGATGGTGCCACCCGTAACAAACTGCACTTCTACGCCGGTTTCTTTGGTGAACGCTTTCGCAATGGTTTCATCGATCAGATCTTTAAAACCGCCGCCCCAGGTGCTGACAATCAGCTTGTCTGCGGCCATGACATTTCCTGCGTTCAACACAGTCGTAGTCAACAACGCTAAAGCACAAATCTTACGCGACATATTCTTATCCCCATATTGGAATTGCCTGTTGTAATAATCGAAACCCGGCGCGCCAGAAGGGTGCAAACGGTGTTCCCTGGTGTGAAACCGATAATGGCGCGATGAGTTGATTCCGTAAAACAGGCTTTTCCTCGTCGTTGCATCAGGATTTCTGACGCAGGAGAGTCGTGGCCATCAGACCAGGCGATTATGCTGCTATTTGAAAACTGGCATGATAAATGCAGCAGGATCTGCACTATTAGAATGACTGGCGCGACATGATCGCGCCGGCGATCTCAGGAGAACCTGCATGCTCAGTCGCATCACCCAGCGTCAGCTGGAGTACTTTGTCGCGTCCGGCGAGGCCGGAAGCATCATTGGCGCATCAGAACGTATCCACGTTTCATCGCCGTCGATCTCTGCTGCCATCACCCATATCGAATCTGAACTTGGCGTGCAGCTGTTTGTGCGCCATCACGCGCAGGGCGTGTCGCTGACGGCTATCGGTCATCAGGTTCTGAAAGAGGCGAAGCTCATTCTGGAACAAATGATGAACCTTTATACGATTGCGTCAGAATCGATGAACAATGTGCGCGGCCCGCTGCGTGTGGGCTGTCTGGATACGCTGGCCCCCATGCTGACGCCAGAGCTGGTTTTTGGCTTTGGTCGCGCGTTCCCGGGCGTGCGCATTACGCTTGTGGAGGGCAACCATGAACAGTTGCTGAAGCAACTGCGTTCAGCCGATATCGACATTGCCCTGACCTACGATTTAGTCCCGGCCAACGACATCGCATTTACCTCGCTGGCGCAGTTGCCGCCTTATGTGATGGTAGGTGAACATCACCCGCTTGCGACACAATCGGCGGTGACGATTCAGGAGCTGGCGACGATGCCGATGGTCTTGCTGGATATGCCGTGGAGCCGCGAATATTTCCTTGGACTCTTCAGCGAAGCGGGCGTCACGCCGAATGTGGTCATGCGCTCCGGCAATATGGAGGTGGTGCGCGCCATGGTGGCAAACGGCGTGGGATTTGGTATCGCCAACGTGCGGCCAAAAGCGCATCTGTCTCAGGATGGCAAACGCCTGATTCGCGTGCGGCTGGCCGGGGTGAACCGGCCGATGCACCTCGGTTATGCGACCGTCGCCCATACGCAGCACTCAATGGTGGTGAACGCCTTCGCCGAGCGCTGCCGCATTTTTATTTCCGACCAGTATATTCCTGGCATGGCGGCACCGAGCTATTTTGACCCGCAGGTGGTGCGAGTGGCGTGATGCATGGCGCAGGCTTTAATACCCGCGCGCCGGAAACACCTGATGGGTAACCGATTCACCGCGTGCGGCGCGGTGAATATTTTCAGCAACCTGCTGTGCGGCGCTGGCAGGAATAGCGACGGAAGCCAGATGCGGCGTGATCAGCACATTGTCCATACGCCACAACGGATCGTGCGGCGGCAGCGGTTCGCGGTCAAACACATCCAGCGTGGCGTGCGCAATCTGTCCTGAACGCAACGCGTCAGTCAGCGCCGCCTGATCGACAATCGCACCGCGCGAGACATTGATGAACGCTGCGCCAGGCGGGAGCCGCGCCAGTCGTGCTGCACTGAGCAGGCCTGTCGTGTCTGGCGTGAGTGGCAGCATCGTCACCAGAATGTCGCTCTGGCTGAGAAAATGATCCAGCGAATCGAGTCCGCTGCTGCAGCGAATCCCCCTGATCTCTTTTTGCGAACGTGACCAGCCGCGCACGTCGAAACCCTGTCGCGCCAGCTCCTGCGCTGTATACGCCCCTAGCTCTCCCAGCCCCAGCACACCGACACGGATGTCGGAGGGCGAGCGTGGATGCAGGTAATGCCAGCGCTGTTCGCGCTGCGCACGTTCGAATGCCGGAATATCGCGCGCATAGCGCAGCACGGCAAAAAGCACATAACCGGCCATCATGCGCGCCATATCCGGGTCGGACAGACGAATAATCGGGATATCCGGCAGGTCATCGCGCCCGACGAGGGCATCGACACCCGCACCGAGATTCACCAGCAGCCTGAGATTGCGGTATGGCGCAAAGAACCCCTGCGGTGGTTTCCATGCCAGCGCATAGTGCACCTCATCCGCGTTTTGCACCGTTTCGGCGCGGCAAATCGTTACGCCGGGCAAATACGGTGCAAGTAAAGCCGACCATTCTTCGAAGCTGTCGAATTCGCTGTAAAAGACTAATGTGCTCATACGGCGCGCATTCCCAGCAGGTTGACGACGGCATCAATCGCCAGTTCATAACCTGCCACACCCAGTCCGGCAATCACGCCGGTGGCGGCTTTCGACACCATGGAGTGGTGGCGAAACGGCTCACGCTTCCAGATGTTGCTCATATGCGTTTCGATAATCGGGCCATCAAACATCAGTAACGCATCAAGGATTGGCACCGAACTGTAGGTCAGACCCGCGGCGTTGATAATCAGTCCCGCGGCGTGCTGACGCGCTTCCTGGATCCAGTCGACCAGTACGCCTTCGTGGTTGCTCTGGCGGAAAAGCAACATCACACCGTGCGATTCGGCGCGACGCTGACAGCGCTCCCCGATACTGACAAAACTTTCGCTGCCGTACAGGCCATTTTTATCCAGCCCATACAAATTCGCGTTTGGCCCATTAAGAAAATAGATCTGTTGTGACATGCGCACTCCTGACTAAACGTGTGGCTGCGTGGTCGCCATGGCCGGATGCGCCGCAAAGAGGGCGAACCAGGCGGCGGTAAGCGGGTAACGGGCACGCCAGTTAAGTTCGGCAAAGCGAAAATCGAGATAACCGAGCGCACAACCGATGGCAATGAGCCCGATATCGTCGGGTTGTCGGCTAAAACTGCTTACCTGACCCTCAATGTCTGACAGCGCGGCGGCGACTTTTTTCAGTTGCGCATCAGCCCAGCCCTGCCATTGTTTCCCGGGCGGACGCGCGCTGAATTCGTAGCGCGCCAGCAAGGCTGCATCAATGATCCCATCGCCCAGCGCCTGTCGTGCCAGACTTCTCCAGCGCGCATCCCCTGTTTCCGGAAATAAATCGCCTTGTGCGAGGGCGTTGAGATACTCGCAGATGACCCGGCTGTCGTAGAGACACAGTCCGCCTGGGGTACGCAGCGCTGGCACTTTTGCCAGCGGATTAAACGCAGCGATACGTTCGTCACGATCGATCGGATGCGCGGCAGAATCCAGCCGTTCTATCTCATCAGCAAGACCAAGTATTGTCGCGCACACCATCACTTTACGTACGTATGCAGATGTACTGGCAAAAAAGAGCTGCATCATGACATCACCCGCAGCAGGACTTTGCCGATGTTGGCGTTGGCTTCAAGGAGACGATGCGCCTCTGCGGCTTGTGCTAACGGTAACGTTTGATAAAGGGTAGGGGCGATTTTGCCAGCGGCGATCAGCGGCAGCAGATGTTTGTTGATGCACTGCGCGAGCCGCATTTTCTCCATTGCGTTTTTCGGGCGCAGCGTTGATGAGGTCAGGCTCAGGCCTTTACGCATCACCAGTTGCAGATCGAGTTCGATCTTCGCGCCCTGCATAAATGAAAGGCTGACATGACGGCCACCCGGCGCCAGCACGCTCAGATTGCGCGCCACGTAATCGCCACCGACGTTATCGAGTACCACATCCACACCGCGTCCCTGGGTTTCCTCGAGAATAACCGTGACAAAATCTTCGCTGTGGCGGGTGGTGGGGNNTCACGCGCGCCCCGCAGGCCTGTGCGCATTGAATAGCGAATGTCCCCACGCCGCTGGCCGCCCCGTGAATCAGCACGGTTTCGCCCGGTTGCAAATGCCCCAGTTCAAACAGGTTATGCCACACGGTAAATGCCGCTTCCGGCACGCCCGCAGCCTGCGCGAGCGGCAGGGTTTTCGGCACGCCNTGCGCTGCAGGATATCGGGGCGATTTACACCCGCGCAGGTGACGCGAATCAGTACTTCTCCCGCTTCAGGGGTGGGTACCCTGCGCTGAACCTGTTCTAAGACGTCGGGGCCGCCCGGTTGGCGCGCAATGACCGCATTCATTGTTTCAGGTATCATCGGCGCTTATTCCTGTGTCGCCGCGCTAAACGCGCACACGCCTTCGTCATCAACGTTCACGCCAACCAGACTGCCGACTGGCCAGCGCGTCAGTGAATCCAGACCGGACTGGCGCGCAAACAGCGAGGCGCTGCCAAGTGCGGGCGCATCAAGATGCACATCGACGTGATCGCCCTGAAATACATGAGCGATAACCGTGGCGCTGAACAGCGAGTGCGGGCCAAGCGGCGCCAGTTGAACGTTTTCCGGACGGACGTAAACATGAAGACGTTCGCCAATCGTGGCCTGTACCCGTTCCGCGGGCAGACGCAGCACATTGCCGCCCAACGCCAGTATCGCCGCGCCGTCGCGACCCGCGTAGCGCCCCGGCAGAATGTTCACATCACCCACAAAACCCGCAACAAACGGATCCTTCGGATGACGATAGATCTCGTCCGGCGTGCCAATCTGACGCACATGTCCTGCCGACATCACCACCACGCGATCGCTCATGCTCAGGGCTTCACCCTGATCGTGCGTCACAAACACGGTGGTGACGCCAAGTTTGCGTTGTATCGCTTTCAACTCAACCTGCATTGAAAGGCGCAGATTTTTATCCAGTGCGGAGAACGGCTCGTCCAGCAGCAACACTTTGGGGCGGATCACCAGGGCACGTGCCAGCGCCACACGCTGCTGTTGACCGCCAGAAAGTTCACGTGGCTTGCGATGGCCGTAACCGGCAAGCTTCACCAGCGCCAGCGCTTGTGCAACGCGGTCGGCGATCTCGGCTTTTGGCACACCGCGCATGCGCAGGCCGTAGCCCACGTTCTTTTCGACGGTCATATGGGGAAACAGCGCATAGTTCTGAAACACAATGCCGATTTCACGCTGCCAGGGGGGAATATCCGTAACCAGATCACCATCAATAAAAATCTCGCCGCCGTCCGCTTCGGCGAAACCCGCTATCAGATTCAGCAGCGTGGTCTTGCCACAGCCTGACGGGCCGAGGAGAGTAATAAATTCCCCTTCCTCAATCATCAGGGAGATTTTGTGTAATGCGATGGCATCGCCAAAGCGTTTCAGTACGCCATCGAGCCGGACGGCAACGTTAGCGTGGTTCGCGACGGGATGCAGCGTTTTGGGCTGCGGGAATGGGGTCACTTCTGCATTTACCATGGAATCTCCAGAAACGGGCTATCAAGTGCGTGTCTCCAGCATACTGCCTGAGCACGTTTCACGCGGTTAGTGCTTCCTGAAGCTGGCGTTTGGAAAAGTTAAAGCAGAGATGAAGGGCAGCCCGGGCTTGCCCCGGGCACCTTGTGACAATTTCACGCTGGCTGGCACATCCACGCGGCCAGACGGCGGAGCAGGGCATCGCAGGCGCTCAGTTGTTCGAGAGTGATGTACTCATCGGGTTTATGGCCCTGCGCCATGCTGCCCGGCCCACACACCACGCTGGGAATGCCAATCTGATTGAACAATCCACCTTCTGTACCGAATGCGACGGTGCTGAAGGCTTCAGAACCGGTGAGGTGGGCAATCAGCCGTGCGGCGGCGCTCTGTTCAGCGGTATACAAACCGGGATAACTGCTGAGGGGATGAAAGCGGATTGTCGTGTCGCGATTCACTGCATGCATTTGCGGCAGCAACTCGTGTTGCGCGTAACGTTCCAGGTCCCGAACCACTTCCTGTGCGTCATCCTGCGGCAGGGTGCGTACTTCGAAATCAAACGAACAGTCGGCAGGCACGATATTCAGCGCCAGGCCGCCCCGGATCACGCCTGTTTGCACGGTAGTAAAGGGCGGATCAAAACGTGCATCCTGATACTGGGGCGCAGCCAGTCGCTGGCCTGTTAGCGTAAGATGATGAATAAGCTTCGCGGCATATTCGATGGCATTAACACCCTGCGGCGCCCAGGCCGAATGGCAGGCCGCGCCCTGGACTTCACAACGAACGCCAAGCTTGCCTTTGTGGCCGAGCACTGGCTGCAATTCGGTGGGTTCGCCAATGATGCAGATATCGGGCTTTTCCGGGCGAGCGGACAGCACGTCCAGCAAGGTACGCACGCCCAGGCAGCCCACTTCTTCATCATAAGAGATCGCCAGATGCAGCGGTTGCGCCAACGGTTGTGCAAGAAAATGCGGCACTGCCGCCAGGACGCAGGCGATAAAACCTTTCATGTCCGCCGTGCCACGCCCGTAGAGTTTGCCCTCACGCTCAGTCAGCGCAAAAGGGGGGACGCTCCAGTTCTGCCCGTCAACCGGTACCACATCGCTGTGGCCTGAAAGCATCACGCCACCGCGACCTGCAGGGCCAAGCCGGGCATACAGATTGGCTTTGCTGCGTTCGGTGTTATGAATCAGTTCGTAACTGACGCCAAGCTCAGTTAAGTAGCGGCAGACAAAATCGATCAATGCCAGGTTGGATTCGCGGCTGGTGGTGTCGAAGGCCACCAGCTGTTCCAGCAGTTTGCGGCTGGTCATCATCGGAACTCCTTGCGGTTACTCGTCGCCCGGCACACCGTAACCAGGCGCACTACGGGGATCGAATGCCCGGGTTAAATAGTCCTGCATCTGCGGTTTATAGGCTTGCCAGAGTGTGTTGAGTTCCTCAACGGGATCGGCGTCAGTCCAGTCGACGCGCAAATCCACAATCGGCCAGACGGGAGAATCGACAATCGACAGCGCGGCAGAATGCACCGGGCCCGCTTCACCGCCTGTCCTCAGACCCGCCTGCATCGCGGCAATCAGCCTGTCAGCAAGATGCCCTGAGTGGTGTTCAAAGGCGTGAACCATNTGAACCATCGCGGTAATCACATCCTGATTCGCCAGCAGATTACCCGCCGCCACGCAGTTTTCCCCAGACAGTGCGTGGTTGACCCCCAGCGTCTTTTCCCCGCTGAAGAACGCGCTCTCTCCCTCGGCCGTGAGTACAGTGACCTGCCGGTACATGTAATAGTCATCCGTGCTCAGCCCATTCTTCAGCGCGGTCTCGGCGGTGTCCCCTTGCTGCAACCGATCAAGAATGCGCGGCCCCAGCGCGGGTAAAGTGATGTTCTGCGTCGATACCGCACCGACGTTGCTACGCAGCCAGGGGCAGCGCGCGCCCACCGCGATACTGGAAGAACTGATAGCAATACCCATCTGGCCGGTCTGCGCGCAGCGCCCGACAATCGATAACGTCATGATTTTATACTCCTGCTTACGATTGCCAGTCGTCCGGGATCACAGCGATAACATCAATTTCCATCAGCCATTCCGGCTGACCAAGCCCGGAAATCACCAGTCCGGTTGAGATCGGATACACGCCTTTCAGCCATTTGCCAACAACCTGATAAACGGGTTCGCGATAGCGGGGATCGATAATATAGGTGGTCGTTTTAACGATGTGTGACAGATCGCTGCCCGCCTCTTCGAGCAACTGCTTAACGTTTTTCATCGCCTGTTCCGCCTGCGCTGCCGGGTCGCCCAGGCCTACCAGATTACCGTCGAAGTCAGTACCAATTTGACCGCGAACGTAAACGGTGTTGCCTGCACGAACGGCCTGGCAGAGATCGTTATCCAGCGACTGATTCGGGTAGGTGTCTTTCGTATTGAATTTGCGTATGCGGGTATGTGTGCTCATGTTTGCCTGCCTGTTAAAGGAACTTCCTGTAGGTATACCTTTTCCATGAATAGCACGTAAAACAACATAATCCGAGGCTTTAGTTTAGAAAAAGCGAACCCTCATAGCGGGGATAATGCGAGGAGCGACTACCCTGGCGATTGGCGAGAATGGAAGTGCTTAAATCCGCAGGGGCACGACGAAAACCGTCGATGATATCCTGCAGAAGGTTGGATTGATCCTGGCCATGCCCAGGGCTCAGACGTACAGAAATTGTGGACCCAGTTTCAACGTGGAGAAACACCAGGTGTGCCGTACTACTACGTGACTTATTCCCAGTCAATGGCCGATGGCCGGCGTTTTGTACGAATGGGTAAATACATAAAATGGTGCATAAGAAGGACTCTCATATTCAGAACGGCAAAGCATTGCGCTTGCAATGATAATGAAATTATCCTTGCTCTGACTGGCATTCCGGGAACGTCAGTATAGTATTGGCTGATGGAAGTTTTATTCAATCGGGAAAGGATGCACCGAGCATATGAAAACCTCTACCAAAGTTTCACTGGCTGCGATTGCTATTGTGTTTGCTGGTCTGGTGTATGTATGGCCATATGTCAAAATGGATTTCGCTGAAAGTGCCAGCTATACGGAGCAGGATAAAAGAGAGTACGAATTTTTTACCCCTGATGTTCTTAAGAATATACCCCGCATCTCCGACGACTATCGATTCGGCTATTCCAACGTCTCCGGCCAGGCGCTTCTTATCTATGACATCCGATTTTCAGGGACCACTGATGCCAGCAAAATTAACACTTACCTTCAGGAAAATGGATATAAGCGACTCGATGCTTGTGACATTGCGGGCGAGTGCTGGCAAGGCAACGATCCTAAGGTATCTGTTTCAGTAGGTGTAGTACCAAACCCAAAAGCAATCATCGTATCGGTAGTAGATGAGTCATAACGATGTGGCTTGTGGAGCGGGTTAGCACCCATTGACACCCATTTTAAAAATATGGTTGTATAATACAACCATATTCCACAAGGTAAAAGTCAATGACAGCCGAATCGCCACTGGTTGAAGACATTCGCGCATCATCACGTCTGATGGTGCGCGAACTCGGTTTTATGAATCGTACTCTGGCGGCAACGGAGTATTCCCCGTCCATGGTGCATACGTTGCTTGAAGTGGAAGCGCGAGGGGCGATCACCGCGGCTCAGTTGGTACAGCTCCTGGGGCTTGAGAAGTCCAGTGTCAGCCGCATGCTGGCCAAACTCGTCACCGTCGGTGAACTGGAAGAAAACCCCTCTGCGGAAGATGCAAGGGTCAGGCTGCTTCGTCTTACCGCCCAGGGCAGGGAAACGGTACGGAAGATAAACCATTACAGTAATGCGCGGGTCATCGCTGCATTAGAAAAAATGGAACCCAGCCAGCAACATGTCGTCTCGCAAGGCCTTCGCGCCTATGCCAGCGCCCTGAAAGCCTGCCGTGATAACGCCTCCCTGAATGCGCAAAGCAGCATCAACATCGTCACCGGCTATCAGCCGGGCATGATTGGTCGCATAACGGAAATGCATGGCAGCTATTACGCAAGAGAGCACCATTTCGGCAGTTTTTTTGAACGTAAGGTCGCCGTGGGGCTGGCGGATTTTGCGGGCCGTCTGGATAAGGCGTGTAATCAGATCTGGCTGGCGGTGCAGAGCGGGCGCATCGTCGGCTCTGTCGCTATTGACGGTGAAGACCTGGGAAACAATGAAGCCCATTTGCGCTGGTTTATTCTTGACGACGGCTGCCGTGGCAGCGGTGTGGGCAGAAAGCTGATGGCTGAAGCGATGACGTTTTGCGATGAAAATGCGTTTTCCGCCGTTCAGCTCTGGACGTTCAATAAACTCACGGCAGCGAGGCACCTGTATGAGTCATTCGGTTTCACATTGACGAAAGAATGGCAGGGCGACCAGTGGGGAAACACCATGATGGAACAACAATTCACCCGTAGCGTTCGGCGGGGCCACGGGCGTGCGTCGCTGTTCACCAGTGGCGACAGGGTTTCGCGAACGTGCTGATGGTAGTTGTCGATCCATTCAACGTCCTGATCGCTCAACAGATTCCAGTCCACCTGGCTTAAATCAATCGGTATCAGCGTCAGAGAGTTGAAACGGCAGAAACCGGGCTGCGCATCGATAATTTCCACCTGGTTTTCAATGCGAATGCCGTACTGGTCTGCCAGATAATAACCGGGTTCGATGGTCATGATATTGCCCGCCGTCAGCGGCCACGGGTTAACCTTTTTGGCGATGCGCTGCGGCCCTTCGTGGATCATCAACTGATGCCCCACGCCGTGACCGGTGCCGTGGTCAAAATCGAGCCCCAGTTCCCACAGCGGGCGGCGGGCGAAAGCGTCGAGCTGGTGCCCGTGCGAGCCCTGTGGAAACTGCAGCGTGATCAGCGATAAAAACCCTTTCAGCACCGCAGTGTAATGCAGGCGCTGTTGCGGCCCCAGTTGCGCAAACGCCAGCGTGCGCGTGGCGTCAGTGGTGCCGTTGCTGTACTGGCCGCCGGAGTCGTTGAGGTAAAAGTTTTCGCTGGTGATGGCTGCGTTGGTCGCTTCGCTGGCGTGATAGTGGCACATCGCCGCATTGCTGGCAGAGGCGGAAATGGTGCCAAAACTCTGCTCGATAAAACCGTCCTGCTGCTGACGAAACACCAGTTGCTGCGCCTGCGCCTCCAGCTCAGTGAGCGGGTTGCCTGCCGCTTCACGCACCGGAACTTCATGCGACAGCCAGGCGAGAAAATTCACCCATGCCGCGCCGTCCTTGCGGTGACTGTCGCGGTAGCCTTCCAGCTCAACCGGGTTTTTCTTCGCTTTGATAAAGGTGACGGGATCCGGTTGCCAGACCACTTCGCCGCCGTGTTTTTCTACAGCAAAACGGACGGCCACCGGTGAGGTGTCGTTGTCCAGCATCACGCGTTTGCCAATGGCAATCTGCTGGCAGCGCGGAATAAAAGCGTCCATCGGCGAGAGATTAAGCGCGTCGAGTAATTCAGACGGCAGTTGCGCGGTTTTTTCACTGTCGACAAACCACTCCAGTTCGCCGGTATGACTCAGCAGGGCAAACGACAGTACCACCGGGCTCATGGCGATATCCGCCCCGCGCACGTTGAGCAGCCAGGCGATGTTATCCGGCTGGGAAATTGCCAGGTAATCCACGCCTTTTTCCGCCAACAGCGCGGCGATACGTTCACGCTTGCTGTTGCTGCTTTCACCGCTCACGTCGTCCGGCATAACGCGGATCATGCCGTGCGGGGCGGCAGGGCGATCGGCCCAGATGGCAGTAAACGGATCGTCGGGCAGCGCAACCATCTTGCAGTGGGTGGCCTGCAGGCTCTCATACTGGCTGGTGGNACCTCCGCCAGCGGATCGTCATGCAGATGGCGGATTTCCCATTCGTTCAAATCCACTTCCTGGCGCACCTGTACCTGATAGCGCCCGTCGACGAAAATAATCGCCCGATCGTGCAATACCAGCGCATGCCCGGCCGAGCCGGTAAACCCGGTCAGCCAGGCCAGTTTGTCGTCGTGAGGCGCGGCGTACTCGCTCTGAAACGGGTCGGCGCGGGGAACAAATATTCCGTCCAGGCCTTGTGCCTGCAGCACGTTACGTAGGGCATTGAGAGGCGATGTTGTTGTCATGAGTTCACCTGATAATTAACGGAACGGAGGTTCGTTGAAGGTGCGCAGTTTGCGTGAATGCAGGCGTTCGCCCTCGGCACGCAGCAAATCAATCGCGCGGATGCCAATCTGCAAATGTTCGGAAATCGCCCCTTCATAAAACCGGTTAGCCTGCCCGGGCAGTTTGATTTCGCCATGCAGCGGTTTGTCGGACACACACAGCAACGTGCCGTACGGTACACGGAAACGGTAACCCTGTGCGGCGATGGTGGCGCTTTCCATATCGATGGCGACCGCGCGGCTGAGATTAAAACGCAGCGCCGAGGCAGAATAGCGCAGCTCCCAGTTACGGTCGTCGGTAGTGACCACCGTCCCGGTGCGCAGGCGTTGTTTAACCTCTTCACCCGGCATACCGCTGACCTGCTTGGTGGCGTCGTACAGTGCGCGCTGCACCTCTGCGATGCTCGGAATAGGAATGTCCGGCGGCAGCACAGCATCCAGCACGTGGTCGTCACGCAGGTAAGCATGGGCAAGCACATAGTCGCCAATCGCCTGGCTTTCACGCAGGCCGCCGCAGTGACCAATCATCAGCCAGACATCCGGGCGCAGCACTGCCAGATGATCGCAAATATTTTTCGCATTAGCCGGGCCGACGCCGATGTTAATCAACGTAATGCCCTGGCCGTCTTTAGTGATCAGGTGCCAGGCCGGCATCTGATGCTTTTTCCACGCCAGATCGGAAATCGCCTGTTCCGGCGCGTCGGTCTCGGCAGTGATCCAGATCCCGCCTGCGCAGGAGAGGGCAATGTACGGGCTTTCCGGGTCGAGGATCTGGCTGCATCCCCAGCGGACAAACTCATCGACATAGCGTGTGTAGTTGGTGAATAGCACGAACGGCTGGAAATGCTCGACCGGCGTGCCGGTGTAGTGGCGCAGGCGTGCCAGTGAGAAATCAACACGGCGGGCGTCAAAATGCGACAGCGGGTAAAACTCGCCTGGGTGGAACAGGCCATCCGCCGTTTCATCGCCAATCTGCGACAGCTCGGTGGTCGGGAAATGGCGGGTCAGCCCGGCGCTCATCGAGCGGTCCAGCGTCAGCGTGGAGCCATCAATCACATAAGGATAGGGGATTTCATGTTGCGAACGGGCAACGGAAATATGTGCGCCGTAGTTCTCATACAGCAGCGTCAGTTGTTCCAGCAGATAGTGACGGAACAGTTCAGGATGCGTAATCGTGGTGGTGTAGCAACCGGCGTGGGTAAAGCGGGCGTAGGCGCGGGTGTTAGGCGCATCCGGCGCAATCCCGTTCCATGATACGGACAACTCAGGATACACGAACAGACCCCTGGCACGGGCGTCGGTATCCGGTAGCGTATTGTCACTGATGTAATCAGCAATCGCGCCACGCAACGCACTGACTGACTCTTCATACAGTGCTTCAAGCTGCGTCAGCGCCTGCTCCGGCGTCAGCCCATTACCTGTAGTGTTCATCATTTACTCCCTGTCTCAGCGATTCTGGATTTACGGATAGTATGTCACAGGATTGTGAAACAAAAGGTGGCAAAAGGCTGAATCAACAGAGTGGTGAAGATTTATGCAGGCAGAACAAAAACAAGGCCCCGTCGCGGGGCCAGAAAAAATTAATTGAGGGAGACCCGTTCCTGCGACTGCGCGTCTTCGCGGTCCAACAGGCGGGAAGTCAGCACGCCCGACATCATGGAGCCATTCACGTTCAGTGCGGTTCTGGCCATGTCGACCACAGGCTCAATGGCGATAAAAATACCGACCAGCGCGACAGGGAAATTCAGCGTTGAGAGCACGATAAGTGCGGCAAACGTGCCGCCACCGCCAACCCCGGCGACGCCGATCGACCCGAGCGCGATGGCGGGACGGAAGTGACAGCGGGTCGATGCCCACGGTTGGGGCAATCATCGCCACCATAATGGCGGGGTAAATGCCCGCACAGCCGTTTTGCCCCATGCTGGATCCGAACGAGGCGGCAATATTAGCGACAGTATTTGGTACGCCACATTTTTCCTGCGCGGTGATTGCCAGCGGAATAGAGGCTGCGCTGCTGCGCGACACAAAGGCGAACGTCAGCGCAGGCCAGACGGTTTTGTAATACTGAACGGGATTTTTACCCGCCAGTAACAGCAGAAGGCCATGCACAATAAACATCATCAGCACTGCCAGATAGCAGGCGGTAATAAAGCCGAGCAGGCTGGCAAACTGTTCGAGGCGATAGGTTGAGAACACTTTCGCCATTAACGCCATCACGCCGTAAGGCGTCAGCGCAATAACAATGCGCACCATCTTCATCACCCAGATCTGCATTGCGTTGATCCCGGCGCTTAATTTTTTACCCTCTTCAGGCGCTTCTTTTTTCACTTTCAGCAGCGCCACGCCCGCCAGCAGCGTGAATATCACGATCCCAATCACCGACACGCTGCGTGCGCCGGTCAGATCAAGAAAGAGATTGGTCGGAATGAGCGAGGTGATGAGTTTTGGCAAGGAGACGGCGGCGGTGCGGGTGACATCGTCGTCTGTCAGCGTCGTTTGCAGATGACTAAACGCGCTGGCGTCCAGCCCCAGTGTTTTCGCGGTTAACAGGCCAATAAAGCCCGCCGTCATCACCAGAAACAGCATGCAACCGACAATAGTTAACGACATTTTCCCCATCCCAGCGCTGTTTTCCAGCTTATTAATGGCCGACAGGATGGAAATAAAGATAAGCGGAATCGCCACCAGCTTGAGCAAATTCACATAACCATTACCGACCATATCAAACCAGTCGATGATCTGTTTGCTGGTATCACTATCTACGAGATGCAGGGAGAGCCCGATGAGACCGCCGGTGAAGAGGGCGATAAAAACGGGTTTAGACAGGGAGGAGCTTTTCTGGTCGATTCTGAAGAGTCCGTAACAGCAGACCAGAAACAGAACAACATACGCGAGCGTAATGAACATAATGTAAGCCTCTTGCCTCATTCAGCACCTGAAATGCCGGAAAGAGTTTATTTTTCAGGAAGGTAAACCTATAACCTCACAAAAAGTCATAGAGCCGGGAAAAGTATAAAGAAGGAAATAGCAAACCACTATAAATAATAAGGATATTGTATCGATAAATGCGGTCAGGTACGCATTTTTGCGGAGTGGTGAATGAGGTGGGGCGCAGAAAAGCAAAAAGCCCGCTCGAAAGCAGGCTTTTCAAAATCTGGCTCCTCTGACTGGACTCGAACCAGTGACATACGGATTAACAGTCCGCCGTTCTACCGACTGAACTACAGAGGAATCGTGTGAACGGGCGGAATAGTAACGGCGCACTCCGGCTTTGTCAAAGCCAGGATGCCCTCTCAGGCGCTGACTGCTGACAATTTCAGCAAAATCAGCCGGGTTGCCGTTTTATTGACCAATGCTGCACTGTGACGGTGCAAAAATACCCCTGATGGGGCATAGCGGCTTCTGCTGGCTGTTGCGCAAAAAGTGGAAAATACATCAGAAACGCTTATTCATCGGTGCTGGCGGGCCGTTGTTAAAAGCTGGCAAGCATATTGCAACAACTTCGGCTACAAGACCGCCCAAAAGGGCATGGCATTCCGGACAGGGGGCAATATGAATTTAAGACGACTGAAGTACTTTGTGAAAATCGTCGACATCGGTAGCCTGACGCAGGCCGCAGAGGTGTTGCACATCGCGCAGCCCGCGCTGAGTCAACAGGTCGCCACTCTGGAAGGGGAACTGGATCAGCAACTGTTAATTCGTACCAAGCGGGGCGTCACGCCGACGGAAGCCGGGAAAATTTTGTACACCCACGCGCGGACCATTTTGCGGCAGTGCGAGCAGGCGCACATGGCGGTGACTCACGTCGGGCAGACGCTGAGCGGGCACGGCGGCGTCTGCGGTGACGATGCCGTTATTGCAGACAGTACGCAACGAGTTGCCGGACGTGCTGGTCTATCTGCATGAAAACAGCGGCGGCATTCTTAACGACAAACTGCTGAACGGCCAGCTCGATATGGCGGTGCTGTACGATCGCGCGCCGGTTGCGGGGGTGAACAGCCAGCCGTTATTGAAAGAAGAACTCTATGTGGTNAGCGTTGACCTGAGCGTCGTGGCGGAGATGAACCTCTTTTTGCCGCGCGACTACAGCGCTGTGCGGGCGCGGGTGGATGAAGCCTTCTCACTGCGGCGTCTGACGGCGAAAGTCGTCGGCGAAATCGATTCTATCACCACGCTGACCGCCGCTATCGCCAGCGGAATGGGCGTCACCGTGTGGAGAACCGGGAATTGCAGCTGGTTAGCTAAGCTATATTCCAGTCTGGAATAAGATGCTGGTTTTTATTATTTGTTCGCCGGAAGCGCAGACTCTAACAATAGCAGTATGTCTGATGGTCCCGGAGGGAAGGGTGAATTTCCAGCAACTTAAAATAATCCGTGAGGCAGCGCGGCAGGATTACAACCTGACAGAAGTCGCCAACATGCTCTACACGTCGCAATCCGGCGTGAGCCGCCATATCCGCGAGCTGGAAGAAGAGCTGGGGATCGAGATTTTCATCCGCCGCGGAAAGCGCCTGCTGGGGATGACGGAGCCGGGCAAAGCGCTGCTGGTGATTGCCGAGCGCATTCTGAATGAGGCGAGCAACGTCCGTCGTCTCGCCGACCTGTTCACCAATGACGCGTCGGGTGTGTTGACCATCGCAACGACGCACACCCAGGCGCGCTACAGTCTGCCGCCAGTGATTAAGGCGTTCCGCGAATTGTACAGCGACGTACGGCTGGAGCTGATCCAGGGCACGCCGCAGGAAATCGACGCGCTGCTGCATAACGGCGGGGCGGATATTGGCATTGCCAGCGAGCGATTGAGCAACGATCCGACGCTTGCCGCGTTTCCGTGGTTTCGCTGGTATCACAGCCTGCTGGTGCCCAAAGATCATCCGCTGACGCAGGTCTCGCCGCTGACGCTCGATGAGATTGCCCGTTGGCCGCTGATTACCTACCGCCAGGGCATTACCGGTCGTTCGCGTATTGACGAAGCGTTTAACCGCCGCGGGCTGGTGCCGGACGTGGTGCTCAGCGCCCAGGATTCCGACGTCATCAAAACGTATGTTGAGTTAGGGCTGGGGATTGGCCTGGTGGCGGAGCAGTCAGGTGACAATCAGGAATCTGACACACTCACACGTCTCGAAACCCGTCATCTTTTCGATGCAAATACCGTCTGGTTGGGCTTAAAACGTGGTCAGTTACAACGTAACTATGTCTGGCGGTTTATTGAATTATGTAATGCCGGGCTGTCGCTGGAGGAAATTAAGCAGCAGGCGATGGAGCCGGAAGAGGTGGCTATCGATTATCAGATCTAAAAAGCAAAAAGCCTGCTCGAAAGCAGGCTTTTTGTTACAGCGCGGTCACGGTGAGTAGCGTTATTCGTCGTGCAACGTATTCAAGAATCGCTTCTCGTTGCCCTTCGGGCAGATGACTTTCCGTATAAGTATCAATAATGATCGGATGGCTTTTAACAACGTCTGCAAGCCATTTTTTGGCAAGGCTGGGGTTAATATCCATACCCTGCGCCAGAAGGATAAAGTCTGCACCCAGATATTCGCCGTAGGGGGAATCTATTCCCGGCGCGTTCGCTGCATCATTTTCTTCGCATTCAAGCAACGGCAGCGCTAAATATTCCCGAAACGCTGCCGGATAGGGCACCACGCTGATAAAGTCATAGACCGGCGCCAGCGAGGGTGATCCCGTTTCTGGATGTATGATGCCAATATTCCGCAGATGAAAATCGTTATTGCCCAGTACCCAGGCATAAACGATGCGTAAAAAGAGGTCTCGCTTACTCGTTAAACGGTGGCTCACTGAATTATTCAGAAACTTAGCGGCTTTTTCGTAACTGACGGTTTTCTTATTATCAATATTGCCGTATTTATCGCCGAGTCCCATCGCGCCATCCAGTTGTTCCTGATGTAATCTGGCGTTATCTGCACCCAGGCGGTCATATCTCTTGATGATAAAAGCCAGTTCGTCGGAGCGGTGGTCTTCATGCTTAAATGGCATAAGTCCAAAGGGAGGGACTTCAAATTTTAGCCGTTGCATGACGCTCATCGTGGCATGCTCATTTTCTGCCAGGTATGGATACTCTTCGGGAGAGGGTTTCAGGATATAGGTTCCGTCGTTGCTGACGACCATCAATTCTCCATTCTCCAGGCGGAGAGAAAGCTTGGGTTGATAGCCTGAAATGCTCATCCCTTTCTGGCGCTCGGGGAGTTCCTGAATAAACTGGCTACGCGTGAAAGGCAAGCTAAGGGACACATTTAAGCTACCCAGCAGGTGTTTAATGCCTTTTGTTGAATAACCCGTTTTTAACCCGGATTCATTGAGCTTGCTTAAATTTATCAGGCAGCGTTCTGGATTCATTACGTTATCTCTTTGAGTACGACTGCGCCGAGCAAGTCGTTACCATTTTGCATCAGTAAACCGAACAAATCTTTATCGTCAATTTTTTGAATTTCAGCGTATCGCTTACGTAGCCACCCCTCCGGGGCCAGGCCTTTGAAGAAAGGATGAAGCTCTTCACTTAAATAAGGTTCAGACCTGACTGGCATGCTAAGCGATATCGCACGGCCGGTATAATCGGCCAGATAACAGAACGCAAAGCCTGTTTTTTCTTCACTCAACGTACCTGCAGGCTTGTCGTATAGCCACACTGCTACTTTTCGAGCCATACGGTTATCCCAAGTTCTTTAAGCAATGCATGAAGGTTGATAGCCTTCGCAGAGGATGGCTTAGCAACCAATCGTTTAAATGTTGAGAGAGAAACGCCAATTTGAATTGCCATCTCTTCATAAGTGATGCTCTGCCGTTTGAGTTCACTGATCAGGATCTGCGGCAGTGATGTAAGTTCTAAAACGCTCAGCCTCGGTGTGCCGTCAGTCTCAGAGGCATTTTTCATCAAAGATTTCGTTTCATCAAGGTTCACTTTTGACACCTCCGAATGTTTTAGCGCCTCTTTGCGGCGATATAACTCGACTATAGGGCAAAAAAGTTCATTTTTGAACCTTTACTGTTTTATATCGTACAATTTCTGGTTTGAAACAGACCATACGTATGAAAAAGGGTCATTAATGACACTTTTATAAGCATGTATTAGGCATATTGGCAGAATAACAGAGGAAACGAGAGAAAGAGTTCAAAAATGAGCTTTCTTCAAAACAAGGAGAAATGTGCGCCGTGTAATGAAAAGCAAAAAGCCTGCTCGAAAGCAGGCTTTTCAGAAATCTGGCTCCTCTGACTGGACTCGAACCAGTGACATACGGATTAACAGTCCGCCGTTCTACCGACTGAACTACAGAGGAATCGTGTGAACGGGGCGAATACTAATAGCTCGCTATTTTTGTGTCAACACTAAATTTAACCTGCTGATTCAATTGAATGAATTTAATGCAAGCTGTTGTTTTAGTGAACTACCGGTGCGTTATCGTCGACACAGGCACCATTCTCGCGTAAGCGTGCCAGCGGGTCCTGTTGATAAAACTGGCAGAAACGCTGCCAGAGCGCCGGGAAGCGGGGTGCAAAGAACTCAGGCGCGCTGAAAAAGTATTCTGACAACACGGCAAAACACTCCGCCGGATCGCTCGCCGCATAGGCGTCAATGCTGGCAGCGCTTTCGCCCACCATGTCGATTTCATCCTGAATGTTATTCATCGCCGCGTGCAGGTCATGTTCCCAGCCAGCCACTTCGCGCAACGGGATCAATGGCACGCCGCTGGCGCGATCGCCGTTGCGGGTGTCGAGCTTATGCGCCACTTCATGAACAATCAGGTTGAAACCGGAGGCGTCGAAAGAATCCAGAATATCGAGCCAGTTAAGCACGATCGGCCCCTGTTGCCAGCTTTGCCCCGACTGCACGACCCGCTGATTGTGCACCAGCCCAATGTCGTCTTCCCACTCATCGTCTACCACGAACGGTGCGGGGTAGATGAGGATTTCGTGAAAACCATCCAGCCACTCGAGGCCCAGTTCCAGTACCGGCAGGCAGAAGAGCAATGCAAAGNTTAGCTAAAACAGGAATGGCAAGCGCCTGCTCCCATTTGATCTGGGGATCGGGGCTCGTGTCATGTGTTTTCCAGGGCCACTTAATCATCGCTTTGCTCGCAAACTCGTCACTTGAACAGAATTGGAGGTACCGGGGCTGTTAAAATGCCAAAGATCCTGGCATGATGGCAACCATAAAACGGAGAGATGCCGGAGCGGCTGAACGGACCGGTCTCGAAAACCGGAGTAGGGGCAACTCTACCGGGGGTTCAAATCCCCCTCTCTCCGCCACTTTCCTTTACCTCACTGAATGACCTCTTTTTTCTCATCCAGACTCGTAGTATGCCTTTTGCGTCTTACACATAAAGACCATCGGCGTCGCCAGACAAATTATCACTTCGCGAGCATGACCGGGTAGTGCTTTACCAGTATGTCATTCATTTTGTGAACTACGTCGTATCCTTTTGTTTCGCAACCGGATGATTACGGTGCGAAAGGAAAATCACTGACAGATAAACGGTGCTTCAACCGCACGATTATTACTGGTATTGCCAGAGTGAAATTTGATATGCGCTGAAATGGCAAAAAAGCGTGGGCGTAGACTACAATTTATATCGTATATCTCTCCTATTAAAAAATGACTTCCTTTCTGTTTTTATCAGTAAAAACGGAAAGCGAAATCTGTGTGTCCGGGCTGAAAATGGCTCTGTCAAATATCAGGATTATGGATATTTGAATAAAGGGCGCCGTTGGCTTTTGAATAACGACCTTTCAAAGGGCTAAAAGGAAGTTACTGATACATGGCGATATTAAATTTATCCAGACGATTCGGCAGCGGTCTGTTTATTGTTGTGTCTGCTGTTGCTTTCTTTTCAGACGTTAAGGCGGCACCACTTCCGCAGTGGGCAAGCGCACCTGCGGTAACAACGGTGAATGCGCTGACATTGAAAGAATGTATTTTGCGCGCCTTCAGCCGTAATCCGGATGTCACGCAGCAGGCGGCACAGATTGGTATTGGTCAGGCACAAATTGATGAAGCGCAAAGCGCCTGGTATCCGCAAATAGGGCTGAACGGCAATGCCGGCCCGTCGCGTCAGTATGATTCCAGCGGCAGTCTGGATAATTCCACGTCGTATGGCATCACGATTACCCAGCTCGTTTATGACTTCGGTAAAACCAGCAATAACGTGAAACAGCAAACCGCAGCCCGCGACAGCTATCGCTTTAAACTGATGTCCACACTCTCGGAGGTTGCCGAGAAAACTGCACTGACTTATATGGAAGCCCGGCGTTATCAGGCATTAAGCGAAGCCGCGCAAAATAATATTCATTCCCTCGAAAGCGTCTATAAACTTGCGAATCTGCGCGCCTCGGCGGGGTTGAATTCTTCGTCTGACGAGCTGCAGGCGCAGACCCGCATCGAAGGTATGCGCTCGAATCTGGAACAGTATCAGGCGCAACTGCAAAGTACGCTGGCGCAGCTTGCCGTGCTGACCGGCGTGAAATCCCTCTCGCTTGCCGCGCCGCCCAACGGACTTACCGAGCAACCGGTCTCTCTCGATAACATAGATTATGGAAAAATCCCCGAGGTGCTGGCGGCGGAAAATTTGCGTCAGTCGGCTGAATATGGCGTGGAAAAAAGCAAAGCCGAATATCTGCCAACCCTGAGTATTCAGGGGGCGAAAACCCGCTATCAGACCAGCGACCGCAACTACTGGAATGACCAATTACAGCTTAACGTCAATGCGCCGCTGTATCAGGGCGGCGCGGTCTCGGCGCAGGTCGAACAGGCCGAAGGTAAACACAAAATCTCGGCGTCACAGGTGGAACAGGCAAAGCTGGATGTGCTGCAAAAAGCTTCCGTTGCGTTTGCTAACTGGAATGGCGCACGCGGGCGTGAACTGGCGGGCAGCGCCCAGGCGACCAGCGCGAAGCGCTCAAGAGACGTGTACCGGGATGAATATAAACTGGGTAAACGCAGCCTGAGTGATCTATTAACCGTTGAACAGGATGTGTTTCAGGCGCAGTCCGCCGAAATTAATGCGAATTACGATGGCTGGAACGCAGCGGTGAATTATGCCGCCGCGGTAAATAATCTGATTCCCTTAGCGGGTATCAAAGAGGGCGTCTATAACGATTTACCCGATCTAAAATAGATAATCGCCCTTAATTTTATCAGTGCTTAACGACACGACTGGAATAACGCCCGACGCCATTGTGGCCTCACTGGGGTGTATATCCTGCTGTATGCAAAACCTTGTTAAACAGGATAACAGCTATGAGCATGATTATTGACATTATTTCCCGTAAGACCTCCGTGAAACAGAGCGTAATTAATCAGGGGGATTCTACGGTCGTCTTATATGAGCCGTCAGTGGTTCAGGTGCATGCTCCTGCAACGGATGTCGTACGTTATGCTCGCGAAGGGAACGATCTTCTTATTTACATGAAAGATGGCAGCGTGGTTCGTTGCTCAGGTTATTTTGTTCAGGGTACTGAGGCGATAAAAGAGTCTGAGCTGGTATTTAATGACGCGGGCGCATTAACCCATGTCACGTTTACCGGTACCGGCGAAGCCGCGACCATGGCGGCGACGCCGCTGGTTCCGCAGTTTGAAACCATTTCCAGCATTGATCCGTTTCTCGATCTGGTTGGCGACACTGGCGGCGTAGGCATTGATCCCGCGTGGGGATGGGCCGCGGTGGGCGTGCTGGCCGGTGGTGCAATAGGTGCGGTGCTGGCAAACAGTGGCGGCGGTGGCGGTGGCGGATCGGATTCGTCGGGTAACCCGTCGCCAGGCGACGGCACGGCCACGCCGACGTTTCTGGTCACCGACAAACAGGGCGATTCGCAGGGCGTGTTGAGCAATAACGCCGTGACCGATGACAGCACACCCACCTTCAGCGGCACCGGGGAGCCGGGCGCGACGATCCAGGTCAGGGACAGCAGCGGCAACACGATCGCCAGCGCGATGGTGGGCAGCAACGGTGTCTGGACGGTCAAACTGCCGACGCAGGCCGACGGCAAACACACCTGGTCAGTAGTGCAAATCGACGGCAACGAGGTCACGCCTGCAGGTAACATAACGGTGACCNCAGGCCGCGGGATTTACCCTCTCCGGCGTCAGTGAGCATCTTGCCGCCGGGTCTGCGCTGAGCATCACCCTGAATGGCAAAACCTATACCGCCAGCGTGGGCGCGGGTGGGGCGTGGAGCACCAGGGTGCCTGCTGCCGACGCGAACGCGTTGTCAGACGGCAACTGGACAGTCACCGCCACCGGGCATGATGCCGCAGGTAATACCGTCACCGGCAGCCAGTTGCTGAAAATCGACAGCCAGCCGCCAACCATCACCGTTAATCCGATTGCTCAGGACGATATCATCAACATCGCCGAGCACAACGCGCCACTGGTGGTGAGCGGGAAAACCACCGCTGAAGCGGGGCAGACCGTCACGCTGAACCTGAATGGTCAGTCTCATACCGCCACGGTCGCCAGCGACGGCACCTGGCAGGTGACGCTCAGTGCCAGCGAGGTCAACGCGCTGGCGAACGGCAATCACAGTTTAACCGCCAGCGTCAACGACAAAGCAGGCAACAACGGTGCCACTACGGCGAGTTTTCAGGTAGATATCAGCGTTCCGGTGGTGACCATTAACCCCATTGCCGGGGACGATGTGCTCAACGGCAACGAGCAGGGCGTTGCGCAGATCATCACCGGGCACGCCAGCGGTGCGGAGGCGGGAGATGTCGTCACAGTGACCGTCGGCACGCATACTTACACAGGCGTTGTTCAGGCGGACGGCAACTGGAGTCTGGGCGTTCCGGCGACCGTTTTCTCTTCACTCGGCCAGGGCAGCCACATCATAACGGCCAACGTCACGGACGCCGCAGGCAACGCAGGCATTGCCAACCACAGCATTGTCCTGGTCAGGGACGCGCCCGTGGTGACACTGGATCCCATCAGTCAGGACAATGTACTCAACGCGCAGGAGGCGACCCAGCCGCTGACGCTGAGCGGCACCACCAATCTGCCCGATGACAGCACCGTCACCGTCACGTTGAACGGCGTGCAATATACGGCGACCGTCGCCAGCGGCGTCTGGTCGGTGCAGGTGCCGGTGGCGGATGTTGTCGATCTGGTCAGCACAACGTATACGGTGACCGCGAGCGGCACCAATGCGGCGGGCAACACTGGCACAGCGCAGGCGCCTTTGCAGGTGGATACCCTTTTACCGCAGGTGATTATCGACACCTTTGCAGGCAACAACCTGGTCAATAACGCCGAAGCGGGCATCGATCAGACCCTCAGCGGGCGGGTGACTAACGCCGCCGAGGGCGATACGGTCACTATTACCGCAGGCGGTAACAGCTATACCGCCACCGTGGGAAGCGATCTCACCTGGAACGTCACTATCCCGTCCGGCGATCTGACCGCTTTTGGCGACGGGCCGTTGACTTTCACCGCCACGGTGACCAACAGCCGGGGCAATACCGGTTCAGGCGATCTGGATGTCAGCATCAACACCGGCCTGCCGGGGCTGCGTATCAATACGATTTCTGGCGATGACGTGATTAACTCGCTCGAACAGCGCCAGGATTTGACTATCACGGGCACCAGCACCCATCTGCCGCAGGGGACGGTGGTCACGGTCACGATTAATAACGTGGATTATCAGGCCGTCATCAACAGCAGCGGCAACTGGCAAATTGGCCTGCAGGCGAGTGAACTACAAAGCTGGCCGACGGGATCGGTGACCGTCACCGCCAGCGCAGAAGACAGCTTTGGCAACCCGGTGTCGGTGGATCACCCGGTTACCGTTGAAGTCAGCGCGGTAGCGATCGCCATCAATACGGTCTCCGGCGATGACATACTCAATGCCGCCGAAAAAGGCGCGGCGCTGACCATTTCCGGGCAGACACAAGGCGTGGAAGCGGGGCGAACGGTCGTCATTAAATTTGCCGATCAGACCTTTACCGCGCAGGTACAAAACAACGGAACATGGAGCGTCAGCGTTCCGGCGAGTGCCATGGAGACGCTGGCCGACGGGCGCGAGCAGATCAGCGCCAGCGTGACCAGTGGTAATGGCAACAGCGCCGACAGCGTGCGCGTGGTCACCGTGGATACCCAGGCACCCACACTGACGATTGAAAACCTGACCGCTGATAACATCATCAGCGCGGCGGAAGCGCAGCAGGATCTGACGCTCAGCGGTACGTCGAACGCACCGCAGGGCCAGACGGTCACCGTGACGCTGAACGGCAAAACCTACCAGACGACAGTGCAGGCAGACGGCAGCTGGAGCGTTAACGTCCCGGCGAATGACGTCGGCGCGCTGGCGGATGGCAACGTCACGGTCACCGCCAGCGTCAGCGATCCGGCAGGCAACTCCCGCAGCGTCGATCGCATCGGTCTGGTGGATGCGTCACTGCCGGTGGTGACCATCAACGCTATCGCGGGTGATGACGTTATTAACCGCCCGGAACACGCCCAGGCGCAGATCATCAACGGCACGGTCACCGGCGCGGAGGCCGGGGCGCTGGTCACGGTCACTATCAACAGCGTCGATTACACCACCGTGGTGGACAGTGCAGGCCACTGGAGTCTGGGGCTGCCTGCGTCGGTAGTGAGCGGCCTGAACAACGGGACGTATACCGTCAGCGTGAGTGTGACTGACCGTTCCGGCAACACCGGTACTGAAACGCGGGATGTGGTGGTGAACGTCACCGCACCGGTCATTACCATAAACACTATTGCGGGCGACGACCTGATTAATGCGGTTGAGAAGGGGGCGGATGTGCTGATCTCCGGCACCAGCAACCAGCCCGCGGGAACCGGCGTCACCGTCACCCTGAACGGTAAAAATTACAGCGCGAGCATTGATGCGCTGGGCAACTGGAGCGTCACCGTGCCCGCATCGGCGGTCAGCGCACTGGGTGAAGCAACCTACACCGTGACCGCCAGCGTCACCAGCGGCGTCGGCAACAGTGGGCAATACCGTCACCGTGACGATGGGCGGCAATACGTACACCACAACGGTACAGACCGGTCTGGTATGGAGTGTGAATGTACCGTCGTCGGCGCTCACTGCGATGGGCAACGGCAGCCTGACGGTGACCGCCAGCGTCACCAACGGCCAGGGCA
>NZ_JNGH01000077.1 GCF_001188485.1 Trabulsiella odontotermitis
CCCGGTGTATGTCGCCCCTGCGGCGGAACCGCAGCCGTTGGTGCATGCCACGCTGCAGGCCGCCAGCGCGTTTGGCATCCCGCGTTTTGACAGCCCGAACGGTGAGATGATGGAAGGCCCCGGCGGCGTGGCGATTGCCGATTTGCGCATTCGCGATGGCCGTCGCCAGTCGCTCTATCGATCCTATGTCTATCCGCGGATGTATCAGCCCAACCTGACGGTGGTGACCCACGCGCTGGTGACGCGCCTGTTGTTTGAAGGCAAACAGGTGGTTGGCGTTGAGGCGGTGATTAACGGTCAGCTCTGCCGTATTGGTGCGCTGTGTGAAGTGATCCTGTCGATGGGCGCGATCCAGACCCCGAAAGTGCTGATGCAGTCGGGGATCGGCCCGCAGCATGAACTGCGCAAACACGGCATTGAGGTGGTCGAACACCACCCGGGCGTGGGGCAAAACCATCAGGATCATATCGCTTTCGGCTGCACATGGGAGTACCGCACACCGCAGCCGATCAACGCGGGCGGCTGCGAGTCGACACTGTACTGGAAGAGCGATTCGCGGCTTGATGCGCCGGATCTTCTGCAGTGCCAGCTTGAATTCGCCGTGCCGTCACCGCCGGAAGTGGGTATTGACCCGCCCGAGCATGGCTGGACCATGTTCGCCGGGCTGGCGCGACCGAAAAGCCGTGGCAGCCTGCGACTGACGGGCGCGAATCCTGACGATCCGCTGTTGATTGATCCTAACGTGCTCAGTGAGCCGGAGGATCTCGAAGCAGCCTTTGCGACCGTTGAGCTGTGTCGGGCCATTGGCAACCATTTGCGTTTTGACAACCTCATCAAGCGCGAAGTGACGCCGTTGTACCGCGAGCGCCGCGAGATGGAACAGTTCCTGCGCAACTCGGCGGTGACCTTCTGGCATCAGTCCTGTACGGCAAAAATGGGGCGCGATGCGATGTCGGTCGTCGACGGGCAACTGCGGGTGTATGGCATTAAGAATTTACGCATCGCCGATGCGTCAATTATGCCGAGAATCCCCGTTGGCAACATCATGGCGCCTTGCGTGGTGATCGGTGAACGAGCTGCCGATCTCATCAAAGCGACGCATGGATTGCAGACGATGGGATCGCATTATTTCTGAGAGGTGGCGACTGGAGCGCTCATTGTGAAGGATGAGCGCTCTTTTTATTTTCGTTATGTCGAGCCTGTTGTGTTAAGCCAGTACGCCAATCGGCCAGGGAACGAACTCGTTTTCGCCTAATCCAAGTGCTTCACTTTTACTCTGTTCTCCCGAAGCGACTGCGATAATTTTCTCAAAAATGGCTTCTCCCATCTGGCGCAATGTTGCGTCTCCGTCAATGACGACACCGCAGTTGAGATCCATATCTTCTTCCATGCGCTGATACATGGGGGTGTTACTGGCTAGTTTGACGGTCGGCGCAGGCATTGAGCCAAAACAGGAACCGCGTCCGGTGGTAAAAGCAATCATATTGGCGCCGCCGGCAACCTGTCCCGTTGCCGAGACCGGGTCGTAGCCCGGGGTATCCATAAATACCAGGCCTTTTTGCGTAACGGGATAAGCGTAACGGTATACTTCCATCAGCGGAGAGCTCCCGCCTTTTTTCGCCCCGCCCAGCGATTTTTCCAGTACGTTTGCCAGCCCGCCCGCATTATTGCCAGGGCTGACCCGACCATTAATCTGGCAATCACGTCCTTTGTTGTACTCCAGCCACCAGTTGATGCAATCGACGAGTTTTTGCCCCACTTCCGGTGTGACTGCACGTGCAGTAAGCGTGTGCTCAACACCGAATATTTCGGTGGTTTCTGAGAGGATTGCGGTTCCACCTTGCTCCACCAGCAGGTCCATCGCGACACCCAACGCCGGGTTTGCCGAAAGGCCGGAGAATCCGTCGGAACCTCCGCACTGAAGCCCTACGGTCAGATGCTCCACGGAGACCGGCTGGCGTTTGATCGCATTAGCATGAGGTAACATGGATTCGATAATGGTGATACCTTCGTCAATGGTTTTTCGCGTACCGCCGGTATCCTGAATCACCAGTTTGCGCAGCATCGGATTCTCTTCGAGTCCCATTTGTTCAAAGAACCCGTGAATATTATTGCGCTCACATCCTAACGCGACGACCAACGCACCCGCAGTATTCGGGTTATTGATGTACCCGGCCAGCGTACGACGCAGCAGGTCCATCGGTTCGCCGCTCATTTCCATACCGCAGCCGAGTTCGTGAACATAGGGGACAACGTTATCAACGTTTGGCCAGGCCTGAAGACGTTCTTGCGTAAAGTGTGCGGCAATTTTGCGCGCCACTGTTGCGCCACAGTTTCCAACCACAAACACACCGAGAATATTACGCGTTCCCACACGACCATCTTCGCGAACATAGCCGTTGAAGGTACGTCGCTGCTCTGGTGGTACGGTTTGTACAGGGTGATAATCGCGGCTGAAGGCGTAATCACGCTGAAAATCTTCAAATACAATGTTGTGACTGTGCAGCCAGGTACCTGCGGGTAGATCGTCTGACGCAAAACCAATGACGGTATTGTATTTGAGAATAGGTTCGTCCTTTTTAATCAGTCTTGTCGCGACCTTATGACCTAATGGCACATCCTGCAGAGTTACAATATTTTCACCGACGATAGGTGTGCCAGCTGCGATAGCGACCCGGGCGACAACAACGTTATCTTTTTCATCAAGGCGAATAACCGGAGATTTTGTCATTACAGTGCTTCCTTATTTTATTCAGCGTCTGCCCGCGCATTGGCGAGCAGAACTCAGGGTTCAGACTTCACGTTTTTGCAGGGCTGTTGCGCCTTCACGCGGGGCGATTTTCAGACGCTCAATTTTGCCTACGATGAACCAATAGCTGCAGACAGCGATGATGCCGTGGGTACCCACGAAGACCAGCGCATTGGCAAAGGAGTTAGTTTCCTGCAGGATGTAGCCAATCACCACCGGCGTGACGATGCCTGCAATGTTGCCCAGGGAATTGAACAGACCGCCAGTGGTGCCGATAATCTCTTTCGGCGCGGTATCCGCAACAACCGCCCAGCCCAGTGAACCGAAGCCTTTGCCAAAGAAAGCGGCGCTCATCAGGAACATTACCAGCGCTTCTGACCCCACGTAGTTACAGAGGATCATGCTGGCGCTCATGGTCAGACCGATGGTAATCGGCACTTTACGCGCCAGGCTCAGGTTATTGGTTTTACGCAGCAACCAGTCGGAGAAAAAACCACTCAGTATGCCGCCTACCAGCCCACAGATTGCCGGGACCGAGGCCATAAATCCGGCCTGTAAAATCGACATACCGCGTTCTTTCACCAGATAAATTGGAAACCAGGTCATAAAGAACCAGGTGATCGCCGAGATACAGTATTGGCCAATAAAAATGCCGATCAGCATCCTGCTTTTAAACAGTTGAGCGATTTCCTGCAGCCCGGCACGTTTACGCTCATCTTTTATACTGGGGACGGTATCAAGTTCCACCAGCGCGCCACCTTCTTTCAGATATTCCATTTCTTCGTTGTTGATCCCGGGATGCTTAGTGGGGACATGGAAGAACTTTGACCAGCAGAAGGCAATCACGATGCCAATGACCCCCATCACGATAAACACGTGATCCCAACCGAAGGCATGGCATAACCAGGCCATCAGCGGCGTGAAAATGGCGAGGGAGGCGTATTGCGCGCTGTTAAAGATGGCACCGGCCACACCGCGTTCCTGAGAAGGAAACCAGGCGGCGATGATACGTCCGGCAGAAGGACCAACCGGGGACTCGCACACACCCAGCAGAAAACGCAGGATTAGCAGGGCAGGGACAACAAACGTGATATAGCTGACCAGCCCCATCAGAACGGTCATTACTGACCACAGTAAGATGCCCAGAAACATGGCGCGTTTAGAGCCAATTTTATCCGCGACCCAGCCCGCGGGCGTCATACTGATGACGTACGCCCAACTGAACGCGGAAAAGAGATAGCCTATTTCAACAGCGCTAATACCCAGCTCTTTTTGCATTTCTGGACCCGCGACGGATAACGTAGCGCGATCGCCGGTGGCCAGCGTTAACACCAGGGTAATCATAAACAGAATGTAATAGCGGGCATGCGTTTTATTATTTTTAGTGCTCATAATGCACTCTCCAGTTCTGACTCTCTCAGCCAGATGATGTTGTAGGGTAGTGAAGGCAAATGCGTTATTTTTTTATTTGTAAGTAGTGTTTCGCGCCGTTCACCATATGCGGGGTGATAGCCGTCACCAGGTAGTGTGCGCCCCAGTTTATCGCTTCTGCCGCGCGTTCCGGTGTACCGACATACGTCCCGGCGATATTGCCACTGGCGGCGATTTTGCGGATACAGCGTTCAATGGTGTCCAGTACGTCACGATGGTTCAAATCGCGTCCGTAACCCATTGATACGGCTAAATCTCCCGGGCCGACGAAATAAACGTCAGCCAGTCCCGCAGCCAGAATGTCATCCAGGTTATCTACCGCCTCCACGGTTTCAATATGTACAGACAGCACCCGCGACGCGTTGGCTTCGGTCAGATAACGTGCTTTATCTGCGCACATACCATAATTTGCCGCTCGTGGCAGGAAGGCGACTCCGCGATCGCCTTGCGGCGGAAACAGCGTTGGCCGACTGGCGAGGCGGGCGTCTTCTACGGTATTGATCAGCGGTACCTGCACCCCGTCAGCACCAAAATCCAGCGCTTTTCGCGTGTATTCGGCACGGTTGTACGGAACCCGTACCAGACAAGGCACTTGCTGGCTGTGCGAGGCGCGTACCATATCTTCTACCGTCTCTGGATTCATATTGCCGTGCTCGTTATCGATAAGCACAAAATCAAACCCCATCGCGGCGGTAAATTCAGTGAGCGCCGCAGAGGGGAAAGTGACAAAGCAACCGTGTAGTGGCCCCTCGCGGAGCCGTTGTTTGAAATCAGGGAAACGCATCATTAACTCCTTGCCTGCACTTCGATGCCGGAAAGCTGCTCAAAGACTTTAATAATGTTTGAATGGTCTTCGTTTCCTGTCCCCTGGGCCATGCACGTTTTGTACAACTCACGCACCAGGCTTGCGATCGGCATCGGGGAGTCAATACCCTGGCTGAGTTCCATCGCCAGATTGAGATCTTTGTACTGTAAGCGGGTCATGAAACCGGGGTCGAAGTTACGTTCCAGGATCAGGTTTCCACGGATATCCAGTGCGCCGCAGCGTGCGTAACCCGCAGAGAGCACTTCCACAATTTTGGCCGGATCCACGCCCGCTTTGGCACCCATGACCAGCGATTCACCCAGCGCGGCCATGGTGGCAGCGGCCAGTACCTGGTTGCAGGATTTCACTACCTGACCTGCGCCATGACTGCCAACATGCGTTACCCGCCCACCTAACACCTCAAAGATGGGTTGGCAGCGGGCAAAAACGTCCGCGTCGCCGCCGACCATGATCGACAGTGTTCCGCCCTTCGCCCCTTTGTCGCCGCCGCTTACCGGGGCATCCAGCATATTCGCGCCCAGCGCTTTGATCTTTTCCGCAAAGTGACGGGTGGCGAGGGACGATATAGTGCTCATATCGATAACCACTTTGCCTTCCCGCAGCGCAGAGGCGAGGCCGTTTTCCCCAAACAGTACGTCTTCGACCTGTGGCGTATTGGGTACCATGGTGATGGTAATCTCTGCTGCTTCCGCCACGGCACGCGCCGAGGTCTGACCGACGGCACCATCGCGGGAAATCTCTTCCACATCCTGTGCCACAATGCTGTAGGCATGGACGGTGTAGCCCGCTTTCAACAGGTTGCGCACCATCGGTTTGCCCATAATGCCCAGACCAATAAAGCCTAAAACTGGTTTCATGCGTATCACCCTTAATAAGTTTGGTATTCAATAATGCTGCGTAATTCCGCAACATCTATTTCATCGAAGGCGCAACAATCTCGATGGCTCAGATAGGCTGCAGTGCCTGCGGCATATCCGGTTAAAAAGCACTGCGCGGTCACTCTTGCCGAAGCCAGAGCTTCATGTTCTGCACAGAGTGTTCTGCCCGCAGTGATGAGGTTAGGAACGTCCTCTGGCAGTAATGTGTCATAGGGAATGTCATACCAGTCGTTGTCGAGATAGAACATGAAGATGCCGTCCTGCCCGTGCGCTTCAATGCACCAGGCGCTGCTGGCAACGGCTCTCTGACTTTTTTTGGCCTGAAAGACATCATCATTAGACAGGCAACGTTGACCTTCGATCGTCCGACTCTGGCGGATGCCAATTTGCGCCGCGACATCGTTGAGCCGGGCGTTTTCGAACCCCGGCACCCATGCACGCAGAAAACGTTCATATTCACGTACCTGCTTACGCCCTTGCTGCTCGGCAAAGGTCAAATCTTCCGCGCAGGTCGCGTCAATGGGCCTACCGTCATCGCGTAATATGCTGGTGACGTTGCACATGACTTCGCCGGGACGTGGGGAGGGCAGCAGATAAATATGCTTGCGTGGCAGGTAGAAACCCTGGGCCTGCGCGGCTTCCACCCATGTCTCTAGTTGATCCACAGGATGGCCGATGCCGCGCGCGATATCGACATTGCCCATGCGGAACACCATCGTGGGGTACTGCACCATCCCGTTACGTCCGCAGGTATAAGGCACCCCGGCTTTTACGCACAGATCACCGTCACCAGTGGCATCAATAAAACGGCGCGCGGTAATTAACTGCCGGCCGTTTTTATTTTCAATAATCACCCCGCGCAGCTGATTGCCTTCCATCACCACGTCGGTGGCGAGGGTGTGAAACAACACCTTAGCGCCGCTGTCGGCCAGCAGATCGTCGGCGATCTCTTTCCAGGTGTGTGGTTCATGAACCACCAGACAGGTCTCGCCGAACGGGAAGGGATCACTGACGGCGCCGCGATGCTTCAGATGCTGGTAAAACTCACCGGCAAAGCCGTGTACTAACTGCTCATGAGGACCTTTACCCGAGGTAAATAGTCCGCAAATTGCTCCTGACATGCCTGCGGTCGCCATACCACCGCAAAAACCATAGCGTTCGATCAGCAGTGTCTTTTCCCCGGCGCGCGCAGCTGCGGTGGCTGCGGCAACACCGGTTGGACCACCACCCACAATCAGAACTTCAACGTCGTATGCGATGGGGAGTTCCCTGGCGGCTTCGTACCAGATTTGCATGATGTGCCTCCTTCACAACAAGGGTGAACATTCACCCTTGTTGTGTGATGTTTAATCGACGTTTTTTGCATGGATGCGGCGTTTACCCAGCACCGCGCCCTGTGCAATCGGCTGTACCAGTTGCGCATATTGCGACAGGTATGTGCCGCTGCCGCCGCCGAGAGGCAGAGGTTTGGGTTGCCACTGCGCCAACCGGGTGTCAATCACCTCCTGCGGCACGTCCATATTGATACTGAGATCGACGAAGTTGATGTGTACGGTCTCACCCTGTTCGATCACCGCCAGTGGCCCGCCAGCAGCCGCTTCTGGCATCAGTTGACCGACGATAATGCCGCGGTTCAGACCGGAAAGTTCGCCATCGGTGATCACCGCGACATATTCAGCGATCCCTGCGCCGTTCAGCGCCGCCACGAAACTACAGGCGAATACTGTGCCGGGGCCGCCTGCCGGGCCCATGTTGCGCAGGACAATCACATCGCCTTTCTGGATCTTGCCTTCACCCAATGCCTCAATGGCTTCGTCTTCGCCTTCGTAGATATTGGCTGGGCCGGTAAACTGCTCCAGTTCCCCCGGCACGGCAGAAAGTTTGACGATGGCACCATCCGGGGCGAGATTGCCGCGCAGGATCGCCACGCCAGGGCGCTGGCTGACCGGGTTATTCAGGCTGCGGATCACTTCATGGTTTTTCACCACTGCGTCTTTAATGTTCTCACCCACGGTTTGTTGCGTGACGGTCAGCGCATCCAGATTGAGGAAATCGCGCAGCTGGTTCATCACCGCGGTGGTACCCCCCGCTGCTTCCAGATCTTCTGTACGGAACGGACCGTTAGGGCGAACAGAAGTTAGTAACTTGATGTTTTTACCGTATTTTTCATACAGGCTGACGACATCGATCGGCAGTTCAGCTTCGGTGGCGATTGCGGAGAGATGACGAACGGTGTTCACCGAACCACCGACGGCCAGCACTGTCATGACCGCGTTCTGGATAGCTTTTTCTGTGAGGATTTCGCGTGGTAGAACCTGCTGTTGGGTCAGTTCAACGATGCGTTTCCCGGCGGCCTGTGCGTACTCTTTCACTTTGCGGCCGTTGGCCCAGATGGGCGAGTTGCCAGGTAGCGTCATGCCTAATGCTTCAGCCACGATGTGCATAGAGTTGGCCGTCCCCAGACCCGCGCAAACGCCCGGCGACTGGATCGCGACATCGGTCATGTCGGTCAGATCTTTTTCACTGATCGCACCGGTTGCCAGGGCTCCTACCTGCTCGTAAACGTCATCGATATCGAAGAACTGGTCGTCAAATTTCTCGTTCGAGCACTTGCCACCCACCTGGTAGCCGCAGGTCAGCAGCAGGGACGGCACATTCAGTCGTGCGGCTGACATCAGGTGTGCCGGTGTTGTTTTGTCGCAGGAGGAGAGACAGATCATGCCGTCCAGCACGGCGCCTTCCATCATGCATTCCACTTCATTCACCATCAGGTCGCGGGTCGGCATCAGATACCGCGCTTTTTTTCCCGCGCTGGTCACGAAGTCGCTGGGTGCGACAGTGCGCACTTCAAAGGGTAATCCCCCTGCGTCACGAATGGCCTGCTCAACGATCCGGCAAAGTTCGTCCAGATGGACATAACAGCAGGAGAGCTTGTTGGAGGTATTGATGATCGCGATCTTCGGTTTATGCATGTCTTCTTCGCGGATCCCCATGCTGCGCCATTGCGCACGACGTACTGCCCAGCGGGTCGAGCCCGGCTTAAAATTGCTTCTGTACATCATGAATTCCTTTATTGGGTTGTGGTTTTATGATTCGAAATATCCTCTTGTTGGGTTGGTTGTCCAACCAATTTTTAAGGGAAATGCAATAAAGGTCACAAAACGGGGGGGTTTTTGCCTTTTTGATCCTTGTGGAGGGAAAGATAGGGCGCAGAACGGCCAACAATGATATAGTGGTCCATCCAATTTTTTCGCCGCAGTGATTGAGTACGACGTAATGCAGTGAAAGCCACTGCTCACAAGTGTGATATGTCGTTGTGAAGAGGTAATGGTATGCCGGATAAAAATAAATTCACGATGATCCCCATTAAGCGCACGGACGTTTTTCAGTCGATCATCCAACACATCACTAATTTCCTCGACAGTAAACAGATCAAACCGGGTGAGCGTCTGCCATCCGAGCGCGAGCTCGCCAGTATGCTCAATGTCAGCCGTACCTCGGTGCGTCAGGCGCTGAAGGTACTCGAATCGTCCGGACGTATTGAGACGCGCGTGGGCAGCGGAACCTTCCTGACGGAACCCCCGGCGGTGTCGCTTAGCGATACCCATAGTCTTGAAAGGTTGATCGAAGGTGGGGTGACAAAAGAGTTCTTGCGTAATCTGATTGTGGCACGGACGTCAATCGAGCGAGCCATCTTTGAAGACTACGCCTGGCGCGCCAATAAGTCTGGGATTAACCAGCTACGGGAGCTGATCGAGCTTAACCGGGAAAAATTCTCGAGCCAGGATTGCGATGATGATGACAGCGCGCTGGATCTGAGTTTTGAAAAAAAAGTGGCCCGGTTGGGCGGCAATCCGATCCTGATCAACATGCAGGAGCAGTTGCACCATTTATGGGTGCTGGCATGGCGGCAGTATGGTTTCACACCGGAGCAGACCGAGGTGCTGCATGAAGAGCACTTAGCGATTATGGACGCGCTGGCGGCGAAGAACTCAGCGCGCGTTGCCGATCTGATCGTCCAGCATGTGGATAAAGAGATCGACTGATTGCGCACAAAGCCCGGTGATACCGGGCTGCTCGAGTTAAACCGGTAAGGATTGACGGAAAAACAGGAGGCCTTCCTCAACGGATGACTGCGTGATTTTATGCCCTGCGTGTGGATCGATGATGCAGGTCAGTGAATCACTGTTGATAGCCTCCCGGAGGCGTTCGGTGTACTGTACGTCGACAATCGTATCTTGCTCACCGTGCCAGAGAAAAAGGGGGCGTTGAGCCAGAATAGCTTCTTTTCCTGCGACGTCGTAAGGGGCCAATCCGCACAGGCAATCTGCACTCATATTGCCTGAAGGAGGATGAATCGCAGGGATGGCGTCGGTAAAATAACCGCTTGCCATGTAGGCGGCGCCGGCCTGAATAGCCGGATAACGTGCCATCGCCCCCAGCACCGCAAAACCGCCCATTGAGGTACCCAGCAAGCCGAGTCGAGAAATATCGCCCAGATTATCCTGCTGACACGCTGCGATTAATACGGGAAGCTCATCCAGGGTGTGTTGCAGGATCGGCCAGAAAGAGGCGGCGCGACGCGTTGCATCATCCTTCACCCCATGCAGCGCCGCCTGTGGACAAACCACGCTGTAACCTGCCTTCGCGAGCATATAACCCAGATTGGCATCTAACTCGCGGGAGGCCATAAAGCGATGAAACAGTACGATGAGCGGTCTGCGGCTGGCATTACCGTCTGCTGGACGAAACCAGAGCGCAGGCGTGTTGGCAATCAGACGGTCAGAAATAACAATGTCCACTTTTATCCCTTCGCAATCAGATGGCGTTCCAGTACGTCGATATCCGGGTTAAAACCCAGACCCGGCGCTTGTGGCAGTTCCATCACAGGTTCGAAATGCATAAACGGATGCAGGATTTGTTCAAACATCAGCCATGGTACTTCCAGTGGAACGGGTTTTGGCAACACGCTGAGCAGATGGGCGCTGGCAAGGAGCCCGGGACCATAATAAAAACAGTGTGGCAGTAGGCTGACGTTCTTATGCGCGCGCGCGTGTTTGATAATGTCCAGTACGGCGGAGATACCGCCAATTTTGGCGACACTGGGCTGAAGTACATCTACTGCATCAAGCGCCATACTCAACACAAACTCTTCGCTGTTGTTAAAGTTTTCTCCTGCGGCAACGCGTGCGCCCGTCATCTGACGCAGGTAACGGAGCTGGCTTATGTTTTCTGGTGGGAATGTCGGTTCTTCAACAAAGTCGACACCTGCAGCATGGAGTTGAGGGAGAATCTCTTCTGCCTGCTGCGCGTTCCATGCGCAGTTGGTGTCAACCATCAGAGTGACCTCATCCGGCAGCGCCTGGGCAACCGCCACAATAGCCTGCGGATCTCGTTCGTGCAGTTTAATATGCCGATAACCCTTTTCAATTAAGGGATTAATACACTCCATGAGTTTAGCGACATTTCCGTCGAAACTGGCGAGGCTGGGATACAACTCAACCTCGGAGCGCGTGCCGCCGAGCAATTTCCACAGCGGCAGGTTCTCTGCTTTGCCACGCAGATCCCACAGGGCGATATCCAGTGCGGAAAGTGCATACATCATGGCGCCGCCACGACCATAGCTGTGAAAGGCATAGTGTGCTTTCTGCATCAACACCTCTGTGTCGTCGCACGTTTCGCCTGTAAAGAATGGGGCGAGTAATCCGCTTAACAGCGCCATACTGGCGGGATTACAGGCGTGACCAAATGCTTCTCCCCAACCGGTAAGTCCGCTATCGGTTTCGACCCTCACCAGCAGCGCATCCAGGGTGGGGTTTAGCGACCGCGCGGCATTAAAGAGACCTTCTTTATCGGTGGTGCGCGTCATTGTTGGCGTATAAGGCAGACGGACCAGAAAGCTATCTATGTTCGTAATACGCATAAAATGTCCTTAATGATGAGAGAGCGCGAACTGCACACCCAGAGATGCGGGATGCTGAGGCGTGCTGACAAGAGGGCGATCGATCGCCGCCGTTTCCAGACAGACAAAGTGTTGCCAGCCGTCATCCGGTATGTCGCTTGTCTGTGCAGCCCGTTGCTGCCAGGGATTCCACACCACCACGTTGCTGTTATTGACATGGGTGAGCGTCAGGGTTCTGTCCGGGGTGACGAGCATCGTCTGCGGTTCCGCATCCGAACAGATCGCGCCAAATTCGCCCTTCAGGGAGAGTGGCGATGGCAGATTTTGTCGCGGTTTCCCGGCAACAGTGTCGTAGCCTTGCGTTCCCACTCCGTGAATACGCGTAGTACGAATATCTGACGTCGCGAGATAGCTGTGCAGGGCGGCGGTGGTGCTGTAATTACCGTGAGCGGTTAGCAGCAATTCGCAGATCTCTGCCGTGAAATTCAGCGTCAGCTCCAGTTGAAAAGTGTGGTTCCACCACTGGCGAGTTTGCGGTGTCTCACAAAGGCGCAATGTCAGAGAAAGGGCGGTTCTGGCACTGTCGAGCGTCGTTAACTGCCACGGCATAATTCGGGCAAAACCATGAAATGGCTCACCGCCAAGGTCGGTGAACCACGGCCAGCAAACGGGCACTCCGCCACGAAGGGGAATGCCGGCTTTAAACGGCGTGTTATCGCTTAACCACAGTACGGAATTTGTTTGTCGCAACGGTCTCCAGGCGAGCAGATGCGCACCCTGTAAGGCTACGGCGGCGTCGCAGTAGGGCGTCTGTATCACCAGAATATCCAGTTCATCCATTTTCCGCCGGGTAATACCGGGGCTGAGCGTCTCCAGCACCGGTAGAGCGAATAGCTGTTTAATTATGTTCATCGTCAGACATCCGTCCGTGTAGTGACATTTTGCTGCCGTAACAGATCGTCGTTCATCGCATAGCGCGCCAGCGCGGGACGATCGAACGTGATGCCATGTCCTGGTGCTTCGCCTGGGCGAATGGTGCCGTTTACGACCTGACAGGATTGAGAAATTATTCCCATCTCGTGCAGACTCGCCCCCTTTAACCCCTCGAAGAGCTGGATATTGGGCAAGCCACAGCCCAGATGCGCCATCAGTTCCATACCGAAATGCGGGATTACGGGGATGTTGTGGCTTTCAGCTAATTTCGCGATTTTCACAAACTCGGTAATTCCCCCCACCCGATACACATCCGGCTGAATGTAGTCACAGGCCTCCTGTCTGATCCAGTGAGCGAACTGGTATTTGGTGTACAGGCTTTCACCAACGGCCACCGGAATCGGGCATTTCTGGCACAGCAGACGGTGACCGTTGATGTCGTCGCTGAGCAGAGGCTCTTCCAGCCAGTACAGCCCGACCTGATTNCATCCGACGAGCCGCATCACCCGAGGACCACTTCTTGTTGGCATCTACGGCGATGTTAATCGATGGTCCTACAAAGTTACGTACCGCCAACAGGCGAACCAGATCGTCCTCAACATCCTCGCTGCCGATTTTCATTTTGACCGTGCGATAGCCTGCGCTGAGGAAACCTTCCATTTGGGCAAGCAGGGCATCAATGGAGAGATGCAGGTTCACGCCGCTGCCGTAACCCGGTAAGGTATCCCGATAGCCGCCGAGCAGTCGGTATAGCGGCTGGTTTAACTGCTGANNAGATAATGGTCAATCAGGTTTTTAAACGCGCTGCCACCGTTACCGGTACTGAATGTCCAGCCGGTGCCTGTATGTCCGGTATCGGTTTTTAACCACACGACCACAAATTCCAGACTGGAGAACGCGTAGTTTGACGACCCCCAGTTCTCAGTGAGCGGGACGCGGTACAGCCCGGATTCAAAATCGATAATTTTCACGTTGTCCGCCTCTTGCGCTATGCGAGGGATTTATGTCCGTCACGCTGGGCCGCTTTTTTCACAAACAGCGCCACCACAGTCGCTCCCAATACGCCGAGGCAACCGGCGAGAATAAAGGCAGCGGCGTAAGAGCCTGAGCCGACAATAAAGCCGGTCACGGTAGGCGCGACGATGCCAGAGATATTGGCCAGACCGTGCATCAGTCCACCCGCACTTCCGACGTATTCCTTCGGCGCGGCGTCCTGAATCAACGTCCAGTAGGCTGGGGCAGCAATTTGCATGAAACCAAAGGCGATAGTCATCAATGCGACAGCCCCCATCGCGGTTTGCGTCTGACTGATCAGCCCCACGCAGACGGAGCAGATGCCGAAACAGGTCACCAGTACCACTTTGCGGGAGAAGAGCTGTTTGCCGGTTTTACGGTAGATGAAGTCAATAATGAAGCCACCGGAAACGTAGCCGAGCGTCCCGGCAACCCACGGCAGCACGCCGACCAGGCTCATGTCTTTCAGGCTGATCCCCGTGGTATCGACGAGGAATGTCGGGAACCAGTTCATGAAAAAAAACAGCACGTAGTTGAAGCAGAACAGCGACAGCGCTGTGGCGAGAATAGACGGCTGGAGGATCGCACTCCACATGGAAGGGGCCGGGGCGCCAGGCTTCGCATCTGGAATGAGCACGTCCTCATCGCCTTCAATCAGTTGGGCTTCATCAGCAGATACCCGTTTGTTATCCCGGGGCCTGTCGGTGGCAATCAGCGCCCAGATAATGGCCCAGGTAATGCCGATGAAGGCAATGATGACAAAGGAAATACGCCAGTTGAACGTGATACACAGAAAACCGACGATCGGACCGGATATCGCCCCGCCCAGCGGCCCGCCAGCCTGGTTAATGCCAACCGCACGGGCGCGCTCATTCAGCGGAAACCAGTTATTCACCACTTTGTTAGCCGTGGTAGAAATAGGACCTTCCCCGGCACCGAAGAAGGCGCGAGCAATAAACATGGTCCAGAAGTTAAAACAGCCTGCCGTCAGGCCGCAAATAATCGACCAGATGGACATTGACCAGGTAAACACCCGTTTGGGGCCAAATTTATCAGCCAGCACGCCGCCGATAAAATTAAATAAGGCATAACCAATCGAGAAACTGCCGAAAATAATACCTTTTTCTTCAGGTGTCAGATGAAAGTCTTGAGTAATAAAAGGCATGGCGTAGGCTAATGCCGAACGGTCGAGATAATTAATGATCATCGCCAGCGTCAGCATGACCAGAATGACACGACGGAATTGCGTATTCATAGGGGGACCCTTCACTAATATGAGGTTAGCGGTAAAAATAATGCACAATTTTTCGTAATGATTATTTTATCGTTATTTTATCCAGTCATTCCCTGACCGGATCCAGATAGCGTATTTTTCGGGTGACATAAAAACCACCATCGAGCGTTAACATAGCTCCGTTAAAACTGTGAATATCCGGATCGGTTAACAGCATACTGGTTTTGGCAATGTCTTCAGCGTTAACATATTCCAATAGTGGAATGCCATCGTCTTTATGCAGTTGCTTTAATTGCTCGACAAACGCTTTTTGTTGCGGATCTTCTTCACTAAAACCACGGAATATCGTATTGATTTTAATGCCATAAGGTACCATTTCCTGAATAGCGGAGCGGCAGATATTCATCAGGGCCAACTGGCTGGCGGCACCATAAGAGTAGTACTCAGTGGGCACTAGCGCCGCAATATGTGCGAGCGTGACAACGCGTCCTTGCACGCCTTGTTGCACCATTTTTTTACAGGCATTTTGTACCCACCATAATCCTCTTTCCAGATCGTCATTCATCGTTTCGGCAATGATATGTTCGTCATCGTCCAACATTGAACCCTGGCGTGGTGGCGGGGAAATGTAGATAAACGCATTCAGTTTTTTCTCGCCGTTAGTCATCTCGTCAATAGCCATGGCCATTTTGTGAAATTCAGTTTCCTGACTAAAATAAACGCTCCATCCCTGTTGGGAATAATATTTTTCCAGCGTGGATAACAGGTTGGGTTCAGCCTGACCGCCGGTAATCAGAATGGTATTTTTGTTTTCCATTTCTATTCTCCTGATTAAATGCAGCGGATATGCTGGCCGCCATCAATTTTAATAAAATCACCCGTTACGACGGCACCGTGTTTTCCTGCCAGATAGACTGCGGCGGCACCCAACTCTTCAATAGTTGCGGGCTGGCCAACAGGAATGGTTGCCAGCAACTTCTTCCGTCCTTCATCGGTTGCCAGTTCGGGCTTCGGATCATTGATATTTGTATCGACGAACCCGGGCCAGAGTTGGTTTACTGTAATGCCATAGCGTGCCAGTTCGAAGGCCATTGACTGACTCATCTGATCAATTGCAGCTTTGGTCGCAGCATAAACGCCCATCAACGCCATTGGGCGGCGAGCATGTCCGGAAGCAACATTGATGATGCGACCACGAATACCTTTTTTTACCATCATGCGTGCAGCGTGGCGTGCACAATCGTAGGTACCTTTGATGTTGATGTTTACCGCATGGTCAAAGGCGGGTTTACTGATATCAAGGAAGGGTTCCCAGACGCAAACGCCGGCGTTGTTCACCAAAATATCCAGGCGACCGAAGTGGGTGTCGACGTCCTCAAACATCTGGCGAACCTGCTCTGGATGAGAAATATCGGCCTGAACCAGCAGCGCGCGCCTGCCAAGCCCGCGAATGATGTTGGCAACCTGCTCGGCTTCCTGTGGGTTGATAACGTAGTTGATGACAATATCTGCACCCGCCTCAGCAAGGGCGCAGGCGATGCCTTTTCCTATCCCTTTCATGTTTCCCGCACCGGTCACCAGTGCAACCTGGTTTTGTAGACTCACGACCTTCTCCTTTTAAGTGTGCAACACGCGATAGCACTGTATAGAGCCTTGTGTTGACGATATCTTAATCGATTAATCAACAACTGATATATTAGTTGGTTATTAGATTTGCACTTTGCAAAAAAAACATCCATCATCTGTTGGGTTAATTACGATGGAGATCACAAATTTTGTCGTAACTGTCTAATTAACAGAGAATTTCTAATTTTCATTTTTGTTGTGTTAGAGGGATAATGCCCGCAACTCAGCAGGGAGAACGCCCATGAATCCGCCCGTCAATAAAATGAACCAGGCCTATGAAGCCATTGAAAGCATGATTATTTTTCAGGATCTTGCGCCAGGTTCGATGGTGTCCGAAGCGCAGCTGATGGAGCTGACAGGCTTTGGACGTAGCCCGGTGAGGGAAGCGTTACAGCGTCTGGCAAATGACCGGCTGGTGGAGATCTATCCGTATAAAGGCGTATTTATCCCTGCCATTTCTGTTGAGGTACAGCTCAAAGTGTTGGAACTGCGCCGCTGCGTGGGAGAGTTCGCGGTGCGTCTGGCAACCCGACGCGGTACGCATCAGCAGAAGAAAGAAATGCTGCAACTGGCGGAGGCCTTTGAGGCGATTAACAATATTTCTCAGATGCGTCAGTTTGGCGCATTGCTAAAGCAATCCTATGCATTGATTGGCCTGGCGGCAGAGAATGAGTACTTGCAGCCGTGTCTTTCCCCTCTACAGGGGCTTTCCAGCCGCTTCTGGTTTGCGCAGCTTAGCGCCAGTAATCAGCATGAGCTGGTGAAAGCCTCGCAACTGAACGCTGTAATGCTGCGCAATATCTGTCATGGCGATGAAGAACTGGCCGCCAGCGCCTCGAAAAACGTCAACGATTACTTCACCGAATTTACTTATAAAGTGCTGGCCCGCTGATGCGATTTTCTGAAATGTGAACGATACATCCAGAGCTGTGGCTGGATTAATATAAAGCTATGCACTTGTTAATTCTTCTTTAACCAGGAAGCTAAGAAAATAGGCGAGTTGGATTTGCCCCTATATATCCAGACGCGTTTTCTCTCCATCGTTTTTTCGTTGGGCCTATCGATGGGCCTAAAAGGTTCGGATTTAATTAGTTGGCTTCAGACTTCGCGGGACAAATTGAGGGCACAAAAAAGCCCGCAGGGCTTGCGCCGTGCGGGCTCTCAGGACTTCATCGGATGACTCTGGTAATCACCGATGGAGAATTTTGGTGGGCTGGCGGAGTCTGAATTGATGCTGTAATTGTTTGAAATATTTAATTTAATGTCTGGTTCAACTTCCTTGGGTACCTATATAGGTGCCTAAAAATTTTTTCACTCCTTTTGATGAGAAAAGAAGATGGGATACAGACTGTGCGAGGTGATATCAAGTTGAGTAGCCACACTGAAAAAAAGAATGGCCGCGATCAATAACCTGTTTGACTGCTTCAATTTTAACTGTTTGGGATAACGTTTACCGCTCATGGACACCTCTCTTTAAGTCATCTTAAATGGAATGATTTCGAGGTTTCTGTTAAACCCGTGGCGATTCACACCTCCGTGCCTCTTGATCTCTCGGCTAATCGTTGAGGGAGTTCTTGATAATTTGGCAGCGATGTCCCTGATGCTGTGTTTTGCTACCAGCCCTCTGGATATCTCCTATCTTTCATTAAGCGAAAGCGCTAACCGGTACCGCTTTCGGAGAGGGGGACGGTACCCACCAGTCTGGTGGATAGTGGGCATGATAGAAGAATGATATCTGTCGAACATTCTGGCGATATCATGCAGGGAATCATCTTGCTTATATCTGTCCCAGATAATCGCCTTCTGTTCTGGAGTGTAGTAAATGCGCGTTCTTCGTTTCAAGGCAACGTCCCCCCTTGATTAAGGATAGCGTTGCACCGACCCATTGAACTCGCAGCCAAGAGCGGACATCAAGATGTGTTAATCAATCGGGAACAGGTCAGAGATACAGATTAACCGTCCCGTTACAGATACCAAACTGCATGGGCATTGCAACTACCATTCTCTTTTCAGGTCTTACTGAAAATAATTTTTAAAAGTAGAGTACTAGGAAACCGACTTAGCCAAAAAATGGGATTTGAAGATTATGATCTTACCTCTTATCGACTTGTTTAGAACTCCATACACAAACAGTTACATGAACTGCTGTTTGATATCCCCATATCAGGCAGCAGTTCATGCTGCCAAAACTGTGGGTACAGACCAAGGATTAACTTTCCATATCGAAGACGCTATAAAGCAACACCCTTCGTGGTTGTCTTACATGCCAGAAACTACACCTAAGCCGATTGCAGAATATCAAGGAGATACTTATTGCTGTGATCTAAAGGCAGTATCAGAAGCAATTTGCTTAATTGGTAGGCCGGTGATGCCAGGTCAATATCTATTTCATGGCGGAAAGTGGCCCACTGAATATAAACACGGCGCTATATTTGAAACCACTCGGCCATTATCAACAACATTATGTCCCAATATCGCTATGGGAGTTCCACAGTGGCATGGTAGAGCATATCGTAATAATGCAATTGATCTATTTGTACTTCGGGTTAGTGAACCACGTGCAAAAGGTTTTTTCTTTAACAGTAAAGATATAGATACAGGGCACGAGAAAGAACTGGTTTTTGAGCAAGGGGTAAAATTAACACTTACAAGCTGTGAGGATATTCAGGAAATTCCTGTTGCCGATTTTAATCTTAGTAGCTCAGTACAAAAGACCAAAGACGTAACTGTAAGAGTTTTAGCTATCGAAATATCCTGATTTCAAAACATTGGTCAGGGGATGGGGCTACGAAATACAGCTCGGTTTTTTTTCATTGCCCCGTTCTCTTCACAATGCTTAACTGTTTTGTTTACAATGGTCCTAAAAATTAAAAATGCAAATATAATAATTCTATCTTTAATAAGGTATAATTATTTGCCCGAAAAGTTAGATGAATTGATTAATTACCTCCTTATCGGAATTACTTTTCAATGGATTGTACGTTATCAGTTTTTCAGGGTCTAATATCCATATATCTCGCGGGCCATAATTAGTAAGCCTTCGGCCCGATAAATATATGCTCGGTTCACTATCCATCCTGTTCATCCACAGAACACCAAGTTTTTGACTTGATAAATGTTCATAGATTTTTAGGACTTGGGGCGCACCTCCAATTGATGAGTTTTTGAATTCATAAGAACTTTCATTAACCTTGTAAAGCATGTCTCGAATAACTTCAAATGGTTCCCATTCAAATTTAACAGTATTTTTTATGCCTCTTTCTAAATTATCCAGCTTCCCTCTCGATTTTAATTTTTCACGAAGCATAGCATTAGCTTTAATTACATGTTCTTCATCACCAGTAAATACAACAGGTGATCCATATATTTCACGTGCAGGATCCGCACGAAATGAGTTGGTACTCTTTTGGTAGGTGATGTGCCAAATCATGAATTTTTTTCTTATCCATGAATATCCCCCGAATATGAATTTTGCATCGGGTATATCCATGTCACCTATAGCATCGTGAATTTGCTCTCTCAGTCGTTCAAAAATTTTAAGAATATGGGTTTTGAGTTCTTTAATATCTTGGGCTCGTGAGGAGCAACGATCATATATGTCAATTGCTGATGCCACTTGATGCATCAAGGGATATGCCCAACTAGTATCACCCGCGAAACATATGAAAGCATCTGAACGAGGCAGAGTTATTATCTTCTGCCCACAATCCATTTTCATACCACCATTTAATCTACTATCTGATACTACAATCAATTCTTTGCAATTTCTTAAAGTTCTTACCCAAGCTGCGGCTATAGTCATCTCAAGATCCTTAATTAATTGATTTTGTAGCCTACTCCAGTTGTTAAACATAACACAATGCTTGGTTAGATTCTCACTCAGGACAGGCTTTCATCCCAAATGCTTGCCTAACTCGTACCAGATTGTGGTGCAAGATTGCGATCTGACCGCTTTTCGCTCTAACCTGCCGTTCAGTTGCCTCTTAAAGGAAAACGTCAATCTCTGACTTGGGCTGCAGATAGGTATACCATCGAGCCTATCTGATACTGGATACAATTACAGATTACCCCACAGCGCTTTTCTGACAGAGGCTGGTCTGATCCCCATTAGTTCAAGATTATGGGATTTCTCATCCCACTCCTCTTCGCTGCGGCACGCTATTACCCACTGTGCTGCTGCAACGGATTTCTGCAGAAAAAGAGCCTGGAAATAAGCCGCATCAACTTCAGACAGAGAATGGCCTAAAATCACCACCTGCTTAACCTCGCTCAACTCCTCAAAAACAAGCCGGTGTTTAGCAATAAGCTTCTGTGAAGGCTTAAAAGTCGCGAAGAAATAGTCATCAATGATGCTGTTCGCTTCCATGATCCGGGTATCAATCTCTGCGATATCGGCTCTTTCGTTGAGAGAGGGGCGGGATCCCGGCTCCCAGGCATGCCCCAGAATCAAATCATCGTCCCTCGTCTCCGCAGAACCGTGGATGTGAAGAACACGCTCCGGTTCGACTCCGTAGACACGACTAAGTGTATTGGTGTAATTAAAGCTCAGAAAGGTTGCCTGTGGATCCAGCGTAGTCAAGCGGTTAGGTGCATTTGTACACGAGGGTATCGGCAACTGACGGATCCACAGTCCGAATTGGTAACGCAGACCCTTAGAAAGGCGTCTGACTACCTGCTCCACCTCATACTGAAAATCATGATGACCTGCATCACTCCAGTCTTCATCGCCGTAAGAGCTCATGAAATGGCCAAGATTGTTGATAAGCATGTCGGCATCAAGACCTGCTAATGCAGTTTCAAGATCACACCAGTCATCATCCACGGGTAGATATTCTTCAACGTCCCGGTAGATATCCGAATCCCTCGCCCGAAGGAATTCCTTAAAATGCCACAGGCTTGAGGGGATGCAATGCCTGAGATCGAAGCCATTCCCGATAACATAGAGTGTTGTTGTCTGCATAGATCCTCTCACGACGCATTGCCAGTTTGCGTTGAAATAACTGAACATCTCCTGTTTTATATCAGTAGATACCCTAACCACACCGGAACATTATGGAAAAAATCATCCCGACAGTAGTTCAGTTTATCAAGCTTGGTGAGGCTGGTGAATGGGAGCGGCAGTGTCTGTCAGATGGCACACTTCGGTTTGGTTATAATCAAACACCGAACAGTCTCTGTGTTGAGGAACGATGGGAAGATGTTCATGATATTTGGCTTAACATCCGTGATAGGCGTCAAGCCGTCGCGACCAGTGACGTAAGGCAGATTAAAACTTTCTACACGGCAGGAGCAGAGACAGTATTCATCACCTTTTGGGGCGGGTTTCTTTACTGGTGTCGCCCCATAGGTCAGGTAGAGGTCCTGGAGGATGGAAGTCGACTCCGAAAGACGGTTGAAGGGTGGAAAAATACCAGTATTGGTGGTGCACAGCTAACGACAGATCATCTGAGCGGTGACCTCTTAAGGGTTCAGGGGTACCGGGGAACGATATGCAACGTAAGCGCACATGATTATGTTGTTCGTAAAATAAATGATGAAGATCTATCTGCCGTTTCAGCTGCGAAAAAGGCTGAGGAGGCATATCTAATCGCAATAAAAAATCTGTGCCAATTGCTGACTTGGCAGGATTTTGAACTACTGATTGACCTTATTTTTTCAACCAGTGGGTGGCGACGCACCAGCATTGTCGGGAAAACACAAAAAACGCTGGATCTTGAGCTTGAATTGCCCACCACCGGTGAGAAAGCGTTTGTACAGATAAAATCGTATGCAAACGCAGGTACTCTAAGTGAGTATGAAAAACGTTTCAGGGAAACTACTGCTTATAAAAGAATGTTTTTTATCTGGCACAGCGGGCCTTTATCCGAAAGTATCAAAGCTGACTGCATTACGTTAATCGGCCCCGATAAGTTAGCCGGGCTCATTCTGGACAGTGGCTTAACAAGATGGCTTCGTAAAAAAGTTTCGTGATATTCCGACCTTACCGTTGACCCATATGCAAAGCATCTACGTGACAAAACCTGCAACGCTATCTTACGCTACAACACCATTAGCCCCAACCGTCAGACTCGAAACGCATTCCTTGGCAATTCGGCGGCGTGCCTGTTATCCATATATTAATCACCTACGGAGCACTACGCCTGCGATATCTCCCACCGTAAAACCCAGTGTCATAAGCTCATCAATACTCTGTAACAGCTCGCCGGTCATGTTCATGGTCGGTGGCTCGCTATTTCGGAAATACAGACCTCTATAGTCGGGATACGGATGGCGTGTAAAGCAGAGTGAAAAAGATGATCGATTAAATCGATCGATTTTATAAAATTGATCTGCAAAATGAATTATCCGGCCAAGTAGTACCTGTGCTAGATTTCCAAAAACTCATTTAACGTATTGTTTATTAATTTATTTCCTGTCTTCTGGCGGGCAGCCTTCTTTTGTCCTGTGGGCACGGCATGGGAATGCGACAGCAGGTGATGGAATGAAAAGATGTGCTAGATGTAACAAGAAAAGAGGCGTTCTGGACCGGATTTTCGGGCTGGATAAAGAAATCTGCGATGACTGTCTGATGGTGGTTAACCAGGAAATCAGAGAAAAACGAGTGGTATCCACACCTGTACAAAAATCACCTGAACGCTCTTCCTGATAATGTTTCTTACCCGGCAGGTTATTGCCCCTGATAGGGTGACAACTCTGAACCTTCCCTCTGTTTACATTCCCTTAGTGCAATGAAAATCAACATCGATATCAGCGTCATCATTCCTGCCTTCAATGCGGCAGACAGCATCGGGGTTCTGGTCCATACGCCGCTTGGCGAAACAACGCTCAGTACTGAAATCATTGTTGTGGATGATGGCTCAACCGACGAAACATGGACGGTACTCAGCGCCATTACAGATGAACGACTAATTCTCATTTGTCAGGAAAATCAGGGTGTGTATGCTGCCCGTAATGCTGCACTGGCGATTCACCGTGGTGAATGGGTGGTGTTCCTGGATGCGGATGACCGGGTTGCGGCAGATTTTCTGCAGGAGCGGCTGCGCACAGCCCGCGAAGCACAGGCCGATGTCGTGCTTTTCAATGCCCGGCATACAGATAGCGACGGACATCTGCGGCATGCCGTTCACCGCAGACAGCCTTACGGTCAGACGCTGACGGGTCAGCAGTGGATACGCCATTGCGTCAGTCAGAGGGAATGGCCGCATTATCTGTGGCTGCAGATAATCCGTTCAGCGTATATTCGCGAGCATGACCTGCGATTCCAGGAAGGGAAAAGCCACAGGGACATTCTCTGGACGATACAGCTTGCCGCCGCAGATGGCCGATTTTATTTCTCTGACAGACAGGATTACCTGTGGGTGAATAACCCGGCGTCAATTACCCACCGCCCGGATTATTACGATATCCGCGCGTTCAGCTATTGCGACGTGATTGCAGATATTTTGGCACTCAGTACACAGACGCAGTACCGATCTGTCAGACGAGCGCTAGTCAGGCATGCGCTGGTGGAAAGCCGCCATTTTCTGGGCCTGTACCGGCGCAGGGTGAATGACCGGCTGGCGGTCCGGGCGCGTTTTCGTGCGCGGATAGCCTTTCGCCATCTGGTATCCGGCGTGAGCAACCTGAGCGATGTCTTTTTCCTCCTGAAGCTGGTCCGCAATATTTATCTGCCTGGTGTCCGCAATACTCCCGCAGCCGTTTCGCAGGTGCGGCGTTAATCCATGGATATCGCAACGCTTCTGGCGCGGTCGTGGCAAACTGCGACAACGGGTGATGACTCCATTCGCTCCGCAAGGGATATCGTCGAACACTGGTATGATAAAGGCGGTGACCTCACCCGACGGACCCGACGGTTTATGCTGCGGGAATGCCTGTGGATAGCCGCACATTACCGGGACACTGAAACGGTACTCACCCGACAGTTTCGCCTGCTGGCCGTGTTACTGTATCTGGGCGGTTATTTTCCGAAAGGAAATGCCGACGGCATGCTACCGGAGAAATGTTTCATTTTACTGAACGCCCCGGAATTAAGCCCCATCCTGACAGACGATACGGCCCCTGATGTTCTGGCGGCGTCCTGCCACACCCTCTTCTACCTCAGACGGATATCTCCGTTAAGGTGTTACCGCCATACGCGCTGTCTGAGCGAACATCTGTATCAGCTGATGGAGATCTGATAAAAGCGCCAGTCGTTGTACTGGCGCCTGAGGGACTGATCGTTGACGGTGCCGTCGTTAACGATCAGGGCTAACGTCATTATTTCCCTCCGCTGAATTTGCCACCTGTGATGTCAGTAACGGTTTTATATCCCTTGCGGGTCATCAGTCCGGTAGCCTTCCGGGCGCGGAGCATATCAATGCTACCGATAAACGGAGACTGCTCTTTCACGCTGAAGCCGTGACGGTCAGTACGCACCAGGTCGTACTTTTCCACGATAAAATTCACCGCGTCACACAGTGAGATTCCCGCATCAATGTGCTTCTGGATCACTTCGTCGTTGCCAAACGGTGTGTCGTTCAGCATCAGACCGTAGTGTTGTTTCAGCAGATACTTCAGTAATTTTCGCCAGATTTCGACTGACGACAGACGTGACGATGCCGCCCTTTGAAGGGACAGGGAATGTATTTGCATGGTTTGCGCTCTTTGTTGGCTAGTTTGACTAAGGAAAAGCGTCCGGGGTTTATTCGGTTGTTGCAGACGCCGGATAAATTACGATGTACAAATAACCGCAGGAGCCGAGTGTATCGGCCTCACATATCAGCCCTTTTACGTGGAGCGTGATGCAGCGCTGAATGCGGGGCGTGAGTTCGCTGCTGGCCAGCATAAGCTCCATCTGCTTCATCAGTACCGGAAATACCTGGTCCAGATGGCGTAAATTTGCGTCATTAAATGTCCCGGCAATGCTGGCGCGGTCAGCAAGGTAATGCAGGTGGTTACCCTCCTGTACCAGCCGTGCACCAAAACACGGCGTGATGTTGCGTCTGAGGCCCCACCAGGGTTCCGTGATACTATGGTTGATTACACGGGTTGCTTTCTGCATGTAAGTACTCCTTAACGGTAAGTCAGTTCAGGATGACGCTGCGGAGGATCACATACGGACCATTGCGGTCCTGTCGGCGTTCAGCAAACACGGCCAGCACACCCCGGATATCCTGCACTTCCCTGCCGCGGTAATGGCAGATACTGCCGGACCACTTATATTTCCCGGTACAGAAACGAAACAGCCGGGACTCAGAATGCTGGCGGTATATCGCCATTGCCTGACGTTTGCTGATGATTTTCATCGTAATTCTCTCCCTAAAGCCAGCCACGCTCGGCAAACGAGACGATGTCCATGCCTCCCACGACCAGATGGTCCAGCAGGCAGATATCCACGAGTTTAAGTGCCTGTTTCAGATGGTCAGTGAGCAGTCGGTCGGCATGGCCGGGTTCCGCATAACCTGAAGGATGATTGTGTGAAAGTACGATGGCAGCCGCATTGTGTTTCAGTGCTGCCTTTATCACTTCACGGGGATGTACCTGCGTATGGTTGATGGTGCCGGTGAAGAGCGTTTCATGAGCAATAAGACGATGCTGGTTATCAAGGAAGAGCGCCATGAAGACTTCACGCTCCAGCGTGGTGAGCTGCAGACGGAGCCAGTCACGGACCGCCTGGCAGGAGGTGAATGCCTCGCCGGGTTCGCGTAACTGGCGTTCCAGCAGGGTCAGTGCGCGTCTGATGGTGCGCTGTGCGGTGGGAGATATTTCCCCGCTGTCGGGGGGACACGTGGTGGTATTCATTTGCTTTTCCTGTCGGTTGACGCGTCGGGCGTAGATGTGTTGTACAGTTTCACGGCAACGACGAACCCGTCGTGCAGGGATTTAAACCATGACCAGATATGGAAGAGAGGGGTACCTGTCGGGAAATGCAGGAAGGGTTCGTCGGTCACAAGGTCACCGTCCTCATCCCCGACCGTTGTTTTCCCCAGGGCATCAAGGTGAGACAGTTCATACAGCATGGCGGGACGCTCAGTCGATAATGCGCATGATAGCGTTACATTCCGGCTGATGCAGCGCATAGTCACGCAGACGCCAGTAATGTTCCGTCATGGCGTCGCATTCCGTGCGACAAGCGTGATGACTGTAAGTCATCAGACAGACGGCAATCCCTGCGGCTTCGGCACTCATGTCTGCGGCGTTGCCATTCATGGCGTTGAACAGCGACCAGAAGGCATCACTGTCCGTTTCCGGAACCATGAAGGCCCCGCCGTTGCTGAGAGTATAAAAATTCCAGATACCACCGCTGTAGTCAGCGCAGAATCGGTCCATCCACGCAAAGACCTGCGGTTCAAGGGTTATCCACTGCGGGATGTTACCAAAGTGCTGCGGCCAGAACTCCACACGCTGTTCGTCCGGTACGGGCGTGGCTGTCAGCGTTGGTTCAGAACCGCCATTGCCAACCAGTACAGCTAACTTATTGTTAATATTGATAATATCTGTCATGTTAATTTTCCTTATGCATGGATATGTCAAATGGAGGTCTCAGGCCAGGGATTGATTTCGGTGGCAGGGTGCAGGTGATTACCTGCCCAACAGCTCCATCATGTTTTCCGCCATCACCCAGAGCGCACGGTTTAACTTAACGTCGCTATCAATCCCGTTTACTGCGCGGGTGTGGGTACGTTTACCCTGCGCGGTACGGCCACTTAGCCCGCCTTTCAGCAGGTTTTCCTGAATGCGCTGGTAAGTGGTCCACAGGTCATCGCTCTCGTCCTGCCAGCGGCGGGGTGCAAGAATTTGCGCTTCGGTTACTGGCTGGTACTCTTCCCCAAAACGGTATGTCAGTGCCGCTGTAGCCAGTGCATGTTGTGCGGGTGACGGGAGTTGCAGGGACTGCATGGCGTCACGTTTCTCTTCCACCCGGTCAAAGACGCTGAGAACCTCATAGGCCCCCTCAATCACCTTCCCGACAACGTCGCCCCTGTGTGGCACGCGGATCTCGCCGAACGACTGTCCGCAAACGAGCGAATTGGTGCAGACGCTTCGGAATATTCCCGGCAGTAACTGAAAACTTGATGCGCCATCGTGCGAATTCAGAATGATGATTTCCGGTACCTGCTGACCGTTTATCTGACCGGCACGACGCAGGCGCAGCATATGCTTTGTATGTTCCCGTCGGCTCTGGTCGCGCACTCGTGACTGACAGGCAAAGAATGGCTGGAACCCTTCACGTTTAAGGTTCTCCAGCAGGGTAATAGTGGGTATGTAGGTGTACTTTTCGCTTCTGGAGTCGTGCTTGTCTTCCCCGAAGACGCTGGGGACATGTTGCATCAGTTCTTCGTGGGTTAAGGGACGGTCACGGCGAATCTGGTTCACCCGACCAAAACGGCTGGCTAATCGCATAGTTGATTCCTCATCTGATTAATCTGAAGGCGTAAAAGCAAAAGCCCCTGCTCCGTGAGGAGGCAGGGGCTGGATGTGTTGTTCTCAATGAACGGATAGGGCGGGATTACAGCGTATCCAGAATCTTCAGTATCTGCGCCATCAGGGCGGTGATAAGTGCAGTGACCAGCAACGTGACCGCTTCCCGGGCTGTATCAATGCTGCTGTCATCGTAGCCTGCCTGACGCAGACGAATTTCAATAAATTGACGGGCCTGATGCCCGCCGCACCAGGTCAGTGCCTGGGCCAGGGTCGTCACCAGCATTTTCAGAAAGGTCATAGGATTTACTCTGGACTGCGCAGCGGCAGCCCATTGGTCATGTGGAATTTTTTAGGTTGGGAAACGTTAATCAGGGGCGGGGGACTCAGTGGTAAGTATAACGCCATCCCCCCTTATCAGTAGTGACGACGACTTCTGAAGCCACGCAGTTATTATAAAAACTCACGCTGACGGACTGCCCGTAACGCAGGGTAGCAGGCAAAATAGTTTCTTTATTGCTGGAGTACAGATATTTCTGGTTGGCAATGCGACAGTTTCCCCGGTTCACGTCAATATTTTCGACTTTCACGGTGTTATCCAGTGCAGTGACCACGACCGTGACGTAGCGTGTTCCGGCAGGGTGAACCTGATTACTGGTCTCCACTTTGATGGATGGCGTTGGCTCTGCCAGCGCCAGGGCTGACAGTGCAAACAGTGCGGGCACCAGCATGTGTTTAAATTTCATAAACTGTTCCTTTTAAAAATAACGTAATCAACAGGTATTAAATTCAGATGCAGGCTAGAGTGCATCTTTACCCATGCAGCCGTGGGTCCCGAATACTGGCAATACCTTTGCTGCCCCAGCCAGCGTGAATGTGGCATCCTTAACACCGTCTCCGGTTACTGAGACCTGTTTGCCATTACGTAGCTGACCCCAGGCCAGCGCCAGGTTATTACCGCCCACTCGACTGCCAGATTCGCTGATGTCGATGGGGGCTCCACCGTCGATACTGACCTGAAGGTTTTTATCTTCATCCATACTGACCTGATGCCCGCTGGCGTCAGTGAATATGACCGTGGCCGGTTGCGAGCCGTAATCCTCACAGGTCAGAGACAGTTGCGATTGACTTTCCCCATTGATAACAAACTCTGATACTCCCTGGCCCCAGCCCCGGGTCCAGGTGGTTTGATTACCGAAGGCCATTGCCACTGCCGGTACCAGCGCACAGGTCAGTAGTAAAGGGTGAATCATTTTTCTGTTCATTTTTGTGCACCTCTGGTTTTCGTAAAACGCTACCCGGAAAGGGTATCTGCATGTTTTTTAGTAGAAGACAGACAGTCATAAGCATCCCGTTGGGATTTTATAGCTGCAAAAAAGGAGGGGATAACGATGAAATTCGATCGAACCGATCGACAAAATTGATCGTGGTTCAGTAAATATATTTACCGTAAACCTCGCCCGAGTTTATCGATGGTCCGGTTTCACTTCGGAAGGGTGATATATATCTGAGATTTTATTGAACACAGGCTGAGGAAATGCATCACTGAGGCGGTATGGCGCAGACACCGTCCTCTGTGACAGGAGGAACACTAAAAAAGCGGTTATAGAAGAGATTACAGGCTCTGTGGTCGCTGGTGTCAATGTGAAAATATTTTGCGATGTACTGGCTGAGTATATGCTGAAATTCGTCGTAGATTTGTTGAGACCCCCGCTTGTGCTTCACCCTGATTTCATCGACTAAACGATAACATTGCTCCAGCAGGTGGTCGGCGTCGCCGTTCAGCAACGCATGAAACGCGGCAACGGCAAATAATTCATTCGCAGGCCCGGCATTAAGCCAGACGCTGACTTCGGTACAAACCAGCGCTTCCCATAGTGACATCAAATTCAGGCGTAAGGCTTCCTCTTTTAACAGACGGGTTAGTGGAGGGAATGCGTAAATATCAGTGTCAAATAGCCTGCGTGACAGACTTAAATCAGCAAAGGCAAGATGCTTAACTCCGTACAATGCTTCCTGTACAGCATCTGAACCGTATTTATCCGTTAACGCTTTCAGTAAGGTCGATTTAACCGGTTGAGGTGTTTCCATTGCTTTTATGCCACTCAGCACTCCTGACTGACAGCAGGGGATAAAATCCTTCATCATCCGGTTTATAGCAGCAGGTGCGATGATAATGTTTCTGGCGATATTTGCACCGCCCTTAGAGTTAGGGTAAATGTGGCATAGCTCAAGATCCAGCCAGGGGATTAACCTTTTTGTCGTATCAGCAACTCTGTGCCCGTTCAGCATATTATACGTTTTTTGGTGGACAGCTTTGCGCTGATATAACCGAATGAGGTCTGCAATATCCGTCGGACCGGTGATACTCCCCAGTCCAAGGGAATTATTTTTTAGCATTGATTCTACGTTAATCCAGTAAGAGTGCTTAACCAGTCTTATAATGGCATCGTCATCGATTAACCTCCGGGCTTTATCCCGATGTTCCTTACAACAATAAAACTGATTACGGGTTTCAGATATACTGATACCACAGGCGGGATACTGGCATATTAATGCTGCTCTTTCCGTTCGTCTGGCTGCATTTAACTGTCTGCCCTGATAATGTACCGGGCATAGCCGTAATATCCGTTCGGCGGGTGAATGGCCGATCTGTGCCATGCAGTTATTTCTTTTACATACGGCCATAATTAAACTCTTATTTAATGTGATAATGTATTTGCTTTTGTTGTTAATAACAATGATGCTATTTTTATATGTCATTAAATATATTTATTAATCAACATTAATTAAATGTTAATGTATTTGTCTCAAATGAGTAAGAAATACACTAGCAAAACACATTGTGTTAAATTACATGTTTTGATGGCTATTAATGGTTCATATCCACAGAGCCTTCCACCAGTCGTCATTATCTGTTTTTTAGCACTGTATTCTGAGAAAACCCCGCGCGGATTGCGACCAGTCGCGACTGGCGCGGGGTTTTTGCCTCTGTGGCTGTTTTTCGAAGACATTTAACCGGTTTACGCTCTGGCCATTCGGGTCTCTGTAGTGAGGTGTTCCGATTAATATTCCAGCCTGTTAAAGTCAAAGTATTCAAAACCATACCTGCCAGTGACATTCTCTGGCGATGCAATAATCGGATTATGTCCGTTCTCCAGGAATGCCGGTGGAATACACCATGAGTGGCGACATTCCAGGGAGGGCATGGCAATATACACCGCAGAATGACGGCCGGGACGAATAAAACAAATCAGACCCAGTGCGATTAACTGCTCAAGAACAGATTGTGATTTACTGGCGTCACGCAGCCGGTTCGGGCCGTTCCGGTTTACCTCATTTTTCCTGAGTGGATATCCCTCATTATCGAGAAATTTCTCCTTAAGCCACCTGAACATCTCGTAAACGTCCTCCATAAATGCATTCCGTTCAGAAGAAGGGAAAAACAGCCTTTCCGCTTCTTCAAGATGCCATTCCACAATTTTGAAGGCGGCCTGGATGATCCCCCGCGAAATACATAAACTCTCAGGTGAATACATATATGTCAGAATGGCCGCAACCCTGAGGGCATTCGCCCCCGCTTTGGCTGCAATTTCACTGATATGTTCCATCTGTTGTCCGGGGGCTGCTTTACGGCTGAGCTCTGACTGTTTTTCTGCCCAGTAAGCGGTCGCATCATCAGATAACCTGAGCGTTTGTTTCTGCGAGTCGTTACTATAAAAACGCACCTTCTGCTTATCAAGTAACTGGTTAATTTTCTGGTGGAATACATTTAATGCTTCATCAGACTTAGCGTGACCTGTATTGGTGCGGCGACGACCCAGTGTGCTGATGGTATTGATGTAAAGAAACCGTGACAGAAAACCACTCCCCTTGCTGAGTTCACCGTGGTTGCGGCAGTAATTTTCAAAGATCGGAGGCTGAACCATTAATGCCAGGGTCAGACAGGCATTGATATCGTACTCTTCGCCGCCCGGGCGGTGGTATTCATAGGTCTCCCCGTCCCAGGCTTTATTCAGTAAACCGAGGTTGTTTTTCAGATACCCTTTAAAAAAGGTAATTGCCTCATCTGAGACCACCCCGGCTTCAGAGTACCGGCTCAGACCTTCCAGGAGCGCCTTTGCGGTGGTGTCATCATAAAGCATCGCCAGGCGGGTCGGAGGCTGCTGCCGGGTTTCTGCATGTTCATCTAACAGCCGTTCTTCCTCCGTCCCCTCAGAACCGCTTTTGATGGCAGTGTACAGATTACTGGTCAATGCTTTCTGGTGTATTTTCCAGATATTGTCAGCACGCAGGTGTGCCTTCATCAGACCGTCGTGCTGCTGCTTCATTTGCTCAGCGAACCGGTAAAAAGGCTTCATCACTTTTTTGCTGATACTGGTCTTACCTTCACCGGAGACCGCCAACGTCAGTAGATACAGTGCACAGTGCATCGGATCCGATGAGTGTGGTGGTACCACCTCAATATGAGCCTGACAGGCGAGGGAAGCGGCTGCCAGAGCATCAATGACATCCCGCATCACCGGCGGGAACGCGCAGACAGGGTAACCCTCCGGGGTTCTGTTTTGTACGGGAATATAAGGATCCGGCATTTTCGGAATGACAGTGTATGGCAGTAAATTCTGCATGTAATATTCTCCTTGGTTACTGTTTTCAGTAACGGGTTAGTTGTGAATATAATAAAATAGCCAAGCGTCAAAATTTATTTAAAGTAATAATCTTACCCAATAAATAATCGCATTCTGTTTCCTTGCAACTGGCAAAAATATGTCGCAGCGAGCGCATATTTAAATCAGAGACGTTGTTATATAACCTGCGTATCCTCCTTTAATTTTTACCAATACTATCTCATCGCTTATGATGCCTGCTGGCGTTCCAGCAGCCATGCATCTAGCTCTGACTCAAGCCAGCCGACGGACTGCATACCCAGCCTGCGCTGTTTCGGGAAGGTCGGGTCGTAACGCGGTGACTTCGGGTTGATCCAGTCATAGATGGTTGAGCGGGCGATGCCCGTTTTGTTAACAACGGCGCGTATGCGCAGTATCCTGATATCTTGTACAGACATATCTGTTAATTCCCCCTGTTCTTTCGATATGGACGCAATTGTATGGTGCCGGAACAGGTAATGGCACCCGCCTGGTGGCTGTAGCAAAAAAGGCATTTTATAACAACGAGATAGGGTTTTTTTTAGGGTTTTTTTCCCGTTTTTTGTTGGTGACAGAATGTTTTTTTTTCGAAAATGGTGTCGGAAGCGTCTGGCTAAGGGCAAGAATGAGTCGTTCAAGGTGTCAGGCAAGGAAATTTACTGGAGTATAGAAATTGTCATTCGAAAAGAGGGACTTCATGGCTGATTTAGACAGGGATTTTACCCCTGATGAGTTACTCATCGTATTTCGTAAAAAGAGGAAAGCGTTACGTTTTCATCTCGGGGTCAGACAGAAACATATCGCCAGGCAATGGCTGAATAAAGATACTGAAATTGTTATCGTGCTACAAACAGGGAGACAAACGAAGGATGAAGATTTAGCGCGGCGACTTGCTGATGAGCACGGAGAGAAAAAATGGCGGCGTTATCTGAAAATTTTCAGTCTTTCAGAATGGATGATAAAGGGGATCAGGAACGATATGTCTGAGGCTGAACAATACTGGGAGCAGGGAACATCGGCTCTCGAATCTGATCCAGATCATGCGGTACAATTAATGCTGAAGGCTATCGCGTTGTTGGATCGCGGTCTGAAACGCAGTGAATCCGCAGCAGGTAAAAGAATCAAGGAACGGCATAAACTCAATTCTGCTTATGGCGGAAAGGTCAAAGCGACACGTTTTGATGGCGTTAAAGACGAAGTGATAAAACACCTGGAAGCGCAACCTGAGGGCTGGGAAACTAAAACCGATGCCATCAACGCAATTATTAAAGCGTTAAGGCCCTATATTGAGGAGCATGGATGGCCTTCCGCACAGGATAAAAACGACTCACGGGACGCGGCAATGGTGGAGGCAAGCCAGAGCAAGTTGTTGGCTGAATGGTCAGTCAAAGACAAAAGAGTGAAGGCGGCGTTCGCGAAGGCAGTACAAAAACGTATCGGGGTGTCGCAAAATCGATAGTCCGGTACCTTGAGAGCGCGTACGTGATTCAATGTGACTGCCTTTTCTCAGATGTGGCTGTGCAGAAGAGCATAGAGCTGATAAAAAGACGATACGAGCTCCCCTGAACATCATCGTCTTTTTAGCGATACTGACAGGGTTGATAGCGATACAACTTTTTAATGAGTAATCTGTCGGGAGTACCTTGCACTTTTTAATGGTATGCCGGATCACACTGTCCAATCTGGCAATGGTATTCGTTGTGTAAAACCGCCTCTGCCGCTGGTACCCCAGGTCATGGGTTAATGCTTTGTAGTCCTTCTAAGATATGAGCCGCAGGCTATTACGCACCATGTGAATGATACAGAACTTAATCCGCTCTCCGGATAAACTGCATTAATGGCGTCAGAGATGCTCTTCAGCTCATCAACTTAGGTGATGAGGATATCTTAACTTCGGCACAACTCAACTCATAGCTTAATTAGTTGATAAAAATCAGCGTGGGGCCCCTCGCTATATCTGCTCATAGATCAGGTTTGACCTGACGCAGCTATCACACAAAACTAAACCAGCTACTCTTAAAATCCGAGAATGTACAGTCTCTAACGGCTTTCCAATAGTTACCGAAATTCTCAACGACTAGGTAAATGTCATCATACAGCGGTCAGTTCTGCATCCCCAGTATATTTGCTCGTATGTTAACCTAGCATTAGTACGACATCATTCTTAGGCGAATGGCCCAGCAGGCTTTTTACTCCTTAAAAATTCACTTCTGGTTAAGTAAATTATTCAATGATTTTTGTGATTTAAATCAATTGGTTAATTTTAATTGCGATTTGCTTTTAACCCTAGCGATTTAGACGTATTATTTTAAGATTAATCCACTTGCCATGCATTCCCTGCCACATTTGAAATGTGGATGGAGAATTATTTTAAGGTTATATATCATGGAGTTATTGAAGTTTTTGGCGGCGATTTTAGTAATTTACTTGTTGTTTTTTAGAAAGAAAAAACGTAAATCTCCAAAGTCTTATGCTTCAAGCCCCGTGAAAGCACCGCCAAAAGAATGGCTCGCTGACATCAAGAAAAAAGAGGCGGTTGTGCGAAACGATGATAGTGAAGACGATAACCTTGCAACTTTTACATTGAGCGGTGGCCGCGGTGTTGAACTTCGGGTGACAACCAATCATTACCGGAACACCTCAAAGTCAGCAGGTGCACTAGCTCGATGGGTACTTCCGGGTGAGATGATAACTGTAGCTGGTGTAGCAATTAGCGGTGGCCACATTTACTTGGGGCAACGTATGAAGCCCTCCGGTCAGGAATCAGTCGGCTATTATGACGATGGAAATGAGGCATCATTAATTGATGACACATGTAAGATAAAACCTACTTCTTATCTTTACGAGGACAGTTCATTAGGATACTGGCCCAGTTTTTCCTCTCTTTCCCCAGAAGCACGCGGTGCGTATGTCAGTTGGCTCGCCAGCGATAGGTCTGATCCATCGTGTCCTATCGGCTATGTTTTTATCTACCTCTACGGCCTGGAAAGAAAAGCGCTCATAGATTCCACTGACCCAAAATTCCCTGATGCTGAGTTCCGTAATCTGTTCAAAGAAGTCGCTCGGTTAAGATCCGTATTCATTGAGAACCGCTCATTCCGTGGATATTCGGCCCAGTTACTCGAAGCCATGTCTATTCTGCGCCCGAACATGGGCTTAGCCACTGAGCTCGATAGCAATTCAGGTTTCAGCAACAGCATGCAATTTAAGCTGGCTCTGGCAAAAACTGTACATGAAGGAGTTCCTGTATCAGCTGAACTGGCGTTGAACTGGGTAATAAACCACACCGAGTATTCGCTGCGTACCCCGGCTCGCCGCTGTGCTAAAGAGTTTGCTGCGCTTTTCAAACGGCGTTACACCCTCAAATATGGTGAAGGGATGGTCGTTAAGGCGAATAAAACGCGCCTAAGGTTAGATTACACACCAGCAAGTCCTAGTTTGCGAGGTGTTCGACTCCCTGTTCCCGACCTGCCTGATCCAAGTGCGTTGAAGAGCCCTGTCCAGAAAATTATGGCTCTTGCCGACATATGTACGGATGAACTTGATGCTTATAGTCGCTACCTTGGTAGGAAAGGTACGTCAGTCAATGATACGGCTGCAATTATGTTGCTCCCTTCAGAGATCGTTAATGAAAGCGCAGAAAAAATATTAAGCTCATTCAAACGCTGGGCTGATGAGGCGATCCTCGTCAAGGAGGGGTTAGTCTCAGTTGCTGACTTTTGGGCACATATGAATGCCAGTTGCCCCAATAAGATCAATAAAAAAGAGGCCGATTTGATGCAGGCCTTTGCTCTGAAGATGGGTTACGGTCTGGCACCTGACCCGTATTATCACCATGTGAAGGCGGATGTTGATGGGACACTTGTTCTATTCCCTGCCGCCGAAGGTGGACGCTTCTCACCTTCTTCTGAATTTATCTCAGCAGTAATGACGCTCAGATTAGGGGCGATGGTCGCCTTGATTGACGATTCTCTTGATCAAGCTGAACAGAAAGTGCTTGAGAATGCCATCAACAACAATACTGGCTTCACCGATGATGAAAAACGCTCTCTACATGCGTATTTAACGTGGCAACTTCATACCCCAGCCAATATGACAGGAATGAAAAGCAGGATTGAGTTGATGGGGGCCGCGGAAAAAGCTGCTGTGGGTAAAGTTATCGTTAGTGTTGCCTGTTCGGATAGGACAATAGCGCCTGCCGAAATCAAACAGCTTGAGAAGATTTATTCAAGTTTGGGGCTGGATCCCTCATCTGTCTCGAGCAATATCCATCAGCATTCCGCAACTGAACATGATCTCGTCTCGTCTGTACCAACTGATCAGCCAGCAGTAGGGTTCACACTGGATGCTAATGTACTTGCCCGCCACGAATCTGCCACGGATGATGTTCGTAAATTGCTGAACACAATTTTCACCGAAGAAGAACCTGAAGAGCAAGAAAGCGCTCCAACCTCATTAACGGAGGCGGGGGGGCTAGACTCCGCACATAGCCAGCTTTATCGCAGTTTGCTGGAGAAAGAACAGTGGTCCCGGAAAGAGGCGACAGAATTGTGCGGAAATTTGAATTTGATGCTCGGCGGTGCGCTTGAGGTGATTAATGACTGGTCCTATGCGGTGGTTGATGCTCCGGTACTGGACGATGCCGATGATGATATCTGGGTTGACCTGGAAATTGCCAAAGAATTAGAGGGATAGTGAATGTCTGTAACACGTATAAGAGTGAAAGAACGCGACGCTATTATTCAGTCACTTAAGTCAGGTGTAACGCCAAGGATAGGCATTCAGCATATCCAGGTTGGCCGCGTGAATGAGATCACCGCTCTCCACCAGGATATTGAGAGGATTGCTGACGGTGGTGCAAGCTTCAGACTTATCATCGGTGAATATGGTTCTGGTAAAACGTTCTTTCTGAGTGTTGTGCGCTCTATTGCGCTAGAGAAGAAGCTGGTGTCAGTCAGTGCAGACCTTTCTCCTGACAGACGCATTCACTCATCGGGAGGTCAGGCTCGTAATCTCTACTCAGAGCTTATGAAAAACATGTCCACCAGAAACAAGCCTGATGGTAATGCGTTACTTAGCGTTGTTGAAAGGTTCGTTACGGAGGCAAGAAAGGAAGCTGACACGGACGGCTCCGAGGTTTCATCAGTTATTCATAAGCGCCTGGCTGCCCTGTCAGATATGGTGGGCGGATATGACTTTGCGAAGGTCATTGATGCATTCTGGCGGGGGCACGAACAGGATAATGAAACGCTAAAATCCAATGCTATTCGCTGGTTGCGGGGAGAGTACACCACCAAAACTGATGCCCGTAACGATCTAGACGTTCGGACTATTATCTCAGACGCTTCATTCTATGATTCTTTAAAGTTGATGAGCCTTTTTGTCCGCCAGGCAGGCTATGCCGGTCTTTTGGTCAGCCTCGACGAAATGGTGAACCTCTTTAAGCTGAATAATACGCAAGCAAGAACAGCGAACTACGAACAGATTTTGCGGATTCTGAATGACTGCCTGCAAGGCTCAGCCGAGAACATTGGTTTTATCCTCGGGGGGACGCCAGAGTTTCTTTTCGATCCGCGTAAAGGTCTTTACAGCTATGAGGCTCTCCAGTCGCGTCTGGCGGAAAACCGGTTCGCGCAAAAAGCAGGAGTGATTGACTACTCATCCCCCACTATGCATCTTGCCAGCCTGACCCCTGAGGAACTGTATATTTTGCTGAGAAATCTTCGCCATGTTTATGCAGGCGGAGATCCAGAGAATTATCTGATACCAGATGAGGCTCTGACTGGATTTCTGCATCACTGTAGTAAAACCATTGGAGACGCTTACTTCCGTACCCCCCGTAATACCATAAAAGGTTTCCTGGACATGCTGGCCGTGCTGGAACAAAACAGAACGATGAACTGGCAAACTCTAATCGAGGGTGTGGCGATTGAAGAGGACAGGCCCAGCGATATGGATGACGCCACTACGGAGGAAAGCGATGACTACGACGGACTGGCGAACTTCAAACTATGAGCAGTGCCTACGATAGCCTCGATCCCCGCGTCCGTAAGTGGGTTTACAAGCAGGGCTGGTCTACATTAAGGCCCTTGCAGGAGAGTTCTATCCCGGCAATTTTAGCCCGTGATCGAGACGTGCTAATCAGTGCAGGTACAGCAGCGGGTAAAACAGAGGCTTTCTTTCTTCCTGCCTGTTCGGCAGTTGCAGATCTCAAGAATGGATTTGGCATCGTCTATATCAGTCCGTTGAAGGCATTGATTAACGATCAGTACCGTCGTCTTGAGAGCCTTGGAGATGCATTGGAAATGCCAGTGACTCCCTGGCACGGGGATGTACCACAAAGCAAAAAGAAGAAGGCTCGGACTAACCCTGCGGGCATTTTACTGATTACACCTGAGTCACTTGAGTCTTTGCTCATAAATTCAATGGGCTGGCTCAAACAGGCGTTTTCTTCAATCGCATACATCGTTATTGATGAGTTTCATGCTTTTATTGGCTCAGAGCGTGGTGTACAGCTGCTTTCTCTGCTCAATAGAATTGACCATGTGCTAGGTCGCCAGGTAAATCCAATTCCCCGCGTTGCATTGAGTGCCACGCTGGGGGAACTGGAGAAAGTGCCCGAAATGTTGCGCCCGGACAAACGACTCCCCTGCGTAACTGTTACAGATAGTAATAGCACGGCCACTCTTCAGGTACAGGTCAAAGGATACCTGGAGCGAGTGATCCAAAATGAGGAAGAACTTCAGAGTTCTGCTGAACATGACGTTTGCGCTGACATTTTTAGACTTTGCCGTGGCGATTCTCATTTGGTCTTTGCAAACAGCCGAAAGCGCACTGAAAGCATTGCGGCAACGCTGAGCGACATGTGTGAGGAACATATTGTTCCCAATGAATTCTTTCCCCACCATGGTTCCCTTGCCAAGGAATTGCGGGAGGCGCTTGAAACTCGTCTTCAGAAAGGAAATTTGCCCACAACAGCTGTTTGTACAATGACGCTTGAGTTGGGAATTGATATCGGTAAGGTTAAGTCGGTTATCCAAGTTACGCCTCCGCATTCTGTTTCCAGTCTGCGTCAGCGTATGGGACGTTCTGGGCGACGCGACTCCCCATCAGTTCTAAGAATGCTAATTACAGAAAATGAGCTTACTGTGACTAGCAGTATCGTTGACCACCTACGGCTGCAGTTGGTCCAGTCGATGGCAATGATTAGATTGATGATCTCTAAACAATGGTTTGAGCCTGCCGATTCCCAGCAGATGCATTACTCCACGCTGCTACACCAGATTCTTGCAATTACCGCGCAATGGGGCGGAGTTCGTGCCGATCAACTCTGGTCACAGCTATGTCAAACAGGCCCGTTCCGTAATGTGAATATAGGCGATTTCAAAAGCATGCTTAAACATATGGGGGCATGTGGCCTGCTCACTCAACTCGCTAGTGGAGAAATGGTTGTTGGGGCAGAGGGGGAGAAACTGACTAACCATTACACGTTTTATGCCGTGTTCAACACACCAGAAGAGTTCCGCATTGTCACCGGAAACAGAACCCTTGGAACAGTGCCTGTGGACTCCCCACTGCTACCAGATCAGCACATCATCTTCGGTGGGCGGCGCTGGAAAGTGACAGAGATCGAGACAGAGAAAAAAGTTATCTATGTAGAGGCGACCAAAGGCGGTCAGCCACCACAATTTAGTGGGGGGGGGATGTCTGTTCATGATGCTGTTCGTCAGGAAATGCTAGCTATCTATAGGGAAGGTGATTACCGCATAGCAATAGGAAGCAAGAGAGTAGATTATGCCGATTCTGCCGCCAGAAGCCTATTTGCGGAAGGCAGTCGTAACTTCCAGAGTTATAACCTGCAAAATGAGTATTTTCTTACGAGCGGCCAATACTGTTACATCCTTCCCTGGATGGGAGATAAGGTTGTCAATACGATTACAGCCTTGCTCATACGTTGTGGCTTTAAAGCTAATTCATTGGCTGGAGTTATAGAAATTGACGGCTCAAGTATCACTTCTGTTCAACAGGCTCTTAAAGGCCTGCTGCTATCAGGCTTGCCCTCAGCGTTTGATCTTGCTGTAAATGTTCCAGAAAAGTACTTAGATAAATATGATGAATATTTACCAGAGTTTCTGCTTGCGAAAGGATTTGGGGAAAAAGCGTATGACATTGAAGGCGCGTGTACCTGGCTGAAAGAACATCTTCAGTAAACTGGTTACGTAATAAGGGAGAGATGTACCCCTAAGATTGAGGACGATTGATAATATCAATTTTTGCTCTTGGCTCGGATCTGCCAGAAATCGAGATCATAAGGTCTGCTTTGAGCGAAAAGCGGAAGTTCGCAGTTGATCTCGTTGCCAAACAGTCACATTACTAGCATTGCGGCGTGTTAATCAACGGGTAGCAGATCAACCATCTCAGGTCTCTCGCAGCGCCAACAGCAATATCCCCTTAAGAAATATTGATTCAGATGCTTAAGAATGCTGAGACGGCTGTTTTATTTGAAAGTAGTCCTTTTGCGGACATGGCATCGAAGTAACTTTTTAATGCCTCACGCTTAAGAGCATCATTAGTGTTCCACACAGGTCCCAAGTACTTCACCCAGAGTTCAACCTCCTCGACTGTGTGTAATTTTGACGACACTAAGGGTTTAACGGCTTCTATGATGCTTATAGCTGTATCTCTATTGATTACATTGTCTGGTATCGACCAATGTGCCTTACCAAGACAATCCGTATAAAATGATATTTGCTTCAATTGATCCAATATAAAGGGATGTTCTGATTCATCGCTGAAAATTGGTGCAAAATCGTTAAGATTCCTAGCGCCTTTTTTAACTGCATCAAGAAACACCCACATCATATTTTTTTCAGTATGTGAGCGATACCTGTGCCAAATCTGTTTGATATCTTTGCCATCTTTCAACAGCGACATCTCTCGAAGTATTGACACCTTTCCTGCTTCTTCTATAGCTAAGATTGCCAGAGAGGTAGCAGAGGGATAGCGTTCTAAATCAAACAAAGCAGAGGCATCGTTCAGAAGCCTTCGTGCGTTAGATGATGCAGCATTCATGCCTTCTACAATTTTCTCTACGGCAAGTGTATTTTTCCATTGCTCTAGTTTTTTTGCCATAACGTTTGCTCGAGTTAAAAATTTCATCAATCTTAGGACACATCATTCCTGTTGAAAAGCTAGATGCCCTACTGTAAGTGTAAGTATCCCTGCAAAACGAACCATCAATTTTTAGAGGACCTCTGGCGCTCCAGATTCCGCTCTTGGTACACAGCAGACCGTTTGCTTTGCATCGAAATCTTAATCTTTTTTTCAGCAAATGGCCCTTCACTTCACCTTTAACGCCAGCACATCAGGTTGAACGGTTCCCGTGATCACGGCTCCGCTATTACGTTTTTTTATTTTTTAAAATTTTTTCAGCCAATTCTGCACCAATTTTACCTTTCATTTCTTTTAATATTTTAAAAAGAGTAAGCTCATTCTTGTAACGCGACTTCCTTTTAACGTAAAACTCTTGATATTCTTCAGGTGATATTTCTGATAGTAGATATCTTTTCATTAATTCAGTTGGTTCAATTAATAAACCTTTGGCTTGTTCTTCATTCAAAGCAGGAAGCATTAAGAAGAATAAAGGTTTTAACCGCTCTGTTATTGCTATCAACCGTTTCAAATAATGTTGTGGAACACCTCTTATTGCAAAATGCAGTGACTGCTCAGATTCATTTAGAAAGTCAATTGCTTCACGCTTTGAAAAGAATAAGGGTATTACATCTCTTCCGTTATGTTTTTGTGCAAACTTGTAGTATGAACCTGAAACATTATCTTCCTCTCTTTCCATCAAAATCCAAAAAGGCTCGCCGATCCAGTCTTTTGTAGGTAAGGTTGAATTTATCAAGTAATCGGCAACCAATATGTTAAATTTTGGTAAATCATCAGTTGTCAGTAAAGTAATGCCATGTTTTTCTGCGTATTCTTGTGCACCACTTTGGTAACCAGACTTACTGACTATTACCCCGATAATATTCCCAATATCTGTGATTTTGTTGCAAAATGGCATAATAGTATCGCGATCAAGCGGGCGATTGTGATATTTACACTCTATCGCTACACGATGTATAAAGCCTGCATTTTCAAATTGGTAATATACATCAATTTGATATTCACCTTTTAATCCCTTAAGGATAACGTTACGGCTAACTTCCACTCCATTGTCTCGTGGGTTAAGTAAGGTCGAGTAGACATATTGGGTATAACTTTCTAAATCATTCCAGGTTTTAAGCATTGTCATTTTTCCCTTATAAATCATTTGAATAGAGTGCCTGATGTACTCGCTGTTCTAATTATCAAAACCATACTACCATTCTTTCATCTGGGGATTTTAAGCAATTTGGAGATATATCCTACATAGACGAAAATAGCTTTTGCTTCCCATTGGTTCAACCCTCATTTACCACATTTGTTGCACCTATACTGACTTCAGCCATCTCAAGCTCTTTTCTTTAACATAGTCCGCTTCTGGCACAGAGCGGACGATATAACTGAGCTGAAGGTCCGCTGAGAGCGAGGAGCAGAAGTTATATTAAAAATTAATTAGCACGTTGATTTAATCACCATGAAGGATAATTAGGTTTCTTTCCTCTTAAAAGAGATACTTTGTCAATTATCTCAACAGAAGCAGTTCTATAACCCTCCTGCTGAAGTAGGTGAACTGCATAATCTCTTAATTCTTGCAAAGTGGAAAAGCCGTTACTTTCGATGAGTATTATAATTATCTTAATATACTTAAAGATTTGTTCAGAGGATTCGTTCGCGTTGACGTTAAGTTCGTAAAAATCTTTACCATCATGAACAAGCTTGTTTCTTACGTCAGTATATAACTCGTCATAAACTTCTAGGTTTTTCTTAAATTTGATTAGTGAGTTATTACATGTAAGTGCTGCAATGTAGGTCCTTTGCTTCCATCCTTTCCAATCTGGGTCAATATTAGCAAGACCATCAAGTGCAAAGACCAGGTTTAGAAATTGTGATTCCGCGCCAATTGAATAAAAAGATTGCCTACATGCCCTAACTACGGAGCTAACTAATTTTGAAAGTTCATTTTCAACGATTCCATCGTAGATAGAAGATAAATATTGCAACCCAGGGTAATACAAGCTGTCAACCTGAGGGCCTAGCCAATTATTACTCACGGCAAGGGGTCTTGATATTCCACTTATCTTAATTGGTTTAAGATGAGTCATCTCACGAGGAATGATTTCTACATCATAAAATCCGTCAGAGCGTTGACCTGCAGGATTAGGGGTATATTCCATGCTTGTAAATGAGCTGTGAGAAAATCTGACTAAATCAAGCGCATATTCAGCTATAGACAAACACATGTTTATAACATGGCTGTTATGATCAATGCTTGAATTAAGTTTTAATAAATCAATATATGGTAGGTCACAGTTAAACTGTATATACGAACCATCTTGCTCTGATAATCGCTTATGTGACTCTTCATCAAATTGTCTTCCGCAATAAAAAATATACTTTCCGATCTCAATGGTTTCCTGAATGAAAATCTTCTCAATCGGCACAATAACTATGCACTCCATATTTTTGTTTTTACCCTCTAATTCAGCTAATTCTAGGTTAGAGCTTCTTGATTTAGCTAACTCTATTTCTACCCACTCAAAGCATATTGAGAAGTCTTCTAGAATTTCGATACTGCTTTTTTGATAACTATCCTTGGTGTATTTAAATGTAATGCCATCTCCTTCAGGATAGGCACTGGCCCAATATCCCATATCTCTTAACTTTTTTAGAGATGTTGAGATATCGTCGACTTTATTAATAAAATCCTCTTTTCGCCATAAAACATTGCCAGTGCAGTTTTCGTACGGTGGTATTAAACGAGCTTTCATATAACTTCCTTATTATCCAAGAGGATGTGACTGAAATTTTTATCAGACTTATCTACAATAATATAAATTGACATGAAAAATCTACTCAACAATTAACCGTTATGATTTGCTTGCGACGACTAAAACATGCCGATGGGTCGCATCCGCTTTTGGCACGAAGCGGACTGCACTGAAGCACTACTATGAGTGATGGGTGGACAATGCAACTAACAATGCAGTGAATTTTTGAATGATATCGAAAGTCCACAGGAAAGCTGGAATTGAAGTTGCTCGAGGTATTAATTGCCGGTCTGAACAACATCATCATATCTAATTTTAGCAGGAGATAAACATGGTGTTTGTATTTTTTGAAGTAATGGACGCACTTCCAACTAAATGGCCATGTGAATCAAAAAGAGTTTAGACGCACAATCATATTTATTTATATTCATTCGCGAGCATTGTTATTTTTTCTGCCGATAGATAAGGTAACTTAACTCCGATATATTTCATAATTTGGCGATTGCGTTTGGCACTGCCTACCTGTTTTTTCAATAGGTTAAATTGGTCATCGTTGTCTAATACTTCACTATATACTTGGTTGCTTAAACCAGAAATAGAGGAAATATAATGCTCATCTATTTTTCTGCAACACTTTATTAAAAAGGTAATCAGTGTCGTTGCTTCTTTTAGTGTAACTTTGTCCGCATCATAGTCCTCTAATGTTTTCATTACATCAAAATGATAAAAATTATCATATAAAAAAGAAATCTTAGTCTCCAAGAATCTCTTGTCAGAAGAGGATAATCCAGCATTTGAAGTGCTGGCATGGACTATTTGATTGCGCCAATGACACATAAGCTCAACTAGCAAATACCATTCCTTTTCTATTCCAGGTATAGATTTGCAAAACTCAGAAAATCTTCTCGCTTTTGAGTCATTGGTAGAAAGTTTTTTTTTGAAATTCAAATCAAAATTGAGTTTCTTCCAAAGCTCATCATCACTAATGTTGCTCATATATTCAAATAGAGCTTCAACTGCAAACACCAAAGAAGAACGAACTGCAAATCTACGCGCAGCAATGCAGGATTTTTCTAAATTTTTAGGTTCCCATTTGATATTTAACTCAGGATTTGGAACTGAATTGGCAGGCAGATTGGAGAGAGCAACAGCTATAGTATTAAGATTATGTACGCTATATCCAATTTCATTTAAAAAAAATTTAAGGTATTTAGTCTCAGTCATCTGCTTAAACCTTGGTGGCATTGTCAGGATTTGAACCCGCATTTCTAGATTTCAAAAAATTTTTAGTTTCCAGTGTCTTATCCAATTAGACGATGATGCCAGTACGTAGAACAGTATACTTTGCGCAATACTTTCGTCAATGATTATGGTCAGCAACGTCCGCTCTTGGCACAGAGCGGACGATCTAACTGAGCTGAAGGTCCGCTGAGAGCGAAAAGCGGACAGTGATGACAGCATTCTTTTGAATCAACTGCGGGGCAGATGGTAATGACACAGGCTTTATGGTCTGATAATCGTCGCTCTGAAAGCGATCATTCCTGCAATCCCGAGTCTTCTTGTTCCGGAAAGCGGTTTTATAAACGTGTGTGTTTGTGTCAAGCATCTCAACGGAAATAGTTCATGGGACCGATGATTAAGTCCCGCCCCACACAATGAACGCTTCGGTTCGCTGGCCAGCCTGAGTATCTGTCGACTGCGCGAACCGGCAGAGCGCGACTCCGCCGGGCCGCAAAAAGAGTGGTGTTTCAGGCCTGAAGACCATGATCTGATGGAAAACGAAGGGGACGGATATTAAAGCAGCACCTCTCGCAGTCTGATGGGGACGTCTCCCCTTGGGAATACACTGGCGCTCAGACTGTATGAGCCTGCCGGCTTCCCTCCAAGTATAATCATTACAGGCTCCAGGCACTGGTAGTCAGAGTTCGCTGCAATGCTTGTCATGGACCTGTAATCATCCCCACTTGGCTCGGGTGAGCCTCCTGGATGAAAATGCCACTCACCAACATAATACAATCCCGTTTTCCATCGGGCATGAAGTAAAGGCCTCAGCCCTCTGACGCCCCGTTGAAATGTCGTCCGGCCAGCGAGTGAATCCGCTGGCCGGGTCGTGGCTTCCACGATCANCACCTGTTTCATTTACTCCAGCTTTAAGACATTCGGAAACCATCTGCTCAATGGTTGAGGAGCTAATGACGACCGTATACAGAGCACCCTCACTCGAAAAAGTCACATCTTTAATACTCATGCGGCTCTCTCTCGACAGTGCCATCAGGCATCTGCTTAAAATATTCATAGATTCTCCCTGGCGCACTGACCACCCGGCAAATGAATTTTGTACCGACGGCCGCCCATAACTGTACGTCATCGGCACGGGCCGGAAATACAGGGTGCCAGCACCCGATGCCTTCTATTCTCGCCTCATCCATGTCGATCTCAGGTGACGCCGAGGCGTTGAAGTGGCTGGGAGCCAACCGGAAAAGTTGTTTCACTGGCAGCAAATGCAAATAAACCTTCAGCCCGCCATGTCATAGCTAGGCTGATAAATATTTTTTCACTTTGCCAGTCAAATGCCGCCAATGATTTAAGAACACCATCATCACCGGTACAATCAATGATCACGTCATACTGACGCAGTGAGTTTTTTGCGACCTCACTCTCAGGGGGAAACGCGCAGCTGAATGAACGTGCACTTGCGTCAGGCAGAATTCGATTCAGATGTTCAACCAGCGCGGCCGCTTTGTTATGGCCAACTGACGTCATTGTCAGGGCGTGACGGCTCAGATTTCCTGTCTGTAGGAGGTCTGCGTCCAGAATGCCTTGGCTGACAACACCTATGCGCATCAGGTTTTCTGCAATCATGCTGCCCAGTGAGCCAGCACCGATTATCAACACCTTTTTGCTGCGAATGTCGTTGGCTGCTTCGCCACGTGTTCTGAGCTGGTCGGCAGCCCAGTTCTGCGTTCTCACCCACCTGATGGGCTCCTGTGAAAGTGGCTGTTCGCGATCCCAGGTTCTACGATTCCGTTCCGTTGGGCGGAATCCGGGGCGTTTTGTCATTGTATTACTGAGGCCGGCCAGACGCAGCGCCAGCCAGTGAATGCGCGCTGGCTCATCTCCGATTTTGTTTTCCAGCGGAAAACCCAGCAAGAGTAATCCGGGCGCGCGTTGCTTGCGCAGGGCTCTGACAGAACGGCCAATATCTGAAAAGAGGTCCGGCAGTGATAACCCGCATTGTGCGAAGCAATTGCTGAGCTCCTGCCAGGTCCTGGGTGCCTGCCAAGGAGCCAGAACGGGGAGGGTAGGCAAAACAGACCACACTGCGTTCGTAGTTCTCGCGCCTTTGCGCATGAACGGGGACCATTTGGTTGTCCGGATTAGCTTTCCTTTGTTATCAAAAAACTTACGCAAAAAAAGGGTGCCGTGCGCGCCGGGCAATCCAGTGCTGCTTGCAAACCCCCATTCTCCTGTTTTCGATGCCCAGAAGGGGAGATCATCAATCTGTTCGTTAAAACCGATCACGGTAAAGGGTGACTGATCGGGGAAGGCGGGGAGTTCAACAGCATCCCCGATTGTGGCCAGTTTTTCCTGTGCAGCGGCGTCAATCCAGAGCAGCAGCCTGCTGAGTCGCCAGCTGATTCTGTCGAGTAATGCTTCGGGTTCCAGCCCCCATAAGTTACGACCAAATACGGTGGGCGTATTCTCAAGGCACGGATTTCCTGAGGTCCATTCACGGGTAGACGTATCTGAAAAGTTGTAGTTTTGGTGCTGAAACGTGGCTGAAATACCTTCCGATTTATCGGGATAAACCTCTATGCGTATCAGAGTTTCTTCCTGCCAGAGGACCAGATGCCAGACGCTGTTGTCTGGCATGAAGCTAGAACAGGGTACGGAAAGCTCTGCGGTGAATTTTAGCGACCATCTTTTGTCAGCAGAGAGCGCCCAGGCATTGTTCGTCCGCATCCTGGGATCATTATTGATCAGGGTGAGCGCTGCCCGCAGCTCTGCTGGCACTTGCTGAACGACTGTACTCAAGCGAAGCGTCCGGTTTTCTGTGGTTCTGCTGGTTTACTTGGCGTTGTAAATCCACCGTTGCGATCGCCGCCCTGAGGGCCGGGTAAAGGAAACTTGGATCCGAACAGTTGGCGCCAAAGTTGTGCGCTTTCCTGAGGCTCCTCAGACGCCAGCGCGTTACGGGCAATTTCCGCCGCACCCGCAATACCCTCATAAAATGAACAGAAATCTTCGGCTGTTAAGCGCGCCATCACGTCATGCTCTGCAACCCCGTGATCTGACAACCACGGCTTACTTTTCTGATTGTAAATGGCTGCCCAGCGCGATAAAAAAGTGTCCATCAGTTGAACAAGCCCCTGGGCCATTGATGTGGTGCCATTATCCAGCGCATTTCCAATCAGATGTTCCAGCGGATAGCCTTTAGGATATTTCGGCAGGTCTTCGCTGTTCTGCTGTCGCCACCATTTCACCGCCCTGACAAGGTTGATGTAGTGACCGTTGCAAAGACGGTTTTTCTCGGCGGTCCATCTGATCTGCGCGAGTGGATGTGTCCGGCCCCACTCATTCTTTTCTCTGTCAGGAAGCACTAACGGGTGCGCTTTCCATTCTGAAGCGGGGGCGTCCTCTACCTGCGCACTGTTGCTCTCAGACAACCATCCCGTATTGGGGGTCCAGCTTTTATTCAGGCGCCAATCAGTTTGCTCTTCCAGAGAGTTAACAGTCAGAACTGACTCTGACTTATAGAGCTGCTCAAGATGGCTTTTTTCTGCCCCTGACTCTGGGATGGCGGTGATCACCAGGTCCAGTTCGACATAGGAGAGGGTAATACCAAAAGAGCGCCCCTGAGTTTCCCATTTACCCGGGTAATACTTTTCGAGGAATGGGATGAACAGGTCCATTGCATCAGTGGGAGACATCCGGGTATGATCAAGATTGGTCACCACGACAATATCAACATCAGGGCGCTTATCGCCGAGCGGACGGATTGCCGTTGAACGACGAATGCTGCCCTGCAGGAAAGTTGATACGACAATTTCCTTGAGTGGTCCGAAATTCTTCAGGCGCTCGCGCAATGTCCTAGCACCACTTTTCCAGTCCTCCTTCTGTGTATCAGTCGGCCTGATATTTGCTAAAAATTCGTTGAACTGAGGTTGAAGTTCCATGGTGATTAAACCTTAAATGAAGGAAGGTAGGAGCCATCTCGTTGGCGTTGAAAGTCAAACTCGTAAAAGACGCATGGCCCCAGAAAATCCGTGTGCTGGCCAAGATAAAAATTAACGGCATTTGGCGCAGCGCTGAAAATATGCAGGCTTGCCTCAACCGGTAAATCTGCATCCATGACTACATCGGATACCTGTTCGGCAAGCGCTACGGCATGTGAACCGTTTTTCACAGATCGTTGCCCGTGCCCGTTTGCGGGGGTAACGTGAATGATACGTCCTATTTCAGGCTGATTTTCGAGTATGTATGCACGTGCTTTTGGCAGCGCATTTCTCGCGATGCTGAGCACTACAGCGACATCGCTTCCGATTCCGACAGTCTCGGTTTCGATAACCGCATCAGGTTCATCCTGCGATTCGTTCTCAGACCAGATGGAGTCGCCCATTCTCCCTTTCTGGACCAGTTCGATTTCTACGCCCGACTTGTGACCCAGACATTTGCCGGCAAGCATTGCAATGGAGCTGTGGGTATTTAGATACAGCCGAACTTTACGCTCCGTCTGCCTTATACCTGTGAGGAAGGTTTCTACTTGGGGCTTAATAACATCATTCCACTCAATGCCCGGGGAGGGAAATCGACCTTCGAAGAGAGAAAGCAGGGATAGTGTGTGTTCCGGAAGCGCATCCATGATGTCCAGTGGTCCATCGCTGAAAGAGCGTAGCGCAACATTTCTGAAGCTTTCAGGTGCTTCCGATCTGATCCAGTTCTCTTCCTCGCAAAGGGCTGTGAATTGCTCTCGGGTAAAGCGATAACGTTCCTGACTGCGTAAGGCACGCGCAGCGCCATCGAAACGGAAGTCCGAACTTGTTTCGCAGGTTATCAAGCCAATGATCTGGAAGCAGGTATTAACTTTTTCACGCATCGCTTCAAGCGTGGGCTGTGACTGCTGAATATGAAAACCAGTAAGCACCTGCTCCAGCTCCTGGTCTGTGGAAAGCTTAAGATGTTGGCGCCAAAGCTTGCGAACCTTTCCCTTACGGCTCCTGTCGGTCGTGCCATCAAACAACTTATCGAGTCGTATTGAGCCATCCACATTGCTGATTATTTCACCAAGCAGGTCCTCATCGATAATTCGATCTGTCGTGACAAGGTGAAAAGCAGAGTTGGCAGGCTCAGTTGCTTTTGCCTGTTTTAGTCTTTCAAGGATCGAGAAGGTTTCAGCACCAATGAATGCAGGGTCAATTAGGTCCTCGAATCCGAAGCTAGCGGCTTGTGTAACGTGAAACTTAATTTGATAGTAATCGGCCTGAATCCGATCGGGTCCGGTGCTGCGGCGAGGGGGGTTATAACGCGTAATCACGTCATCAAACGCTTTAGGGCCATCGGCTTCATAGGAAACTTCTATGACGAAATCTTGTTGGGGATTTTTAAGCCGGGATGCCTCAATCCAGAAATACCGAGCCTGATAATCATGACCGTGCCAGTTAGCCAATACAGAAGTCGCCATGAGATTCCTCCCAAATAACAGTGATGTTTTGAAGCTATCACGTCAGAGGATACTGTTCAAGAAGACAGTGTTTATTGCAGATTATGGAATTCATTTACGACTTATTCTATTTAAAGAATTGATATTAATATTAAATAAAAGATTGTAAAAAATAATATCAATCAGACTTCAGTTAAACTGAAGAACCAAATTTTTTTAATTCCCAGACGATCTCTGAAAAAGAGCATTTAACTGCAGACTTATGTAGGGTGATCAACTTTTGAACAAAGTGACATTGATTAAAGGTGTGATTATTGACTATGTATTCAAGACATAAGAGTCATCACAGTCATCATACCTAGTGCCCCCTTCAGCTCCCCGGCGTTGCCGGGGTGTCAGCCCGACTGCAGTAACCGACGGGTCGGTAAGCTTCGCCGACTCACCAGACGTGGCATTTCTGGGGGCTGATGTAAAAAATTAAACACTAAGGATCAAGGATGGTTCGCTCTGAGCGAGGAATGGATGACATGCTTCCGGCAAACTAACATAGCACGATGTAAGCAAGTTCCGCTTCTGGCACTATACGGGCTAAAGCAGACAGATTAGATGAGATAAGGGTATAGATGAATTATCCATACCCTTGAAGAATTACTTCCCAGTTGATTTGCTTGGTTTCAGTCCTGGGGTATTGCCGGGTGTATCCTTATTATCACGCCTGCGTTGATCGGGTTTTCCTGTTGATTTTGCAATTGGTTTTGGACCAGGTTTAAGCCCCATAATCGTGCTCCTTAGCATTGTCAGAGGTTATTCCTCAGTGTGGATATAAGGGGAGCTGTAAGAATTATCAAGCTAGGATGGGCGGTGGATAATGACTGCTAGACTATTATGTGAGCAATGTCAGTTTTTGACATATAGTAACCGGTTTGATACTGAAGTAGGTTGCAGATTGTTCGCGATGCGCCCTCAGCAATGAGGGCCACCGCGGAGATTGTCAGGCTGATTTCGCCAATTGCCGATGCAGGACCTGAAGACTAGTTCCCGCCCCTGCCCATGCAGCAGCCGAGCCGACCACATACAGGTTTTGCTTGGCGCGTGAGACGGCTACATTGATTATGTTTGGCGGGCTTGCCGCCCACTGACGCGCCCTTTGCTGACTCGCTTTCGGCGCACCTAGCAACAGGATTACCGTGTCTGCCTCTCGGCCCTGGAACGTGTGGACTGTGCCTACACGATCACGGCACCATTCATCCAGTTTTACGCCGAACGTTCGCAGCAGGTCGGTTTCTCTGTCGAGACGCCGACGCATGTTCTGCTCTACGATCTTGAATGGTGTAATGATAAATACGTCTGGATTTGTAATGCCCGATGCTGCCAGCTCTTTTAGCATTCGTACAACCGCTTCTCCCTCATCGGGACACCACTTCGTCTCAGCGTCGCCATTGATATCCACCCAGCGAGATCTCCCCAATGCCGAGCCGATAGATCCAGGTCTTTTAGGCCCGACAGCATGGACCATTTGCTTGGCATACGCGATGGAGTTAGAAACGTCGAACATTGGGTTCTGGCAACGCCTGTGAACGAGGAGTGGCAGCCCGACTTCTCGATCACCTATGTCCATGACGAAGGTGGATTTAAAGCGCGATGCTTGATCAGCAAGGGTCTGCGTAGATGCTGCGGGGGCAGACCATTCGACTTGGTCAATGTCAAAGAACTTGCAGATTTCGGCGTTCAGCTTTTCAGGAAGTGAAACTACAGGTGGGATTTGCAACGGGTCACCTACCACGATGGAGCGCTTTGCCCGCATGATTGCTCCAACTGCTGCCTGAGGAACGGCCTGGCCTGCTTCATCTACCAGAAGCCAGCCAATGCTCTCTGGTGGTAGATCCCCGAACATCGTCCGAACAGAGGCAAATGTCGTGGACACGGTCGGCACAACCATGAAAAGGCTCGACCAAAGGTCGGGGAGAAGTTCACGGTGAGCGGAAGACTGGAAGGCACCAGCCACCATGCCCGACATCAATAGCCCAAGATTGTGTTGCAAGCGGCTGGCCGAAGCATCGATGAACGTTTTATGCACAGTCAGGGCAGCGGCGAAAAGATCCTCCCGCAGGCGATGAACCTCATCGGGAAGCCATGGCGCAGTCAGGTGGATAGCCTCGTGCTCGCGCTCGAAGAATCTCTCATCAACGACCCTGTCTCCCATGCGGTTTCGTGCCTCTGCCTCGGTTGCCTTCAATTTCGAGACAGCCTGATATTTGCTGGAAATTTCCTGGTCGAGTTGCTGTAACTGTGACTCAGTATTGCTCCACTCAGTCCTTGCAAGCTCCAGGGCCCTGTCTGTCTCCTGCGCCCGTAAGACTGATTGCTGCAAGGTCACCGAGAGTTTCTGCAGTGTCGATCTCCACGACTTCCAGGCCGCAGTCGCGAACAAACGGGAGAAGAAACCTGGACGGCCAGCAAGATGGCTGTCGAGTATGATCTTATCCTGCTCAATCTGCGATTTTGTCTTCTCATGCTCCCGTTGGCAGGATTCAGCAGTCTGGTGTGCCTCTTCGACGGCTTCATTCAGACTCGGACGACGCTGTTCCACACTTTGAAGTTCGGTGGTCGCTCCCTTGAGCGCCTGGATATCCCGTCGCATCTCTTCGATGCTGGCGATTTCGGCGTCTACCGTCTCCTTGAGTTTAAGAAATGCGGTTCGCGCTTTCAGCCAGGCCGCAGCAGCGTCCGCTTCATTGGTGCTGGGCCGCTCATTGACGACCACGCTGGGCAGCACGCGATCAATGATTTCGCCAGTTCGTTCGTCCTTGATCTCACGCATGACGTTTATGCCGCGAGCTGCTTTCAGGTAGGTAAGGAAACCACCGTCTTCATTCCACCAGAAACCTTGCTGGAACGCGCCTCGGTTGCTGCTTTTGCCGAGAGCCGCGGCGATCAATCCCCAGGTTTCGACAGGGACGGAGGGGATGTCGGCCTCGGCTTCGGCTTCGAAATAGCCGGCGCGTTTGGGGTTCGCTATCAGGTCGCTGATGGACCGAAAATAGGCGATCTGTTCATGGCGACCATTGGCTTCCTTGAGAGGAAGTTCTTTACTGACGTTCTCGACCGCTTTGTTATTGGAGGAAGCTACGACGATCTCATGGCCCTTTAAGGATGCATGTAACTTGTAGAAGTGTAGGAAGGCATTGGAGCCGAATGCCAGCTTCTCGCCTGTGGTGGAAAAGGCATCCTGCGGTTTGTTGAAGCCGGACATCGCCGTGGCCCGATCGAGAATGCACCCAACGACGATATCCCGGAGAAGAGTGGTCTTTCCGGTTCCAGGAGGCCCATTGACGCCGATGATACCTGGTGCATCATTCAGCTCAGCACGCGCCGCATTCACGGCAGCCTGTTGAAGCAGTACCAATGGATGGCCGCCTTTCGAAGGCCAACGAGCCTGCGGCATGAGCGACGGTGCGACGAATGGCTCAACTGCGGAAATGGGCGATAGCACGTCGATTTTCCGTTCAGGCCTGCCAATTCCCATATAGCGGCGCAAACCGGTTCCGGCTTTGCCCGTCTCGAGCAATTTTGTTGCTTCACCGAGATCTTCAAGATAGAAGGAATTCAGTAACGAAGGTTCAGGCGGCGCCTTGGCCTTGAAATGCTGAAACACCTTAATCGCGAATGTGGGTGGCTCAACCAAATGCTCGGGTACATCGAACTGAGACACAAGCCATTTATAAGTGTTAAGAACGACATCCAAATCGATCGGTATGGGTTCTCCATCCTCGTTGTGGCGGCGAACCATTCGATCCAGATGCTCGATAATGCGCGGCTCAACATTCGGCCAATTCCCTAAGCTCCCAAGCTTCAGATCGAGAGCCGGTTTGAGTGCCCAGGCAAAACTGGAAACGGCGACGCCTTTGTCCTCAAGCACATAACCTTCCTTGTCGATCAGGATCGAGCCGATGGCTGCTTTCTTACCGTCCGGGCGTGAACTCTCCTCATCCTCGCCAAAAACCTTGACCAGCTCGTCCGTCGCCTTGTCGAGAGCGATGGAGCCGAGGACGACCTCGAAATAAAGCTTATAACTGGGCTTGCTGCGGGCATTTGGTCCCCACGGAACACCTCGCTCCAATAGAGCAACCCTGGAGCGGTCGCCCGTTGCCATATCCTCTGGGCGTTTATAACCTTGAGGCGACAGTGCTTCGAGGGCTGTCCATGCTGCCAGTATTGCTCGCGCATCATTCGTCTTATTTGGTGGAGAAAAAGACGGGAGCGGGCCTAGATCGATTTGGTCTTTGTCGAATTGCTCTCGCATGGCAGAGTCTGGGATGGCCTTCGGTTGCAGTTGCTCTTTCGCTACAGGCGAATTGTGGGGCACAACTCGTGAAGATTGTATGGACACCGAATCGGGATGGCGTGTTGATGTGCTTGAAGCCGAGATGGCGACTACACTGTGGCCGCTAAGAGCCAATAGCGATTGCTCTATTTTAGCCGTCAGCGTCCGCGCCCTGGCAGTGTTGCGAAAGGTCAGCTCGCTCAACAACACTTCAAGTTCACTAACATTGTTGCTGGACTGCTCGAAGATTGCTTCCAGATCGAAGATTGATTTTTGCGCATACTGCCGTGTGTTCATTTATTTCTGCGGTTCCATATCCCTTCAATTAAGAGATATTATGCTAATTAGCTTGATTTCTAAAACTATTAACTTCCGCTTGAAATATAAAGTCTCATTCGGCCCACTACTAAAGTGGGAACCGTCATTAATTATCCGTTACCCCGCTAAACGCATTCCTCTCATACCTCCCTCAATCATACTTCCGCGATCAGCAGCCATAACAAAATCAGCCCACCATTGCATCATCGGTCGCCGTTGCTCAAGGTAATCACTGCGGTTATAAGCGCGACGTACCTCCTTTTTGTCTACATGAGCCAGTGCTGCTTCAATGACATCAGGCAGAAATCCTTTCTCATTGAGTGCCGTACTAGCGATAGAACGTAAACCGTGTGATACGAGTATGCCTCCTAAGCCAGCACGCTTGAGTGCAGCATTCACTGTCTGGCTGTTCATCGGCTGGGTAGGCTTAATGCGACTGGAAAAGATAAATTCTCGATTACCACTTAACGGCTTCATCATCTCCAGTATCGCAATTGCTTCATCTGACAATGGAACAGTATGGTCGCGGTTCATTTTCATGCGTGCTGCAGGAATCTTCCACTCTCGCGCTTCCATGTCTACCTCTTCCCAACGAGCTTCAGCCGCTTCGGCAGGGCGGGTGATGGTAAGAAGTTGCCACATGAACAGGCATCGTGTTGAAAGGCTAATGCTGGCCGTACGCATCGTCTGCATCAATTGAGGTAGCTGATCCGGTCGAATGCTTGGCATGTTCTTCTTCTGCGGCTTCTCAAAGGCTTTACCGATATTAACGCTGGGAACAGCATCAATCAGCCCTGTGTTTTGGGCATAGATCATGACCTCATTAATGCGCTGGCACAGGCGACGAACGGTTTCCAGTGCTCCTCTGGCCTGAACCGGTTGGACGGCCTGAACCAGCGTGTGAGCTTTAATATCTGTAACGCTAATGTCGCCAATCGCAGGAAAAACATCTCTCTCAAGAGAGCGCCAGATATCCTCTGCGTAGTCTTCGGTCACGCTGGCTTTCTTCACATTCCACCAACGTTCAGCCACGAGCTGGAAAGTATTGGTTTTAGCTTCCAGCGAACTGCGAAGTTGTTCTTGCTGATGTTCCTGAGGGTCGATTTGTTTCGCCAGAAGAGAACGAGACTCTGCGCGATAGTTTCTTGCATCGGCAAGCGTAACTGACGGGTAGGGGCCAATGCTCTTCTTCGCACGTTTCTTGGTGACAGGGCGAATGTAGCGAAACTGCCAGATTTTACTCCCGCTGGATTTGATGAGTAGCTCAAGGCCATCACCATCATAGAGAACGTAGTCCGCTTCTTTGGGTTTGGCTGATTCGATTTCCTTAACGGAGAGAGGTTTGGTTTGTCTTGCCATTGCCGGGTTTCCATAGTTTTAGGCACCTCAAAAACAATAAAGCTTTATGAGGTGCCTAACAAGGTGCCTAAAAGGTTCGGATTTAATTAGTTGGCATCAGACTTCGCGGGACAAATTGAGGGCACAAAAAAGCCCGCAGGGCTTGTGCCATGCGGGCTCTTAGGACTTCATCAGATGACTCTGGTAATCACCGATGGAGAATTTTGGTGGAGCTGGCGGGAGTTGAACCAGCGTCCGTAATTTTGTAACCAACTAATCTATAATAACTTATCAGGTGCTCCGATTTGTGCGGCTCCCTTACGGCTCCTTTCAATTCCTGTCACTGACCCGGTCAGGTTTTCTCTCCGTATTGCCATCATATTCTTTCAGATAGCGTCCATAGTGACGGAAGAGCATTTCCGGCCCTTTGTGTCCCATCTGCGTTGCCAGCCAGAAAAGATTAACACCGCCGCTGATTAACCGTGTAGCGAAAGTATGCCTGGTCTGATAGGGGTTGCGATACCTGATACCGGCTTTCCGGAGCGTGGGTACCCAGGCTTTTTTCCGGATGGCATCCGCGCTGGCCCATGGTTTATTAGTCTTTGGATCTTCAAAAACCGTATCATCTTTCATGAAGGTGAATGGTTTCTGATCGGCCAGCGCAATTATTGCCTCTTCTGACAGTTCCACTTTTCGTGTACCGGCTTTTGTCTTTGTCCCTTTAATCACACCAACAACGCTGGCGTTTTGAACATGGGCAGTTTTCTCTATGAAGTCGATATCGCGCCAGCGAAGCGCACATAATTCGGAGCTGCGAAGTCCTGTTTGTATGGCGAACCTGAAAAGATTCTCCCATTGTTTATTACCAGCTGACGAGAGCAGGGCGTCAACTTCGGCCGGTGATAACGGATCAACCACGTAGCTGCTTTCTGTCTCTGATTTGTCGCTTTGGTAACGTGACGCAGTAACCAGTGATACGGGGTTAATTTGCAATATGCCATCTGTCACTGCTTCATCGAGAGCAGAACGCAGAAAAGATAGCTGGTTGCGGATAGTTTTCAGAGTTGTTTTCTGGCTTTGAATCCAAGCCTTCAATGCTGCCGGTGTTAACTCACTGGCCGGGAATACATGAAGTGAAGCGAGTGCATTTCGGCATTTCGTATAACCGACGATAGTGGATGGAGAAAGTTTTCTTGTCTCGCAGATCACCAGATATTCATCCAGGTACATCTTTACCGTTTTGTCGGCAGCAGCGTTACCGAAGATTTTTAAACGGGTAGAGCGAGGGAAGTATTCAGCATAAACAAACGTCCCTCTTTCGATCTTGTTATGTATTTCGCCGAGGGTGCGCTCGGCATATTTGATGTTTTTTGGGGTGACATCCAGATTAGAAAGGGGTTCACGGCATTTAACCCCCTTGTAAGTGAAAGTGATATTTATCGTTTCCCCGTGGCGATGTTTCCGGATGGTCAAGCCACGCGGGAGTTTCGGCGATTCTGTCTGGCCCATTTTGCAACCTCACTAAGATCTATCCATCTCTCCTTAACGCCTTCCACTTTCAGCACCTGAACTCCTTCACGCCACACACCACGCTGTATGCGCTTATTGATAGCATAAGGAGTCTCGCCTGTTTCTTTGCAATAAGTCGAGATGGGAACACAATCGAGGCTCAGCATATATTTCTCCACTTTACCGGCTGCACCCGGCTATTTTCTGAAACAGCAGGTGCCGCAACCACCGCGGGCACCCTCTACACACACGTCACACCTGTCTACTTTTTTGAGAAAGCCATATCCTCCGGGAGTCTGCCGTACCACCATCCATCTTCCCGCTTTTCAACGTAGACACGGAAAGTACCGCATGCCAGAACCAGCGCCTTAGATGCGCTCATCACACCCTGCTTTATACACTGCGCGCCGCGTTCGCTTCCGGTTGCAGCGCGCAGCCTCACCATATTTTCCTCGCGGTCTATTTCAATCAACACACGTTTACCGCGTAACTCGGTGCGCGCGCTGACGTAGATTGTGGAACCGCCAGCCCGATTGTCAGTACAGCGAATAAATGGTCTGTGAAAGCCCATGTTTTTTACGTTGTTCATGGATTCAAAAGCCATGTCACGCCCTCTAATTGTTTTATTATGCGTTCTTCGGAATCGGTATGATGCTTTCCTGCAGCAACCGACGGCGCATATTAGGTACGCCGCCAGCGTGTATCGTTTCGTAGGAATCAGGCCGCGCATTGCCTTATTTCCATGAGCTCATTAAAGCGATTCATGAACAGGCCGAACGCCTGACTGGGGCGCAGCGGCACGACCTGGATTAAATCGCTGGCAATGGTGCCTTCGAGTATTTCCCACGGTTCACTATCATCGAGTTCGAGATCACGACGTTCGGTCGCCAGCATCACCCGGTCGGCATACTTCACGACAGGGGAGTGAAGCTGAGGAATATCGAATTTGGTTCGGATCAGTCCGTCGACGCGGGACTCGATGCGCCGGTAATCAGGCAGCAGCACTTTCAACGGTGACGGGATGTCCTGACAGTAGGCTTCTGCGGCATCGTGTAGCAGCGCTTCGAATGCAAACTCAGCCGGCACGATCTGGCTGCAAAGCACTGAATGCTGCGCCACGCTGTAGAATTCCGGCAAGTGGCCGCTATACCGGCAGATGTTTGAAAGGGCTGTGCCAATATCCTCGATCACGATATCGTCCGCGGTGGCATTGATGTAATCGAATTTCTTACCTGAAAGAGTCTGTATGTAGTTCATCACTTTGTTTTCTCCATTTATCCGTAGCTGTATCCCAGGCGTTTTTGTGATGAGCGAAGCCCTCGCCAGATGGCGATAATATAAGAAATTGAGCTTCATAATTACCCCGTGGACTGAGCTGTTTGATTCTGTAAATTAAGAAAGGCGGCTGCACCCGCCGTTTCTTTATCTCCATACACAACAGAGAAGGGCACCTGCTGGTGGGCCAGCCCGGGCGGATTGGGTTATGAACCCGTCGCCTGGTGATGCCCTTGTCTGTTGTGTAAAAAGGGCGGTACCGCGGTAGAATATTATCTTCTCCTCCAGTTGTTGGAAGACCCGGGTACCGCCAAGGCTACACACAGCAATGTCGTACTACCTGATATCACGGTCCTAAGTCGTGATTTGGTTGTGGCGGGGTTGTCACTCAGGCGTATGGTCAACCTGACAACCCGGTGGACATTCCCGGGGAAAAGGATAAAGCCCGGGCCATACATACCGCCGCGCCGTTTCGCGGATTACCACAACGGAAAGAGCACTCCGATCTTCAACCAACGCCCCGAGTTCTGCGTTTCGGCGCATCAAGTCGCGGCAGCTATCTCCGGGCACACGGGCTGACCCTTTGATTCACCGTTATCCGCCAAGCGCTTGGGTTTCAGCAGTCATGTGGCGGGAATGCTCTTACCTGTTGTGTCCTTAAAAAGCTGGCGGTTGCCGCTAACGGAGTAGAACGGGCCGCCAGAAAAGGTCGCTGTCAGACAATACAAGTGGCTTCGGGCGGGGCACCGATGACTAATCGGTCCCCTACGGTATTAATTCTCAGCGCCGTGGGTTTAAACGGCTCCGTATTGCTGCTGAGTTTGAGCTGCTGGTAGTCACGCCAGCACCGCCACCCCTCCCGAAGACATCTGTAAACTGCCAGCCTTTGCACCAAATAGGCTGTACCTGTAACGCTGGTCAGCGGAACGTTAAAACAAGACTTCTGCACTTAATCTCATGCGGTGGATAGCCGCATTTCTATCGCTGCTACTTCTAGTGAAAACGCCTTTGAGCGAATTATTAAGTTGTAACTTATGGGTACATTATGTACCTCAGTGGTACATTGTCAAGTATAAAAAAACCTGCCGGAGCAGGTTTCTGATCGTTCACCATCACTTTGATATGTATCTTCTTGGTTTACCAGAAAAAATGACGGTCCCAATTATTGAGCAATTTCCATTAATTTTGATGTATGGATCCGGCCAATTTTGATTAAGGGCTTTAAGATATTTTTGTCCACCATCTTCTATCAACCTTTTGAATGTTGTTTCACCCGTTTCGTGCATAAGGGCAACAACATCATCGCCATGAACTGCTGGGACTTCAGGGTCAACAAAAATCATATCCCCTGGGCGGTACTCTTCAATCATCGAGTCGCCAATGACCCGTAAAATGTAGGTCATTGGTCCACACGGGACGGGGCATGGATAGTGCTCAGTGTTATTTAAATCCATCTCAGCATAACCGGCTTCGGTCCATGCCCCCGCCTGTACCCACGATATTACTGGTACAAGAGTGATATTACGATTAGTGTCTGAAACATCATCAGTTTTTGCAACATTGGTTGTCTGATGTTCCTGATCTAACCATCCAGTAGGCAGGTCGAAGCATTTTTCAATATGCCTTGCCATGGCGCTACCAATATTCTTGGTGGCACCCTCTCCCATGAACCTACTTGTTTGCGTTGGTTCACGATCGATCATGTTAGCAAAATAAATATTTCCGCCAACACCATCTCTCAATTTTCGGGCGTTTAACCGCCTGATCTCTTGGATAGTTTTCATCCCTAAATTAAACAATGTGTACCTCTGTGGTACAAGTACCTTGATGGTTCACTTTAATGGTGTAATATGTATCCAGGAGGTACATATCATGACAAAAGAGTACTGGGACTCTTTGACTAAAGAGCAGCAGAGTGAACTAGCAATAAACGTTGGATCGACAACCGGTTATCTCCGATTAGTTTTTAACGGCTATAAGAAAGTCAGTTTCGGATTAGCTAAAAGACTTGAAGAACTCACTGCCGGAGAGGTCACTAAATCGGATCTACGACCGGATATTTATCCAAAACAATAGCCGACGTCTTGGCTTTTTAAACCACAGAACTGAGGAGCCAATCGTGGGTAATGAACCGAATTGGAAAGTCGAAAGACAACCAGCCTGGCTGGTGGTCGCGATCAAGAAGACGATAGCAAGTCTTCCCGGTGGATATGACGAAGCGGCGGAATGGTTGGGTGTTACAAAGGATGCCTTGTTTAACCGTCTGCGCGCTGGTGGTGATCAGATATTCCCGCTTGGGTGGGCAATGGTTCTCCAGCAGGCAAGTGGGACAAAGTACATCGCCGATGCCGTATCGCGCCAGTCGAACAGCGTTAACGTCCCGCTGGTGGATCTTGAGGATGTCGAGAACGGCGATATTAACCAGCGTCTGCTGGAGTCAATCGAGTGGATCGGCCAGCACTCAAAATATGTCCGGAAGGCAACCGCTGACGGCGTGATTGATGAAGATGAACGGGAGCAGATAGAGGAAAACAGTTATCAGGTGATGGCGAAGTGGCAGGAGCATATCTCTTTGCTGTTCCGCATCTTCTGCGCACCTGAAAAAAGTGACGCCCGCGAGTGTGCAGCTCCGGGCGTCATGGCGAACAACTCTTCGTGTATGGAGAAATAATCCGCATGAGCAATTTAATCTCAATTTCTCATCTACCGCAACTTCGGGTGATCCCGGTATCGGGCCTGCCGTCGTTTCGGTATGAGCGCATGGTACTCGGCAGGTGGGTTCCATGTAACCACAGCCGTGCTTCATTAATCGTGGGGGTATACAACCGGAGGGCTGCCTCATGGTTCAGCAAATAAACGGGATTGATGTGCCAGCGCCGGTACCCGCACTGATTCGCAGCTGCGTGACAATGAGCAGCCGCGAAATAGCCGAACTGACGGAAAAACAGCATGGACATGTCTGCCGGGATATCGAAGTCATGCTGGAGCAGTTAGGTGAGCGTCCGGAGGGGTATATCCATATCTGGACACACCCCCAGAATAGTCGGCAATACCGGGAGTTTCGCCTCGACCGCGAGCACACAGAATGTCTGATTACTGGATACAGCGCAGTGCTACGCATGAAGGTTATCCGCCGACTTCACGAACTGGAAGAGCAGGGCAGTGCCGTTCCTCAGACATTGCCGGAAGCGCTTCGCCTGGCTGCGGATATGGCAGAGCAGAATGTGGCTCTGACAAATAAGGTGCAGCAGGACGCGCCGAAAGTGGCTTTCGTTGAGCACTATGTGGAAGCTGGCGGCGCCAAAAGCCTGCGGGAGACCTCGAAGATCCTCAACATGCCAGAGAAAGCGATGATTGAGGCGTTAGTGCGTGACAAGGTTCTGTTCCGTATGTCCGGCAATTTGCTGCCTCACGCGTTGCGCCAGAGGGAAGGGCTGTTCTCAGTCAAAACCGGCACATCAGATTTCGGTCACGCCTATACGCAAACGCGGGTTACTCCTCGAGGTGTCCAGTGGATAGCCGATCGCTATGCCTCAGAGCTGATGGGAGGCTGACATGTCCGAGTATATCCATCCAATGGATCTGTACTACAAAGATCGCCATGGTATCGAGGTTCATGTCACCGGTTACGACCCTGAGCGCCAGCGCGTGACTTATCGCCGCGTTGGTTATGAGTGGGATTGTGCCGCGCCGCTAATCATCTTCCGCGCCAGATTTGTGAGAGTTAAAAAATGAGCGTAAAAATTTCCTCCTGGGTATGGGATGGGTGTGCTGCCAGCGGGGTCAAAGGCACCAAACTCCTGATAATGGCGCGTCTGGCTGACTTCTCCAATGACGACGGCGTGTCGTGGTACGGAATTGACACGATCGCCAGGCAGATAGGTGCAGGGCGCAGCACGGTAATTACCGCCATTGGTGAACTGGAACGAGACGGATGGCTGACCCGTAAAGAGCGGCGCAATGGGGCGCGTAACGCGACTAACATCTACACCCTTAATGTGGCAAAACTCAGGGCAAGCGCCGAAGCCGCCGACCGTCATAGTCCAGATTCTGAACGTTCAGATTCCGAAGGTTCAGATTTTGAACGTTCAGAATCCGAACGTACAGAAAACGCGGAAAAAGGCGATTTTCACAGTCCAGAATCTGGACCCGATCCGTCAGTAAATTCAAAACATGATCCGTCAGATATAAAACCCCCTTGTCCGGTTCCGCCGGAACCCGACCCGGAGGTGGCTATCACCGATCAGGCGATCGAGGTGTTGTCTCACCTGAACCTGATTAGCGGCTCACGCTATCAGAAATCCAGGACATCCCTGGAAAACATCCGAGCCCGGCTGAGGGAGGGGAACAGCGTCGACGACCTGAAACTGGTTATCGACCTGAAACACGAGCACTGGCACGACAACGACGAACAGTACCAGTACATGCGCCCTGAAACACTGTTCAGTCCGAAGAAATTCGAAAGTTACCTCCAGAGCGCATTGCGCTGGGACAAAAAGGGCAGGCCACTGCGCGAAGACTGGGGCAGGAAGAGGGACATCATGACGTTTGGGCCGGTTGATACGATGATCCCGGAGGGATTCAGGGGATGAGAATGCCTATAGAAATCTCTGGTGCCAAGATGTACAGCATCAGCCCAAGGACTGTGGGGACTCGGCGAATATACTTGAAAAAAGGTTACTGGAAGAAATATAGTATAAAAGTAAGAATATGTTTCTTGCTCTGTTCGAGGTTATCTCGAAGTATGAGAAGGAGGATACATGAATTTGGAAAAAAAAGAGTATGAAGATCATGAATATCATGAGACTTATTATTTTTGTTATGCAATAAAAAATATTTTAAATGATCAAGGTGCGTATGTTCGTGGTCTTGATGAATTCCATGGGGATGGGAGATCACAAAGTTTTTCAGAAGCGTTTCCAAAATGGTCGCATTTTCATCGGTTCATAGAGTTTATTGTATTGGCTATTTACTCTGAAGAGTATAATTCTAGAAATCTTGATGCGAAGCTTAACGCTTTTAAAAGTTATACCTCGCGATATAAAGCAAATAATGGCAATCCTATTGTTTCTTTTGAAACAATGTATGACTCTTATATTGAATATCTTAGTAAAAATAACATTCCGCTTAGGAGTAGTACAGTATATGACCTTGAAGGTTTTCTAACCAATTTTCATAATAGTATGGAGTTTGATGATTATATAATTAAAACAGTCAAAGAGGTTTTTTATATACTTTTTGGTAATAGGCTTCTTCTTCAATCATTTAATGAAATGATTTCTGGAGTTAGAGAATCTGACTGGGATAGTGGAGATGTTGATGCGAAAACTATTACAAAAAAAGGATATTTAAAAAGAGCTCATATCCCAAAATGGGTGCAAAAAGCAGCTTTTTATAGAGATAAAGGACGTTGTGTCATCTGTAAAAAAGACCTTACAGATTTGGTTAATATATTTAACGCTGAGAACTTTGACCATATTGTTCCTCTTGCTAGATTCGGAATAAACGATGTTTCAAATATACAACTCCTTTGTAGCCAATGTAACCAAACGAAGAAGGCAAAACATAATGAATCTTCAAATGATTATTATCCATGGTATATGATTTAAAATCTCCTATTGTGTAAGTAATATCCGGAGACTTAGCCAGTTTGTATCACATTTGCTTAGCACTCCCAAAAGGAGAATCGAAAGTCAGTTTTGTGATAAATTTCAACTGACTACAGTTAAGGCTTTAGACGATCAGGAAGTAAGAAAGAGATAAAGGATTCCTCTTTCACTGTACCGCCGAATTATCGCTGCACCAAGAAGTGATAAAGTGCCAGCATTTGCGCAACGGCAACCAGGCGTGCGCAACGGCAACCAGGCGAGCAGGCTTTGACTGATAAAAGATAAAGTAGTACAACAAAAAAAGAAAATTTACGATGCCTTCGCCGCTTAAGTAGCTGTGAAAGCATCTGGTTGGGGCTGAGCTGGGGGGTGAGTCAGATGGGGTTATTTTGACGGAAGTATGATAATATGTAGAGAAGGTTTTCGGAGTCTAATAATCTCATGAATGTGATTGATTTATTTGCTGGAGTTGGAGGGTTGAGCCTAGGCGCAGCCCGGGCTGGCTTTAACGTCGCAGCAGCCATTGAAATTGATGAATTCGCCATTGCTTCACATCATGTTAACTTCCCAAAGTCAAGACATTTTACTGATGATGTGGCAAGCATCAAGGGGCAGGCACTACTTACCAGCTTGGGTTTAGATACCCTTGATTGTCTGGTAGGAGGACCCCCTTGCCAAGGGTTTAGCGCTATTGGTAAGGGAGATGTTATGGATAAACGAAATCAGCTGTATTTTCATTTTTTCCGATTAATATCTGAAATGAAACCTGTATGTTTCTTAGCTGAAAATGTACCTGGTATAATGAGCGAAAAATATGATGCTATACGTAATAGCGCGTTCAGTTTAATTAAAGATGACTATTGGCTGTTAGACCCGATAAAAGTTAAAGCATCTGATTATGGTGCTGCGACAACGAGAACACGCATATTTTTTATCGGATTCAGAAAAGATTTAAGTGAAGGCTCTTTGCAGGAAATAAATTTCTTACCCAAAGCAGGTATAAAAAAAACCACAGTTAAAGACGCTTTGCTTGGTATAGATTTTAATGTTCATAGTTCATGGCAGTCAGAAGAAGATGGCTGGAGGTTAATAAAAAGAAATTATGAAGGTAACTTCTTTGAGAAGCTATGGGGAGAGGTGCCTGAGGGCGTTGGAGATTTACTCGCTCTAGAAAAGCTTCAGAGAAATTACGTTTCCGGTTTTTTAGGAACTCGGCATAGCCCAGAAGTTGAATTACGTTATAAAAAATTAAGCTATGGTGAAACCGATAAGGTTTCTAGATCTATGCGCCTTGATCCAGATGGTTTTTGCCCAACCTTGAGAGCAGGAACAGCTAAAGATAAAGGAAGTTACCAAGCAGTAAGACCTATTCATCCATTTATGCCACGTGTTATTAGTCCTCGAGAAGCAGCACGCTTACAAGGTTTCCCTGATTGGTTTCAGTTTCACTCAACAAAGTGGCATAGTTTTAGGCAGATAGGTAATAGCGTAAGCCCAATTGTGGCTGAAGCTATGCTATTACCTTTGGCTGAACTATGTAAAAAACACATTCAAAATTGTACTTTTGAAAACCAAGGAATTGCTCTTTGATATTCAATAAATGTTTTTAATTGTGAGTGCGTTTGGGATTCGTCTTCGGCTAAATTGAATCCCAATGCCTTAGTTATTTCTTCTGGTGTTCCATTCGGTAATTTTGATTCAATAAGTAGCCTCTCTTTAATAGACATTACCGGAACACTTATATCTCGTGGTTTTATCCATTCTTTGTCCAAAAAAGGCCAATGTACAAGACGGCTTTTTTTGAAGAATTTATCAATAATATTTTCTTTGCTTTCCAAAATAACTGCGGTAGCCGTAAGCATTCCTTGTCCATCAGCATAAAAAAAGGAAGATAGGGGTTGGATAATAACTTCAGGTTTATTACTAACACCCATGACCATTGCTTTTTTCAATGCATGCAATAGTGTGGTTGGGTAAATTTTTGATCCAGCATGTTCACGCATAAGCGGATAGGGTGAGAATGCATCGAGTATTTCGGTTAAGCGCTCTGCTCGATATTCTCTTGGGTCAACTGAATTAGGCCTTGTATTGTCCTTTCCTAATGTTTCTGCGTGTGCATTCAAGGTAACCTTGATTATATCGTAAGGGTTTAATTTACTGCACAGCAATTGAACCTCATTCAATTGCTCATTTAATTCGGATGGTTCAGTATAATCGAGCCAAACAACGTGTCTGGTTCTTTTTTTGAAATTATAATTAGTTAGAAATTCCCCGGATGTTTGTGGCTTTTCTCCAATATCCACACATGCAACTGGCATATTAAATTTTTGCCTGTCGTGTGTGTTTTCTGTTTTTTCAAGTGAAATCATTTTTTTTATTTTTAATGCTGAATGCATTATTTTGAAATCTTCTAAAAATTGCCCCCCAAATCCAACATAAATATAGTCAGATATATTTAGACAATTGTTGACTTTATTTAATAAATCAATAAAAAGATTCCTTTCGACAGCTTTGTTATGCCGAAGGTGATAGGGTATGGTATTTCCTTTACTCATTTTCTTTGGCCTCAATTAATGCATTGTCGAAAATTTTTCTACCCAGTTCACTCGCTGACACTTCAGTATTATCAAAAAGATGCTCTGCAACAATATTGAAATCATTAACACCAACAGCATATTTGATGGTTTTTATTTTATTTTCTAACTTTGGCATAGGCAAACTCGGCCTGTAGAATTTGCCACCGAATTCTTTTGGGTTAGATTTCCATTGCTTCTTGGGAATTTTATCTACTATTTCTCCTGATGATGCAGGAAGAGTAGTATTACTTAATGATTTGACTGTATTGCTATTACCAAATGACTTCCACTTATTTGTGAAATTAGTGAATGTTTTTAATCCTTCACGCATATAGTCTTTTACAGCGAGATACATCTCATTATTACCATCGATACCTCTTTTCGTAGTCGTGACAGGTAATTTAGATGCATCATTTGACGTAAACTTAACAACTCCTGCAATACCTATAAATTGAGTGTGATATCCTGGAACAGTCGCTTCACCCCAACCTGTAAGTCGGGTTTTATCAGCATAGACAACAACACGATCATTGCATATTATCGTCCAACCTGCCTTTTCACTTGAGTTCCGCGATTCAAGGAATGTTTCGTCCTCTTCATCTGTTGTAAGATCTCGATAAAAACCTACTGTAAGCTCAATTTTGACCCCTTCCCACTCATTAATATAAACATATGGTGTTATACCTTTATTATTGCTGAAGGCCTTCTCATCGAACATTAGACTTGTGAGGCTAGGTTTAATTTCATTGTTGTTTAAATATATTGTGAACCCTTTATTTATTACGATGGCGAAATGATGAGAGATTATATTCATTAAATTCGACTGGAATACAATTTGATCATCTAAAAGACGGGCTACCCCATCTCTAATTTGAGTTATTTCTATTCTTGTTCCAGACTGCACAAGTCCTGTTTTAGTGGGAGTTAATTCTAAGTTCCAATCGTGATCATTGACTAACCATTCAGGGGGGATTATTACATTGTACTCTTCCGTTTCTGTCTTAGTAGAAACAATGGAATGCGCTCCCATTTTAAACATGGCCCTCTTCATGCCGATACCATAAACGCCTATTGTAGGCATGTTTTGGTCATGTCCAAAATTAGTATTTCCCAATCTGAAAGCTTGGGTGATGGCAATGTGCTGTGAGATTCCTCCGCAATTATCCTCGATAATGAAATGATCTTTATTCATTTCTAAACGAGCATAATAACCTTTGTATCTATTATTCTTAGAATCTAAATGGTCAGTTTGTCGCATTGCTCCGTCTAGACAGTTGTCGACTAGATCAAGAATAGCATCAGCTAACTCGATGTCGCGCGTTAGCATGTCTACAAAAAATTTTTTGGCAGGAGAAGCATCAATACTTGGTATAGTCAATTGAATATCCTCTTTTGATAGGTTCCATCTTTTTGCATCCTAATTTATGAGATGGTTATAACTTTACTTTCCTTCAAGATCCATAAAAACCACTCAAAAATTTACATGTTAAGCAAGTCGTTTGGTTGCAACGCAACTACATTAAGAGACCTCTACAGAAAGTATCGATACAACACTTGCTGGCAACAGCAGATAAAATGCCACCTTATTATCCGCTAAAGCCCGTAAAATCTCAGATAAAAAATGGGGGCTAATTCACTCTTTTTTCATCGCAGGATTTCAAAAATCTTATGGCAAAAGCTACCGATACCGCAAACTCTTCATCGACAGACTAGGTGCAAGTGTAAGCGTCAGCCAGTAGCAATGGCGCGTCACAATTGGGAACAGCTGTACAGGAAGATATTTTACGTTATGTCCGGGCCGTCTTACAGGATGCAGAGAGGCTTGCTTATGATATGGCTCATAGTCGCAGTGATATCCGCTATGACCTGACAGAGTCGATCAAGACCAACAAGATGGAAGATATCATACTAATCTTAATCGGCGAAAAAGTTGGCGATGACTACAAGCGTCAGCTTTCTAGAGCGCATCGAAAATCGATGCGTAGCGGATGCAAATTACAACCCTGAGAAGGCAAAAGGCACTGACCGTATAACCATCCTGAGCATAATGATTGATTTTACGAACTTCCATTCAAAGGACTGACTCACTAGCTGCTAATGGATGGCTGGCATAATTAAAAACAATATCAAAAAAGAGCCAGTCGTCACGACTGGTTTTTCTCTAACGCGGCCATGAGTAGAAACTGTTAACATTTACTTCTTGTTCAAGCTTCCTAATGGCGTAGCCACTAGCAGACTTGTTCTAAAAGCGGACACCCATAAAAAGTTCTAATGTTTTTTTAGAATATCCTCTTTTGTATAAATGAAATTTAACAAATAAACCTGTTCTTGTGGAAAAATGAAATTTAGGTTTTCATAAACTATAAATATAGTTATATCTACTATGGTTGTAAATCGCGTTAGTATGATGTAATCTTCGAAAGTATGCTTATGCTTATGCTTATGCTTATGCTTATGCTTATGCTTATGCTTATGCTTATGCTTATGCTTATGCTTTAGTGACTTATGGTAATTGGTATTAGATTTACTAGTATCGGAATGCTAACCAGTGTTGCTGTTTATATGTGTGATAGACTTCAAATTTCTCAGGATGAAAACTAGTTATCATGAAAAAGATATATCTTGGTCATTTGCATTCAGCAAAAGAGATACAAAATCATTCGGAAAGATTAACTTATTTAACGTCGATTTTAAGATCACTACTTCAGGTTGCTGTTGTATCTTCTTTTGAGATTGCGAAAAATTTAACCCCGAGTGACGAATACGATTTATCCGAATTGACAAACCGATTTTGTAGACCATCAGATGGATTACCATTACAAATATTAGATACTATAGCTCCAATAGTAAGGAGTTATGTTGCAAATGATTATTTGCGTGGATGGTTTGAGTCAACAAGGGAAATAGAGAAACCTTTGTCAAAACAGTTAGTTGATTGGGTAGAGTTTAGGAATAAAAGGCCTGGGCATGGCGTATTGGATGCGAACATTACTAATAAATGGGTAAATAAAACGGAAGCAATAATTAAGGATTGCTTAACAATTTTTTCGAAAATATTACCAGATATTTCTTCCGATGGTGTGCTTTTACCCCTAAAAAATTTTAGCGGAACAAAAATAACGACTCCTTTATATATTAAGAATAATGTTGTTGTAGTTTTGAATATTACTGTGCGAAAAGGTGTATGGAAATTAAAAGGACAGTTATTGTCTACTGAAGATGCTGAAGAGTTTACTGTTGATCTTGATGAAGATAACGTTTTTAACACTATTAGCATAAAGCCAATTGGCAGATACGAACTTGCAGATATTATTTCTAATAATAAAAATTATTCTTTTTTCCATAATATCCCCGTAAGGCAAACAGATACGTTCGAGGGAAGAAAAGCTGAACTTAAGCAATTACAAGAATGGATCGATGACGAGGATTCAAGATACTGCCTAGTTTATGGTGATGGCGGATATGGAAAGACCACCTTAGTTCTTGAAATGTTGAATCTTTTTTTAGAAAGCCAATATGATTTCAATGAGCCTTTACCCACTATTATTAGTTACCATACGGCCAAAATGACAAGATGGACTGATCAGGGGTTAGTTCATTTAACTGGGACACTTCCAGTAATGGACGAGTGTTTGAGAGAACTTGTCAGATGCTTCCATCCTGTTCTTAGCCAGGAATGGTATACAACCTCAGGACGACAGCTGGTTGATAAGACAATTAGTGTCTTGAAAGAGAACAAACTTACACGCGACGATATTCTCTTAATAATAGACAATACGGAAACACTCGCAACAAACTCTCAAGAAGTTAAAGATCTTGGTGCTTTTTTCAAAACAATTGGGAAATTGATAGGAAGAATAATTATAACATCAAGGCGACGAGAATTCATTGAAGCAACTCCAATAGCTATTGAAGGTCTTTCTGAGATTGAAGGAGTCAATCTAATGAAAAGATTAGCTGATGAATTTTGTGCCAAACCGATACAACAAGCTGGTGAAGCTAAATTGAGAAAGGTGTCAGAACAACTGATGCACAAGCCAATTCTTCTAGAGGCGTTGGTAAAATATATTGCGCGTGGCTCATGTGGTATTGATATAGCAATCGATACTGTATTCAAAAAATCAAATGAAGACCTGCTGGAATTCTTATATGAAGATGCTTGGCAAAGGTTGAATCAGCTTCAGAAGGAAGTCTTTTTGACGTTAATACATTTGTCTAGCCCTTTGGATCAAAATACAATTAGTAGAACCTGCCAAAAAATTGGTATACAACATACTGAATTCCAAGAAGGACTTGAAGAAACGCATTTTTCGGTTCTAACTGACTATGGGCGCACTTACACGATTGAACTTGTTGATTTGGCGAAAAGATTTTTTCTTCAGCAATTTGGTAAATTAGATTTAAAGGAAAAACAAAATCTCAAAAAGATAGCTGAACTAGTTGATTCTTATGCTGCAGAACGAGAAAAAATTGATAAAGAATATAAAACAGATCGAATCGCTGAAGCATTTAGAAGTGAATATGCAAAGGCTGCAAAGGTTTATGTTGATAAAGGAGATATAGATAATGCTATTAACATGTACAAACTTGCAGTTGAAGATGATCCAGTAAACTCAGCCTTGCACGATAGATTTTCTTGGTTTTTATTAAACAAGACAACAGATTACTCCTATGCAAAAAAAATATCGGAAAAAGCAGTCGAACTTGATAAAAGGAACTGTGATGCAATTGTAGGGCTTGCACTTGTTCATTACAGATTAGGAAATATTCAGGATGGCGATAAGTATATTGATCAGGCTCAAGATGCTGGACGGAGTCTTTCTTTCTGTATGCTTAGAAAAGCCATAGCGAGATATTACCAAGCAAAAGATGAAGAAATGATAGACCGTAAAATTGAGCTTCTAGAAACAGCGCTTGATCTTTTAGAGCAAGCTGACAGAAAGAATACAAACTATAGAGGTTATGATGCAAAAAACAAAAGTGATATTCAGCGATATCAAGGACTGACTCGAAATCGACTTAGCGCACTAAGGGCAACGAGAACTAGGTCGCGGAGATGAGGTGCGAAGCCTCAATGCCTGTGAAAACCATGCTCGTCAAATACGAGAATAGTAAAAGAAATAGATGATATGGAGTGGACGTGTATCATATGGTGGCTAATGACTGAATTTCAAAGTAATACCGGGTGTATAATCCTCTCCAATATTGGGAGAGGATTCTGTAAGCTGGCTTTGAGCCATCAGCGGACGTTGGAAAAATCATACATACTCCAAAATTACTGATCTCGAACAGTGGGATTTCTTCATCGGCAAAGAGTTAAAAAAATGTAGCATTGCAGGGCCTTAAATGTATATTAAAGTCAGGAAAAAATATAATAGTATCAAATAGTGCATTTGGTGATGTTATGTTATCAACGATGTTTGCGAGGATAATTTGGAATTGGAAAAGGAAACAAAAGTGCTAATAGAGTCAATCCCTTAAGAGGTTTGGCTCCAACTGTATATCGACTCTTCTCAATCAATATTGAGGCAGTTCGGTCGTTTTGGCGAGGATCTTGCCAAAACACTTCGGCTTGTAACTTTCCCTATCCAATGTACAGCATATATACAAGACCGAATCGACAGAGGTTTTTCGAAAGCATTACAGCAAGTATCGGAAGAAAGACGTGTTGTACCACCCGAAGGATTATTGTTGGACATTGCCGATAAGCTTAAGCACCATGATTGCGAGTCACTAGTTGGAAAACTTTACGTTGAATTGCTGGCCGCTTCTATGGACACTGAAAGAACACATCAAGCGCACCCGGCATTTTTGCCAATTATCGGACAGCTTTCATCTGATGAAGCACTATTCTTATTGCGCTTGTCTGAAAAAAAACCTTCGATTTATGTCAGAGATAAAAAGAATTGGGATTTGGTCAGTCAAACAGAAAGGGAAGCTTTTTTGAATGACTTAACATTCCCCATTCATGACGTAGAAACTAAACTTTTAGATCTGGCACTAAAACCAGAGGAGCTTTACTATCCGGAAAACTTCTATATTTACATTGAACATCTTAATAAGTTAGGGCTTCTGGAATATAATAACAACCATTCAAATAAAAAATGGGATAGCTGGGCAGAGCTTACTGCGGGTCAGTATGACATGTGGTTTATTGAGTTAACAAAGTTTGGTCGCTTGTTCTTCGAGTGTTGTACCGCTGCCTTAGATAACATTTAGTATAATTTACCATCTTACTGAGAGCCGCATTAGTGCGGCTCACAGTTGGTGTTATATGAGTTTTCCATTAAGAGAAACTATTCATTTTCATTAAATACCATACATTACTGCGATAATAACGTCCGCTCCTCGCTCATAGCCGACCTCTAAAAAGATGTTTTGATTTTCCATAATCAACCCGCCATACTCATGTCACCGGAGCCTGAACACCTCTGGTGACTTCTGCGCTTTGAGGGGACTCAGAGTGCAAACGGCAATCAGAACACATTCCCACCTGTCACAGATGCAGAAATGCACCTGCGTTTTTTTTGTTTTCAGCGTTTCATCTCTGCAGAGGTGAAGCGTGAGGATCCTGCTGAAACCTGACGTTGCCCGAAGTCTGGGTGTCGTGCTGCTTAAACCGGGCAGCGAGCTGCTGGGTATGTTCCGTCATGGCCGCGTGCTGATCGAATCTGAACCAGCCAGCATGGCGCACCTGCCGTCGGGGAGGGTGCCTGATGCGCGCCAGCCGCTGGCAGACGACAAGTCGCTCGAACCCTTCTTCACAGACGAGAGAGTGATCGCCGCCGCAGGTGGTCTGTCCGGACTGGAATACTGGCTGGGGGACAATGCCAGTACCCTCACTCGGAATACCACCACAAAGAGCTGGTGACCATGCGCCACCCGCCGGGCTCAATGTTGTTGTGCTGGCACTGTGAGAACCAGCTGCGCGAGCAAACTACAGAGCAACTGGCGGCGCTGGCACGCAGGAACGTCATTGACTGGGTGATCGACACCGTTCGTATCAGGCTCCGGTACAACAAAGAGCGTGAGCTGGCTCTGGCTGAACTGTGCTGGTGGGCTGTATGTGCCGGGATCGGCGATGCAATTACCGAAGAGATGGCGGCACGTTCTCTGTTGCTGCCGGTTGAGCCGTTCCTGTCGGTTTATAAGGAAAGTGACATCGTTCCCTCGGTTCCGGCCACCAGCATTCTGCAGCGAGAGATGGCACAGGTTAAGCCGATCAATATGCCACCCGCAGAAGAACAGCCAAAAGTACTGACGCTGGCGGCTGACCCTGAATCTCCGGAATCCTTCATGCTGCGACCGAAACGGCGTCGCTGGATATGCAAACCCTACACCGACTGGGTGAAGACCCAACCCTGCTCCGGATGTCAGCGACCAGCTGACGATCCTCACCATATCATCGGGCATGGTATGGGTGGCACTGCAACAAAAGCCCATGACCTCTTCGTGATCCCACTGTGCAGAGTGTGCCACGACGAGCTACATGCCGACGTTGCGGCATTTGAACAGAAGCACGGCACGCAGCTTGAGCTGCTGTACCGGTTTCTGGATCGGGCGCTGGCGATAGGCGTAATCGTGAAAGCGTAAGTGTATGGAGATGAGCAATGCGTGATATTCAAATGGTACTCGAACGATGGGGCGCCTGGGCTGCCAGTAACCATGAAGACGTTGCCTGGTCCCCGATTGCTGCGGGGTTTAAGGGGCTTATTCCCACAAAGATAAGATCACGCCCTCAATGCTGTGATGATGATGCAATGATTCTCTGCGGCTGCATGGCTCGCCTGAACAAGAATAATAGCGACCTGCACGATCTACTGGTGGATTATTACGTGATAGGCATGACGTTTATGGCTCTGGCACATAAGCATGACTGCTCTGATGGTCATATCGGAAAGAAATTGCAGAAAGCAGAGGGCGTCGTTGAAGGCATGCTGATGATGCTCGATGTCCGACTGGAAATGGACAGGTTTGTTTCCCGCATGCCTGAAACGAAATTAGTGGCTAATGGATAAAAAAAGTTTACGTACGTAAAAAACAGAATACTCTGTTAAGAGTGGTTACTTCGCCACACCACTTAATACCTAAAACCCTGTCATAATTGACGGGGTTTCGTTCTTTAAGCACTTCTTAATCTGGTTTGTAGTATTTCTAAATCCACTATTTTTCCAGCGCCGCTATACTCACAGCTACACAAGTTGGAGGTGCTTATGAAAGAAGGTTACTACTGGATTCAGTACAACGGCGGGCAACAGATTGCGTATTACGTTCCGGAGGTTATCAATGACCTCGATACTGGTAAAACGGTGATTGGGGCGTGGTATGTAACGCGCGGCGACGACCTTTGCCATAATGGCGAAGTAGAAGTGCTGAGTGGACCACTGGAAGCGCCTGGCGATTATTCTCGTGGTTTCAATTCAGTAGCAGAAGCAACGCAGCAATGTGACTTTTTGCGTTTCCATGTCGAACGCGCGGCGGAGCTATGCAATGACGCCAGACGCGAGCTGGAGCGAGCAGAACTTGACCTTGCCGCTCTGGTAGAGCAGTACAACGAGCAGGCAAAAATAGCAGGCATTAAGGCAATAGAACTGAATGCGGGGCAGTAACTGTAATACGTAAAGCCTGTTTTACTGTTAATTACCGCAGTCTTATTACGGTCTTATTTTTTTATTTACAATGACTTGTAACGAAACGAATCTCAACTATTCTTACTTTGACTCATAGAGTGCATTAAGAGTAAAACCATAAACAGCCATTATCTGCACGATAATTTTACTCGAGACCAGCGAGCCCCATCGCTGGTCTTTTTTTATGCTAACTCAACACATTTCGCTTTTCTTTACTGGCCTTTTGCGGATAGCAGGCCAGCAATAAGTGCCTCCATTAACCGGAGGTTTCCTGCTGTGAAAATGGGCGGCTGGTGGGTGTTGTAGCACCCGACCAGCCATTCGCTCATGCTTCAGATCACAAGCGAACCAGGGCCCACCGCTTTAGCGCAAAAGCATAGTGAGCCTATCAGAGTCCCGCTTACTGATCTATGAAAAGTACTGTAAAAATATCCAGTGTTGAAATGATCAACGCTGATTGCCTGCACTACCTCAAATCGCTTCCTGATGATGCCATCGACCTGATTGTTACCGATCCGCCTTACTTCAAAGTGAAGCCGAACGGGTGGGACAATCAATGGAATGGTGATGAGGATTATCTGCGCTGGCTGGATAGTTGCCTCGCTGAGTTCTGGCGTGTGCTGAAGCCCGCGGGAAGTCTTTATCTGTTCTGCGGTCATCGGCTGGCGTCAGATATCGAAATCATGATGCGTGAGCGCTTCAATGTTCTGAACCACATCATCTGGGCAAAACCTTCCGGGCGCTGGAATGGCTGCAACAAGGAAAGCCTACGGGCATACTTCCCTGCTACTGAGCGCATAATTTTCGCAGAACATTACCAGGGACCATATAAGCCAAAGAGTGATGGCTATGCGGAAAATTGCAACGAACTGAAGCAACACGTCATGGCTCCGCTGATCACTTATTTCAGGGATGCGCGTGATGCGCTGGGCGTGAGTTCAAAACAGATAGCGGATGCCACCGGAAAGAAAAACATGGCGTCGCACTGGTTCGGCACCAGCCAGTGGCAACTGCCGGGCGAAATGGACTACCTCAAGCTGCAGGCGTTATTCGCCCAAATAGCGATCGAGAAACACCTGAACGATGAGCTTGAGAAGCCACACCACCAGCTGGTGGCCACGTGGCATTCGTTAAACCGTAAATATTCAGAGCTGCTGGAGGAGTATCAATCTCTCCGGCGCTATTTCTCTGTGAATGTGACCGTACCGTATACCGACGTATGGACACATAAACCCGTCCAGTTTTATCCCGGCAAACATCCCTGCGAGAAACCGGCTGATATGCTGCAGCAGATAATTACTGCCAGCAGCAGGCCCGGCGATCTTGTTGCTGACTTTTTCATGGGGTCAGGTTCGACAATTAAGGCTGCTTTAGAGCTGGGGCGTCGTGCGGTAGGGGTAGAACTGGAAACCGAAAGGTTCATCCAGACTGTCACCGAGGTGCGGGGAATGACAGGGAAATAATTCATGCGAGGCGACTATCGGTCGCCTTTATTTTCCCTCAATACACCTCAAGCAGGAGGTGTCGGATGAAAAACATCATGCCTGACAAAATAGCTTCGGTGGTGGGGTATTGTACATCAGGTAGCCTCATCTGCTGGGGTAGTTTCGCCAGATGGGTGCAAGACCTTGACTGGAACATGATCGCTGTCGTCGGCGGCTTCATTATCGGCCTGCTGACATTCTTCGTGAACTTCTATTTTAAACGCCGCCAGATCAAAGCCTATGAGGCGGCGCTTGAGCGCGGCTATATCACGCCCCCTCCTCAGGATAAATGATATGGCAGCGCTAAAGAAAGTAGGTGGCGCGGCCGGTATCATCTGTTCAGTTGCCGTAATTATCTCGATTGTGCTTGGAAATGGACATGTACGAACCAATGAGCGCGGCCTCGAGTTAATCGGTAATGCGGAATCATGCCGTCGTGATCCTTACGTTTGTCCCGCGGGTGTGCTGACTGACGGCCTGGGCAATACTCACGGCGTTAAGCACGGCACCATTAAGGACGACCAGCAGATCGCCGCAGAGTGGGAAGAAAACATTCTCGACGCTGAATCCTGCGTTAATCGTTATGGCAATGGTCGAAACCTGTCAGACGATACGTTTAGCGCAGCTGTGTCGGTAACTTTCCGCTCAGGATGCGGCAATATGCGCGGCTCGACTATGTTCTCTTTATTCCGCAGCGGAGATGTGAAGGTAGCCTGTTATCAGTTTTCGCGCTGGGTGTATGGTGGTGGTCGCGTTCTTCCTGGACTGGTTACGCGCGCCGGTAAAGAAGAGACTCTCTGTCTGGATGGTCTGAAATGATTACCCAGGAAAATATCAAAGCATCCTGGCGCTCGCTTCTGCTGGTGGGTGTCGTGATTGTTGTCGCCGTGCTGTGTGTCCTGCTGGCAAATAGCCGCGCAAACCTTGCCACTGTACAGAGCGACAATAACGTGCTGCGTAGCGATAATGCTCTGCAGGGGCAGGTCATAGCCACACAGGCATTCAATTTCAACCGGTTTAATCAGATAGCCGAGCATACCAGCAGCCTTAACTCATTGATTGATGTCAGCACCGATAAAACCGTCATCGAATACCGGGAGATCCTCAAACGTGAAAAAACCTGTGATCTGCCTGTTCCTGCTGATGTCGCTGGTGGGCTGCTCGAATACGCGAACAGTTTACGTGCCAGCGAAATGCATACCGATACCGGGAACGCTGACGCAGTCAGTAATAGCGCCACTACCACCAGTACGCTGACTTATTGCCAGGTGGTGTTGTGGATTAAGCCGCTGCTGGCGGCTATCGGGAAGGCAAATAACCAGCTGGCTGGCATACGCGAAATAGAGAAAACCAGAGCCTCGCAATAGCGGGGCTTTTTCAACTGAGGAACCAACATGACAGTACGAGCCAAATTCTGTTGTCACTTCATCAAAAAATACGATGGCAACAAATCACAGACCGTTCATATGAGCGCGGTAATCGACGACACACCGGAAAACAAAAAGTGGTCGAAGTATACCCCGAGCGGCGAGTTGCAAATGCACATCTCTAACCCCGATGCACTGGATCAGTTCGAGCAGGGCAAAGAGTACTACATTGATATTCAGCCAGCGGAATGATGCGTTGGCATTACAACAGGCATTCTCTGAGTGTCTGTGATAATGAAAAAGAGCCCCCTGGTGCGAGGGCATTTGAAAATTATCGAGTACTTCTTACTCTTGTGATGATGTCTAACGTATGGCAGTGCCTCGTCCTTGAGAGGTTTCCCCGATTTACGCAGAAATGCTACTTCAGAGTTGCCTAAGTCTTGCAGATATTCATGAGCTAACAAGCGAGAGTGGAAGTTATTGAGACTTATCTTAATAGCGAGGGAGCGAATGGCTACAGTTGTGAAATGAAAATATTCCACTTAAGTGTAACGTTATGAGTCAGTGAAACGGTTAAATCTCTAATTTAATAATAGAAAAGATTCGAATGTTTTTCGTACCTCAATACGAGACGCTGCTGCTGGATATTCTAAAAAACTGACTCATCCCTGAGTCTAATTCCCAATGAATCTCAGGGGGCAGTGATCAAAGGTCACAAGGAGTCTGGTACATGAAGGCAGGAATGACCTCATTTTTTTAATATTTGGGCCATTCATCCACCGGTATGCGGGCTCTTTACAATTTTTTAAAAGTTTGTCTTGCCAGGTTCGACTATTCATGCGTTAATGAAACGGTCGGTTTGACACTAAATAATTCCTCAAAGTAATTCTCATCACTAATATCTGTCGATATGTCCTCTTGGGTTTCTCTTTAATCTGGTGAATTTTGTTTCAAACCATAACTGATTGAAAACAAAATGAAAAGGTGACATACATGTCAAACAAAATTAACGGATTAGTGAAGTGGTTCAACCCAGAGAAGGGATTTGGATTTATCACGCCTAAAGATGGCAGTAAGGACGTTTTTGTCCATTTTTCTGCTATTCAAAGTGATGAATTCAGAACACTTTATGAAAATCAAGAGGTCGAGTTTTCGATTGAAAATGGCCCTAAAGGTCCATCTGCCGTGAACGTTGTGGCGCTCTAAGGATACTATTATTACTACCCATATTCATTTCCGATGCCCTTGCTGTCACGGTTCGCAATACAGAACATCTACTTTTGATATTTCAGAAAAAAATCCGTTCGGCGCAAAATGTATTTTTTGTAAAGCCTCAATGGTTACGTTTGATAATATCGCTTCGTATATCCAGTCAGGGCAAGTTGCCCTTGATTTTCGGAAGTAACATGAAAGTTTCGGATTTACGAGGCCTATAATTTTAAATTGTCAGTAGATAATTTGGTACTCTATAGAATTATCTGCTGCCTCCATAGTGGTAATCTCATGAAAAAAGTTATCGTTTTTTTCAATGCAGAACCTACAGTTACTGTTTCTGTAATGAAAGGGATTACCTCAATCCTTCGCACTTATCCTAATGGGGAAGACGCCCACCTTCCGATAATGTCAGCCGGTTTCCCTTCGCTTACAGGTGATCATAAAGTGGTCTATGTGGCTTCCGACAGAGATCTTTCATCAGATGAGATACTTGAGGCAGTCAGAAAACTGTCGTGACTCATCCAGGGACGAAGGGTTTCATGTAGTCTCTGTAAGAACACTAAGCCTCGCTTCCGCGGGGCTTTTTTTATGCGCGTCTGCCATGTGCAGCCAGAGTGGCCATCATTGCCATTAGTGTACGAGCTGTGATTATCCGGGACTCAAATAGTTTGAACGAGCCCAGTTGAATCGATGATATCGATAACCATTATCGTTTGTGGGTCCTTTCAGGCATATCGGCCTGTTACGGGGCGGCGACCTCGCAGATTCTGGCGATGTATGACTTTTTTCAGGAGGTTGGTTGTTGTTTTGTTGTCACTGATAAATAGGGAGCGGAGATGGCTGTTTTGCTGAACAAATCAGATATGGCTTCCTCTCTCGGAATATCGGTACAGGCTTTTGATAAATGGGGAGTTTTACCTGTACAGCGCAAGGGTCGTGAGGTCCTCTATGATGTCAAATCTGTACTCGAAAACCGACTGGCTCACCAGGAGCGGAAACAACAACCTGACGATGAAAATACCGACCACGACAAACAACTTCTGATGGCGCGCATTGCGCTGACCGAAGAACAGGCAATTGGCCAGAAACTTAAAAACGATCGGGACAGCCGTCGTGTAGTGGATACCGAGTTTTGTTCCTTCGCGCTTAGCCGAATTGCCGGCGAAATTGCTTCCGTTCTCGATGCGCTTCCCCTGTCGATACAACGGCGTTTCCCGGGAACGGAAGACAGGCAGCTTGCCTTTATCAAATCCGAAATTTCCAGAACGATGAATCTTGCCGCCGGTGTCGGGCAAAAACTACCGGGCATCCTTGATGAATATCTCCGAATATCAGATGAGTAATATGGCCCGCTGCATCAGCGACGGGCTACGGGGGCTGGTTCGGCCTGTCCCGGTGAGTGTGGTGGAATGGGCTGACGCGCATTATTACCTCCCCAAAGAATCCTCATACCAGGAAGGGCGCTGGAAAACATTGCCATATCAGCGGGCGATCATGAACAGCATGGGGGCGGATTATATTCGTGTTGTGAATATCATCAAATCAGCCCGCGTCGGCTATTCCAAAATGCTGTTGGCCACCTTCGCATATTTCACCGAGCACAAGCAGCGAAACCAGCTTCTTTTTCTGCCAACGGAAACGGATGCGGCGAATTTCATGAAATCCCATGTCGAGCCGACTATTCGCGATGTCCCTGTGTTGCTGTCACTGGCACCATGGTTCGGTAAAAAACACCGCGATAATACCCTGGTCATGAAGAGGTACAGCCACGGCAAAATTTTCTGGTGCCTTGGCGGCAAGGCAGCAAAAAACTACCGCGAAAAATCTGTCGATGTCGTTGGGTATGATGAGCTCGCATCGTTTGATGAAGATATTGAGAAAGAAGGTTCCCCTACATTCCTGGGTGACAAACGTATTGAAGGCTCTGTCTGGCCAAAATCCATTCGTGGATCTACACCAAAGCTTCGAGGCTCGTGTCAGATAGAGCGCGCAGCCAGTGAATCTGAGCATTTTATGCGGTTTCATGTCCGCTGCCCGCATTGCGGTGAAGAGCAATATTTGAAATTTGGGGATAAAGAAACCCCATTTGGCTTTAAGTGGGAAGCGGATAACCCGGCCAGTGTTTTTTATCTCTGCGAACATAATGCCTGTGTGATTAAACAACAGGAACTGGACTTCACCAACGCCCGCTATATCTGTGAGCGTACCGGGATTTGGACGCATGACGGTTTAAGCTGGTTTTCATCCTACGGCGCTGACATTGCTCCACCGGAGAGCGTTACTTTTCATATCTGGACGGCTTACAGTCCCTTCACCACCTGGGTGCAGATCGTCCGCGACTGGCTGAAAACGAAAGGGGATACAGGCAAGCGCAAAACCTTCGTTAACACGACGTTAGGTGAGACGTGGGAACCCACGATTGGCGAACGTCCTGACGCCGAGACGCTGGAAGCGCGTAAGGAACACTTCATCACAACTGTTCCGGACCGTGTGGCTTATCTTACTGCCGGCATTGACTCACAGCTTGATCGTTACGAGATGCGTGTCTGGGGATGGGGACCGGGAGAAGAAAGCTGGCTTATCGACAGGCAGATCATAATGGGCCGTCATGATGATGAAGCCACGCTTCTCAGGGTCGATGAAGCGATCAATAAAGTCTACGCCCGGCGTAACGGTGTTGAGATGGCGATTTCCCGTATCTGCTGGGATATCGGGGGTATTGATCCCACCATTGTTTATAAACGGTCGAAAAAACATGGTCTGTTCCGGGTCATTCCCGTCAAAGGGGCGTCGGTATACGGCAAACCGGTGGCGAACATGCCGCGCAAGCGTAACAAAAACGGTGTGTATCTGACGGAAGTGGGGACCGATACCGCGAAAGAACAGATTTACAACCGCTTCACTCTGGTTGCCGACGGTGATGAACCGCTTGCCGGCGCCGTGCATTTCCCCAATAACCCTGACATTTACGATCTGGCTGAGGCGCAGCAGCTGACCGCTGAAGAGCAGGTCGAAAAATGGGTTAACGGGCAACGAAAAATCCTCTGGGACAGCAAAAAACGACGCAACGAGGCGCTTGACTGCTTTGTCTACGCGCTGGCTGCGCTGCGGATCAGTATTTCCCGCTGGCAACTCAACCTTGATTCACTTCTGGTCAGTCTGCTGGAGGATGACGGCAATTCGAAAAATAACAAAACCCTGGCAGATTATGCCCGGGCTTTAGCCGGAGATGAATGATGGCGACACAGGCCGAACTGGACAGCGCCCGCGCCGCGCTGCATGAGCTGATGACGGGCAAGCGGGTGGCGACGGTGCAAAAAGACGGGCGCAGGGTGGAGTTTACGGCTACCTCTGTGACTGACCTGAAAAAATACATCGCCGATCTGGAAGTTCAAATCGGTATCACTCACAGGCGCCGGGGACCGGCAGGGTTCTATGTATGAAATCACCAGCGTTATTAGGTCCGGACGGGAAAACCTCTTTGCGGGAGTACGCCGGGTACCATGGCGGGGGTGGTGGGTTCGGTGGTCAGTTGCGCGCCTGGAATCCACCCAGTGAAAGCCCTGATGCGGCGCTTCTGCCAGAATTTGTCCGCGGTAACGCCCGCGCCGACGATCTGGTCAGAAATAACGGTTATGCGGCAAATGCCGTGCAACTGCATCAGGATCATATCGTGGGCTCGTTTTTCCGATTAAGCCACCGTCCCAGCTGGCGTTTTCTGGGGATTGGTGAGGAGGAAGCCCGCGCCTTTTCCCGGGAAGTGGAGGCAGCCTGGAAAGAGTTCGCTGAGGATGATTGCTGCAGCATTGACGTTGAACGTAAACGCACCTTCACCATGATGATACGTGAAGGCGTGGCGATGCATGCCTTTAACGGGGAACTATGCGCTCAGGCCACCTGGGACAGTAGCGCCAGCCGGCTGTTCAGGACGCAGTTTAAGATGGTCAGCCCGAAGCGTATCAGCAACCCAAATAACACTGGTGATTCACGCAACTGTCGCGCGGGTGTGGCGCTCGATAACGGCGGTGCTGCCATCGGTTATTACGTCAGCGAAGATGACTATCCCGGCTGGTCACCGCAGAAATGGACGTACGTCCCGCGCGAACTGGCGGGCGGTCGCACGTCGTTCATTCATGTCTTTGAGCCTCTTGAAGATGGTCAGACCCGGGGCGCCAACGTGTTTTACAGCGTGATGGAGCAGATGAAAATGCTCGACACCCTGCAGAACACCCAGTTACAGAGCGCGATCGTGAAAGCGATGTATGCCGCCACCATCGAGAGCGAGCTGGATACACAGACGGCGATGGACTTCATTCTCGGCTCTGACAATAAAGAACAGCAGCGAAGAATGACCGGCTGGCTGGGCGAGATGGCCTCGTATTACGCCGCGGCGCCGGTACGCCTCGGCGGTGCGAAAGTGCCGCACTTGCTGCCCGGTGATTCCCTGAACCTCCAGTCTGCTCAGGATACCGACAATGGTTATTCCGTCTTCGAGCAGTCGCTGCTGCGTTATATCGCCGCCGGCCTCGGCGTGTCGTATGAGCAACTGTCGCGAAATTATGCCCAGATGAGCTATTCCACTGCGCGGGCCAGCGCCAATGAATCATGGGCGTATTTCATGGGGCGCCGCAAGTTTGTAGCTTCCCGGCAGGCATGTCAGATGTTTTTGTGCTGGCTCGAAGAGGCAATCGTCCGGCGGGTGGTCATGCTGCCGTCCCGCGCCCGGTTCTCGTTTCAGGAAGCCCGAAGTGCCTGGGGCAATTGTGACTGGATTGGTGCTGGCCGAATGGCGATTGATGGTCTCAAGGAGGTGCAGGAAGCGGTCATGCTGATTGAGGCCGGGCTTAGCACCTACGAAAAAGAGTGTGCTAAACGAGGGGAGGATTATCAGGAAATCTTTGCCCAGCAGGTGCGAGAAACGATGGAGCGACGGGCTGCCGGATTAACGCCGCCGGCCTGGGCAGCCTCTGCCTTTGAATCAGGACTGAAAAACTCCACTAAGGAGGAGAACGATGACGCCCGAGCTGCGTAATCTCCCACATATTGCCAGTCTGGCCTTCAATGAGCCGCTGCTGCTTGAACCCGCCTATGCGCGGGTTTTCTTTTGCGCGCTGGCGGGTCCANGCTGACCGATACCCTTTCCGGCACCACGCTGAACAGCGAGCAGATTGCCGACCCGATGGCGTTCTTTGGTGAAGACGACGAACCGGGGCCCAGGCTTTCGAGAAGCTATCAGGTAACGAACGGGATTGCGGTGGTGCCGGTTGCCGGCACGCTGGTGGGTAAAACCCGCAGCCTGCAGCCGTATTCCGGTATGACCGGATACAACGGCATTATCACGCGCCTGCAGCAGGCGGTCAGCGATCCGGGTGTCGACGGTATTCTGCTGGATATGGATACCCCCGGCGGCATGGTATCGGGTGCTTTCGACTGCGCTGACCTGATTGCCCGCATGCGGGACATCAAACCCATCTGGGCGCTGGCGAATGACATGAACTGCAGCGCCGGGCAGCTTATCGCCAGTGCTGCCTCTCATCGCCTGGTCACGCAGACGGCCAGAGTCGGATCGATTGGCGTGATGATGGCGCACAGCAACTATGGCGCGGCGCTGAAAACGCAGGGTGTTGAGGTCACGCTGATTTACAGCGGCGATCACAAGGTCGACGGCAACCCGTACGAAAAACTGCCGAAAGATATCCGCGCGGATTTTCAGGCGCGGATTGACGCCACCCGCCAGATGTTCGCTGAAAAAGTGGCCGGTTATACCAGCATGTCTGTCAGGGACGTGCTGAATACCGAAGCTGCGGTCTATAGCGGAGCTGAGTCGATTGATGCCGGACTGGCGGATGAGCTTGTTATTAATACCGACGCGCTCAGTGTGATGCGCGATGCACTTGATAAACAACGTAAAACGATGACCGGAGGAAATATGAAAGGTACCACTGCATCCGCAGAAACAATCCCTGCGGTGAGCGCCGCTGTCACTGAGCCCGCCGCGGCTGAGCCTGTCATGACAGAGCGTGCCCCGACGGCAGCAGCGCCGGATATGGATGCCCGTATTGCAAAAGCCGTCAGTGAAGAAAATACCCGCATCATGGGGATCCTGAACTGTGAAGAAGCCAGAGGGCGCGAAACGCAGGCCCGGGCGCTGGCGGAAACACCGGGAATGACGGTGGAGAATGCACAACGCATTCTGGGGGCGGCGCCGCAGAGCGCTCAGGTTCGTTCAGATACCGCGCTGGATCGCCTGATGGAAAGTGCGCCCGGTGCGGTGGCGGCAGGTAACCCGGCCTCTGATGCCGGGGACGATTTGATGAATACTCCCGTTTAAGAGGCATTTATGGCAATCACAGAAGAATTTAAGCATTACCAGCCGCTGGGCAATAGTGACCCGGCATTCACCGCAACCGGCCCGGGCGGTCTTGCTGCGGCAACCCCGGCCATGACACCGCTGATGCCGGATGCAACTTCCGGGAAACTGACGGTATGGGATGGCGCAAAATCCGGCACGGCGACCGGCGTGCTGGCGATCGCTGCTGACCAGAACAGCGTTCAGCTGACGTTCTATAAAACCGGCTCATTCCGTTATGAAGACGTGCTCTGGCCTGCGGCTGTGGCCGATGAGGTCAAAAAGCGTAACGCGTTTGCGGGCTCTGCTATCAGCATTGTGTAACCGCACCGGCTGACTGTTCTTTCTGTCCATACGGGTCGCTCTGGCGGCCCTTTTTTACGGGAAAAAATCTATGTCCATCTACACCACCGCTAAACTGCTGGCGGTTAATGAAAAGAGATTCAAGTTTGATCCGCTGTTTCTGCGGATTTTCTTTCGTGAAAGCTATCCGTTCACGACGGAGAAGGTTTATCTCTCGCAGATCCCCGGCCTGGTCAACATGGCTCTGTATGTCTCGCCGATCGTGTCCGGTAAGGTGATCCGCTCCCGCGGCGGCAGCACCTCTGAATTTACGCCGGGCTACGTTAAGCCAAAACACGAAGTGAATGCGCAGATGACCCTGCGGCGTCTGCCGGATGAAGATCCGCAAAATCTTGCAGACCCGGCCTATCGCCGCCGCCGCATTATCCTTCAGAACATGAAAGATGAAGAGCTGGCGATTGCGCAGGTTGAAGAGAAACAGGCCGTCGCGGCTGTTCTCCAGGGCAAATACACCATGACGGGCGAGCAGTTTTCGCCGGTTGAGGTGGATATGGGCCGTAATGCCGGCAACAACATTACGCAGGCGGGCGCAGCGGCCTGGTCAGGTCGTGATAAAGCGACGTATGACCCGACCGATGACATTGAAGCGTACGCGCTCAGCGCCAGCGGCGTCGTGAACATCATCGTTTTCGACCCGAAAGGGTGGGCGCTGTTCCGTTCGTTTAAAGCGGTGAAGGAGAAACTCGATACCCGTCGTGGCTCTCACTCCGAGCTGGAAACCGCACTGAAGGACCTGGGCGAAGTCGTTTCGTATAAAGGGATGTACGGTGATGTGGCCATCGTGGTCTATTCCGGCCAGTTCATCGAAGACGATCAGAAGAAAAACTATCTTCCTGATTTAACGATGGTACTGGGTAACACGCAGGCGCGCGGGATTCGTACCTACGGCTGTATTCAGGATGTGGACGCGCAGCGTGAAGGTATCAACGCCTCGGCGCGCTATCCGAAAAACTGGGTACAGACCGGCGATCCGGCCCGCGAATTTACCATGATTCAGTCAGCCCCGCTGATGTTGCTTCCTGATCCGGATGCCTTCGTGTCCGTGAAACTGGCGTAATTGCGGCCCTTCGGGGCCGTTTTTCTGGAGAAAGAAAAGATGGCGAAGAAAGAACTTGTTGCGCGCCTGAATGAGCTGGGTGTGCTGCTTAACCGTGAGGTAAGCACCGCCGGGTCCGAAGAGGAGTTAAAACTCCGTGTGGCTGAACTGGAAGAGGAACTGGGTGATGATACGCCGGACGCGGATCCTGAAGACGATGCAGCAGCGTCTGGCGAGGCGGGGGGGCATCCGACAANNACCGGAACAGGCCCGAAAACGGTAACGACAGGCGAGCTGGTGACAGTTGAAACTCGGGTGACGCTGCATATTGATGCGCTGCATGCGACAAAAAATGAGCGCGTCCTGATTGCTGAGCCCGGTACTCTGATCCGGGTGGCACCTGGTGATGCTGCCGGTCTGATTGCGCTGGGGCTGGCCGCAGAATGCTGACAGGAGGCGCCATGTCTGACTTCGATAATCTCTTTGACGCCGCACTGGCGCGCGCCGACGACACTATCCGTGATCTGATGGGAACCGAAGTCCGTATCACGTCGGGAGCTCAGGCTGGCGCAATCCTCACCGGGGTATTCGATGATCCGGAGAATATTGGCTATGCAGGGGCTGGTGTCAGGGTGGAAGGCTCCAGCCCGACGCTGTTCGTCAAATCTGTCTCCGTGAGTCTGTTAAAACGCCTGGATACGCTGACCATTAACGGGAAATCATTCTGGGTCGATCGTGTCGGGCCGGATGACGGTGGCTCCTGCCATATCTGGATCGGAAATGGTACACCGCCAGAGAATACCCGGCGCCGCTGAGAAAACGTTATGTCCATAAAAGGCCTCGAGCAGGCAATCGCCAATCTGAACAGCATCAGCACAACTGCCGTTCCGCGGGCATCCGCTCAGGCGGTAAACCGTATTGCTAATCGTGCCGTCAGCCGGAGTGTCGCCATCGTGTCAAAGGACACCCGGGTTCCCCGAAAGCTGGTGAAACAGCGCGCGAAAGTGCGTCGCGCCACCGCCAAAAAACCGCAGGCAATGATCCGGGTGAACAGGGGCAACCTTCCGGCCATTAAGCTTGGCACCGCAAGTGTTCGTTTATCCCGGCGAAAACGCGACAAACGGGGCGCAAACAGCGTGCTGCGCATTGGCCCGTTTCAATTTCCCAATGCATTCATTCAGAAATTGAAAAACGGGCGCTGGCACGTCATGCGCAGAACGGCAAAGCCGCGCTACCCGATTGAAGTGGTCAGCATCCCTCTCGCAGCACCACTCACCACAGCGTTTAGAGATGAACTACCAAAGCTGATGGAAACCGATATGCCCAAAGAATTACGGGCATCCCTTGAAAACCAACTCAGGTTGATTCTGACGCGATGAAACACAGCGATATTCGACTGGCGGTACTTGATGCTCTTGACGGAGTCATCGGGGACGACGCCACTTTCTTTGACGGGCGTCCTGTCGTGTTTGAAGAGGGCGAATTCCCGGCGGTGGCAGTGTATCTCACCGATGCGGAGTATACCGGCGAAGACCTTGATGCAGATACCTGGCAGGCAACGCTGCACATTGAGGTTTTTCTTCCTGCACAGACGCCCGATTCCCATCTTGATGACTGGATGGAATCGCGGGTGTATCCGGCGCTGACCAATGTTCCTGCACTGGCAGGGCTTCTCTCCCTGATGGTTCAGCAGGGCTATGACTACCAGCGTGATGACGATATGGGGTTGTGGAGTTCTGCCGACCTGAAATATTCCATTAGTTACGAAATGTGAGGACGTTATGGTAACACCAAACCCGCTGGCGCCTGTTAAAGGTGCCGGCACCACGTTCTGGATTTATGGCGGCTCAGGCGATCCCTTCGCTAATCCGCTGTCCGATGTCGACTGGACCCGCCTGGCGCAGGTGAAGGATTTAACACCCGGCGAAATGACCGCGGATTCGGAAGATGATACCTATATCGATGACGAAAACGCCGACTGGACCAGCACTGCGCAGGGCCAGAAATCGGCCGGGGATACGTCGGTCACACTGGGGTGGAAACCGGGCGAAGCCGGGCAAAAAGACCTGGTAAACTGGTTCAACGAGGGTACAGTCAGGGCGTATAAAATCAGATACCCCAACGGCACCGTGGATGTGTTTAAAGGCTGGCCAAGCAGCCTCGGCAAAACTATCACCTCGAAAGAAGTCATTACCCGCACGGTGAAAATCACCAATTCCGGGAAGCCGAATCTGGCGGAAGAGAGCGGTGCGCCGGTGATTCGGGTAACCGGCGTCACGCTCGACAAAACCACTGCGACCGTCGCCGCCGGAGCCACCGTAGTGGTAAACGTCGCAGTGCAGCCCGCTGGCGCGTCGGATAAATCGTTCCGCGTCTCCACCTCTAACCCGGATGTGGCCACGGTCAGCGTCAGCGGCAACGTCGTCACGGTGACCGGCGTGGAAGCGGGTGTGGTGCAGGTGGTTATGATGACGAACGACGGTCTCTTTGTGGCTATCTGCGAAGTGACCGTATCCTGATAAACGGGGCTCCGGCCCCGCCTTCCGGAGTACAGCATGTTTTTAAAAACCAATGAATTGACCCGCAACGGGCAGACCATTTTCCTTTTCGAACTGTCCGCGCTGCAGCGGATTCAATACCTCGAGTATCTGAAAAACATCGAAGCGATCGAGGAGGGTGATTTTCAGAAAGCGATGGCAGTGACCGTTGAGACTGGCGCTTATGTGGTGGCCATGTCGCTCTGGCACGGCCATACCCTGAAAGGGACCCTTAAGGAAGGGGCGGTCGCGGAATACGTGAAAATCCAGCAGGAGGTGTTGTCCACCTGGCCGCTGGAGCTCATCGCCGAAGCGGATTTCCGGGTTAAGCAGCTCTCCGGCATGCTGCCGCTGCCAGATGAGGAAGATGTTGCAATCGACACCACTGCGCCCGGGGATGACACCGAACCGGTGTCGGCGGAAAAGTCCTTGCCAGTGAGCTGACCTTTGTCATGAAGCTGGCGCGCGAGTTAGGTCGGCCTGACTGGCGCACCATGCTGGCTGGCATGTCCTCAACAGAATATGGCGACTGGCATATTTTCTACCGGGACAACTACTTTCATGACGTGCAGCTTGATCTGCATTTTTCCGGGCTGCTCTACACCCTCTCAACGATGTTCTTCAGTGACCCTGAGCTGACCCCCGGCGCATTCAGCGTCCTTTCCCCGACATCTGACACGCTCCCGGACGACGCGCCGGACGATGATGTGCTGATGGCAAAAGCAGCAGGCATTACAGGAGGTGTTCGCTATGGCCCAGACGGCAGTGGGTGATCTGGTTGTTAACCTCGACGTCAATTCGTCAAAATTTACCGAGCAGGTCAGTTACGCTCAGCGGCAACTGAAGCAAACCGGTGACGCTGCAAATGACTCGGCATTGCGAATCCAGCAGGCATTCAGCAGGCAGCAAAGCGCGGCGCAGAGAGCCGGTTTGTCCATTGGTCAGTACACGGCAGCGATGCGGATGCTGCCGGCACAGTTTACCGACGTGGCCACCCAGCTCGCCGGTGGCCAGAGTCCGTGGCTTATCCTGCTCCAGCAGGGCGGTCAGATTAAAGATTCTTTCGGCGGGATCATCCCGACGTTCCGTGCCCTGACCAGTGCGATATCACCGCTGGCGGTTGGCTTCGGCGCGCTGGCGACGGCAACGGGCGCGATAGCATACGCCTGGTACCAGGGATCCTCCACACTCTCTGATTTCAACAAATCGCTGGTGCTGTCAGGCAACAGCGCGGGGCTGACGGCGAACAGGGTGCTGACGCTGTCCCGTTCCGGGCAGAGCGCCGGACTGACATTTAACCAGACCAGCGACGCGCTGACGGCGCTGGTGAACGCGGGCGTTCTCGCCGGTGCGCGGTTTGATGACATGAGCCAGGCCGTGGCTCGTTTCACGCAGGCGTCCGGCCTTCCGCTGGACAAAGTTGCCGCGGCGTTCGGTAAACTGACGAATGACCCGACATCCGGCCTGATTGCCATGGCGCAGCAGTTCCATAACGTGACGGCAGAGCAGATTGCTTACGTCGCCCAGCTGCAGCGGTCAGGTAATGAAGCGGCGGCCCTGCAGGCGGCAAACGATNNCGCGACAACATGGGCACGATCGAAGCTGCAGCGGATTCGCTTAAGCGGGCATTTAAGTCCATGTGGGACGCAGCGCTGGATATCGGGCGCCCGGACAGTACGCAGCAACTGCTGAGTAAAGCGGAGGCGGCGTTCCGGCGCGCGGACAAGACATGGGAACAGGAAAAAAACGACCGCTTCATCAATGAAGAGGCTCGGGCCCGCTTCTGGAATGATCGCGAAACGGCGCGACTGGCGCTGGATATGGCGCAGCAGCAGGCCGGAATCGCAAAAGCGAACGAGGCTAATGCGACGAAGGAAGCCGCCGNGGAAAAATACACGGCGCGTCAGAACGAGCTTAACAGGGCGCTGAAAGAGGGGCGGATCCTCCAGGCAGATTACAACATCAACCTGGATGCGGCGAAAAAAGAGTACGAGGCCTCGCTCAAAAAGCCGCAGGCGGCAAAAACGCCGGCAGGAACCCGGACGGTCGATACCGCGAGCGCGCAGACGCTGGAGCTGGAAACGCAATTAAGGACGCTGCAGGCGCACAGGGGTATCAACGATACCATCAGCCAGCAGCGCCAGAATTTGTGGCGCCAGCAGTCACGCATCGCTGTACTCGAGGAAGCGGCAAAAAACCGCATGCTGAGTAACGAAGAAAAATCCCTGCTCGCCAGTAAAAACGAGGTGCTGTCCCGCGCTGAACTGAATGCCCGCCTGGGCGATCAGATCGTGGCACAAGAGCGGCTCAATCGCCTGCAGGACTCTTCGCAGAAATACGTTACACAAATGGGGGAGAAAACCCGCGCGCTGCTGGACAGTGCCGGGGCGGGCAGCCGGGAGACGCAGCGCCGAAACGAAGAGGCACAACTCCGTCAGGGCTGGATGAATGCCGGTGGCTCGGATGCCGACCAGGGTTACCAGAACGAACTGGCCGCACTGAAAAACTACTATGCCGCACAGGATACGCTGCGTGGTGACTGGTTATCCGGAGCGAAATCGGCCTGGGCGGATTACACCGACGCCGCGACCGATGCCTACGGGCAAATGCGGACAGCGGCAACGACCGCCTTTGACGGGTTCTCAAAAAACCTGGGCGACATGCTGACGACCGGAAAAGCGAAATGGGCTGACTTTACCCGCTCCACGCTGTCGATGCTGGCGCAAATCGCCATGAAGCAGGCGCTGGTCGGGCTGGCCGGTTTCGCCTCAACGGCGTTTGGTTTTGCCGGTGGCGGGTTTACCGGCTCCGGCGGGAAATATGAGCCTGCCGGGGTGGTTCACCGCGGTGAGTTCGTTTTTCACAAAGAAGCGACCAGCCGGATCGGCGTCGGCAATCTCTACAGGTTAATGCGTGGGTATGCGTCGGGCGGCTATGTCGGTAACGCCAACGGCGGTGCGGTTTCTCCTCCCGGGGTGAGTGTCTACGCGCCGGTGACGGTCAACAACGACCAGTCGGACAATGACGGGAAAAACACCGGCGATCAGATTAGCCGGGCGTACCAGCAGGTTATCAACAAATCCGTTCAGGATGGCATTAAACGGGAGATCCGCCCCGGCGGTCTTATCTGGAGTGCCAGCAATCGCAGGTGATCATTATGGCCGTTGAGGCATTTATCTGGCCGGTGCAGGCGGCAGGTCAGCCGACAACCAAAACCAAAGACACCATCCGGAAAGCGCAGTTTGGCGACGGTTATGCGCAGGTGAGCGGCTCGGGTCTGCACGACGAAATGCTGACGTTTGATTACACCTTCCGCGGGCGGCCGGAGACCGGGTTTGAGATTTATGCCTTCCTGCGCCGCCACAAAACGAAGTCATTTTCTTTTACGCCGCCGTTCGGTGAACTGGCGTTGTGGCGGGGGGAGGGGGGNNAGGCAGACAGCCTCCAGAAGGTCATTCTCGGACAACGGGTAATGACCATTACCGCAACCTTTGAACAGGCATTTGCACCATGAGTCTTAATGCTGATTACCAGAAACTGGAGCCGGGGAATACTGTCCGGCTGATTGAGGTGGACGGTACCGCATTCGGCATACCGGATGTGATGTACTTCCATGCTTACAATATCCCGCATACGCCGGAAGAGATTGAAGCGGCGGCCGGCGATGAAACAAAGCTGCAGGTGAAATCCATCTGGTGGCAGGGAAACGAATACCGCGCGTGGCCCTGCCAGATTGAAGGTATCGAGGCGTCGACAGACGGGTCCAGCGCGCAACCAAAACTCTCGGTCGCCAACCTGGACAGTTCCATCACCGCGTTATGTCTGGCTTACGATGATTTGCTGCAGGCCAGAGTGGTTATTCACGACACGCTGGCGCAGTACCTTGATGCGGCAAACTTCCTGGTCGGTAACCCGACGGCAGATCCGACGCAGGAAAACCGCCGGCTGTATTATATCGATGGGAAGGAAGTAGAGACAAACGAAGTGGTGCAGTTTGTCCTCGCGAGTCCAATGGATCTGCAGGGGCTGTTGCTCCCGACGCGCCAGCTTCATTCACTTTGTACGTGGTGTATCCGCAACAAATACCGTTCCGGTGATGGGTGTGATTATGCCGGGACGTTGTATTTCGACAAAAACAACAATCCGGTCAGCGATCCGTCACTCGATGAGTGTAACGGTACGCTGACCGCCTGCAAACTGCGGCATGGAGCCAACAACGAGCTGCCGTTCGGTGGGTTCCCCGGCACGTCGCTTATCAGGAGCTGATATGCGACAGAAAACCATTGATGCCATCATGGCGCATGCTGCTGCGGAATATCCTCGGGAATGCTGCGGCGTCATCACGCAAAAAAGCCGGGTTGAGCGGTATTTCCCCTGTCGTAACCTTGCGCCGTCGCCGGAAGAACAATTTCATCTTTCGCCGGAGGATTACGCCACGGCAGAGGACCAGGGGACGGTGATCGCGATTGTTCACAGCCATCCTGACGCCACGACGCAACCGAGTGAGCTGGACAAGGCGCAGTGCGACGCGACGCTGTTACCCTGGCATATTGTCAGCTGGCCGGAGGGTGACCTGCGCACCATCCAGCCCCGCGGTGAACTGCCGCTGCTGGAGCGCCCGTTCGTGCTCGGTCATTTCGACTGCTGGGGACTGGTGATGAGTTACTTCCGGCAGACCCACGGCATTGAGCTGACCGATTACCGGGTGGATTATCCGTGGTGGGAGAACCAGTATCCGGACAATTTTTACCAGGACTGCTGGTATAAATGCGGATTCCGGGGGTTCGTCGGGCCGCCGTTACCGGGCGACCTGGTGATCATGCAGGTGCAGGCGGATAAGTGGAACCATGCCGGGATTTTGCTGGAAGGCAATATGCTCCTGCATCACCTTTATGGCCATCTGAGCAAGCGCACCCCGTACGGCGGTTACTGGATGGACAGAACCATGAAAGTGGTGCGCTATAAATCATTCATCTGAGAGAGGGCTGACCTGTGCAGGAAGTCATGACACGTATCGAGCTCGGTGGTGTGCTCGGTAAAACCTTCGGCAGGGTTCATTATCGTTTGATCCGCACCACCGGCGAGGCGGTAAACGCACTTTCAAAAACCGTGAATGGCTTTGAAAAATACCTGAATTCAAGTCGTATGCGCGGGCTTACCTATGCCGTTTTCAAAGGCAAAAAGAATATCGGTATTGATGACCTGGGTTTTGCGGTGACTGGTGAAGTTGTCCGTATTGTCCCCGTGGTGATTGGCAGTAAAAAGGCCGGCCTGCTGCAGACTATCCTGGGGGCGGTGCTGGTGGTGGTCTCCATCTGGATGCCGGGTGTGAGCATCGCGGCAAGTAACCTGCTGTTTTCCGCTGGCGCGGCACTGACGCTCGGCGGCGTCGTGCAAATGCTCTCACCACAGCCCGGCGGCCTTGCCAGCAAACAGGATCCCGACAACCGCGCTTCCTATGCTTTCGGCGGGGTGACCAACACCACGGCCCAGGGTAATCCCGTCCCACTGCTCTATGGTAAACGCCGCATCGGCGGGGCGATCATCTCAGCGGGTATTTACGTCGAAGACCAGCAATAAATCCTTTCGTTATTTCAATGGCCACCTGCGGGTGGTTTTTTTGTGGGGAAAATATGGCCAGAGAAATTAAGGGCAAAAAGGGCGGTGGCTCAAGCGCCCGCACGCCAGTTGAACAGCCTGACGATCTCCAGTCTGTGGCAAAGGCGAAAATCCTCATCGCGCTTGGTGAAGGGGAGTTTGCTGGTGGTCTGACGGGGAAAGACATTTATCTGGATGGTACCCCACTGGAGAACAGCGACGGTTCGCAAAACTTCAGCGGCGTTGTCTGGGAGTTCCGCCCGGGAACGCAGGCCCAGCAATATATTCAGGGCATACCGGGTAGCGAAAATGAAATCAACGTCGGGACAGATATCACCAGCACCACCGCGTGGACACATACCTTCACCAACACCCAACTATCCGCAGCCCGCCTGCGCCTGAAATGGCCCTCCCTGTATAGGCAGGAGGACGATGGTGATTTGGTGGGGTATTCCATCAAATACGCCATTGATCTGCAGACCGATGGCGGCGCGTGGCAAACGGTTCTGAATACCAGTGTGACCGGGAAAACCACATCCGGTTACGAACGCTGTCACCGCATCGATTTGCCGCAGGCCGGAAGTACCTGGACTCTTCGTTTACGCAAACTCACGGCTGAAACCAACAGTGCAAAGATCGGCGAACGCATGACGCTTGAGAGCTATACCGAGGTGATTGACGCCAAACTGCGCTATCCGAATACGACGTTGCTCTACATTGAGTTCGACTCGAGCCAGTTTAATGGCGCTATCCCACAGATATCCTGCGAGCCACGCGGTCGTGTGATCCGGGTTCCGGATAACTACGATCCGGAAACCAGAACCTACAGCGGCACCTGGACGGGGGTCTTCAGGTGGGCGTGGACGGACAACCCGGCATGGATTTTTTACGATCTCGTGATTACTGACCGCTTTGGCCTGGGAAACCGTCTCACCGCGGAAAATATCGATAAATGGACGCTATATCAGGTCTCTCAGTATTGCGATCAACTGGTGCCTGACGGCAGGGGCGGCAGCGGCACTGAACCCCGTTATCTCTGCAATGTGTATGTTCAGGAACGTAATGACGCCTTTACCGTGCTGCGGGATTTCGCGGCGATATTTCGCGGCATGACGTACTGGGGCGGCGACAAAATTGTCTGCCTGGCGGATATGCCCCGTGATGTGGACTACAACTACACGCGGGCTAATGTCATTGACGGTAAATTCACCTATTCCGGCAGCACAACCAAAACGCGCTATACCACCGCGCTGGTGTCGTGGTCCGATCCTGGCAACGGCTATGCCGATGCCATGGAGCCGGTATTTGAACAGCCGCTGGTGGCCCGGTACGGTTTCAATCAGCTCGAGATGACTGCCATCGGTTGTACCCGCCAGTCCGAAGCCAACCGCAAGGGGCGCTGGGGTATCCTCACCAACAACAAAGACCGCGTGGTGACCTTTCCGGTTGGTCTGGACGGTAATATCCCGCAACCGGGTTACGTCATCGCCGTTGCAGACGAAATGCTGTCCGGGAAAGTGACGGGCGGGCGTATCAGTGCTGTCAGCGGGCGTGTTATTACCCTCGACCGCGAACCCCATGCAGTGGCCGGCGACCGGTTGATGGCGAACCTGCCTTCGGGCGCTTCGCAGAGCCGGACGATTCAGGCCGTCAATGGCCGGGTGGTGACCGTTTCAGCCCTTTACAGCGAAACGCCGGCGCCGGAGTCTGTGTGGGTGGTGGAGTCCGATGAATTGTATGCCCAGCAGTATCGTGTGGTGAGCGTCGCTGACAACAACGACGGGACATACGCTGTGTCGGGGGCTTTCCACGATCCGGATAAATACCAGCGTATTGATACCGGCGCCATCATTGATCAGCGCCCGGTCTCGGTGGTTCCGCCGGGTAACCAGCGCGCGCCGCAGAATATCATCATCGACAGTTATTCCTCTGTCAGTCAGGGGATCAGCGTGGAAACACTGCGGGTGGCCTGGGATGTGACCACAAACGCCATTTCTTATGAAGCGCAGTGGCGGCGAAATGACGGCAACTGGGTCAATGTGCCGCGCAGCGCCACCACCTCGTTTGAAGTGTCGTCCATCTATGCCGGGCGCTATCTCGCCCGGGTGCGGGCAGTCAACGCGGCGGAAATCTCCAGCGGCTGGGGCTATTCGGAAGAGAAAACACTGACCGGCAAGGTGGGCAATCCACCCGCGCCGGTGGGGTTTACTGCGACGGGGATTAACTGGGGGATCCGCCTTAACTGGGGATTCCCGGCCAACACCAGCGACACGCTGAAAACGGAAATTCAGTACACGGCGAACGCTGACTTTTCGGATCCGCTGTTGCTCAGTGATGTTCCGTATCCGTCCCCGGAATACATCCAGCTCGGGTTAAAGGCGGGGCAGGAGTTCTGGTACCGCGCGCAACTGGTCGACAGGTCCGGTAATGAATCCGGCTTTACCGACTGGCTCCGCGGCATGTCCAACAATAACGCAGAGGATTATCTCGGCGACATCGGCGACGGTTTCCTGACATCTGCCGATGGTGAGCATCTGACCAGTGATATCAACACCAGTCTCGAAGCTGCCCTGCAGAATGCGCTGGCGAACAACGCCACGGTCGATCACCAGTGGCGACAGTATGGCGAAGTGCGTGCCGATATCCTGATCGTCAAAACCACCGTTGCCGGCATTGATAAGGCAATGGCCGATTTGACAACCACGGTTCAGGCGCAGATCAGCGACGTTACCGCATCGCTCGAGGACAAGCTCACCGCGACGGTGGATTCCGACGGCGCAACGGCGATCCACACCCTGAAGGCGGGTATCAGGATCAACGGGGTGATGTACAACGCCGGGATGAGCATCGCGGTGCTGGCCGAAACAGGGAAGCCCGTGGTTACCCGTGTGGGTTTCAATGCTGACCAGTTTGTGCTGATGAGCGGCAGCGGGGATACACAGTATTCACCGTTTGCGGCCATCAACGGACAGGTGTTTATCAGTTCGGCGTTTATCCAGGAAGGCACGATCGATAATGAAAAAATCGGCAATTACATCCAGTCAGACAACTACGTCTCAGGGGAGGCGGGCTGGAAGCTGGACAAGAGCGGTACGTTTGAGAACTACGGCAGCAACAGCTCCGGTGCGATGAAATGGACCAACACCACCATCAGCATTAAAGACGATTCACGGCTGCGCGTGCAGATTGGCTATATCACGGGGGCATTCTGATGGCATGGGGGATTCAGACGTGGGACGCCAGTGGCAACCCCAATAACTACGGGCTGGTGCCCGTCAGCGTGGTGGGTTTCTTTTCGGTGACGAGCGGGCAGCAGTCAGGAAGTGCGGCATACACCGTACCGTCCGGTTTCGTTATGGAAGTTCTGCAGGTGTGTTCTGACACCACCTACACCACAAAACGCCGGAGAGTGACCGTCGCTGGCGGTACAATCACCATCGCCGCCGCCAGTGATACTGATTTTGGTGCGAACACGTTCCCGGCCATCGCCGGGTTCGTGATTGCTTATCTGAGGGCATCATAATGGCTGACTGGGGGGCGTTGCTGGCAACGGAAAACGGCGCGCCGTTTATCACGCCGCAGTCCATCCCGCTGGCACTTTTCAGCAGGAAAACGGCGGCTATTTCGGCAACCTCGGGCGCCGTAACGACAGTGACCCAGACCTTCACCGCAGACAGGCCCATTATTCCCTTCGTCTCCTGCACGGTTAGTTGCGTTGTCAGCTACAAAGTGAGCGGTACGACCTGCACTGTCTCCATCGCCAATGCCACGGCGGCCGGCGGCACGGCATACGTTTATTTTTTCACAATATTTGCTCAGCCACTCCCGGAGTGGGGGATAGCGATATGGGATGAGCAGGGCACCTGCATTCTGACAAACGAAACCCGCGTGCTCACGGATATTGAGGCGGTGGGAACGAACGGCAGTGATCCGGCGGGTGGCTTTAACATCAATACGACGAAGCCCGGTAAGTACGGCATTGTACCGGCAATGAGTGGCCTGGTGACCGGCGTTATTACCTCTGGCGGCACGCGGCCGTATTCCTCGCAGTATTTTTTCCGGGCGACGTGGAATGGCAGTTCCACCGTCCTCAGCAGTGCATTAACCAACGGACCGCCACCCGCCGGGACAACTAACGTGACCTATCACAATATGCGCAACCAGGTCTATGCCCTGAACCTCGCCAGTTATGATTGATCGTTTTGAACGATCAATTTTATGTGATTGATCTGGCAAATCAATTATCCCCATCACTTTAATGTTGGTATTGTTTTATTTCATAAATTCAAATGGATATAACCCAAATGACAAAGCTGCTCTTATTCGCGGCTGTTTCATTCATGCTGACCGGCTGCGCCGGTGTACTTGAGAAACAGGCGCCCGTTTGTCAGGGAACGGCGATTATTGGTGGGCAGGAAACAACGGTTGAAATCTATGGCGTGAGGAAGGTGGGGGCGCAGACGCAGTACCGTGCCGGTCCCCCGTTCAGCTGGCACTGGGTCAGCAAAAACAATTTTATCAGCACGACCTGCAAGTAATTTAAAGCACTCATCAGACCCCGCTCCGGCGGGGTTTTTTATTACCTGAATACAGGAGCCAGTATGTCTGCAGGAACGTTAACCATGACAAATAACTCAGCCTCCGTGGGCGGCACCGGCACAATGTTTACCACGGAACTGACGGCAGGGGATTTTATTGTGGTGATGGTCGGCGGCGTGCCGTACACGTTGCCGGTTAAAGCGGTGAGCAATAACACCGCGCTGGCGCTCGTAAGCAATTATTCCGGACCGACTCAAGCTGGTGTCGTCTGGTCAGCGGTACCGCGCGCGACACTCAATATGGTGACGGCGGCGCTGGTGGTCCAGAGCACCGAGGCCTTGCGTGGACTCAATGACGACAAACAGAACTGGCAGGCCGTCTTCAGTACCAGCGGTGATATCACCGTGCTTCTGCCGGATGGTTCAACGTTCACCGGGCCGAGCTGGAAAAGCATTCAGGACATACTGACCAGCATCGACATTGATGTGGTGCAGCAGTTGGCTGACCAGGTGCGGGGTGATGCGCTGCAGGTGGCGACCAACAAGGATGCCGCGCATTCTGACGCGGTTGCGGCTCGCGCTGATGCAGAGGCTTCGGAATCTGCGAACAGCAGCGCGCAGGACGCGAAAGCGGCAGCAGAAACTGCCGCAGGCACCGCCACCGATAAAGCCGCTGAAGCCAGTCGCCATGCTGACGTTGCCGGGACGGCTCAGGCGGCTGCGGAACTGGCCGCTGCCACGGTGCAGCCTGAGAACCTGCTGCAGAATATGAATAACTTCAGTGACCTGACCGACAAGCCCGCCGCGCGAAATAATCTGGAGGTATTCTCCAGAACTGAGATTGCCGACCTGCTTCCCGGTTACCTGGGGCAGGTTGACTGGCAGGAAATGCGCGGGGCGCTGGAGCCGGGAACCGCGCCGCGGGACGGGCAGGAAGTTGACCAGACGGGTATCTTTGCGGATCTGTATGCCAGAGCGGTCGCCGGCAAGCTGCCGACCTGTACAGAAGCAGAATGGCAGGCCGACCCACTGAAACGCGGCTGTTATGTGCCCGGGTCCTCGCCGGGGAAAATGCGCTTACCGGATGATAATGGCGTGCAGCCCGGATCGTTGCGTATCCCGGTAAAAGTCGGTGACACGGGCGATATATCCCTGGCGGGAACAATGGCAGGCTCAGCGCTGCCTAACATCAAAGGCACGATAAGTCGGAATAGTTCCGTGAATACCAACGGAACGGCATTAATGAGAAGTGACGGCACAGTAGACGGCGCTTTTGAATTATTACCCAGAGAAGCAACGACGCCGGCTTCCTCGGTTCCGGGAACGACAGCAGTTGCAACAGGCGTTCCTTTAGGTTTTAACGCCAGATTGTATGACGACATGTACCAGGACGGCGTGACGGAAATCCAGCCGAACCGCCAGTACGGCTGCTGGGCAGTGATGCCCTGGCGCTAGCGACGGCTATCGCTGAGGGCGACCAGATTAACGCGAACGCCATTATCGCGACCAATGAACGCATCGACTATGCGCTGCTGGACTTCGGGACGATGGCGCTGTCGCAGCGGAAGGTGCTGGCTAACCCGTTCGGCAATAATCAGCCGGTAGAGGTGATTGCAGAAATTCTGCGCACCGACCTTACGGGACAGGCGCGGTGGGGGGATTCCGGCTGGATTTACTCCGCTGGCGGGTATGGCGCCAAAGGCAGTTATATGGAAGGTGAGGGGATTGTCGTGCAGTGCGGCAATAACTCTATGGGGAACACGAGTACTCAGACAGGCACACCACACCAGATCACCGCGACGACAGCGGTCAATAACGTCCCGGTTCGCGTCCATGTCAGGAAAATCACAGCATGAAAAAAATCTATGTAAGCCAGGCCGATAACCGGAGCTGGAGCACAAGCCCTGCGGCGTTCGAAGGGCTGAATTATCCAGCACTCGTTCCGGATAACTTCACCGGTGGTGCTATGACCCACAACCGTTTCACGGATGAATGGGTGAAGGATGAACCGCACGTCAACACGCATGAAGATGATGTGATTGAGGCTGAAGCGAACAGGGTAATTCTGAAAAGCGAAGCCGAACGGATCATGTCTGGCTGGGTGGTTGACCTGACGCTGGGTACAATCAGTGAGGAAGACAAAGCTAAGCTAATCGCCTGGCGTAACTATGTGAAAGAACTGGATGCGATTAACCTGGATACGGTACCGGATATCGTCTGGCCATCGCTTCCAGCCACTTGATTCATGAGCATCCTGCTTCTACACAAAACTAACAACTGCGTGTCATTATGGCTGCTTTGAGCGAGGAGCGGACCTGATACAGTTAGGTGTTCATTCCCGTTCTTCAATCCAGCTCACAAGCCCTGCCAACTGAGTTTCTGAAAATACCACAATACCATGCTCGGAGAGCAGTGATGCCGCCACTCCCATACCCGATTTACGCTGATTACTGAAAGAACCGTTATAGATAAACTGACTTCCGCACGTTGGACTCCCATCAGTTAACAAAGCAGCAGTACACCCTGCTTCTTGTGCCGCTCGCAGAGCCAGCCAGGCTGCAAGTTGATAATGCTCCGTAACATCCCTTTTAGTATTTTCAATTATTCTGGCTTGTCCACACATTACGTCTTTACCATCAGCCGACATAATCTCGGCAGGTGGTCTCGGAACAGGTAGCCCGGCAGCTAGTTCAGGACAGTGGATAAACAGNGCTGCTCCTGTTGCCAACGAGCAAGTTGATGAGTCATCTGCGCTTTCTCTTTTCCGTTATAACGGACTTTAAGGCCCATCAGGCAGGCACTGACCAGTATTTTATTTATCATTCTTTCTCAGTGTTAAGATGAAAAACGCTAAGGATTGTAACACTTTGCCCGATCCTCATAAATTAAAGGATTTCACGTGGCAATGTCCGCCTCTGGCACTGAGCGGACGAGTTTATTGGGGTGAAGGTCCGCAGTGAGCGAGGAGCGGACGCCCGCATGGCGTAAACAGGCGTCCGATATTTTGAAGTGGACAGATTACTTAACCCGCTTCCCCGCTTCGTCAATAACCTTCTCGCCATCCTCTTTGGTAAACGCTCCTTTCTGACCTTCCGGTAGAATATCCAGCACTATTTCTGAAGGGCGACAAAGACGAGTGCCAAGCGGCGTAATGACTACCGGCCGATTAATCAGGATCGGATGTTGAAGCATGAAATCGATCAACTGCTCATCACTAAATTTCTCTTCATCAAGACCCAAGCGTTCATAAGGCTCAACGTTTTTACGCAGCAAGGCGCGCACTGTAATCCCCATATCTGAAATAAGCTTAATAAGCTCATCACGGGTCGGGGGCGTATCAAGATAATAAATTATTGTCGGTTCGTTGCCGCTGTTACGGATCATCTCCAGCGTGTTGCGTGAGGTGCCACAGGCCGGGTTGTGATAGATGGTAATGTTGCTCATATCAGTATCTCATTACAAAGTGACAGAGAGCCGCCACGCCAGCGCGGCCAGAGTGACAAAAAGCACAGGCAAAGTCATGACAATGCCGGTACGGAAGTAATATCTCCAGGTGATCGTCATATTTTTCTGGGTAAGAACATGCAGCCACAGCAGGGTTGCCAGACTACCAATTGGGGTGATTTTCGGGCCTAAATCGCAGCCAATAACGTTGGCATAAATCATTGCCTCTTTGACGACGCCGGTCGCTGTACTCCCGTCAATCGACAGCGCACCAATTAGCACGGTCGGCATGTTGTTCATCACTGATGAGAGAAATGCCGTCAGGAAGCCAGTGCCGAACGCCGCTGCCCATAAACCCTTGTCTGCCAGCAGATTCAGCACGCCAGACAGGTACTCGGTGAGCCCTGCATTGCGCAGACCATAGACCACCAGGTACATGCCAAGCGAGAAAATAACAATCTGCCATGGTGCACCGCGCAGGACTTTCCCAGTGTTGATGGCATGGCTTCTTTTCGCCACCACAAACAGCACTGCTGCGCCAGCTGCTGCTATCGCACTGACCGGGATCCCCAGCGGCTCCAGAACAAAGAAACCGACAAGCAACAATAACAGGACAATCCAGCCCGCCCTGAAGGTCGCGGGATCTTTTATCGCACTGGCTGGCGTCTTCAGCAGCGAAACGTCATACGTTGCCGGAATATCCTTGCGGAAGAAGAGATGCAGCATGACCAGCGTGGCCGCAATCGCTGCCAGATTCACGGGCACCATAACGAAGGCGTACTGCGTAAAGCCCAGGCTGAAGAAGTCCGCCGAGACGATATTAACCAGGTTAGAAACAATGAGCGGCAGGCTGGCCGTATCTGCAATAAATCCTGCGGCCATGACAAAGGCCAATGTCGTGCCCTGGCTGAATCCCAGTGCGAGCAGCATCGCAATTACAATCGGCGTCAGGATCAGCGCGGCGCCGTCATTGGCAAACAACGCAGCAACAGCGGCACCAAGCAAGACTATCCAGGTAAACAAAAGGCGGCCACGTCCGTTACCCCAGCGAGAGACGTGCAGTGCGGCCCATTCAAAGAAGCCGGACTCATCAAGCAGCAGGCTGATGATGATGACCGCAATAAATGCCGCTGTTGCGTTCCAGACGATATTCCAGACAACAGGAATATCAGCGATATGGATGACATCGGTTCCCAGCGCCAGCGCAGCTCCGATACTCGCGCTCCAGCCAATACTCAGGCCTCTGGGTTGCCAGATCACCAGTACCAGCGTCAGTAAAAATATACTCCCAGCCAAAAACATTGCAGACTCCGTTATATATGCTTATGTAAATATGTCTTCCAGCCTCAGCAGGATGTGCAGGCAGATTTTGCCAGCCATTCACGCACATCCTCCCGCATACACTGCCAGGACGTTGTGATCGTCTCTGCCGCCCATGCTGGCATGTGGGGAGACAGGCGGTAGTGAATCCATTTGCCTTCCCGGCGGTCAAGTACCAGTTCTGCTTCACGCAGAATCGCCATGTGGCGAGAAATCTTGGGCTGTGACTCAGTGGTGGCCGCGCTTATATCGCATACGCATAGTTCGCCGGACTCCCGGAGAAGCATGACAATGGCTAGCCGTGTTTCATCCGACAGGATTTTGAAAAGCTGAACAGGTTGTAGCATTTTTCACTCCGTTCCCTTTAGAATATACATATGGTAAATCATATATATTAATTTTGAAATCATCTGCTCTCTCCGGAGGAGAAAAATGGAACAATTTCCTGCCCTGAATACTGAATGTTTCGATCAACACATCGCTGAACGCCTCCCCCTGCAGGAGCCACCACGGATGCTGATCCTGTATGGTTCAGTAAGAGAGCGCTCCTACAGCCGCTTTGCCGCGGAGGAAGCAGGTCGCCTGCTGACGGCGATGGGCGCGGAGGTGAAACTCTTTAACCCCTCCGGTTTACCCCTGCCGGATGATGCGCCGGACACGCATCCTAAAGTCACCGAGTTGCGCGGTCTGGTCAGATGGTGTGACGGGATGGTGTGGAGTTCTCCGGAACGGCACGGGGCAATGAGCGCAGTTATGAAGGCGCAGATTGACTGGATACCCTTAAGTGAAGGCGCGGTTCGTCCTTCGCAGGGCAAAACACTTGCGGTAATGCAGGTCTGCGGCGGTTCACAGTCCTTCAATGCCGTGAACCAGATGCGTATTCTGGGCCGCTGGATGCGGATGTTTACGATCCCCAACCAGTCCTCCGTAGCCAAGGCATGGCAAGAGTTCGACGAAAACGGACGAATGAAACCTTCGTCATGGTATGACCGTATCGTCGATGTCGCCGAGGAGTTGTTTAAAATCACGCTGCTGCTTAAGGGACAAACCGGTTATCTTGCAGATCGTTACAGCGAGCGAAAAGAGAGCCATCAGGAGCTTTCATCCCGTGTCAATCAGGACAAAATATAACGTATGTTCTTCGTGAATCCATACTGCATGAGGTTAACAACGTCCACATCTGGCACTAAGCAGACATTTGAATTTTCCCCTTTTCCGGACATCTGAACCTGGCTTTAGCATGAATTGCAGTAACTAAACCGAGATGTCCATCTCGGGATTTGGCTTTTGGCCGCATCTACAATGATACTTCTACACCCCGGCCGTGTAAGCGGCCGGAGTATGGATTTAACCCCTGTCAGAATACTCTTTCAGCATGGCGAGGACCGCCCGACGTGCCGCATCGTCTGCAATATTTTCAGGCAGAGCATCAGCACGCAGATTGATATAAGCATCAACAGCCATACTGATGGCCATGCTGACGGAGGCACTATCGTGCGTTGCCAGCGTGGAAATCAGAAGGCCATCAGGATCAATGCCATGGAATTCAATGCGACGAACCCCACGTTGCGGAAGATTTGCTCGACGGTACAGCATGGGTCCCAGCACTTGCTCGCGGAAAAATGACAGCATACCAATCGCTTCAAAGAGTTCGCCTCTTCCCAGTTTGACCACTGCATAATGAAGCCAGATCCATGCTCGGGACTCAAACCATTCCGGCGTCATGTCAGGCCAGTGAGCACAAAATTTTGCCAGTTGTCGCTCCAGAGCAAGGTTGTCACGGGTAAATAACACTGCAGGCTCCTCAACGCGTTGAGTGAGCATTTCCAGGGTGACAAATTTCAGATCGACATGAAGAAGTTCAGGGCCATACAGGCATATAAGCAGGCGAGGCTCTCCGACATGTTCCCCGGTAAAAGCATGTAGCAGATGGCCTAGTGTTCCGGCGAGTTCTCTACGCTGCGCCATGATTTTGTCATAGTGGAGAGAGTCGACGACAACGACAAAATCGAGATCGGAGTATTTATCAAATCCGCCATGAATAATTGAGCCGCCAGCGAGAAGGGAGTGAATCCGCGAATCAGACTGAAATTTAAGCTTGAGTTGCTCTGCAAAACTTCTATGTAAATCGGGTAATGTACTAAGCATACTTTTTCCTGTTCACAAAAAATACAAAGCATTTCAGAATATCGAGTAGTTTATATTCAGGCCAGATATTTTTTTGCAGGAACAGTAATGTCCTTAGAGTGTTTACTTACTTAGCCGCATGTCCACTATTGGCACATAGCAGACTAAGTAGGAAAGCCGTCTACTCGGCATAGACTTTATGCGAACCGAGACCGCTCTATGAAATAGACGGAGCGGAGGCAGAGGTTTGGGTGTTTTCGTCAGGGTTTCACTGACACCAGATGACAGGCATAAAAAAACCAACCGTAACAGGTTGGTTTTTTTGGGAGCTTTGGTCGGCACGAGAGGATTTGAACCTCCGCCCCCTGACACCCCATGACAGTGCACCATTTTAGCGTAAAGTTCCACGCGTTTAATGATGCCACTCAAAGAGCCGCGGCTCCTTTGCGTATCCTTTTTTGTCTCATCACCGTCTGGTCGGTGTGCTGCCGAGACTTCTAACTTCCTGTTTTTATTAGTGCTGTCCTTGCACAGTCCAATCATGATTGGTGGAGCTGGCGGGAGTTGAACCCGCGTCCGAAATTCCTACATCCTCGGTACTACATGCTTAGTCAGTCTTTACATTCGCCTGGCACCTGCGGACAGACACGCCACTACCAGACTAGCCTGATTAGTTTTAACGCTTCAACCCCAGGCAGGGCATCCACGCGATCTCTTTTGGGTTTGACCTCTCTTTGATCCCCGTCTTAAGAGCGGAAGCTAGGGAGAGAGGGCTCAGAGCAGGTTATTAAGCTGCTAAAGCGTAGTTTTCGTCGTTTGCGACTATTTTTTTGCGGCTTTTTACGAGGCCAACCGCCCCTCGGCATGCACCTTGGGTTTCGCGAATCCCGTCGAATCCAGAATCAGCCCCAATGTGTTCTGACGATTATAACAGATTTGTGAGGCCCTTTGCCAGCCGGGTTCTGCTCACTTATCGCTCACGTAGCGCTTCTTTTGCGCGATTGAACGGTTTAATCAGGTAATCGAAGACCGATTTTTCGCCGGTTTTGATATCCACACTGGCAATCATCCCCGGCACGATGGAAAAATGGCGGCCCGCTTTGTTCATCAGATAATCCTGATGCGTACGGATAAACACCCGGTAATAGACGATCTCCGGTTTCACCTTATCCTGAATGGTGTCGGGCGAGATGGTTTCAACCGCGCCCTCCAGCCCGCCATAGATGGCGTAATCGTACGCGGTGATTTTCACCAGCGCTCGCTGGCCGGGGTGGATAAAGGCGATGTCGCGCGGGGACAGCCGCGCTTCAATCAACAAACGATCGTCAACCGGGACGATTTCCATCATTTCGCCGTTGGGCGGGATCACGCCGCCGATGGTCGTCACCTGAATGTTTTTCACGATCCCGCGTACCGGTGAACGCACGGTGAGCCGCGTTACCGAGTCCTCGCGCCCCTTAATAATGGCGGAGAGCATATCCACTTCGGCATTGGCTTTTGACAGCGCCTCCCGCGCCTGCACGTAATACTGCGAGCGCAGGTCGGTGATTTTTAAGCCCAGATCACTCTTCTGTCGTTGCAGTCGCAGCACTTCCACATGGCTGGCGGCGCCGCTTTTTTCCAGCCGCTCGGTGATGGCCAGCTCTTTATTCACCGAGACCAGCGCGGTGCGCAGTTCCGCTTCTGAATCCGTCAACTGCGCGCGGCGGGATTTGAACAGCCGCGTTTCCGAAGCAATCAGTTCTGGCCAGGCGTTGAGCGCGTCGGGGAAAGTGAGAGGGAGATCGTTAACCTCTGCATACAGACGAGCGCTTGAGGCGAGGGAAGCACGATAGCGCGCAGCACTTTCGCCGACGTTTGACTCGGAACGGGTCGGATCGAGTCGTGCGACAATCTGACCGGCTTGCACCTGATCCCCTTCACGTACGGTCAGTTCGGCGAGCACACCGCCGTCGAGCGACTGTAAAATCTGCTCGCGCGAACTGGGCACCACTTTGCCGGTACCGGTCGAAACCTCATCCAGAATGCCGAACCACGCCCAGACACCAAGCGCCGCAAACAGCAGCGTGCTGAGCAGGATGATACGGCTCGAACCAGCGTGCTCGCTATAGCGGCGTGTGCCCGGGTCGTCGATAGCGGCATCATGCAGACTGGTTTTCATTTTTCCACTCCCGTGCATTGGTCTGCGTCGCCATCCGGCTGTTGTTCAGCGCCTGTGCCTTTGGCGCATCCATCACCACCTGACCTTCTTTCAGCACCACCACGCGATCGACCAATTCCAGCACTGGCACACGGTGCGTGGCGACAATCAGTGTGCGGTTGCCCAGCCATTGATTGATGCGCTGAATGAATTCTCGTTCGGTATGGTCGTCGAGTGATGCGGTGGGCTCATCAAGCAGCACGATATTCGGTGAGCGCAGCAGCATGCGCGCGAGCAGAATCGACTGCCGCTGACCGCCTGACAACCCCGCGCCGCCTTCCATAATCAGGTGTTCGAGCCCTTTCTCTAATCGCTTCACAAAGTTGTCCGCGCCGCTGATTTCCAGCACCTCGAAAATTGCCTCGTCGGTGGCGTGCGGCGCGCCGAGCGTCAGGTTTTCGCGCAGGGTGCCGTAAAACAGCCGTGCGTTCTGGCTGAGCAGGCCAATGTTGCGCCGCAGATCGGCGGTGTCGATGTGCCCCATGCTGAGGTTATCCAGCCGCACGTCGCCACTGACGATCTCCATGCCACCCGCCAGTGCCTGCAGCAGCGTGGATTTGCCCGCGCCGTTACGACCGAGCAGCGCAATCCGCTCGCCGCGCTGGATCTCAAGACGTGAAATCCGCAGCGGAATGCGCTGATCGTCGCTGTGATAGCGAAACTGGGCGTTTTCAAGCAGATAGTGGCCGTGAAAAATCTCCTGATGGATGAGGTTCTCATCACGCTGGGTTTCGGTTGGTAGCTGCATAATGCTGTCCAGTCCCTGTTTCGCCGCTTTCACCTGCTGCCAGCGGGCCAGCACGCCGCACAGGTTCGCCATCGGGGCGATCATGCGTGACGCCAGCATCGACGCCGCCACCACCGAACCGGTGGTCAGATCGCCGTCGATCACCATCGGCGCGCCGAACAGGATCACCGCGGTGTACACCAGGCTCTGAATGGTCATCCCCCAGCTGATCAGCCCTTGCGTCAGCTCGCGGGTGCGCAGACCGGACTCCGCAGTGATGCGAATGTAGCTGTTCCACTGTTGCAGAAAACGGTTTTCCGCCTGCATCAGCTTGATGTCCTCCAGCCCCTGCACGCTCTCCACCAGCACGGCGTTGCGCAGGGTGGCTTCGTGGGCGGACTGATTGGCCAGCAACGCCAGCCGCTTTTGCAGCAGCAGGCCAGGCAGCACCATCAGGATTGCGGCGACCGGGGCGATCCACGCGAGCGGCGGAGCGATGATCGCCAGCACAACGATAAACATAAAAAAGAAGGGCAGATCGACGAGGGTCGAAATGGTCGAGGAGGTGATCATTTCGCGGATCTGCTCCAGATCGCGCAACTGTGAAATAAAGCTGCCAGTCGAACGGGGGATCGCACTGTTGCGCAGGCGCAGCGCGTGGCCGAAAACGCGATCGGAAATCCGCATGTCCGCCCGTTTGCCGATCACATCCATGATATAGCTACGCGCCACCTTCAGCAGAAAGCCAAAAATCACCGCCACCAGCACGCCCGCCGCCAGCACGTACAGCGTCGGGGATGAANCCTGCATCGAAAACAGGATCCCGGAGAGCGACAGCACGTTCACCAGAAACGCCGCCAGCATCACCGGGCCGTACGGACGCCAGTCGGTCATCACCAGCGCTTTCATCCAGTCGGGGCTGAAGCGGGTAACGTAGGCGTCGACGCGGCTGTCGCGCAGGGCCGACAGCGGGCGCAGTACGGCGATAAAACGGATCTCCGCCAGCAGCGTATCGAGCGTGATGCGGTTGGTGCGCTGTTCGCTGTCGATCAGGTGGATATCGACGGTGTTCTGACCGTCAAAATGTTCGATCACCACCAGTTGCCCGTCGTTCAGCGAGGCCACTATCGGCAGTCGCCAGTGGGAAATCGCCTCCTGCGACGGCGTCAGTTGATGAAACGACAGCCCCGCCTCGCGCGACAGCTGCGTCAGGGCGGAGTGCATGCTTTTATCTTTAAACCATGGCGCGTTGGCCTGCAGTGTGCCCGGCGAGCAGGCGACGCGGTAATGGGCGGCGACGTGGCTTATCGCCAGCGCCCACTGGCTGAGCGCGCGTTCAGTCAGCAATTCTTCGACGGGCTGGGAAGCGGGGGTCATGGCTGGATCTCCACGGACTGAATGCTGCGGTTTTCAAGCCCGAAGGCATTGCGCAGCCTGCCGCTGTTGTAGAGGCAGTTCAGCTGTAACTGATGGAGCTGGCTCAGCGTCTGCTGTTGGGCGAAGCGCGCCTGAAACACCTCCTGTTCAGCGTTGAGCACGTCGAGCAGCGGGCGCGAGCCGAGGTCGAGATACTGTTGCTGATACAGTTCGCGGGTGCGCGCGCTCAGGGTCTCCTGACGCTGTAACACCTGCAGCGCGCCGAGCAGATTCAGCGCTTCGCTGCGGGATTCCATCAGCTTTTGCCGTACGTCGAGGCGAATGCGTTTGATGCCGGATCGTGCGGCTTCCAGCGCGTGGGTGGCGGCGTTGCGCCGGGCGGTGAGGCCGCCTCCCTGATAGATCGGCATTTCGACTTTGACCCATGTGGAATACTGGGTGCGGTCGAGCGCGTCGTGGCTGGGGTATTTATCGTTCAGGTAATGCTGAACCTGCGGCTCCAGCGAAATGGTGGGGGTCATTTGCGCGTTGGCATAATCAAGATTGGCTTTCGCGACGTTGGCCTGCGCCCAGGCGGCGAGCACCGGGGGCACCAGGCGGTCGTCCGGCTGGGCGATATCGCAGCTTTTGCCGAGTTTTTGCGGAAATTCGTCGCTGATGGCGTTGAGATTGTCCCAGCCGAGCCAGCTCATTAACGTCGCCTGGGTGCTCTCCAGACTGGCCTGATACTGAATCAGTTGAGAGCGTGCTGATTCAATACGGGCGTCGGTTTGCACCACATCGGAGAGGGAGGTGGCGCCTTCGTCGTTGCGCTGCTGCGTCAGTTTGCCGATGGTGTTGAGCGCCTCCAGCTGCTCTCTGGCGATCGCCACCATCTGCTGCCAGGTCTGCACCTGCACCATGGCGATGGCGGTGTCGTGGCCGACGCTGTCGATGCTGACCAGCACATTGGCCTGCTGCTGTGCGACCCCGGCGCTCTCGGCGCGCACCTGGCTGTCGACTTTGCCGAAGTCGTAAAGCATCTGCGACAGCGACAGCACCAGCGACGGGCTAAAGCCGTGATCGAGATAGGTGTTGGAGTAGCCGTTGTTCATGCCAGCGCTGATCTGCGGGTAGTATTTCGCTTTCGCAACGTTGACCTGTTCGGTCTGCGCCCACAGTTTGCCAATCGCTTCGTTGATGCTGGGGTGCCAGTTAACGGCGCGGATCACCGCGTCATTTAGCGTCAGCGTTCCTGGTGGCGCTGCGTCCAGTTTTAGCGTCGGCGAGCCATCCAGCGCGGGAAGCTCTTGCCCGGCCAGCCCTTGCGTCGTAATACGCTGCGGTTCGTCATCGGCCCAGGTCGCCTGCGTCACGCACAGACAGCTCGCCAGCCAGCAGGTAACAGGCAGTAATTTTCCCATAAATTGTCCCTAAGAAAGCTGATTACGTTATTTTCAGCGCCCCGGACGTACGTGCGCCCGGGGCTGCTGTTGGTCTTATCAGGTCACAATGTGGTTCTGTTGAATCAGCTCATCGAGCGTGGTGTGGACGTTCTCCAGCGTCACCAGGTTGGTGGAATGGTGTGTGGCGCCCGTACCGTCGCGGTCGATGGAAATCACCGTGTTGTTACCGCTGCTGGAAACCGTCAGGTAGTTGCCGAGCGAGGCGTTCTGTCCGTTCCAGCCCACCAGCAGGTCGCCGATGTCGATTTTGTCGCCCTGTGCCAGCGTGAAGTTGCTCCAGCTGTCGGTGGTACCGTTGCCGCCGGTGGCATCGTTACTGCTGAGCAGGTGGTAAATCAGCGTGTCTCCGTAAACGCTGCCAACCACTCTGTCGGCCAGGGCGGTGCTCACCGTCTGTGGGTTCATATCGATAGTCAGCGTGGCGCTGTCGGTATGGCCTTTCTGATCGTTGAGCGTGTAGGTGAACGTCTCTTTCTGCGTGATGGATGAAATGGCGACGCCGTTGTTGAGCGCGTAGCTGTAATGCCCGTCAACTCCAATGGTCAGCCTGCCGTACAGGCCGTTAATGGTGGCTTCCCCGCGGTGCTGCCGCCTGCACCGTTAACGGTCAACAGGGTATGAACGCTGGCGAGCTGATCCTCTGCCCCCGTCGAACCGCTGCCGTCAAAAATGTTGCCAGTGACGGCATGGGAGCCTGAGCTTTCAAAGTTATCAAGGTCGATAGTGGTGCCCCTGACGCTCGGCGTGATAGTGATGTTGCCAATGGACAGCGCGCCGACGTTGCCGGTATAGCTCAGCGTGTAGCTGCCGGAATGCAGTTGCAGACCGGGCACCGTGACGTCAATCGCGCCGCCCAGCAACGAACCGCCGCTGAAGTTGCCGCTGGCGACGATGGTGCTGCCGTCTTTTATTGNNAATAGAGCCGTTGCCGGTGGCGGTGGTGGGGTTAAACAGCGACGACGTCCAGGTCACGGTGCCGACGCTGCTGTCGGTAAACGGCTGCGAGGTATCCTGCAACGTGGTGATCGCCATCAGGCTGCTGGTGTCGTTCACCGCATCCACGCCGCGCGCCGTCGGGGTGATATTCAGCGTCGCGGTGCTGGTATCGCCGTTAGCACTGGTGATTTTGTAGACGAAGCTGTCCGGCGTTTTGATGCTGTCAGCGCCAACGCCGTTTTTCAGCGTATAGGTGTAATTGCCCGCCGCATCAATGCGCAGCGTGCCATACAGCCCGTCGAGGGTGGTGGTGCCGGTTGTCAGCACGCTGTGCCCGTTTACCTCGGTGACCGTCACGCCGCCACTGTGGGCGTCGTTGGTCAGCACGTTCCCCGATGTTGACGTGCTAATGCTGTCGACGTTGTAGATGTGATCCGCGAGGATATTCATCGTATAGCCCGTCAGCACCGAAATGCCGCTGGCGGTGTCGAGCAGGAACAGATACTTCCCGCCCGGCAGTGTCAGCGTGAGAGGATCGGACTGACCGCTCAGTAGCGGCGCGTTTAGCCAGTTATCGACTACCCGATACTGTTCATACTGCTGCGTGGCATCGTTGAAGCGATAGATCAGCAGATCCCACGACGAGGCGATCGCCACGCCGCCGACGCTGGACTGCAGCGTCATGGTGCGGGTAGATCCCTCTTCCACATCGAAGATGATCGGGTTGCTGAGATCGTCCAGCACGTTAGCGTTCAGCACGCTGCCCAGGTTGATACCGACGACGGTAAAGCCCCCTTGCGATGAGGGGCCGTTGTTGATCGCCGAAACGTCGGTATCGAACACCAGCGAGGCGCTGTCATCTGCCGCCGTCACGCTGCTGGCCGAGGCGCCCGCGCCAAGGGTGACGACCAGATTCGCCGACGCGATGCTGCCGTTCTGACTGATGGTGTAGGTAAAACTCTCTGTTCTGCCCAGCACCGCTGTGGATGTATCGGTCAGGGTGTAGGTGTAGCTGCCATCCTGATTAATATGCAGCGTGCCGTAATTTCCCTGAATATCAATACCGCCCTGGGGAACGGTGATGATTGTGCCGCTGGCATCGGTGATGGTGGTCACCACCGTACCAGTCGGGGCGTTGTCCTGCCCGCTGTTCGGATCGATATCCGTAATCACGTTGCCGGTTTCGCTGGTGCCGCCAGTGATCGTCCCGGCGCTGGTCTGATTCACCGTCACGTCGAGGCTGGTATAGGAGCCGGTCGCCAGCAGGTCGGTGTTGTAGCTCAGCACACGGTAGCTACCGCCCGGCAACCCTTCCAGATTCAGCGTAACGCCGGACGCGCCGAGCGTCAGCAGGTTGAGGAAGCGCGGATCGGTGGAGTCGGCATACGTCGTCCACATTTGCAGGTTGGTGTCGTACACCTGCACCAGGATCTCCATGGAGCTCAGCAGTGACAGCACCACGCCGGTGCCCGCGGCGTTGATGGTGACGTTGCCGCTGCCACCATCGGCGATGGTAAATTCCACCTGCGCGGTGTCATTCCCCAGTACCGAGGCCACGTTGCCCAGTGCGCCAACCAGCAGGACGCCGTAGTCATCGTAATGCTGTGTGGTGACTTCAGCGGCGGGTTCCANNTGGCTTCGGCGGTGCCGCTGATGGAACTGCCGTCCGCGCTGACCGTTGCCGCTGGCGCGTCAGGCGCGAGGGTGTCCACATTGACACCAAACGCTGACGAAGGCGCGCTGGTGCCGTTTACGTTGACAGCGGTGGCGGTGAAATTATGCGCGCCGTTATCCAGCGCCGTTGACGGCGTAAAGATCCAGTTCCCTTGTGCGTCGGCGGGGGGGGTG
>NZ_JNGH01000078.1 GCF_001188485.1 Trabulsiella odontotermitis
CTCAGCAGTGACTTTGTCGCCGACTTTCACCATCACTTCGGTGACTTCAACTTCGTCGCCGCCGATATCCGGAACATTAACGTCTTTCGCGCCGCCAGCCGCTGCAGGTGCCGCAGCCTGTGCAGGCGCCGCTTCCGCTTTCGCTGGTGCCGCAGCGCCTTCAGCGCCCGCCACTTCAAAGACCATGATCAGCGACCCGGTAGACACTTTGTCGCCGGTGTTCACTTTGATCTCTTTGACGGTCCCTGCGAACGGCGCAGGGACTTCCATGGAGGCTTTGTCGCCTTCAACGGTGATCAGAGACTGTTCTGCGGTCACGGTATCGCCCACTTTCACCAGGATCTCAGTGACTTCAACTTCGTCGCCGCCGATGTCCGGTACGTGAACGTCTTTCGCCGCGGCCGCTGCTGGCGCAGCCGCCGGTGCCGCTTCTTTCTTCTCTTCTGCCTTAGCAGGTGCAGCATCAGCTGCACCGTCGGCGGAATCGAAAATCATGATCAGTTTGCCGGTCTCAGTTTTATCGCCGACAGAGACTTTGATCTCTTTAACGATACCCGCCTGCGGAGACGGCACTTCCATAGAGGCTTTGTCGCCTTCTACGGTGATCAGCGACTGCTCGGCTTCAACCTTGTCGCCCACTTTGACCAGGATCTCGGTGATTTCAACTTCATCAGCCCCGATGTCCGGTACATTGATTTCGATAGCCATTATTCTTTTACCTCTTACGCCAGACGCGGGTTAACTTTATCTGCATCGATGTTGAATTTGGTGATTGCTTCCGCCACCACTTTCTTGTCGATTTCGCCACGTTTAGCCAGTTCGCCCAGTGCCGCAACCACCACGTAAGAAGCGTCTACTTCGAAGTGATGACGCAGGTTTTCACGGCTGTCAGAGCGACCGAAACCATCGGTACCCAGTACGCGATAATCGCTCGCCGGGATGAAGTTACGGATCTGCTCAGCGAACAGTTTCATATAGTCAGTGGATGCTACAGCCGGTGCATCGCTCAGAACCTGTGCAACGTACGGTACGCGCGGTTCTTCGGTCGGGTGCAGCATGTTCCAGCGCTCACAATCCTGGCCATCACGCGCCAGTTCAGTGAAGGAGGTGACGCTGAATACGTCAGAACCCACGCCGTAGTCTTTCGCCAGGATCTGCGCTGCTTCACGCACGTGACGCAGGATAGAACCTGAACCCATCAGCTGAACTTTACCTTTGCTACCTTCGAGGGTTTCGAGTTTGTAGATACCTTTACGGATACCTTCCTCGGCGCCTTCCGGCATCGCCGGCATGTGGTAGTTTTCGTTCAGCGTGGTGATGTAGTAGTAAACGTTCTCTTGTTTCTCACCGTACATGCGCTCCAGACCGTCGTGCATAATGACAGCCACTTCGTACGCGTAAGCCGGATCGTAAGAGATACAGTTCGGGATAGTCAGAGACTGAATGTGGCTGTGACCATCTTCGTGCTGCAGACCTTCACCGTTCAGGGTCGTACGACCGGACGTGCCGCCTACCAGGAAGCCGCGCGCCTGCTGGTCACCCGCCTGCCAGCACAGGTCGCCGATACGCTGGAACCCGAACATGGAGTAGTAAATGTAGAACGGGATCATCGGCAGGTTGTTGGTGCTGTATGACGTTGCCGCCGCCAGCCAGGATGCGCCTGCGCCCAGCTCGTTGATACCTTCCTGCAGGATCTGACCTTTTTCGTCTTCTTTGTAGTACGCAACCTGCTCACGGTCCTGCGGGGTGTACTGCTGGCCGTTCGGGCTGTAAATACCGATCTGGCGGAACAGACCTTCCATACCGAAGGTACGCGCTTCGTCAGCGATGATCGGAACCAGACGATCTTTGATCGACTTGTTCTTCAGCATCACGTTCAGGGCACGAACGAATGCGATAGTGGTGGAGATCTCTTTGTTCTGCTCTTCCAGCAACTGAGAGAAATCAGACAGCTGAGGCAGTTCCAGCTTCTCGGTGAAGTTCGGCTGACGAGACGGCAGGTAGCCTTTCAGCGCCTGACGACGTTCGTGCAGGTACTTGTACTCTTCAGAGTCTTCCGGGAAGGTGATGTAAGAGAGGTTTTCAACCTGCTCGTCGGTGACAGGAACATTGAAGCGGTCGCGGATATAGCGCACGCCGTCCATGTTCATTTTCTTCACCTGGTGAGCGATGTTTTTACCTTCAGCGGTGTCGCCCATGCCGTAACCTTTAATGGTATGGGCCAGGATAACGGTCGCTTTGCCTTTGGTTTCCTGCGCTTTTTTCAGTGCAGCGTAGACTTTCTTCGGATCGTGGCCGCCACGGTTCAGGGCCCAGATCTGATCGTCAGTCCAGTCTGCCACCAGCGCTGCGGTTTCCGGATATTTACCGAAGAAGTGTTCGCGAACGTACGCGCCGTCTTTGGATTTGAAGGTCTGATAGTCGCCATCAACGGTTTCGTTCATCAGTTGAATCAGCTTACCGCTGGTGTCTTTGCGCAGCAGTTCGTCCCAACGGCTGCCCCACATCACCTTGATAACGTTCCAGCCAGCGCCGCTGAAGATGCCTTCCAGTTCGTTAACGATTTTACCGTTACCGGTGACCGGGCCGTCCAGACGCTGGAGGTTACAGTTGATCACGAAGACCAGGTTATCCAGTTTTTCGCGGGTAGCGATGGTGATCGCACCTTTAGATTCCGGCTCGTCCATCTCGCCATCGCCCAGGAAGGCGTAAACGGTCTGCTCGGAGGTATCTTTCAGGCCACGGTGTTCCAGATATTTCAGGAACTTCGCCTGATAGATAGCGCCGATCGGGCCGAGGCCCATGGAGACGGTCGGGAACTGCCAGAATTCCGGCATCAGTTTCGGGTGCGGGTAAGAAGAGAGACCGTTGCCGTGCACTTCCTGACGGAAGTTGTTCATCTGCTCTTCAGTCAGACGGCCTTCCAGGAAAGCACGAGCATAGATGCCCGGAGAGATATGGCCCTGGAAGTACACCAGGTCGCCGCCGTCTTTGTCGTTACGGGCACGGAAGAAGTGGTTGAAGCACACTTCATAAACGGTTGCGGAAGACTGGAAGGACGCCATGTGGCCGCCCAGTTCCAGATCTTTCTTGGACGCGCGCAGAACGGTCATAATCGCGTTCCAGCGGATAGCTGAACGAATACGGCGCTCCAGATCCAGATTGCCCGGGTATTCCGGTTCATCTTCAACGGCAATCGTGTTTACGTAGTTGCTAGCCCCTGCACCAGCAGCCACTTTCACGCCGCCTTTGCGTGCTTCTGAAAGGAGCTGGTCAATCAGATACTGAGCACGCTCAACACCTTCTTCACGGATGACCGATTCGATCGCTTGTAGCCAGTCGCGAGTTTCGATCGGATCCACGTCATTTTGGAAACGTTCTGACATGGGGGGTATTCCTTATCTCTAATACGTTGATTTGTCTGGAACCTGTCCCATTGCGTTTTCAGCTAAAAGCGCAATAAGACAGGTTCTGCGTTTAGTTGCCGCGCTCTAAAAAAACGGCGCTTAATCCTTTCGTTGCTGTAAGCGGCGAAGTGAACGTTCTCGACGACTTTGTTCACGGCTGCGGTCCAGCAAGATCTCCTCAATGAAAGCCAGATGTCGGTGCGACGCTTCGCGCGCCTGCTCCGGCTCTCTGGCCATAATCGCCTCGAAAATTCGGGTGCGATGGTTGCTGACCAGCGGAAGCATTTCCCGACGGGCATACAACAATTCAAAATTCTGACGAACGTTTTGCGCCAGCATGGGCTCCATGCAGCGTAGCAGATGAAGCAAAACTACGTTGTGTGCCGCTTCGGTGACGGCAATCTGATACTGGACGACGGCATTAGACTCAGCGTCGAGGTCGCCTGACTGCTGTGCCCGTTCGATGGCCTGATGAAGTTCGCCAATGCGTTCACGGTCTTCATCGGTGCTGCGCAGGGCCGCGTAATACGCCGCAATGCCCTCAAGCGCGTGACGGGTTTCCAGCAGGTCAAACTGAGATTCAGGATGGTCGGACAGAAGCTCTACCAGCGGGTCGCTGAAGCTCTGCCACAGGCTGCTCTGCACAAAGGTACCGCCGCCCTGGCGACGAAGCAGAAGGCCCTTGGCTTCGAGACGTTGAATCGCCTCACGTAGCGAGGGGCGGGAAACGTCGAACTGTTTGGCCAGTTCGCGTTCAGGTGGAAGTTTTTCGCCGGGGCGCAGTGTCCCCTCCAGAATCAAAAACTCCAGCTGCTGCTCTATCACATCAGAAAGTTTTGGTTGGCGGATTTTGCTGTAGGCCATTATTCCCTGTCTCTGCCATTAGCCCGGAGTCAATTGGTCTTACCAATTTCAAGTTCGTAGCGCTAAAGTAACAAAGTATTCACCTCATGTCCATACAGGTTTTGATTGAAATCAGGAAACCACGCACATTTTAACAACACTACAGAAATAGCGTTTCAAACATGTAACTTTGCACAAATGCTGCGTTTACCCACAAAGAGTGAGATTTAACCTTCGTGAAACGCAATTTTTTGCATTACGAACCGATTCACCCTCTTTTGAAGTGAATAAAAATGCACAGGAAGTGAATATGATGAGGGTTTCGTGCGCTTCGTGGAACTCCTGCTACGCTGTACAGATGCTCTCTTTTTATGCAATCCGTCACTACCCCTTCATAAAGCAGGTGCATTACGCCGCGCTTACCACTATTCTTCCTCTGGCGAAAGAGGCAAGAAGAACTTTCCCATTAATAACACGTAAATAAATAAGTACAGAAATGGAATTTCATAATTACACACGTATAACACGCGTAAAAAAAATACAACCACACACGAGGTTTTCATGATGGAAGGTCAACAGCACGGCGATCAGCTAAGGCGCGGACTCAAAAACCGCCATATTCAGCTCATTGCGCTGGGCGGCGCTATCGGTACAGGCCTGTTTCTCGGCAGCGCATCTGTAATTCAATCTGCCGGACCGGGCATTATTCTGGGGTATGCGATAGCCGGTTTTATCGCCTTCCTGATTATGCGTCAGTTAGGGGAAATGGTGGTCGAGGAACCGGTCGCCGGGTCGTTCAGCCACTTTGCCTATAAATATTGGGGTGGGTTCGCCGGGTTTGCTTCCGGCTGGAACTACTGGGTGCTGTATGTGTTGGTGGCGATGGCGGAACTGACCGCTGTCGGGAAATATATCCAGTTCTGGTGGCCGGAAATCCCGACATGGGTCTCTGCGGCGGCCTTCTTCGTGATTATCAACGCCATCAACCTGACCAACGTGAAAGTGTTTGGCGAAATGGAATTCTGGTTCGCCATTATCAAAGTGGTCGCTGTGGTGGGGATGATCCTGTTCGGCGGCTGGCTGTTGTTCAGCGGCAACGGCGGCCCGCAGGCCACCGTGCGTAACCTATGGGAGCAAGGGGGCTTCTTACCTAACGGGGTATCCGGCCTCGTCATGATGATGGCAATTATCATGTTCTCCTTCGGCGGTCTGGAACTGGTGGGCATCACGGCGGCAGAAGCCGACAACCCGGAAGTGAGCATTCCGAAAGCCACCAATCAGGTTATCTACCGCATTCTGATCTTCTATGTGGGTTCGCTGGCGGTTCTGCTGTCGCTGTTACCGTGGACGCGCGTCACTGCCGACACCAGCCCGTTTGTGCTGATTTTCCATGAGCTTGGCGACACGCTGGTGGCGAACGCCCTGAACGTCGTGGTACTGACGGCGGCGCTGTCGGTTTATAACAGCTGCGTTTACTGCAACAGCCGTATGCTGTTTGGTCTGGCGCAACAAGGCAACGCGCCGAGAGCGCTGCTGAAACTCGACCGCCGTGGCGTGCCGGTCACCACTATTCTGGTTTCCGCGGTGTTTACCGCGCTGTGCGTGCTGATTAACTACCTGGCGCCGGACTCGGCGTTCGGCCTGCTGATGGCGCTGGTGGTTTCCGCACTGGTCATCAACTGGGCGATGATTAGCCTGGCGCACATGAAATTCCGCCGCGCGAAGCAGCAGCAAGGAGTTACCCCGCGCTTCCCAGCCCTGTTCTACCCGCTGGGTAACTGGCTTTGCCTGCTGTTCATGGCAGCGGTGCTGGTGATCATGCTGATCACCCCGGGCATGGCGATCTCCGTATGGCTGATCCCGGTCTGGCTGGTGATCCTCGGCGTCGGTTATCTGTGCAAGCAGAAAAACGAAAAGACCGTTAAGGTAAATTAATGCTGACCGCCTCTGCGCTCGTTTCGGGTGCAGAGGCGTTGTTACCTTCCTCACACTTTCCCATCTACAGCGATTTCGTCCATATCACCGACCCTATCCTGCTACGCAAATAATCCTTGGCGCGCAAATAATTCTCTCCCTATCTCATAATGGAGAGCTGTCGATGGGCAACAACAAACTGTCTGTAAAAGAAAAGATCGGCTACGGCATGGGCGATGCAGGATGCAATATCATCTTCGGCGCCATTATGTTGTTTGTTAACTATTTTTATACCGATATCTTCGGTCTGGCCCCGGCACTGGTTGGCGTGCTGTTGTTATCGGTTCGTGTTATTGATGCCGTTACTGACCCGATTATGGGTGCGCTGGCTGACCGCACGCGCAGCAAATGGGGGCGATTTCGTCCATGGCTTTTGTGGATAGCTTTCCCCTATGCACTCTTCAGCGTATTGATGTTTACCACGCCGGAGTGGAGCTACAGCAGCAAAGTTATCTATGCGTTCGTCACCTACTTCCTGCTGTCCATCACTTACACGGCGATTAACATCCCCTACTGCTCACTGGGCAGCGTAATCACCAACGATCCGCAAGAGCGCGTCGCCTGCCAGTCGTATCGCTTTGTGATGGTGGGCATCGCCACGCTGTTACTGTCGCTGACGCTGCTGCCGATGGTCGACTGGTTCGGGGGCGGCAACAAAGCCAAAGGCTATCAGTTAGCGATGACAGTGCTGGCGTTTATCGGTATGTGCATGTTTCTGTTCTGTTTCTCCACCGTACGCGAGCGCATTCGCCCGGCGGTGCAAACTAACGATGAACTCAAACAGGATCTCAAAGACGTCTGGAAGAACGACCAGTGGGTGCGCATCCTGCTGCTGACACTATGCAATGTCTGCCCCGGTTTCATCCGCATGGCCGCCACCATGTACTACGTCACCTGGGTAATGCAGCAAAGTACCCATTTCGCCACGCTGTTTATCAGCCTGGGCGTGGTCGGCATGATGATTGGCAGCATGCTGGCGAAAGTGCTGACCGACCGCTGGTGCAAACTGAAAGTCTTTTTCTGGACCAACATCGCGCTCGCCATCTTCTCCTGTGCCTTTTACTTCTTTGATCCGCACGCCACGGTGATGATCCTGGTGCTCTATTTCCTGCTGAACATCCTGCATCAAATACCTTCGCCGCTGCACTGGTCGCTGATGGCCGATGTCGACGATTACGGCGAGTGGAAAACCGGCAAGCGCATCACTGGCATCAGCTTCTCCGGCAACCTGTTTTTCCTCAAAGTGGGGCTGGCGATTGCCGGGGCGATGGTCGGTTTTCTGCTCTCCTGGTACGGTTATGACGCGGGTGCCAAAGTGCAGAGCGCCACGGCGCTCAACGGTATCGTCATGCTGTTCACCGTTATTCCGGGCGTCGGCTATCTGATTACCGCGGGCGTGGTTCGCCTGCTGAAAGTGGATCGCGATTTTATGCAGCAGATCCAGACCGACCTGGAAAAACGTCGTCATCACTATCGCGAGCTAAATGAGTATCAGGAACAGATCGAACAGGTAAGGAAAGCATAATGACACTGTGGCCAAATCCCTTTATCGAGCAGCGCGCCGATCCATTTATTCTGCGGCATGAAGGGCAATACTATTTTATTGCCTCCGTGCCGGAATATGACCGACTGGAAATCCGCCGTGCGGTAACCCTGGACGGTTTACGCCACGCTGAGCCGGTTGTCGTCTGGCGCAAGCCGTCCACCGGGCCGATGAGTAAACTCATCTGGGCGCCTGAACTGCACCGCATCGACGGCGTGTGGGTGATCTATTTCGCGGCGGCCCACACTGACGCGCTGGACGACCTCGGCATGTTCCAGCACCGCATGTTTGCGCTCATCTGTTACGAGCCCGATCCGCTGAGCGGGCAGTGGCAGGAAAAAGGCCAGGTCAAAACGCCGTTTGATACCTTCGCGCTGGATGCCACCACGTTCTACCATCAGGGTAAGCACTGGTATCTGTGGGCGCAAAAAGCGCCTGACATCGCAGGCAATTCCAATCTCTATCTGGCGGAGCTGGAAAACCCGTGGACGATTAAAGGCGAGCCGGTGATGCTCAGCAAACCGGAGTTTGAGTNTGCTCAGCAAACCGGAGTTTGAGTGGGAGTGCCGCGGTTTTCTGGTCAACGAAGGCCCGGCGGTCATCACCCACGGCGACCGGCTGTTCGTCAGCTACTCCGCCAGCGCTACGGACGAAAACTACTGCATCGGGCTGCTGTGGGTAGATATTGACGCTGACCCGCTGCAGGCTCTCTACAGCCGGTGTTCATCACCAGCGATGAAAACCGCCAGTACGGGCCGGGGCATAACAGCTTTACGAAAACGCCAGAAGGGGAAGATGTGCTGGTCTATCACGCCCGCAACTACACCGCGATTGAAGGCGATCCGCTGTACGATCCCAACCGCCACACGCGGCTGAAGCTGATTCGCTGGCAAGAAAACGGGATGCCCGACTTCGGCATCCCGCCTGCGGATA
>NZ_JNGH01000079.1 GCF_001188485.1 Trabulsiella odontotermitis
AAACCAGCTGCGGCACCGGCGGCGAAAGCTGAAGGCAAATCTGAGTTCGCTGAAAACGACGCTTACGTCCACGCGACACCGCTGATCCGCCGCCTGGCGCGCGAATTCGGCGTTAACCTGGCGAAAGTGAAAGGCACCGGTCGTAAAGGCCGTATCCTGCGCGAAGACGTTCAGGCGTACGTGAAAGACGCGGTCAAACGCGCTGAGTCTGCCCCTGCTGCCACCGGCGGCGGTATCCCGGGCATGCTGCCGTGGCCGAAAGTGGACTTCAGCAAGTTTGGTGAAATTGAAGAAGTGGAACTGGGTCGCATCCAGAAAATCTCTGGGGCTAACCTGAGCCGTAACTGGGTGATGATCCCGCACGTTACGCACTTCGACAAAACCGATATCACCGATCTGGAAGCGTTCCGTAAACAGCAGAACGCCGAAGCTGAGAAGCGTAAGCTGGACGTGAAATTCACCCCGGTGGTCTTCATCATGAAAGCCGTTGCTGCTGCGCTTGAGCAGATGCCGCGCTTCAACAGCTCCCTGTCCGAAGATGGTCAGAAGCTGACGCTGAAGAAATATATCAACATCGGTGTGGCGGTGGATACGCCAAACGGTCTGGTGGTTCCGGTCTTCAAAGACGTGAACAAGAAGAGCGTTACTGAGCTGTCCCGTGAACTGACCACCATCTCCAAAAAAGCGCGTGATGGCAAACTGACCGCAGGCGAAATGCAGGGCGGTTGCTTCACCATCTCCAGCATCGGCGGCCTGGGCACCACCCACTTCGCGCCGATCGTCAACGCGCCGGAAGTGGCTATTCTCGGCGTGTCCAAGTCTGCGATGGAGCCGGTGTGGAATGGTAAAGAGTTTGTGCCGCGTCTGATGATGCCAATCTCTCTGTCCTTCGACCACCGTGTGATTGACGGTGCTGATGGTGCGCGCTTCATTACCATCATCAACAACATGCTGAGCGACATTCGCCGCCTGGTGATGTAATCGAAAAGCCGGCCTGACGGCCGGCTTTTTTCTGGTAATCTCATGGCGTACTGTGGGGTTATTAGTGCCAAAGATAAATCGTTGCCGTTTTGTTGTTTCAAAATTGTTAACAATTTTGTAAAATACGGACGGATAGAACGACCCGGTGGACGATGGGCGACAAGACCAGGGATCGCCGGATATCAATTAAGAGGTCATGATGAGTACTGAAATCAAAACTCAGGTCGTGGTACTTGGGGCAGGCCCGGCAGGTTACTCTGCTGCCTTCCGTTGCGCTGATTTAGGTCTGGAAACCGTCATCGTAGAACGCTACAGCACCCTCGGCGGTGTTTGTCTGAACGTCGGCTGTATCCCTTCTAAAGCGCTGCTGCACGTTGCAAAAGTTATCGAAGAAGCCAAAGCGCTGGCTGAACACGGTATCGTCTTCGGCGAGCCGAAAACCGATATCGACAAGATTCGTACCTGGAAAGAAAAAGTGATCACTCAGCTGACCGGCGGTCTGGCTGGTATGGCGAAAGGCCGTAAAGTGAAAGTGGTTACCGGTCTGGGTAAATTTACTGGGGCAAACACCCTGGAAGTGGAAGGCGAGAACGGCAAAACCGTGATCAACTTCGACAACGCTATTATCGCGGCGGGTTCCCGTCCGATTCAACTGCCGTTTATTCCGCATGATGACCCGCGCGTTTGGGATTCCACCGACGCACTGGAACTGAAATCCGTACCGAAGCGTATGCTGGTTATGGGTGGCGGCATCATCGGTCTGGAAATGGGTACCGTGTACCATGCGCTGGGTTCAGAGATTGACGTGGTTGAAATGTTCGACCAGGTGATCCCGGCTGCCGATAAAGACGTGGTTAAAGTCTTCACTAAACGCATCAGCAAGAAATTCAACCTGATGCTGGAAACCAAAGTGACTGCCGTTGAAGCGAAAAAAGACGGTATTTACGTTTCCATGGAAGGCAAAAAAGCCCCGGCGGAACCGCAGCGTTATGACGCGGTGCTGGTGGCCATCGGTCGTGTGCCGAACGGTAAAAACCTCGACGCAGGCAAAGCGGGCGTGGAAGTGGACGATCGCGGCTTCATCCGTGTCGACAAACAGCTGCGCACCAACGTGCCGCACATCTTTGCTATCGGCGATATCGTCGGTCAGCCAATGCTGGCGCACAAAGGTGTTCACGAAGGTCACGTGGCCGCTGAAGTTATCGCTGGTCAGAAACATTACTTCGATCCGAAAGTTATCCCGTCTATCGCTTACACCGAGCCAGAAGTGGCATGGGTAGGTCTGACCGAGAAAGAAGCGAAAGAAAAAGGCATCAGCTACGAAACCGCCACCTTCCCGTGGGCAGCGTCTGGCCGTGCTATCGCTTCCGACTGCGCAGACGGTATGACCAAACTGATTTTCGACAAAGAAACTCACCGTGTCATCGGTGGTGCGATTGTCGGTACCAACGGCGGCGAGCTGCTGGGTGAAATCGGTCTGGCGATCGAAATGGGTTGCGACGCTGAAGATATCGCGCTGACCATCCACGCGCACCCGACCCTGCACGAATCCGTGGGTCTGGCCGCTGAAGTGTTCGAAGGTAGCATCACCGACCTGCCGAACCCGAAAGCGAAGAAGAAATAATCCTTCTGATCTGAAGACAAAAAGCGGCTGAATCAGCCGCTTTTTCTTTTTCCGCTCCGCCACAAAAGTTTTAAGAACTGTTTCTCGCGCAACACCTAAGTACAACCTGAAGCGCTTTTTAAAATAATTGCGATGTAAACTTTTAGTGTGCTAATTAATTTAGAGGTGCACTATGAAAACATTACTGGCTACAGCAGCATTAACCGCCTCCCTGATTTCCGGCCTGGCATTTGCCGCCGACCCCGTGATCCCATGGGCTGATAACAGCGGCGGCACTGAAAGTACCCACATCGCGGCAATGGGGGAAGATCTGAACGCACAGCATCAGGCGATCACCAAAACCCACGAAGGCGTCTGGGCAGCAAACTCTGGCAGCATTAGCGCCGACGAAGCCGCGCTCTCCAGCACCAAACCTGCCGTGGTGGGCCATCCTAAGCTAATGCCGCATCAGGGATGATGTTACCAGACAACAAATAAACCGCTTCACGGCGGTTTTTTTGTGCCTGAGAATCCCTGTTTGGCCTGCAATATATTCAGCGCAACGATTCAGCAAATTATTTAATGTTGCTTTTTTGTAAACGGATTAACACACTGCCAAAATCCTGCTATGCTGCCCGACGCGGTATCCGGCATTTACCCTACAAACTGCTGTCTCACAGGAGCGTGAAGAGAATCGCCTGCCGCACATGACAATGAGAGCGAGGAGAACCGTCGTGCTAAAAGAATACCGTGAGCACGTAGCTGAGCGTGCCGCCGAAGGGATTGTTGCCAAACCCTTAGATGCAACCCAAATGGCCGCGCTGGTGGAACTGCTGAAAAATCCGCCTGCGGGCGAAGAAGAATTCCTGTTAGACCTGCTGACCAACCGTGTCCCGCCTGGCGTTGATGAAGCCGCCTACGTTAAAGCTGGATTCCTTGCCGCTGTCGCCAAAGGCGAAGCGAATTCCCCACTGGTGACCCCAGAGAAAGCCATCGAGCTGCTTGGCACCATGCAGGGCGGGTATAACATTCATCCGCTGATTGACGCGCTGGATAACGAAAAACTGGCGCCGATTGCTGCCAAAGCGCTGTCGCAAACCCTGCTGATGTTCGACAACTTCTACGACGTCGAAGAGAAAGCCAAAGCGGGTAACGCTTACGCGAAACAGGTGATGCAGTCCTGGGCTGATGCAGAATGGTTCCTGAACCGTCCTCAGCTCGCGGAAAAAATCACCGTCACCGTCTTTAAAGTGACGGGCGAAACCAACACCGATGACCTGTCTCCGGCACCGGATGCCTGGTCGCGTCCGGATATCCCGCTGCATGCGCTGGCCATGCTGAAAAACGCCCGTGAAGGCATTGAGCCGGATCAGCCGGGCGTCGTTGGTCCAATCAAACAAATCGAAGCGCTGCAGAAAAAAGGTTTCCCGCTGGCGTACGTCGGTGATGTGGTCGGTACCGGCTCTTCCCGTAAATCCGCCACCAACTCCGTGCTGTGGTTCATGGGCGACGACATTCCGCACGTGCCGAACAAGCGCGGCGGTGGTCTGGTGCTCGGCGGTAAAATCGCGCCAATTTTCTTCAATACCATGGAAGATGCGGGCGCGCTGCCGATCGAAGTGGATGTCAGTAACCTGAACATGGGTGACGTGATTGACGTTTACCCGTTCAAAGGCGAAGTGCGTAACCACGAAACCGGCGAACTGCTGGCGAGCTTTGAACTGAAAACGGACGTCCTGATCGACGAAGTGCGCGCCGGTGGCCGTATTCCGCTGATCATCGGTCGTGGCCTGACCACCAAAGCGCGTGAAGCGCTGGGTCTGCCGCACAGCGACGTGTTCCGTCAGGCGAAAGACGTGGCGGAAAGCAGCCGTGGCTAATGTTCGTCCGGGCGCGTACTGCGAGCCGAAAATGACCTCCGTGGGTTCCCAGGACACCACCGGTCCGATGACCCGTGATGAACTGAAAGACCTGGCGTGCCTGGGCTTCTCGTCTGACCTGGTGATGCAGTCCTTCTGCCACACCGCGGCCTATCCGAAGCCGGTCGACGTGACCACTCACCATACGCTGCCGGACTTCATCATGAACCGTGGCGGCGTCTCGCTGCGTCCTGGCGACGGCGTTATCCACTCGTGGCTGAACCGCATGCTGCTGCCGGATACCGTGGGTACTGGCGGTGACTCCCATACCCGTTTCCCGATCGGCATCTCGTTCCCGGCGGGCTCTGGTCTGGTGGCGTTTGCTGCCGCAACGGGCGTCATGCCGCTGGACATGCCGGAATCCGTTCTGGTGCGCTTCAAAGGTAAAATGCAGCCGGGCATCACCCTGCGCGATCTGGTGCACGCGATCCCGCTGTACGCGATCAAACAGGGCCTGCTGACCGTTGAGAAGAAAGGCAAGAAGAACATCTTCTCTGGCCGCATTCTGGAAATCGAAGGTCTGCCGGATCTGAAAGTCGAGCAGGCGTTTGAACTGACCGACGCGTCAGCAGAGCGTTCTGCCGCGGGTTGTACCATCAAGCTCAACAAAGAGCCGATTATCGAGTATCTGAATTCGAACATCGTGCTGCTGAAGTGGATGATTGCAGAAGGCTACGGCGACCGTCGTACGCTGGAACGTCGTGTCCAGGGCATGGAAAAATGGCTGGCGGATCCGCAGTTGCTGGAAGCGGATGCTGATGCGGAATACGCCGCAGTGATCGACATCGATCTGGATGATATCAAAGAGCCGATCCTGTGTGCGCCGAACGATCCGGACGATGCCCGTCTGCTGTCTGATGTTCAGGGCGACAAGATCGACGAAGTGTTTATCGGTTCCTGCATGACCAACATCGGTCACTTCCGTGCGGCGGGTAAACTGCTGGATACCCACAAAGGCCAGTTGCCGACCCGTCTGTGGGTGGCACCGCCAACCCGTATGGACGCGGCGCAACTGACCGAAGAGGGTTACTACAGCGTGTTCGGTAAGAGCGGCGCGCGTATTGAAATCCCTGGCTGCTCGCTGTGCATGGGTAACCAGGCGCGCGTGGCGGACGGTGCGACGGTGGTTTCCACCTCAACCCGTAACTTCCCGAACCGTTTAGGGACCGGTGCGAACGTCTATCTGGCGTCTGCGGAACTGGCAGCGGTTGCGGCGCTGATCGGCAAGCTGCCGACGCCGGAAGAGTACCAGACCTTCGTCGCGCAGGTGGATAAAACCGCCGTCGATACTTACCGCTATCTGAACTTCGACAAGCTCAATCAGTACACCGAGAAAGCTGACGGCGTGATTTTCCAGACAGCCGTGTAAGCATTACGCAATCCTGACCTGCTAAAACCCTTCTCTGCGGAGAAGGGTTTTTTATTTTCAATCCTTCTCTGCGCACCGCTGTTTTTCTTCTCCGCTGCTGCGATAATTACTGCAAGGGTTTTGCAGAGGAACACATCATGGATTATGAATTTCTGCGCGATATTACCGGTGGGGTAAAAGTGCGTATGTCGATGGGCCACGAGGCGGTCGGCCACTGGTTCAACGAAGAGGTGAAAGAGAACCTCGCGCTGCTGGACGAAGTCGAGCAGGCGGCACATGCGCTGAAAGGTACGGAACGCAACTGGCAGCGTGCCGGGCACGAATACACGGTGTGGATGGATGGCGAAGAGGTGATGGTTCGCGCTAACCAGCTGGAATTTTCCGGTGATGAAATGGAAGAGGGGATGAGCTACTACGATGAAGAGAGTCTGTCGCTGTGCGGCGTTGAGGATTTTCTGCAGGTGGTCGCGGCGTACCGGGTTTTCATTACACAGAAATAACGTTGCGGAGCGTCCCTGCTCCGTACCGATTCAAACCGCCGGAATGTTCCGGCCGTAGTAGATTTCGCGCATTTCTTTCCACAGCAGGTCGGTAATGACCTTGCGCTCTTCTGCCGATAACTCTTCCGGTTTGGTGTGAAACATGTAGTGCTTAAGATCGAACTCTTTAAGCAACATCTTGGTATGGAAGATGTTTTCCTGATAAACGTTCACATCCACCATGTCGTACAGCGCCTTCATGTCATCGGACATAAAGTTCTGAATCGAATTAATTTCGTGATCGATAAAATGCTTCAGGCCGTTAACGTCACGGGTAAAACCGCGCACGCGGTAATCGATAGTGACGATGTCCGATTCCAGCTGGTGGATCAGGTAATTTAGCGCTTTCAGCGGCGAAATGACCCCACAGGTGGAGACCTCAATGTCTGCACGGAAGGTGCACAGACCGCCTTCAGGGTGGCTTTCCGGGTAGGTATGCACGCAGATATGGCTTTTATCAAGATGCGCCACCACCGTTTCCGGCAACGGGCCGGGGTGTTCTGTGGTGTCGATAAGCCTTGGGTCCACGGGTTCTTCGCTCACCAGAATAGTGACGCTTGCGCCCTGAGGTTCATAGTCCTGGCGCGCAATGTTGAGAATATTGGCACCGATAATCGAGCAGGTTTCTGACAGGATTTCGGTCAGACGGTTGGCGTTATAGAGTTCGTCGATATAGGCGATATAACCATCGCGCTCTTCCGCTGTTTTGGCATAGCAGATATCGTAAATACAAAAACTCAGGCTTTTGGTCAGGTTGTTAAAGCCATGCAGTTTCAGCTTTTTCAATTTTTATCATCTCCTTAGAAGCAGAGCGCGTCTTTCAGGTATTGCGGCAGAGCAAAGGCGGCGGTATGCACGCCGGGATTGTAATAGCGGCATTTCAGACCGGAAGCGTGAAAGCGCGCCTGAATGATTTCGGTAGAAAGATGGCGCAGCGCACCGTTGTCCGTCGCCCAGGCAAAGGTCATGATGCCGCCGTAATAGGTCGGGATCGCCGCCTGATAAAAGCTCACGTCGCGGAAATAGTGGCTCAGCTTGCGATGGCTATCGATGGCTTCGTCCTGCTGCAGAAAACTCACGCCGTTCTGGGCGACAAAGATTCCGCCAGGGTTCAGGCAGCGCTTGCAGCCTTCGTAGAAATCAGACGTAAACAGGCTCTCGCCAGGACCGATGGGATCGGTACAGTCCGAGATAATCACATCGAAGGTCTGTGCGGTCTGGTTAACGAAATTCACGCCATCGTCAATCACCAGCGTAAAGCGCGGATCGTCATAGCTTCCGGCGTTATGGTTCGGCAGATACTGGCGGCAGAAAGAGACCACGCCCGCATCGATCTCCACCATAGTGATGGTTTCCACCGTTTTGTGGCGGGGGGGGTTCNCGAGCAGCGGAACGTGCGTCATCATTTCGTGATAGATAAATTCGTCGCGCTCGGTGGTCTGGACTACGCCGTCCAGCGCCATCACCCGGCCAAACGCCGCGTTTTCGAAGATAATGAGATCCTGGTGGTCGGTTTTCTCATGATACAAGACGTTATCAACGGCAAAGTACTGACCAAACTGGTCATGCAGGGTTTCGTGCCACCGGTTTTTATCGGTCATCGACGGATACCTCCTTTGTTAACACCCCTTCAAAATGGGCGCAACATGATAGCCAACAACGACCGTGGATGCACGGTCATTATTCCATCAGAGGATTATTTCACGTATGCAAGAAGGCTTAATGAATCTCGCGCCAGCGCTTTGCATTTTTTTGCGGTAGGGATGCGGATGCCGCTCAGATCGCGATAGCTGTCTTCGCCGAGGGCTTTCATATTGAAGGTGTCGTAATTGCTCAAATCCCACTGATTCTGCTGGGCGAAAAACACCAGCGCGCGGCGGATCTGGCCATTGGGTAAATTCTGGTAGCCGCAGTCATTTTTCAAAAACACAAAAACTGCTGTCAGGTCAGCCATATCTTCCGCTTCGGATTCGCTTAATGCGTAACTGTTGCAGGAGAGGGCAAGCAGACTGCCGAGCACCAGTGTTCTGAAAAACATCTTCATTTCTTCTACCTTAAATCGTGGAAGTTAAACGTTAGCACACTTCATAGGGACTCGCCGCTGTTTATTACACGCTTTCTGCTTGACCTTGCCGCAAGGGGAAGGGTTAAGCTTAATTATTCGCCAGCAAAATAAAAGGAAGTGAAAAATGCATCGCCGGGACTTTATTAAACTCACCGCCGCCGTCGGCGTCGCCAGCGCATTACCTGCATGGAGCCGGTTAGCGTTTGCCGCCGATCGCCCCGCGCTCCCTATCCCCGAGCTGTTAACCGCCGACGCCACCAATCGCATTGCGATCAACGTGCAGGCCGGTAAAACGCAGTTTGGCCCGCATTTAGCCACTACCTGGGGCTACAACGGCAACCTGCTGGGGCCTGCCCTGCAACTGCGCCAGGGAAAAGCGGTGACGGTGGATATTCATAATCAGCTCAGCGAAGAGACCACGCTGCACTGGCACGGGGTGGAAGTCCCGGGCGAGGTGGACGGCGGCCCGCAGGGAATTATCAAACCCGGCGAAACGCGCACGGTCTCCTTTACGCCGACACAGCGCGCGGCGACCTGCTGGTTCCATCCGCATCAGCACGGCAATACCGGGCGTCAGGTGGCGATGGGGCTCGCCGGACTGGTGCTGATTGAAGACAATGAGTTGCGCAAGCTGTTGCTGCCGAAACAGTGGGGCATTGATGATGTGCCGGTGATTGTGCAGGACAAAAAATTCAACGCCGACGGGCAGATTGATTACCAGCTCGACGTGATGAGCGCCGCCGTCGGCTGGTTCGGCGACACGTTGCTGACCAACGGCGCGATCTACCCGCAGCATGCCGCACCCAAAGGCTGGCTGCGCCTGCGTCTGCTCAACGGCTGCAATGCGCGGATGCTCAATTTTGCCACCAGCGATAACCGTCCGTTGTACGTCATCGCCAGCGACGGCGGTTTATTGCCGGAGCCGGTAAGCGTCACGGAACTGCCGATGCTGACGGGGGAACGTTTTGAAGTGCTGGTGGATATCAGCGACGGCAAAGCGTTTGACCTCGTCACGCTGCCGGTCAACCAGATGGGCATGGCGGTCGCGCCGTTTGATCAATCGCACCCGGTAATGCGCATTCAGCCGCTGGCTATTCCGGCGTCCGGCACGTTACCGGATATGCTGACCCGCATGCCCGTGCTGCCGTCGCTGGAAGGGCTGACGCAGCGCGCACTGCAACTGTCAATGGACCCGATGCTTGACATGATGGGCATGCAGGCGCTGCAGAAAAAATATGGCGATGCGCATCCAGCCGCTGGCTATTCCGGCGTCCGGCACGTTACCGGATACGCTGACACGTATGTCCGCGCTGCCGTCGCTGGAAGGGCTGACGCAGCGCACACTGCAACTGTCAATGGACCCGATGCTTGACATGATGGGCATGCAGGCGCTGCAGAAAAAATATGGCGATCAGGCGATGGGCAGCATGCAGCATGGCGAGATGATGAGCCATATGGATCACGGCAGCATGGGCGATATGAGCAACATGGATCATGGCAAAGGCTTTGATTTCCATAATGCCAACAAGATCAACGGTGTGGCCTTTGAGATGGATAAGCCGATGTTTGCGGCGGCGAAAGGGCAGTTCGAGCGCTGGGTAATTTCCGGCAAAGGCGACATGATGCTGCACCCGTTCCACATCCACGGCACCCAGTTCCGCATTCTCTCAGAGAACGGTAAAGCGCCGGCGGCCCATCGTTCAGGCTGGAAAGATACGGTGCATGTCGAAGGCAACGTCAGCGAAGTGCTGGTGAAATTTGACCATGACGCACCGAAGGAGCAGGCCTATATGGCGCATTGTCATCTGCTTGAGCATGAAGATACGGGCATGATGCTCGGATTTACGGTATAAAAAGTACTAATATGGAGAGATGCAGCAATAGAGGAGTCTTCCTTACCTATCACAGGCAATCCCACCAGTTGATGCCATATGATAAAGAGCCTTCCGGGGCAAGCCGGGTTGCTGCATCGCTTTTATATAATTAATTTAACCTGATATGAATGGCTATATTGAAATAGCAAAGGAACCAAATACCCCGGCCAGTGTCCGATTTAATTAAGAAGTCCGGGAAATATGCCTTTAAGACCGATAACAATAAATTCAATCCCTAAATAGCTACCGCCTAATACCGCTACACTTTTGCCTACCCATATTTTCCTTTGGGGAATGGGCTGGCTGTTTCCATAGGATGGCAAACCTTTTTCAACAACTGCCACATCAAGCGGTACTGATGATTGCAGGTAATCGTGTTGTGCAGTGCCTACCATAGCCACTCAATGTGTTTTACTCACTACGAGTAAACTGGCTGGTAAATGATCCTGAAATTTGGGTTTACTTTCAGACAGTGTTGCGTTTCCCAACTTTTATGGATAATGTAGTTATCCACACAATAAGCATGATGATTTTTGCCCGCCTGTACGTGACTTTAAGGTGTTTCAGTAGGCTGATGACCTTTGCTGTTGCCATCCACATAGCTGACTTTTCCTGTGCTGCTATGCAGTGACCCGGCAAGATAACATTTTTCATTCTGCCCCAGCGCGACAACTCGCTTTTGCTGGCCGCAAAGTTGCCAGTCTGCACCGATTTTTGGGTTGAGATGGATATTGACTTCATCCTCATAAAAAACAGCTCCTCTGCACTGCACTTGTCCAGCACTTTATGGATTACGGCCATCTTTTCATCTTTATATGGGTCACGGATACTCAGGGTTGGCGCGACCCTGTGCCATACCAGTCCGGCAGAGGGTAACCAGCACCACAACGTTCCAACATGTAACTGCCATTCGGTTATCTGGAGTGCCCCCGAGCCCGTAGACAAATCGGCCCTATAGTTTGAGCATAGGAGGAGTCTATGGGCACACCACGTTTTACCCCTGAATTTAAGGAAGAGGCTGTCCGCCAGATCACCGAGCGGGGCTATTCCATCGCTGAAGTATCTGAACGGCTCGGCGTGTCGGCGTACAGCCTTTATAAATGGCTCCGGGCTGTTAAGCCTGACAACAGTGGACAGCAGGCACAGGATTTACTTGATGCCAGAACAGAAATTCTCAGGCTGAAAGCACAGCTTAAACGCACTGAGGAAGAGCGGGATATTCTGAAAAAGGCAGCGCGGTACTTTGCAAGGGAGCCCGACTGAAGTATCGCTTTATCAACGATCACCGTGAAATCTGGTCGATTGTTACAATGTGTCGGGTCCTTAAGGTTGCCCGTGCTGGATTTTATGTCTGGCTCCATAACCCTGTATCCGCCGGAGAAAAGGATAACCAGCGACTGCTGGAACTCATCCGCGACTCCTATACGCTGAGTGGTGGCGTTTACGGCTATCGCAGGGTTCATGGCGATCTTCGCGAAATTGGCGAAGTGTGCAGCAGAAACCGGGTTGCCAAAATCATGAGGAAAAACAGGATCTAGGCTATACATGGTTATAAAGTGCCACGCGGAACCCGAGGACGACCGTCACTGATAGCGCCCAATCGCATGCGGCGTGAATTTACTGTAGTGAAGCCCAATCAGGTGTGGGTCACCGACATCACCTACATCCGCACCTAGCAGGGCTGGCTGTACCTGGCAGTGGTTATCGATCTTTTTGCCCGTAATGTGGTGGGTTGGTCGATGAAGCCGACACTGTCACGCGAGCTGGCACTGGATGCGCTGCTGATGGCAGTCCGGCGACGGAAACCTGAAGAAAACGTCATAGTGCACAGCGATCAGGGCACGGGGCGAACCATCCCATTAGTGGATAGCGCACGTGCCCTTGTTGCCTGAAGATAGAAAATAAGACTTGCCAATCGTTGCCCCCGGGTCTTACATGCGCAACTGCATGTCACGGCCCGTCGGTCGAAGGACCGGCAGGATCGTCGACGCAAGCGTAAGCCTGATGATACAGAAGTGCTAGCAGCGTTATGCACCGTTAGCACGTGCCGGTAGTACACTGTATTATCGGATTCGGTTTCCTGTACCAGTTGCACATCGCAAAATTCACACACCAGCAGCGCATGACCGGTGTAATTGTCGCCTAATACCCATGTGGACTTTTGGAGGTCAAATTTTGGGATTGTAGTCCACTATGAACATCCTCATCGCTTCTTCATATGGGCGTCTCATTGATTTTTACTGTCAGTAATTTAGTGCTCCAGCGTGAACGTTGATAACCAAAATCGCCGGGAGAATGCTTTACCAGTTCTGCAGATATGCTCAAAAGGCCAATGTCGGGAGCATCCTACGGGCAAGGATTCCAAGCCTTCAATGCCCGACAGTGTAAACCAGTTAATCCAGCGCCCCAGAGATGAACAGGTGCAGCACTACGTTCTGGCAACATCACTGACACGGTCCCCCCGATGATGTATCAACATGGCAGTGAGTCTGTGGGCATGGTTTTGGTCGCGCGTTTTATGAATCGCCTTCTGCATCAGGCGTCATTCATCACGGGATATTGGTACTATGATCAGCATCGCTCAGTCCAGCTGGTGATTTGTGAGGTTTGGCGATTGATCAGATCGCACAATCCGGGCTGAGTTCACTTTAAGTTATTTACTATTTGGCGCAGCTATTTAGAGTTACTATTTGGTAATGAAAGTACACTTATCAATGACAAATAAGCGCCTGCGTCACAAGCTATGCGCGGTACCGATGTGCTGTAAACTGTTCAGTAGTTTATCGTTAATAGAGGCTGATAGCAACTCAGCTGGAGGCTTGCTAGTGATCACTTATAATACAATTTGTTGGTACAATTCTTATTTGTTTAAAAAAATTTTTTAGTTTATAATTTTAATTATAATCGGTTTAAAGTGAATAATTGTTAAGTCACTACTATGATAACATGACAGATCTCCAAAATATCATTCTTTATATTTATAAAAATGATTGGTAATAGAAAGGGTTATTAATTAGTATGTGAGTAATATATGTTATTTAGCAAGAGTGACTCTAAACACTGATGGATGGTCTGTTATGAAGTACGTCAGAGGTGACTGAAATGCTGATTTATTGTATTGAAGTGTAAGTATGTCTGTTGGATTTTTTTTGGTATATATTTATGACTTTTCCTCATAACTATCTTGTCATCCAAGAACTCCTGTTCTGGATAGAGAGTAATATACAGAAGCCACTTTTTATAGAGGATGTTGCAAAACATGCAGGCTATTCCAAATGGTATTTACAGCGATTATTCTCCAAGTACACAGGACGATCTCTTGCTAATTATATTAAAAGACGAAAAATGGAATTGGCTGCCAATGATCTTTGTTGTACTTCAGAGAAAATAATAGACATTAGTATAAAATATGGATTCGATTCACAACAAAGTTTTACTCGTGCATTCAGAAAAATCTACAATCAATCCCCTGCAGTGTACAGAAAAAGAATGTCAGAACATAAAAAGTAGTAGTTGCACAGTTCGGAACCCGTGCATTTCTGTTCATTCAGCTAATGTCAAAGAGATAAACGCGGGACCATTATCCATGCGAAGTATGATGGAATACCCCCGGTTGGCTGTGCTCCTATTGAGTACACAAACTACTCGCTGGGCGGGCATTTTGGTGCTACCCAATTGCAGTTAATCTTTCAGTCAGCATTCTATTTCTTTCCAAACGTCCGCGAAAGGAGCTGTCGGAGATCCCGGCGAAGACAACAATAGAGATTTAACCGCGTTCTCAGAGTACCTTGCCCTTGCAGGAAGGATCTGTGAATTCCATCAAAACCTCGCCCCTGGCGAACCCGGGCAGCTTATTCGCGCCAGCTGGTGCTGATGATGATATCGTCAAAATGCCCCCGAAGATCAGCATGTCCACTATATTATCGGCAAGCATTTGTTTAGTGCCAATCTATGTGTTCCCTTTACGGGATTATAGATAATGAATTTACAGCGAAGTATCACATTATCATGGTCAATGAATATACGCATATTATTATTCCCATTGGGAATGGTTTACTTAGGCTTTATTGATACTAGTAAACCTTAGAATATAACACATTGATTTTTATTTTTGATTGATTTAACGTATTATATGGACCTTTACCAAGAGTAAAAAAGGACCATGAAAACAATAGCATAATTTTCATGGCCAATAACACTCCGCACAAATAACAAAGGAAACTTTTCTTTTTTTAAAAGTTTAGCAGGATTTCAAGACTTGCAAAATAGGATTATATCCATAAATGTTGGATAATTTGTCAAAAAAACTCGATCCCGTTTATCAGCAACATCAGCCATCCATTATTCCAGGTGCTGGTTAATATGGGCGAAACTGTCAAACCTGAAGTACCCGACGAAGATGTTCTCCTTAATATAGTTCAACCTTGCCTTTGGTTCTGGCTCGGCGCGGATGACAAGCCCGTGGCAGAAAGTCATAGTTATCGGTGCTTTGCCTAGTTGCAGTTCTCTACAGTACCATCCTATGACTAACGAGATATTGAAGTAAGGGAATAAATTGATGGTTCTAGGTGAGCAGTGAGAAATCACACAGGGTACTGTCTATCTGACATTGAGTGAAAATATCATCCAGCAGTCGCCGGGGCTCCTGTCGGGGATGAACCCCGACAGGATATACACCGATATGGCGAGGGCCTATCGAAACATCATTATAGTGTAAATGATGTTTCTGGGATTCCCTCCTTCCTGTAGGCGTATTCAATTTTTCATAGAAAAGTCCTCTCTACTCAGTATGTTGATGTCCTTTCTGTTGTGAGAACCTTAAGGAAACAACATGTTGGTTGGAGCGGGCCATATTAATAGTGAATTACCTTCTTATATCACTGGTGCTAACAGCTGTGACCGGGAGATTATCGTCTAGGCCGCAGGCACAGGTGGTTATGACAAAGAAACCGCGCAGGATGTTATGCTAGGCTTTGGACAGCAACAGAGCCATGGGGTAGCTGACGGACAATAGTCCAGCCTACGGGCACATAACATGGGGCTAAAGACCTACACGACAAGGCTGACACAGCCCAGAAAGCAACGACATAGCAGAGAACTTTATGAAGACGAAAAATCGAGATTATATCAGTGCCATGCCAAAACCGGACAGTCGGATGGCAGTAATAAATCTTACATTAGCGTTCAGCCATTACAATGAACATCATCCGCCAGCACACTGGGATATCGTTTGCCACATAAATTTCCATGCAAGAAATCATTACAATTGTAAGAGAACAAACACGTCTGGATAAATAGGGTCAAATTCATACTAATATCATCAAAGATCACAGGAAATTTATACTAATATAAGTATTCATTATTCTCAGCGTTATATATACAACCCTCTGCTTTACTAATTATAATTAAATGATGATGTTTTATTTAACCAATCTAGTTAGAATACATCTATTTTCTTTAATGAATGATAAAACTTCAGTCAAATCAAATCCATTGACATTATTGGTACATTCTGTCACAAGACCTTCTGGGGAAGATAATTTTTGTTCTTCCACATCAAAAGAAAATACTAATGGTGATTCCCAATTATCATTATAGAGAGTAAACTTATTATACTCTATACCAATATCACAATCATTCAACTTAATATCAATTACCTTAATGCCACCTCTCTTAACACTAAAAATAAAATCGTACATTTCTTGACCATACAAACCACTCCAATTAATCATGGCGTAGTTATCCATTAGCATCATATGATCATAATTACCAATATCCATATTAATATCCCACCGTTATAATTTCATAACATTTCTATTTTAATGAAGTTGTAATTCTAGAGGCACAATGAGTAACTTACCAAACTCACTATTGATTATACAGTCAACTGGCAAAAGCTGACTTTCAGATTTTATCCTATACCTGCCAGTTTATGATAAGATATTGATGATTTTTTTTCATATTGTAAAGTAACATATGTGACTGACCTGCTCCCTGTTGATGAATACACCACAATGTTAGCAATATCTTCATTAGCCACATGAGGACGTCAACATAAAGAAACATTTTTCCGCCTAACAGAACATCAGTATCCTCCGCGAAATTTCTACCCGAGAGAGTTGCCGCAAGGTCGGTTTCACCTCCCACAGAGACACTGGCGAAGGCTGCGCCCGTCAGTAGATGGCTGGTCACTTCCATCTGGCAGACCATGCGTATCTGTGGTCACTCGAAGCAGGAATTCACATTAGCTATTCGCTCAAAGGCCGCATCATTTTCGGGGTTGCCCGGCGTCCGCCATACCGTTCCATCCACGGACATCAGGATGAGCCCGCTCCTGTGTGACACCGGCGTTTTTTCGAACCACAGACTCTGTGTTTTCTCAAATATCAGCCGGACAACATCTTCCCCAAGCCGCTGACAGACCTGAACCACCGCGCTGGGGGTAACGAACTGTCTTTTCCCTGGCAGGGGGTTATCCAGATGCAAGACAAGCTGGTTCATGAAATTGGAGCGGAACAACGCCATACCAGCCACAACCCAGACCATCATTTCCATTGAAAGACGGCGTTGCGCAGGGTGACCACACCAGTATCAGCCAAGCATTCGTCAATAAGCTCAGGAGAGATAAGAACAGAGAGCACTGCGAATTCCTGTGGGGTAAATTTGTGGACGGTATCAGGTGCCTAGCTGAGTAATATAAAAAAAACCGTAATCCCTGTGAGATTACGGTTTTTTGCACAACTGCCGGATCGGCATTATGCGAAAGCGGCTTTTTTCGTTATGGTGCGCTTACAGCACCGCGACAATCGCTTCGCACAGCGGCGCCATGTTATCCGGCGTCATCCCGGGCCGAAGGAGCAGGCCTATATGGCGCATTGTCATCTGCTTGAGCATGAAGATACGGGGATGATGCTCGGGTTTACCGTATAAAAAAGCCGGGTGGCGGCGTTGCCTTACCCGGCCTGCAATGTGGCTCCCGAAAGCCCGGTAAGCGTAGCGCCACCGGGCTTTACAGTTACTTAGCGTCGTCAGGTAAAGCATACGCGACGATATAATCGCCCATCTTCGTCCCGAACGAACCATGACCGCCTGCTGAAATGACAACGTACTGCTTGCCATTCACTTCATAGGTCATCGGCGTGGCCTGACCGCCCGCAGGCAGACGCGCCTGCCACAGTTTTTCCCCGTTCGTCATGTTGTACGCACGGAGATAGTTGTCGGCGGTTGCCCCGATAAACAGCACGTTACCGGCGGTGGAAATCGGGCCGCCCAGCATCGGCATCCCCATATTGAACGGCACCGGAACCGGCATCGGGAACGGCATGCTGTCCTGCGGCGTACCAATACGTTTTTTCCACGCGACCTGGTTGGTTTTCAGATCCAGTGCGGAAATATAACCCCAGGCCGGTTGTTTACATGGCAAACCAAACGGCGACAGGAACGGGTTCAGCGTGACGCCATACGGCACGCCGTACTGCGGCTGAATACCAGATTCCGAGCCGGTGCCTTTCGCATCTTTCGGCGGCTCCATCGGATTGCCCGGGCCGCGCGGGATCAGCTTCGAGACAAACGGCAGCGCCATCGGGTTGGCAATCGCTACCTGACGGTTCGGATCGACGGAAATCCCGCCCCACTCAAACATACCGAGGTTACCCGGGAACACCAGAGTGCCCTGCTCAGACGGTGGCGTGAAGATGCCTTCATAGCGCATCTGGTGGAAAATCACGCGGCACACCAACTGGTCAAACATGGTGGCGCCCCACATGTCCGCATCGGTCAGATCTTTCTTCGGACGGAAGCTCAGCTCGGAGAACGGCTGCGTTTTGGTGACGTAGTCGCCTTTCGCTGCGCCCTGCGGAACCGGTTTTTCCGGTGCCGGTACTACCAGTTCACCGTTACGACGGTCGAGGACAAAGATATTGCCGGTTTTCGCCGGGGCATAAATCACCGGTACGGTTTTGCCGCCCACGTTGATATCGGCCAGCGTCGGCTGGGACGGCATATCCATATCCCACAGATCGTGGTGAACGGTCTGATAACTCCAGGCGAGCTTACCGGTGGTTGCATTCAGCGCCACAATGGAACTGGCGTAACGCTCCTGCTCCGGCGTACGGTTACCGCCCCAGATGTCCGGGGTGGTGACGCCCATCGGCAGATACACCAGATCCAGCTTCGCATCGTAGGCAGCTGGCGCCCAGGAGTTGGGCGAGTTGAGCGAGAAGTGATGCTCATCCGACGGGATAGCGTTCGGATCTTTCGCACCCGGGTCGAAGGCCCACAGCAGGTCGCCGGTATTCACATCGAACCCACGAATGACGCCAGAAGGTTCACGGGTGGAGAAGTTGTCGGTTACCGCACCGGCGATGACGATGGTTTTATCGGTCACGATCGGCGGCGATGTTGGTTCATACATGCCTGGCGTGGTGACCGGCATGTTGGTTTGCAGGTTGAGGATCCCTTTGTTGGCAAAGGATTCGCACAGTTTGCCGTTGTCAGCGTTGATGGCAAACAGACGACCATCATTCACTGGCAGAATGATCCGGCGCGGGCAATTCGCCACCACATCCGCTGGCGCGTTCTCTGGCTTCGCCTCGTGATAAGAGACGCCGCGACAGGTCACGTGCTGGAAGGTCGGGTTGGCATTGAGCTGCGGATCAAAGTGCCATTTCTCTTTCCCGGTCGCTGCGTCCAGCGCAAACAGACGCTGGTGAGCGGTACAAAGAAACAGCGTGTCGCCGACTTTAATCGGGGTCACTTCGTTGGTAATTTCGCCGGGATCGTTCGGCAGCTTCAGGTCGCCGGTACGGAATACCCAGGCTTCTTTCAGGTGCTTCACGTTGTCGGCGTTAATTTGTTTCAGCGGAGAGTAGCGCTGTCCCTCCTGATTGCGCCCGTAAGCGGGCCAGTCCTGATCGGCAACCTGCGAAATCGGTGTCGCCGGAGTGGCATCGGTGCTCAGCGTACCGTTGATTTCCTGCGGATCGTTAAAGCCCGCCCAGGTCAGCATCGCGCCGCTGATCAGCAGCGCCACGACCAGCGCCGCCACGGCACCGCCAGACGGAATAATCAGGCGACGCCAGACAAACGGTAAAATCAGCCAGATGCCGAAGAAGACCAGAATGTCACTGCGCGGCGTCAGCGCCCAGAAGTCGAAACCGACCTCCCACACGCCCCAGATCATGGTGGCGAGCAACAGCGCTGCATAGAGCCACAGCGCCGCACGCTGGCGACGCCAGAGCATTACGGTCACGCCGAGCATCACCAGTCCCGCAACCGGGTAATACCACGAGCCGCCAATAGCGACCAGCCATATCCCTCCGATAAGTAAGTAGAGTCCGCAGAAGGCCGCGAAGAGGGCCGTCAGCGTCACGAGCAGTCGTGATTGTTGATATTTTGTTTCAGCCATAGAAGAACACCTGCTAAATCGTTAATTTTTTAGTAGCAACTAAGTATAGGAGTTAACAAGTGTGATCGGAATCACAAAACGAGCTTTGTGATCGCATACACCGTATAAATAGATTTACTGGTATACTGCGTGGCTTGCTGATCAATGTCGGTGCTTAACGTAGCGGTGTTGAGTGATTTACTATCAAAATCAGATGGTTAGTTTTATGAAACATACTGTTGAAGTGATGATCCCGGAAGCGGAGATCAAAGCGCGTATCGCCGAACTGGGTCGTCAGATCACCGAGCGTTATAAAAATAGCGGCAGCGACATGGTGCTGGTGGGACTGTTACGCGGTTCATTTATGTTCATGGCTGACCTGTGCCGCGAAGTGCAGGTATCACATGAAGTCGATTTTATGACCGCGTCGAGCTACGGCAGCGGCATGTCATCCACCCGCGACGTGAAAATCCTTAAAGATCTGGATGAAGATATCCGTGGGAAAGACGTGCTGATCGTCGAAGATATTATCGACTCCGGCAACACGCTGTCGAAAGTGCGCGAGATCCTGCGCCTGCGTGAACCGAAATCGCTGGCGATCTGCACGCTGCTCGACAAGCCGTCGCGTCGTGAAGTGGACGTGCCGGTGGAGTTTATCGGCTTCTCCATCCCGGATGAGTTCGTGGTCGGTTACGGTATCGACTACGCCCAGCGTTATCGCCATTTGCCGTACGTCGGCAAAGTGGTGCTGCTGGACGAATAAAAAAGGCCCCTCGGGGCTGAGGGATCCCCAGAAACATCATTAATACACCATGATGATGTTTCGATAGGTCCTCGCCATATCGGCGTATACCCTGTCGGGGTTCATCCCCGACAGGAGCCCCGGCGACTGCCTGATGACATTTTCACTCAATGTCAGATATGACAGCACCCTGCGTGATTTCTCACTGTTCGCCTGGAACCATCGATTTACTCCCTTACTTTCAAGGTAATATCCCGTCAGCCACAGGATGATGCTGTAGAGAACTGCAACCAGGCAAAGCACCGATATTCGTTTTTCTCCCCGACTTTTACTTGCCCGTAGTCCCAGACCATAACGCTCACTTTTCTCGTCCCAGAAGTTCTGCTCTATCTGCATACGGCGGCTGTAAATTTTAACTATCTCACGGGGCTTACATCCCGTCAGGCTGGTAAAAAGCAGCCATGGTTCCTGCGCATTTTTACGGTACATCCTGTCCGTTCTGGGGAAGCGCTGGCTGCCTTTCCAACCTACAGCCCGCTTATGAACGGTATAAAAATGCCCTAAACAATCCTGACGGGCGTTGCGTGCCAGTCGTCCGAATCCCAGATAGCGCGCCGTTGTTGATGACGCTATATCCCGCGCCATCTGCCACTCTTCATCCCCGACGATCTGAAAACAGAGGCTGCCCCTGACTCGTCCGACAAAGTCCCAGCCCAGAGATCGGATAGGGTGAAACCAGCTGCTGCGAAAGCCTGCATCGGCCACGATAATGACCTGCTTATCTTTGCCGATGGCGGCAGCCATCTGATCGAGAAAGGCATTTTGTACGGCAGAGTTGTTCTGGTAGCGGGAGGAAATGACTTTACTCTTTGGTGGAACACTAAGTAGATCACAACCTTCAATGCCTGTCTTTATTTATGGGAACCGTCAGGGCTGCGGCCCCATTTCCTGCAGCCAAAACTTTTGCTTATACAGGTTATAAGTTTAAGTACTTAACCTGTTGTCGCGCATTCCGGTAGTTTGTAAAACATCATTACTGGAGTAATACGATGCACATTATTAATGCTGAAGAACAGCACATTACCGCAATACGCAATATTTATGCTCACCATGTCCTGCATGGTACAGGTAGCTTCGAAATCGAACCTCCGGATGTGCAGGAAATGCTTAACCGACTTAGGAGCATTCAGTCTCGGGGATTCCCTTGGTATGTAGCTCAGCAGGGCGATACGGTCATCGGCTACTGTTATATTTCCCGTTACCGCGAACGCCATGCCTATCGGTATACGGTCGAAAATTCGATATATATTGATCCGGCTCATCAGCGACAGGGCGTCGGAAAAGCACTGCTCGATCATGCATTAAAATGGGCCGAGTCTCAGGGATATCGTCAGATGATTGCTGTTGTGGGTGACAGCGCTAACGTCGCTTCTGTTGCGCTGCATATCCATGCAGGATTTACTGAAATAGGCACATTAAAGGACATTGGTTTCAAACATGGCCGCTGGCTTGACACGGTTTTGCTGCAAATGAAACTTGGTGAAGGGAATAGTACTCAACCAGAAGATTCAGATCTTATGCTCTGAGGCAGGAATAAGGGGGCATCAGCCCTGAAGGATCCCCAGAAACATCATTGATACACCATGATGATGTTTCGATACGTCCTTGCCATATCGGCGTATACCCTGTCGGGGTTCATCCCCGACAGGAGACCCGGCGACTGCCTGATGACATTTTCACTCAATGTCAGATACGACAGCACCCTGCGTGATTTCTCACTGTTCGCCTGGAACCATCGATTTATTCCCTTACTTTCAAGGTAATATCCCGTCAGCCACAGGATGATGCTGTAGAGAACTGCAACCAGGCAAAGCACCGATATTCGTTTTTCTCCCCGACTTTTACTTGCCCGCAGTCCCAACCCATAGCGCTCACTTTTCTCATCCCGGAAGTTCTGTTCTATCTGCATATGGCGACTATAAAGTTTAACTATTTCGCGTGGCTTATATTCCATCAGGCTGGTAAATAGCAGCCACGGTTTACGCGCGTTTTTACGGTACTGATGAATGGAGTTCAGGGACTGGCCGAAAAATTAATGGCAAATTTGTGAAACAGGCATAGAGGAATGACCTTACTTTTTGGTGGAACACTAAGTAGATCACAACCTTCTATGCCTGTTTTTATTTATGGGGAGCCCTCAGCCCTCGGGGCCTTTTTGCTATTTGTGATTGCGGTGTTTTTGCTGGAGGTTGGAAATCCCGAGGCGGTAACCCTGCTCAAGGGATTCACGGTTGGTGGCCGTGACGTTCAGATCACGCAGCAGGCCATCGTGAATGCCGTAAGCCCAGCCGTGAATGGTGACCTTCTGTCCGCGCTTCCACGCTGACTGCATAATGGTGGAGTGACCCAGGTTATAGACCTGCTCCATCACATTCAGCTCACACAGGGTATCCAGACGGCGCTCCTGCGGCATTTCACCGAGCAGCGAGCTATGTTTAAACCAGATGTCGCGAATGTGCAGCAGCCAGTTGTTGATAAGCCCCAGTTCAGGATTTTCTACCGCTGCCTGTACACCACCGCAGCCGTAGTGACCACAAATGATGATATGCTCGACTTCCAGAACATCCACCGCGTACTGGACGACGGAGAGACAGTTAAGGTCGGTGTGGATAACAAGGTTGGCCACGTTACGGTGAACAAAAAGTTCACCCGGCTCAAGCCCTGTCAGGCGTTCAGCGGGAACGCGGCTATCGGAACATCCAATCCATAGAAAGCGCGGTTTCTGCGCTTGCGCCAGTTTCTCAAAAAAACCGGGATCCTCTTCCACCAGCATTTTTGACCATAGTGCATTATTGCTGATGAGTGTATCTATATCTTTCATGGAGGTTAACGACCTGTAACCAAGTAAGTGCGTTGCGCTAATATAGGTCAACTCCTGACTTTTTAAAACCATGCATCGAGTGTCACAACTTGATAAGAGATATTTAATGACCATTGCACTGGAACTTAAGCAGCTTAAAAAGACCTATCCAGGCGGCGTTCAGGCGCTGCGTGGGATCGATCTGACCGTCGAAGCGGGAGACTTCTACGCGCTTCTGGGGCCGAACGGCGCGGGGAAATCCACCACCATCGGGATCATCAGCTCACTGGTGAACAAAAGCGGCGGTGAGGTGAGCGTCTTTGGCTACGATCTCGACAAAGACGTCGTCAACGCCAAACGCCAGCTGGGGCTGGTGCCGCAGGAATTTAACTTCAATCCGTTCGAAACCGTTCAGCAGATCGTGGTTAACCAGGCGGGTTACTACGGCGTGGAGCGTAAAGAAGCGGTAGCTCGTAGCGAAAAATACCTGAAACAGCTCGATCTGTGGGAAAAACGCAACGAACGTGCGCGGATGTTATCCGGCGGCATGAAACGCCGTCTGATGATTGCCCGCGCGCTGATGCATGAGCCAAAATTATTGATCCTTGATGAACCGACCGCCGGGGTCGACATTGAACTGCGTCGCTCCATGTGGGGCTTTCTCAAGGATCTCAACGATAAGGGCACGACGATCATTCTGACGACGCACTATCTGGAAGAGGCCGAAATGCTGTGCCGAAACATTGGCATTATTCAGCACGGCGCGCTGGTGGAAAACACCTCCATGAAAGCGCTGTTGTCGAAACTGAAATCAGAGACGTTTATCCTTGATCTGGCGCCGAAAAGCCCGCTTCCGGTGCTGGAAGGGTATCAGTACCGGCTGGTGGATACTTCCACCCTGGAAGTGGAAGTGCTGCGCGAGCAGGGGGTTAACAGCGTATTCAGCCAACTGAGTGCGCAGGGGATTCAGGTATTAAGTATGCGTAACAAAGCGAACCGTCTGGAAGAGCTGTTTGTCTCGCTGGTCCATGAAAAACAGGGAGAACAGGCATGATGCATCTTTACTGGGTCGCGCTGAAAAGCATCTGGACCAAAGAAATTCAGCGCTTTATGCGCATCTGGATCCAGACGCTGGTGCCGCCCGTCATCACCATGACGCTCTATTTCATCATCTTCGGTAATCTGATCGGTTCCCGGATTGGTGAAATGCATGGCTTCACCTACATGCAGTTTATCGTGCCAGGGCTGATCATGATGGCGGTGATCACCAACGCTTATGCCAACGTGGCCTCATCGTTCTTCAGCGCGAAATTTCAGCGCAACATCGAAGAGTTGCTGGTGGCACCGGTGCCGACGCACGTGATTATCGCCGGTTACGTCGGCGGCGGCGTGGCGCGCGGTCTGTGCGTGGGGATCCTGGTCACTGCGGTTTCGCTGTTCTTTGTGCCTTTCCAGGTGCATTCATGGGTGTTTGTCGCACTGACGCTACTGCTCACGGCGATTCTTTTCTCGCTGGCGGGGCTGCTGAACGCGGGGTTTGTTTCCTCGGCATTACCGATGTGCCGCTGTTTACCACGGTGGGTGTACTGGTGATCTTTATCGTGGCATTCTACCTGCTGTGTTGGTATCTGATTCAGCGCGGCCGTGGTTTGCGCAGCTGATCCCATGCCCGGTGGCGTTCCTGCCCGCCGGGCACGTCTCTGAAGGAGAGCATAATGTTAGGTTGGGTCATTGCCTGCCATGACGACCGGGCACAGGATATACAGGATCGGCTGGAGAAAAAGTTTGGTCCGCTGGTGCAGTGTCAGGCCGTCAGCTACTGGCGAGGGAGCGCGAATCGCTAAGCAGCGAAGCGTTCCGCGACGCCATTGTGAGTAGCGGTGGCGCGGAAGTCAGCAGTCTATGGCACCAGCAGCAAAAAAATCCGCCTTTCGTTTTACTCCATGACCAGTATGACAATTAACCATTGGTATTGATTGGTCTTTTGTTACAATAACAGGAGTTTCTTTGCTCCGGTTCCCCGCATGTTCACTCGTGTTGTCTTCGTTTTGCTGCTGTTGATAACAGGCAGCGCCTCCGCCAGCCTCATCAATCAACAACGGCTGCCCGCCCGATATATGCAAACCACGGAAGACGCCACCATCTGGGCGCAGGTCGGCAATAACGTCGTAACGGTCGGTAACGTGCGTGCCGGTCAGATTCTCGCGGTGGTGCCGGGCGCGGCCGATTATTACGAGTTCAGTTTTGGCTTTGGTACCGGGTTTATCGATAAAGACCACCTGGAGCCGGTGCAGGGGCATCAGCGCGTTGAAGATACCCTCGGCGACCTCAATAAACCGCTCAGTAATCAGAACCTGCTGACCTGGCGGGATACGCCGGTTTATAACGCGCCGAGTACCGGCAGCGCGCCGTTTGGCGTACTGGCGGATAACCTGCGTTATCCGATCATCAGCAAGCTGAAAGATCGCCTCAATCAGACGTGGTATCAGATCCGTATCGGCAACCGACTGGCGTGGGTAAGCAGTCTGGACGCGCAGGAGGACAATGGCATTCCGGTGCTGACCTATCATCACATTCTGCGTGATGAAGAAAACACCCGCTTTCGCCACACCTCAACCACCACCTCTGTCCGTGCGTTCAGCAACCAGATGACCTGGCTGCGCGATCAGGGCTACACCACGCTGACGATGTATCAGCTGGAGGGCTACGTCCGCAATAAGATGAACCTGCCAGCGCGTTCGGTGGTCATCACCTTCGACGATGGCCTGAAATCGGTCAGCCGCTACGCCTACCCGGTGCTTAAGCCTTACGGCTTTAAAGCCACGGCGTTTATTATCTCGTCGCGCATCAAGCGGCATCCGCAGAAATGGGACCCAAAATCACTGCAGTTTATGAGCGTCTCAGAATTGCGAGGCATTGAGGACGTGTTTGATGTGCAGTCGCACACCCATTTTCTGCACCGCGTGGACAGCAACCGCCACCCGATTTTGCTAAGTCGCAGCTATCACAACATTCTGTTCGATTTTGCCCGCTCCCGCCGTTCGCTGGCGCAGTTTAACCCGCACGTGCTCTATCTTTCGTACCCCTTTGGCGGCTACGACGACAAAGCCATTAAGGCGGCGAACGATGCGGGTTTTCACCTGGCGGTGACGACGGTAAAAGGGAAGGTGAAGCCGGGGGATAATCCGTTCTTACTGAAGCGCTTGTATATTCTAAGAACGGATTCTTTAGAGACGATGTCGCGGCTGATCAGTAATCAGCCGCAGAGCTAGCGAAGAGCAATCAAGCAACCTGAACCGGAATCGCTTTTGCCGTACGCTTCATTTCGTTGCCCGCGTCGAAGTAGGCCACTTTCGGCTGCCAGCGACGGGCTTCTTCGTCGGACATCATAACGAAGCTGGCGATAATCACAATGTCGCCGACGTCGGCGCAGTGCGCTGCCGCACCGTTGACAGAGATAATTTTAGAACCGCGCTCGGCGGCAATCGCATAGGTGGAAAAGCGTTTGCCGTTGTTCACGTTCCAGATATCAATCGCTTCGTTTTCAAGAATTCCTGCCGCATCGAGAAAATCCTGGTCAATGGCGCAGGAACCTTCATAGTGCAGGTCGGCCTGAGTCACTGTCACACGGTGAAGCTTACCTTGCAGCATTTTGCGAATCATTACGTCTACCTTTCATCTTCATTCATACCCTCTCCCGTAAGAGAGGGCGGGGTGGCCTGTATCCGCGCAGTATTGCCCGTTTTCTGACCCCTGTCTACTGGCGTAATTCAACCTGTTTATTATCAATAAGACGCGCCTGACCAAGCCAGGCGGCGACCAGAATCACCGCTCGCTGACTGGTTTCGGTCAGCTCGAGCAGGGTATCGGCATCGCGAATTTGTACTTCGTCGCTGCGGAAACCTTTTTCATTCAGCTCCTGCTCGCCGAGGGCGATGATCTCGTCCAGATCGCGCTCACCTGCCAGCAGTTTTTCCGCGATGCTGTTCATCACTTTGCTCAGCCCCGGCGCGATTTTACGCTCGGCGGCGGTGAGGTAGCCGTTGCGGGAACTCAGCGCCAGTCCGTCTTTGGCACGAACGATGGGCACGCCGACGATATCAATGTCGTAGCCCATGTCGGCGACCATTTTGCGGATCAGCGCCAACTGCTGGAAATCTTTCTCGCCAAAGCAGGCCACGTCCGGCTGCACCAGGTTAAAGAGCTTGCTGACAATCGTTGAGACGCCACGAAAGTGGCCCGGACGGCTTGCGCCTTCCAACATGGTGGAAAGGCCGGGAACATCAACGTAGGTTTGCGTCTCGGTGCCGTGCGGGTAGATATCGGCGGGAGCCGGGGCGAAAATCAAATCGACTTTGCGCTTATTCAGCTTTTCGCTGTCCTCCTGCAACGTGCGCGGGTAACGCACCAGGTCGTCCGGTCGGTCGAACTGCATCGGGTTAACAAAAATACTGACGACGACCACGTCCGCACGCGCTTTCGCTTCATCTACCAGCTTCATATGGCCATCGTGCAGATTGCCCATCGTCGGGACCAGCGCAATACGTTTGCCTTCCAGGCGCAGTCTGCGGATATGCTGACGCAGCAGCGGGAGGGTTTCGATTATCAACACAACAAAACTCCTTAATGGAAACTGTGTTCTTCGCCCGGATACACCCCGGACTCAACGTCAGCAATATACTGCCGCACCGCGGCGCGCATGTCGCCCGCTTCAGAAAGGAAATTTTTGGCAAATTTGGGGATATGACCGCCGGTAATGCCAAACGCGTCATGCATCACCAGGATCTGACCATCGGTGACATTCCCCGCGCCAATGCCGATAACCGGGATCTGTAACGCTTCGGTGATGCGTTTCGCCAGTTCCACCGGTACGCATTCCAGCACCAGCAACTGCGCCCCGGCCGCTTCCAGCGCCAGCGCGTCATCGAACAGTATCTGCGCCGCATCGCCGCGGCCCTGCACTTTATAACCGCCGAAAATATTCACCGACTGCGGCGTCAGACCGAGGTGTCCGCACACCGGCACGGCGCGCTCGGTGAGCATTTTTACCGTCTCCACCAGCCAGGCGCCGCCTTCAATTTTGACCATATTCGCCCCGGCACGCATCACCGTCGCCGCGTTTTCAAACGCCTGCTCGGGCGTGGCGTAGGCCATGAAAGGCAGGTCGGTGAGCAGCAGACAATGTGGCGCGCCACGGCGCACTGCGCGGGTGTGATAAGCCACATCGTCAACCGTGACCGGCAGGGTGGAATCATGTCCCTGGACCGTCATCCCCAGCGAGTCGCCGACCAGCATGACGTTAATCCCCTCGTCGGCAAACAGTTTAGCGAAACTGTAATCGTACGCGGTGATGGTCGCGAAGCGTTTCTTATCCTGCTTGCATTTCTGCAACAGGGAAATAGTGGTTGGTTTCATTACGTTTCCTGATAGCAAGAGCCGAATCTTGCGGCATTGTAACAGCAACTATCAAGGGGACAAATTTACCAGTGGGCAGGTTGTGCGCTATTGAGTGATTTCAGCGCAACGGCAAGCGGTGTACCGTCAGGAAAGGTGAGCCCGGGGGCAATTTCGAACAGGGGCCACAGCATAAACCCCCGATTTTTCATGTCGTAATGGGGAACGGTAAGCCGCTCGGTCTGAATAACGCGATCGCCGAACAGCATGATATCGAGATCGAGCGTACGCGGTCCCCAGCGTTCGTCTTTACGAACACGGCCCTGCTGCAGTTCAATGCGTTGGGTATGGTCGAGCAGTGCTTCCGGGGACAGCGTGGTTTCCAGCGCGATGGCGGCATTCAGGTAATCGGGTTGATCCTGCGGCCCCAGCGGCGGCGTCCGGTAAAACGAGGAGAGGGCGACGATACGGCTGTCGGGGATCTCTCCCAGCGCTGCAATCGCCGCGTTAACCTGATCCAGCGGGGACGCCAGATTGCTGCCAATGGCTATCCAGACCGTGGTCACGCACTGCTACCCTGACGCGGCGAGCGCTTGCGCGGACGGCGGTGACGGCGGCGGGCCGCAGGTTCATCGCCTAAATCGGTCAGCATGTCTTTCTGCTCCGGCGGCGCGGCCACCTGGAACTCGCCCCACCACTGCGTCAGACGCTGCAGTTCGGCATTGCTTTCTGCTTCCGCACGCAGCGACAGTAGATCGTACGCGGCGCGGAATTTCGGATGCTCCATCAGCTTCCAGGCGCGTTTGCCCTGGCGACGCGACATACGCAACTGCAGTTGCCAGATATCACGCACCAGCGTGGTAATACGTTTCGGAATTGCGATAGAACGGCAGGCTTCGTCCAGCACGTCGTTGGCGGCCAGCGCGAAAGCATCGTAATAGGCCAGGCCGCTTTCCTGGGCGATTTTCTGCGCCATTTCCAGCAGCGGATACCAGAACATCGCGGCAAACAGGAACGCCGGATTAACACGCATGTCGTTATGAATGCGGGTATCGGTATTTTTCAGCACCTGGATGATGATACGTTCCATTGGGCTATCACCGTTTTCGGTAAAGTAACGGGTGATAGTCGGAAACAGTGGCTGAAACAGGCTGTATTCCCGCAGTAAACGCCAGGTTTCGAATCCATAACCTGCCTGCAGGAGTTTCAGGCATTCTTCGAACAGACGCGCCGGTGGCACGTCGTTGATGAGCGTGGCAAGACGCGGGATCGGCTCAGCGGTTTCCGGGCTGATACGCATGCCCAGCTTCGCGGCGAAACGCACGGCGCGCAGCATGCGCACCGGATCTTCGCGGTAGCGGGTTTCCGGGTTGCCGATCAGGCGAATGACGCCATCTTTCAGATCCTGCATGCCGCCGACGTAATCACGAACCGTGAAATCCGCCACGCTGTAATACAGGCTGTTGATGGTGAAGTCGCGGCGCTGGGCATCTTCTTCGATGGAGCCAAAGATGTTATCGCGCAGCAGCATGCCGTTCTGGCCGCGCTGCGAGGTGGTGCGATCGATCGGGCTGCCGTCGTGGTGACCACGGAAGGTAGCGACTTCAATGATTTCCGGGCCAAACATCACGTGCGCCAGACGGAAACGGCGGCCCACGAGACGGCAGTTACGAAACAGTTTGCGCACCTGATCGGGCGTCGCACTGGTCGTAACGTCGAAATCTTTGGGCTTCTTGCCCAACAGTAAATCACGCACGCCGCCGCCGACCAGATAGGCTTCATAGCCCGCTTTGTTCAGTCGATAGAGAACTTTGAGGGCATTTTCACTGATATCTTTGCGGGAAATAGCATGCTGCTCACGCGGGATAACCGTCATTTTAGGTCTGGCGACGACGATTTCTGCCTCGCTCTCCTCACGGCTTAGCACCTTACGGCAAAAATTAGCGACTCGGGTAAAAATATTGCACCTCGGTTGTGTAGTATCGAAACGAAAAAGTCAGACTTCGGACAAAAAATAGCGGCTAATCATAGCTCAGCCAAACGCGTTTGAGAATGCTGGATTTCCGGTACTGTCGAAAGCTTCCAGTTAGCCACGGCATTTTTCAGCAACTCATCAACGCGTAAATCCTGCCATCCTTTTACTATATCCTGATTAAGAAACTGTAAAGCGTTGATTAACGCAGGGCGTGGATCGCCTTTCGGCAGCGCGGGCGCATGGTTCTGCTTTGACAGTTTGTTACCGTCGCTATTCAGCGCCAGCGGCAGATGAATGTAGTCCGGCGCCTGCCAGCCAAAGTGGTGGTAGAGCGAGATCTGCCGCACGGTAGGCTCAATCAGATCGGCCCCGCGCACGATTTCCGTGACGCCCTGAAAATGGTCATCGACCACCACCGCCAGGTTATAAGCGAACAATCCGTCACGACGATGAATAATGAAATCTTCCCGCGCCAGCGCCTCGTCGGCAACGATCTCCCCCCGGAGTTTATCGTAAAACCGGAGCACCGGTTGTTGCTGGCGCAGACGCAGCGCGGCGTTTTGTGGGCCGAGATGCAAATCACGGCAGTGGCCGGTTTCCCATGCTGTGAATGTGCGCGCGGGTGCAGGTGCAGTAATAGCTCAGTCCCTGCTGCGAGAGCCAGTCCAGCGCCGCGCGGTAGGCGTCGTGGCGCTGTGACTGCCATAACACCTCGCCATCCCAGTGCAGGCCGTAATGTTCCAGCTGACGCAGGATGGTTTCTGCGGCACCGGGAACTTCACGCGGGGGATCGATATCTTCAATGCGCACCAGCCAGGTGCCATGTTGTGCGCGAGCCTGCAAATAGCTGCCCAGCGCGGCGATCAGCGAACCGAAGTGGAGTTCACCTGAGGGGGAGGGCGCAAAGCGTCCTGTATAAGTTGATTCTGGCATCTTCAGCGTAAAAAAGAACAAGGCGGGAGAGGACTCCCGCCAGAGATTATCAGCAACGTAGCGAAGGCTACATCAGCCCGCCATCTGTTTTTCGCGGATCTCAGCCAGCGTTTTGCAATCGATGCACAAATCGGCCGTCGGGCGCGCTTCCAGGCGACGAATACCGATTTCAACACCGCAGGATTCGCAGTAACCAAAATCTTCGTCTTCAACCTTCTTCAGCGTTTTCTCGATCTTTTTGATCAGCTTGCGTTCGCGATCGCGGTTACGCAGTTCGAGGCTGAACTCTTCTTCCTGCGCGGCACGGTCGACCGGATCCGGGAAGTTGGCAGCTTCATCCTGCATGTGTGTAACGGTACGATCGACTTCATCCCTGAGTTGATTACGCCATGCTTCAAGAATGCGCTTGAAGTGCGCCAGCTGGGCTTCGTTCATATACTCTTCGCCCGGTTTCTCTTGATACGGCTCCACCCCAGCGATGGCGAGAATACTCAGGGACGATGTTTTACGGTTTTGCCCTTCTTGCATGTTGCTTCTCCTTAACACGCACTATCGATCCCCATGTTGGGGGAAAAATCAGGCCGCTATAAATAGCAGATGCTTTTCCGGATAGCAATTATCTAAACGTTACACTTGACAACCCTGTGAGGAAAAGCGTATTTGCGCACGCGACCAGCACACTTAATGTTCAGTGGTTTACCCCGTTATAACGCAACGGGTACCGGCTCTTTCAGAGTCATAATATCGGCAGAAAGTTCCGCTTTATAAGCCAGAATCTCCACCCCTTTGCTTTGTGCCTCATTCAATAGTTGCGCGTATTTAGCATCGATGTGGCGCGCGGGTGAAAAACAGGTGATGGCTGAGTGAAGTACCGCGAAAAAAATGACGGCACGATCGCCTTCTGACACCACGCTCATCAGCTCCCGGAGATGCTTTTGACCCCTTGCAGTCACGGCATCCGGGAAAAAACCGTTCTCATTTTCCGCCAACGTAACCGATTTCACTTCAATATAGCAGTTTCGTCGATCCTCTGCTTGTAACATAAAATCAATGCGACTGCGCTCTGCACCGTATTTCACTTCACTTTTCAACGCAGTATATCCACGAAGCGACGGAATCAATTCGGATTGAATCGCGTCTTTTACCAATCTATTCGCCTGTAATGTATTGACGCATATAAAAGCACCCTGCTGAGTTTGTGTTAATTCCCAGGTATGAGCGTATTTACGTTTACTATTTTCCGATGTGGAATACCACACGGTATCACCCGGTGTGGCGCATCCCGTCATTGCGCCGGTATTTGGGCAATGGAGCGTTATTTCTGTCCCGTCAGCGGTGACAACATCCGCAAGAAATCGTTTATAGCGTTTTATCAACGTGGCGGATTGTAATTTAGGAATAAACTGCATCTTTGTTTCCTGATTATTCTGTTAACGCCCAACGCTCCAGCGCAGTATAACGCGTTCGTCCTTGCGAAAAGGTTGATTCATACAGCACAAATTCGCTTACCGGCACCGGCCAGTGGAACCCCGGTGGCGGGATTTTCACCGCATGGCTGGCGTCGCGCAGCAGCGTAAGGTGCNNCCGTCAGCGCGCGCTGTTTTTCTGCGCTGACGTCGCCGAGAAACGCCAGCGTCACGTGCAGGTTCGCCGCCGCGACCGGTCGCCCGGCATCTGGCGGAAACTGCGCCGCGCGCCAGTGGACTATCTGCTGCTGAATATCGCCCGGCAATTCAAGGGCAAAAAACAGCCTTTTCGGCTCAGACATGATGGGTTCCCGGTAATGATTTATTGCGTTGCGACTTTTATCGCGATGCTACAATGCATGACCCTGAATGTTAACCCTTCGGAGCTTTTGTGTCCTTATTGCCGGTTGCCGCTGTTATACCCGAACTTCTTCAGGCGCTGAACCATGCGCCGCAGGTCTTACTCAATGCGCCAACCGGGGCAGGGAAATCCACCTGGCTGCCGCTGCAAATCCTCGAGCAGGGCGCTATCAACGGCAAAATTATTCTGCTGGAGCCGCGTCGTCTGGCGGCGCGTAACGTCGCGCAGCGGCTCGCGGAACTGCTGGGTGAGCAGCCTGGTGGAACCGTCGGTTACCGGATGCGCGCCGAAAACTGCGTCGGGCCGACGACGCGGCTGGAAGTGGTCACCGAAGGGATCCTCACACGCATGATTCAGCACGATCCCGAACTCAGCGGCGTGGGGCTGGTGATCCTCGATGAATTCCACGAGCGCAGCCTGCAGGCGGATCTGGCGCTGGCGCTGCTGCTGGACGTCCAGCAGGGGCTGCGTGAAGATCTCAAATTACTGATTATGTCAGCGACGCTGGATAACGAACGGCTGCAACAGCGGCTGCCGGACGCGCCGGTGATTGCCTCCGAAGGGCGCGCGTTTCCTGTCGAGCGGCGCTATCAGTCGCTGGTAGCGCATCAGCGTTTCGATGAGGCGGTGGCGATTGCCACGGCGGGACTGNNTGCTGTTTCTGCCCGGTGTTGGTGAAATCCAGCGCGTCCAGGAACAGCTCGCATCGCGCGTCGCGGCGGACACGCTGTTGTGTCCGCTGTATGGCGCGTTGCCGCTCAGCGAGCAGCGAAAAGCGATTCTTCCGGCCCCGGCAGGCAGGCGCAAAGTGGTGCTGGCGACGAACATTGCCGAAACCAGTCTGACCATCGAAGGGATCCGCCTGGTGGTCGACAGCGCGCAGGAGCGGGTGGCGCGGTTTGATGCACGCACGGGCTTAACACGGCTGATCACTCAGCGCGTCAGCCAGGCCTCGATGACTCAGCGCGCCGGACGCGCCGGGCGTCTGGAACCCGGCATCTGCTTGCACCTTCTCGGCAAAGAACAGGCGGAACGGGCGGCGGCGCAGAGCGAACCGGAGATCCTGCAAAGCGATCTCTCCTCGCTGTTGCTGGATCTGCTGCAGTGGGGCTGCACCGATCCGACGGAACTCTGCTGGCTCGATCTCCCGCCCGCCAGCAACCTGGCCGCTGCGCGCCGGTTGCTCATACA
>NZ_JNGH01000080.1 GCF_001188485.1 Trabulsiella odontotermitis
CTCGGCACCACTATCGGCAACAGCGAGAAGCCGGACGCTGTCATCGTCGCGCAGGCCGTTTCGCAGGCCAGCTCCGGCGTGATGCATTTTGGTAAAGCAAAACCGGGTGATAAAACGCTGGTCGATGTCCTGCAACCGTTCAGCCAGGCATTAAGCGCGGCGGCGGAAGAGGGATTATCACTCGCGGCGGCCTGGCGTAAGGCGGGCGGGNGGTGCCGTGTCGCTGTCGATGATCATCGATGCGGTCGGTGCCTGCATGACCGATGACGCCAGGGAGAAAGTATGCCCGTAAAACTGGTGATCGGAACCAGCCACAAGACCTACTTTGGCTATCAGCAAACGCAGGCGTGGTGTCAGCAGGTGGCGGAAATTGTCCGCGCGCTGCCGGACGCCACTGCGTCGGCATTGCAGCTGTTTACCTTTCCTGCGATGCCCGCGCTGGCCGCGGCGCTTGAGGCCTTTTCCGGCACCACCATGGCAACGGGGGCGCAGAATGTCTGCGCCGCCCCACCCGGGGCGTGGACCGGGGAAACCAGCGCGATGATGCTGCAGGAGATGGGCTGCCGTTATGTCGAAATTGGCCACGCCGAGCGACGTCGCCATTTCGGCGAAACCATCGACGTTATCAATCAAAAGCTGGACAGAGCGTTTGCCTGTGAACTCACCCCGGTCATTTGTATCGGGGAAGAACACCGGATGAGCATTGAAAATGCCAGCGCGTTTGCCTGTCAGCAGATCGATGAGCTGCTCGCCCATCGCCGTGCATCGCCACTGCCCGCCGCGATTTTTGCCTGGGAGCCGCAGTGGGCGATTGGTGCGCCGGAGCCGGCAAGCGATGAGTACATTCGCGGCGTCTGTAGCGCGCTGCGGACGTACCTCCATCAGCGATATGGCGCGCAGTTTCAGGTGATCTACGGCGGCAGCGCCGGGCCTGGTTTGTTGAGCCGACTGTGGCCGGACGTTGACGGCATTTTCCTTGGCCGCTTTGCGCATCAGCCGCAGGCGGTGGCGTCGATTCTTGCCGAAGCGCAGGCGCTCCTCTCCACCCGTTCTGCTGGCTGACGCATGATTGCGTTCTGAACATTTCTGATATACTTCCCGGCAAATGTTCACCACCTAAACATTATCTACATCTACTGCGTGGAGAAGTCAGCCGAATGGAAAAATCGAACGCGTCCCAGGATTATGAGTTACTCACCGAGATTGCCGTCGCGTATTACTGCGATGAGGTGACGCAGGAAGAGATTGCAAACAAGTTTGGCTTTTCCCGCATCAAGGTCGGGCGTTTGCTGAAGCGCGCGAAAGAAGAAGGCATTGTTGAAATTAATGTTCGCTACCATCCGGTATTCAGCACACAACTGGAAAAACAGCTGATCGAGCGTTTTCCCATCAGCCGCGCGCTGATCGCCCTCGACCATAACGACGAAGAAGAGCAGCGCCGTCAGGTCTCCGCGCTGGTTTCCGGTCATCTCAATAATATGCTGAAAGATAATATGGTGGTGGCGGTCGGGCAGGGGCGTAACGTCGCCTCGGTGGCGGATCTCTCCGGCACCATTCAGCCGCGCGATTGCCGGTTTATCTGCGGCATTGGCGGTACGCACCGTCCTGGCGATGTCATCAACGCCGACCATATCAGCCGTTTGCTGGCGAAAAAGTTCGGCGGCAGCAGCGAGTCTTTATATGCGCCCGCATATGTCGAAAACATCCAGCTTAAAGAGCTGTTGATGCAGAACGGCACCATCAAAGAAACGCTGGATCGCGCGCGCAAAGCGGATATTGCGTTGGTGGGTATTGGCGACATGAATGAAGACAGCTACATGGTGAAACTGGGGTGGTTCACGCCGCAGGAGATCAATGATGCCAGCCTGCATCAGGGCGTCATTGGTGATATCGCCGGGTATGACTTTTTCAACGCCCGCGGCGAGCACGTGAATACCGTGATGGACAACCGCGTGATTGGCCTGAGCATTGATGAGCTGCGGCAGATCCCCTGCGTGATTGCGATTGCCTCGGAAAACACCAAAGCGATGGCTATTATGGGCGCGCTACGTACCGGCGCGATCGATATTATCGCGACTAGCGCCAGAAATATCCGTACTATCCTGAGTCTGAGTCAGTAATCACCTCGTATTAACCACCCGGCGGGATGGCGAACGGAAATGACCGAACGAATTGACTATCAGATTGAAAAATATAGTTTTATGGAAGTCGCGGAGACACCGCGGCTCACCCATCAATGGCAGGAAGTGCTGGAAGAATGCCGCCAGGTGCAGGCTGGGGCGGAAGAGCGTCTGCGCATTGCGCTGCTGAATGTGGATTACGTCACCAGTTTTGAGCTTCCCTTCAGGCTATTGCTCACCCGCGCACCGCAGCTGATCGCCGGGCTGCGGGACGAGCTTCAGCTCAGCCAGAAAAACGTGACGTTTAACGGCAAGCGTTTTGGCTGCGTTTACAGCCTGAACACGTCGTTAAGCGACATCCCCGACGAATTCCAGTACCGCCTCTCAACCCGCATCCGCCGGGTTGATCCTACCGGCACGATGGCAACCCCGTTCCAGCAGATCGCCAAAGACGTCAAAGCCCCGCGCGAACGCCTGAGACTGGCGCTGGAAAGCGGCCTGCAGGTCACCGCGCTCGACGCCCTGTTCTGGTTCGGCATTCAGCGTGTTGCTGCGGATGTACAGCGGTTGAGAAAAACCGGGATGCGAATCGCCACGTCGGAGACCAGCGTATTCGATAATATTACCGGTACGACAAGGCGGGTGCCGGTGTATCGGGGTGAGGCGGGGTAGACATTTCTGCCGGATGGCGCTTCGCTTATCCGGCCTACAGGGGTTCGCTGCATTTGTAGGCCCGTGCAAGCGAAGCGCCGCCGGGCAATATGTTAGTTCAGCACCGTTTCAATACCTTTCAGCTTTTGTTTCGCGTGAGTTAATTCATCCAGCAGCTTTTGTTCCTGCTCGCTGTACGCCACCAGAACAATACAACCTTGCATCACTTTTACGGTGACGTGATGTCTGGGGTAGAATGCGAATCAGCCATAATCAACTCCTTGATAATTGGTGCGGTTAGACGCTCTCTGGTGTTGGCGCACCTATGGGGGTTGTTAGATTTTATGCTCATGTGGTACCTACCATGCAAGAGAAGAAGAAGGCCGAATTCGATCGAAAGAAAAGCACAATGAAGAACATCCGTTTTGAAGACGAGCTTTTAGCGCAGATAGAGAACGTTGCCGGGAAAGCCGGGATACGCGCCTTGCGGGGCGAGCATCGGAGTGACAAGAAAGGTTTTGTCGCCAAAGGCGATCAACTATGTAGCGTTGCGAATAGAGGTAATATTCATGGAGATACTCCACGTGTGGGGCGGTGGTGTCATCGTAGAGTGTTAACCCGATGCTGAATGTGGGCAAATGGGCGAATACCGATGGGATTGGGTCAACAGAGAGATTCTGTGCCGTGAAGTATTTGCGTGCAATGCGGCATTCCGATACCGGAGATATTATCCGCGCGATAGCCATGAAATGTATATCTTTGGTCAGGTAGGTCATCGGCAGATCTCCACAACGCTGGCGATGATAAAAATCCGAATGCCGTATCTACATTTCCCATCTTATTTGTCTTTTGCAGATGAAATAAAGAAATATAAGGATTTATAAACGTGCCGATTTATATTGTCGACCATGAAGCGTAAGCGCTTGTTTTTATCAAGGTTTAATTTAAACTTTTTGCTTAAATAATTACATCTATACTCATAATGTGGATACTTATTTTTGGTTTATCTTATTGATTTTACGTTGTAAATATTCTTATGTACTAAAATATAAAGTTATTTAAGAAATTTTAGTTGCTTTTCTTTAGCTATTTACTCTATGGCGGAACTTAGGTAGTTTCCAAATACTGTTTTTGCTATCCATTAAGCGTGAAGCAAAATTCCATAATTTAATTATTCACTGTTTCTCTTACTCGTTAGTTTTTTCAGGCGTATTTATTATCTAAATTATGCATTGAAATGAATTAAATGTTGTAGAAACTAACAAAGGAGTTATTTATGCAACATTTTAATAAAAATAAAATAGCGTTATTGCTTGCATCAATCTTCATATCCTCCGGACCGGTAATTGGCGCCACGATTCATGTTGATGGCTCATTTCCTTATACGGCGCAATCCAACACAGGGACTCACGGGATTAGCGGAGGCAGTGAAGGCGCCGGGGCCGGGTATGTCTTATCGCCGAACCCGGAAACGACCGCGGCGGATAACAACGTCAGTATCGGTAGCGGCATCACGATAAAAGGCGGTAATGGCTACGCTGGCGGCGAGGGCGCTGACGGAATGTCCGGTACCAATGCAACCATCACGAACGGCGGTGCGATTACGGGCGGTGAAGGTAGCTATGGCGCTAGCGGCATTGGTATGGGAGGCGGGGGAATCTCGGGTACTAACCTGGCAATAACCAATTCTCGTACCGGCTCCATCACCGGTGGCGAAGGGGACAGATATTCCGCTAGCGGTGCGGGGATCGCTGGTAACAGCCTCATGATAACCAACGATGGCGCGATTACCGGAGGTGATGGCAGTTACGGCTATGATGACAACGGGGGTACGGGCGGCATTGGCGGCGCTGGAATATCCGGCACTGACCTGACGATTATCAATACTTACCGTATTACCGGTGGCGAAGGCGATTTCAGTGGCACAGGAGGCGATGCCATATCGGGTTCTGCGCTGTCCATAACCAACAGCGGCGCTATTCTTGGTGGCGGTGGGGGGTATGGCTATAACGGTGCGGAAGGTGGCAATGCCGGCGCCGGAATATCCGGCACTAATATGGTGATTGATAATAATGCCCGTGGGTCAATTACGGGGGGGGAAGGCGAATCCGGCAGCGTAGGTGGCGATGCGATATCGGGTACCGACCTGAGAATCACCAACGGCGGATCCATTGTCGGGGGCGAAGGAGGGTTTGGCTATGATGGGGCGGAAGGTGGTAATGCCGGCGCCGGAATATCCGGCAGCAATATAGTGATTGATAATATTGCCCGTGGGTCAATTACGGGGGGGCGAGGCAATTCCGGCAGCGTAGGTGGCGATGCGATATCGGGTACCGACCTGAGGATCAGCAACGGCGGATCCATTGTCGGTGGCGAAGGTGGGTTTGGCTACGGAGAGAATGCCGGCAATGCTGGCGCTGGCATATCCGGTAGCGATATGACCATTAACAATTTAGCCGGTGGTTCCGTGACTGGCGGTGAAGGCGGCTATGGCGGTCTGGACGATGCCGGCGGTGCCGGGGCGCCTACCGCAGGTGGCGCGGGAATACTGGGTGATAATCTGGCCATCAACAATGGAGGTTCCATCACCGGTGGCGAAGGCGCCTTTGCTGGCGGCGATACGACAAGCCCTGACGGTGCAAACGGTGGCACGGCTATATCCGGTCACAACCTGACCATCAGCAATTTGGCTGGCGGCATCATCACTGGTGGAGAAGGCAGTTACAGCGGCAGCACAAATAGTACTAACATCAGCAACGGCGGNTCGGAATATTCGGTGACAGCTTGGGGATTAGCAACAGCGGTTCTATCGTTGGAGGCAAAGGCAGTTACAGTAGTAACGGTGGCGCTAACGGTGTCGGTGGCGCGGCGATATCCGGCAGTAATCTGACGATAATTAATAACCGCGTGATTACTGGCGGGGGCCCGNCGACAACGTTGCAGATCGTCAGTAATGATGAGGCAAACAGAGCCATCAACGGTAATCTGACGGTGGGTCAGTCGGCCAGCGTAACGCTGTCTGAACAACCGATTGAATTTTCCGGTAATGCATCGTTTGCCGAAGGCGCAGCGCTCACTCTTGGCAGTGACGTCAGCCTCAAGGCGGCGTCGCTTTCGGTTGGCAATAACGCCTCGCTTAATGCCAACATTACCCACTGGGATATGCAGGACATTCTTCTGGTTGAAACCACAAACGGGATTACGGGCGCGTTTTCTTACAGTAATGCCCTCGTGGCAGGTATGAACCAACCGGACTTTGCTTATATCAACGCAGGTTCTCGGATCATCAAATACTCCCTGTACTGGAACGGGCTGGATTCTGATGCACACGGAACTTTCACGCTTGATGAGGGCAGAACTTTCGATCTCGGTGTCGCCCTGGCGGACAATACGGCGCACGTCAACCCGGCCTGGGACGGTAAAAGCCTGACCAAAGCGGGAGAAGGCACGCTGATACTGTCAGCGGAAAATACCTACACGGGGTCGACCTCTGTCAGTGAAGGCATGCTGAAGACGACGACATCGAATGCATTTGCCAGTACCTCCGGCGTCACCATTGGCGAGGAAGGGACGCTTAACCTCAACGGCAACAGCCAGACCGTCAATGCGCTGGATAACCGTGGCACCCTGCTGATTGATGATTATGGTGTTCCGCCTTCCTCTCCTCTCAACGTCATGCTGACGGGCGATGTGACGAATAGCGGTAATATCATTCTTAACAACAGCGTGACCAGCGCCGGGAATACATTAACCATCAATGGTGACTATGCGGGTCACGGTGGCACTCTTTCACTGGGCACCGTTCTCGGCGATGACAGCAGCCTGACGGATAAGCTGGTGATTACCGGCAACGCGACCGGCACGACTTATGTGCATGTCAACAATGAGAATGGCTCAGGGGCCTTGCTGCATGAAGGGATTAAAATTATTGAGACCGGCAGTTCGACGCCAGAGGCCTTTGTGCAACGAGGTCGTATAGTGGCGGGAAGCTATGAATATCACGTGAAGCAGGGAACGGCTTCCGGCAGTGACAGGAATAACTGGTATTTAACCCATTTGGCGGACACGCCTGACCCTGACGATTCCCCTGATGACATTGATAACGATCGGCCTGCGCCAGGCGATTCTCCTGATGTCATTGATGACGATCGGCCTGCGCCAGGCGATACCCCGGATGCTGTCAACCTCTATCGCCCTGAGGGAGGAAGCTATGCCAGTAACCTGGCGGCAGCGAATACGCTGTTTAACACTCGGCTGCAGGACCGTCAGGGAGGTTCCTGGTATATTGACCCTGCTACCGGGGAACGGCATATGACCAGTCTGTGGCTGCGTACGTCAGGCGGGCACAGCAAGGGGCGGATGACAGACGATCAGAACACATCGTCGTCCAACCGCGTTGTTATGCAGCTCGGCGGCGCGTTGCTCCAGGGGAGTATGAACGGCACGGATAGCTATCAGTTGGGCGTAATGGCAGGTTATGGTAAGCAGGATAACGACATCCATAACAGCCTGTCAGGTTACGATTCTCGTGGCGNNTCTGTACGGAACCTGGTATCAGAACGCCGTGGATAAAACCGGTCTGTATATCGACTCATGGGTACTCTATAACTGGTTTGACAACACGGTTAAAGGTGATGAACTTGCTCAGGAAAGCTATAAGAGCAAGGGGCTGACGGCGTCGCTGGAATCGGGTTACGCTTTCCATATGGGGTCATTCACGGCGGCAGGCGACTGGGAAAGTAACGTCTATCTTCGCCCACAGGCACAGATCACCTGGATGGGAGTGAAGGCTAACGACCATACGGAGAAAAACGGCACGCGGGTTCGGGGGCAGGGCGACAACAATATTCAGACCCGTCTGGGCATGCGCCTTTACGTCAATGGCAAAAGCGCCGCGGAAAAAGGAAGCGTACGCGAGTTTGAACCCTTTATCGAGGCGAACTGGATACACAACTCGAAGCAGTACGGCGTCAGGATGAATGACACGAGCACCTCCCTGCAGGGAAGTCGAAACGTCGGTGAGGTGAAAGTGGGCGTCGAGGGGCGGTTGACCCGGGACCTGAGCGTTTGGGGCAACGTTGCACAACAAATGGGTAATAACGGTTTTCGCGATACGAGCGGCGTGCTGGGAATCAAATACCAGTTCTAGCCATACGATGTGTCTCCAGCCATCCCGGCTTTTTTGTCGGGATGGCTGTTTATCTCTTACTTGCCCCGCACGTTGTTGTATGAACAAGTGCGCAGCATTCCTGGTTTCGTCTTAGTGCCAGTCCACCGTGACTTCGTACTGCGGTCCCATATAGGCGACATGACGAATCACACAGCGCTGACTCTCTTCACCGCGATCGCTTAAGGTGATCGCTTCCGGCCTGACGCCAACGGTGCCGTTGCCCTCGGCCACAAAATGCGCTGGTCTGCGGCAGGCGTTTCCGAACCTTCAACGAGGTGGATGACTTTAACCGCGAAGCCCTCGCAATAGAAATTGATCTGAATATCCCGGCGCAGCGGGGCGTGAGAGTGTTGGACAGGATCGTGGCAAACCGCGGATATCCGCTGAAGATGCGGATGGATAACGGTCCGGAGCTGGTCTCGCTGACGCTGGCACAATGGGCAGGGGCATGGTGTGATAGTGGAATTTATCAGGCCCGGCAAACCAACGCAGAATGCCTTTATAAAACGGTTCAACCGAACTTACAGAACAGAAATACTGGATTTTTATCTGTTCAGAACACTGAATGAAGCACGGGAAATTACAGAGCGCTGGCTGGCTGAATATAACGGCGAGCGTCCCCACGAATCCCTGAATAACCTGACACCGGAAGAGTACCGGCTGATGACTGAAACCCCGCAAATCTCAAAAAGTGCGTGGAACTAAAACGGGTGTGCTTACAAAACCATCAGTAAGTGGTTTTTTTGTGTCTGAAAATTGTCTACAGATTGTCTGGGAACCGTCTGTGGAGCGCCATTTTAAGGACGAGAGTTCGTGTCGGGTGCGTTGTTCTAAAACAGAATGATTTATATGTATACTGATCCCCTCTATGCCAGTTCGCAGTGAGGAGAAATGATGTTAAGCAACGAAGCTCAGTGCATAAGGGAAGCGCTTTTCAGGAATTATGCGAGCAATGTAGATTTCGCGCTTAATACCCCCCTTCATGAACAAAGAAGAATATGGGAAGAAGGGGCAATGAACGCTCCGTTACCAGAAAGTATCAGCACAGAAATGATAGCTGAGGAAGGTATTTCAGCGGAGTGGGTGCGACATTCGCAGGCCGAAAGTCGTAAAGTTATTCTCTATCTGCATGGAGGGGGGAACAGCCAGGGATCAAGCATTACACATCGGAAACTGGTTGGACATATTGTTCATTATTCAAAAGTGAATGCTCTCACGCTCAACTATTCATTAGCACCAGAAAATCCCTTTCCCGCCGGGTTGATGGATGCAAAACATGCCTGGCAATGGCTGTCAGAAAAGGGGTATCGACCTGAAGACATTATTCTCGGGGGGGATTCAAGCGGCGGTGGGCTGGTTTTATCTCTGTTCTTGCTACTGAAAAACGAAAATTATCCGTTGCCGCATGCAGGTTTTTTGCTATCTCCTATGCTTGATTACACTTTATCGGGTGACAGTATTTCTTCTTGTGCAGAGAAGGACCCGATGATCATTATTGAGGATTTGCGACAAACCGTCGCATATTATTGTTCTGACGCTGAAACATCGAATCCGTTAGTCTCCCCCCTTTTTGGCGATCTGACAGGGCTCCCCCCCCTTCTTATACAAACGGGAAGCGAGGAATTACTGCTCGATGACGCGACCCGCCTGGCGAAACAGGCCACAGAGGCCGGCGTTAACGTTCAAATTGAAGTCTGGAACGGTTTATGGCATGTATTCCAGTCATCCGTCGGCAAGGTACCGGAAGCAAATCGCGCAATACGCCGAATCGCATCCTTTATTCATTCGCTTCCATTGTGAATATGCTCCAGAAAAGATAAATCAAATGGCCTGTTGAAAGCGAGTGTATCAGCAAATACTGTTAACTTTATTGTTAAACAACCCGCATAGCCAGTAGGTATGTCATTCACTTGGCATAAGTTGCGGTGCCATTACAATCGCAGTATCGATCCTGACGACTGTTATTGGACATCAGCCAGAGAAAGGATGGATCATTACGGATTCCGGCGGGATGGCTTTATCCCGTGATTGCGGTACTGCAAAACAGGCGGTAGACCAGGGTTATGGCGTGGTATGCGACCAGACCTTTGCATTCATTCCCCTGTGCCTGGCCCAGGGATGATGCCGCTTTTAAGCATTATGGAAAACGTCGTTCCCTTGCTGCTAAGCTGGTCAATATAATCCGCATACCACTGCATCATTTCTCGCCTTCCATCCGAATACTGAGCATGGTTGTATGTACCACGAATACTGTTTTTATCGACATGTGCAAGTTGGGTTTCAATCCACGCAGAGTTAAAGCCCTGCTCATGCAGAATGGTACTCATAGTGTGGCGAAAACCATGCCCAGTTAGCCTGCCTTTATATCCCAGCAACTCCATTGGTTTGATTTCAGCAATAGGGCGCTTGCCGATGTAGGGAAAGATATCTTTTTCAAAGGTATCGATGATTTCATCACGATAGCGTAATGACCAGCGATCGGATTTCGTCTGNNACTCATTTGCTGGGCGACTTTCTCTTCTTTCTTTACTTCGCCCGGATCGCTTCCAGCAGCGAGGATTTTTCTGGCTTCGCGGTTTTCACTTTAACATCGGTTAGCGCCATGACATCCTCCGGCTTCTGATGAATCCATCCTCCTGGGGGATTTCCGCCAGTAACCAACCTGATACCCCCAATGCACCCCAAAAACAACTTGATGCAGGTAGAAGTTGGTTGATCTCAGAATACAAGAATGGCTTGATATATCAGGGATTAGAAGGGATTTTGTTGACGCCGGGAGAGTTCAGTAGAAGCAAACTGGCGGAGATCACAGGAGTCGCATATGAGTATTAACACATTGATTTTAAATCATTAACCTGTGTTGGATAAATGAGTAACCCCCATAAGCACCCCCAAATGATTTTGCGTGAGGGAAAGAGGCTAAAATATACAATTGAATCAATCCTTAGAGCTTGCTTATGAAGGTAACACTCCCGGATAGTGTCTGGCAATGATGTCATTCAGTTGATCCACTAGTTCTGGCCGCTTCAACGTGATATGCGCCGTTCCCTTCTGAAAATACTTGATTGCAAACATTTCGTCCTCATAACGATTGCTGTGTCTGTTCTCATGGATATGATCTCCAAGACGACGGGTAACATCAGCGCGGTTGTCGGGAATGGGTTTTCCATCAAGGAGCATCAACATGCGCTCAAGATCTGCCAGTCGGTCACGCTGCCAGCCCCAGTTAAGTCCGAATCCCCATCTGTCATATTTCACCAGACCGCTGACAATGATTTTCGCGCCAAATTTGCAGGGCGAGTTGGTCCTGTAGTTCCAGCTCAGGCCTTTGAATACGTTGATCACACCACGCTCAAATACTTCGCCTTTGCTGTGATGCAGTTGTTCAAACGTGCTGAGTATGTTGGCTTCAGAGATCGTCGGGATGTCGTCTTTCTCCAGGCTGTTGTGCCATTCTTCACGGGCCTGAGCGTCCATGAGCGAGAGCATTCCTGAGCGTTGCATTAAATCTTTCCAGATGCTGCGATCGATATTGCGGGTGATGGCTTTCATGGCGGTGTCGGCTTTCTCCATCAGCCAGCAGTCGTAACGGTATTGCCGTACTCCCCATTCATTCGATTTGCCCCCGCCAATGCTGTCGGTGAGTGCAGAAATATCACTGAGCTGATGGATAAGGATTTCTGTCAGGCTCAGCGCAGCATTACGTCCGGTGACGATGCGTTCAATGCTGGTGGAGCAAATCACGTCAGTGTGATCGGTTAACACGTCAGGATCGGTCTGCGTCAGTACGACCATTGTTTTCTTTCCTTTATATAAGAACAAACGCCAGCCCGGTGAAGGCTGGCGCTTGTGTGGGTGTATAGTGCGCAAAAGGCAGAACTATTCTGACCGGGCTCGTTGCAACAACTGCAGATGGCGGAGATCGCGAACGTCGTTCAGTGCCTGTTCCACGTGTGGAAGCAGCGTGGCAGAGTCTGTATTGTCCTCATCGTTATCGAAGATGATATCTGTACCACAGTCAGTATTGTCCCGTAGCCAGTCGATCAGGATTTGCAGGGCTTCTTCGGTGGTTAATGTCCGCATGAAAAGACCTCGTGGTAACCGGAAGCGGATCACCACTCAAAGGTGGAGAAACCGGATAGCTGCTCGCCCAGGGCATCAAGATGAATGATGCGAATGTGATAACGACACATTAATGTCAACACTAGCCGACGGCAGGCTTTTGATAATCCCCGTTTCTTTAGCTGAAGTACCGGATACTGCCACGCATCGAGGTAGATCAGATAACCGGAACCGGTATAGCAGACCCACTCACTGTCGCCGTGGTCTTCATGCTGGTGCGAGAGCGCATACAGCAGGCTGTTATCAGCTTCAGTGATATGGGCGGTACTGCATTGAATACCGTTAAACCTGGCGGCAGGCGGGAGTGGATCGTCATTATCGTTAACCACACGAAGTGAATAACCGTTATCACAGACCACATTAATCAGGTCAGTCAGTTCAATCCCGTCAATATCCACGCTAATCCGGCCCATGTTAAGGGCCAGAACGTTAATGGCATCGGCTTCTAACGTCAGGGATAACTTCATCGTGTCACCCCGCTGTATTTGCCGGTGGTGATATCGGTCACCGCTTTGTAGCCGTTGCGTTTCATCAGGCCAGTGGCCCGTCTGGCCCGGAGTATGTCAATGCGGCCAATAAAGGGAGACGGGTGACTGATGGAGAAACCTGGCCGGTCGGTGCGTACCAGGTCATATTTTTCGACGATAAAGTTCAGCGCATCCGCCAGTGAGATACCGGCGTCGATATGCTGTGCAATCACCTGCTCATCACCAAACGGAGTATCGTTAAGCGTAAGACCGTAGTGCTGTTCCAGCAGGTACGTGAGCAGCATTTGCCAGATGTTGACGGGTGACGGGCATGAGGGTACCGCCCGACTTTGGGGTACGGGTTGAATCTGCATAAAGGCGTATCTCTGCTAAATAAAAGAGGTGGTGAGGGTGGAGCGATTACGCTGTGTGTTGCTGACGAATGGCGTCTAGTGACTCTTCCAGAGTGGACCAGTTAATGCCCTGTTCCGCATCGTGATGCCGGTTGGCATGCTGCAGTACCGCAATGGCTTCCTCTTCGGTCACAGAGGCGTCAATGCTACTCACATCATCCGTGTACCAGAGTGGGTACAGGACAAAATCATCATTCTGGTGCTGCTGCAGGTGTCTGACGATGTCACTGATTTTACAGGCGTGTGTCATGGTGATTACTCTCTGGGTTGTGCTTCCGGTGTGGGTGTTGGATAAATCGCGATGTAAACATAGCCGCAACTGGCAAGAGAGTCGGCCTCGCAGGTCAGTCCCTTCGCATACAGCGTAACGCCGTGTTGATGGCGGGGAGTAAGTTCACCACTGGTCAGCATCAGCTCCATCTGCTTCATCAGCAGCGGAAATGCCTGGTCGAGATGGCGTAAATCCGCGTCAGTGAATTTGCCGGTAATACTGGCGCGGTCAGCCAGATAGTGAAGACGGTTGCCTTCCTGAACCAGACGGGCACCAAAACACGGGGTGATATTGCGCTTCAGTCCCCACCAGGGGGCGGCGACATTATGGTTAACAGTCGGTGTTTTATTCGACAATGTAGTGCTCCTTATATCAGTTCAATTGAGCGTGACGCAGCGCAATACCACATACGGACCGTTACGGTCCTGACGACGTTCGGCAAAGACAGCCAGCACACCGCGAATTTCCTGCACCTCCCGGCCTGCGTAGTGGCAGACACTGCCGTACCAGCGATATCTGCCGGTACAGAAGCGAAACAGACGGGACTTCGGATGCTGGCGGTATATCGTCATGGCCTGACGTTTACTGATAATTTTCACTGGCAATACCCTCCTTCAGAGCCAGCCACGTTCAGCGAAGGAGACGACTTCCATTCCTCCGACCACCAGGTGATCGAGAAGACGGACCTCCATCAGTTCCAGTGCATTCTTAAGACGTCCGGTGATCTGCCGGTCGGCATTGCTGGGTTCGGCAAGCCCGGAAGGATGAGAGTGGGCGATAATGACGGCAGCAGCGTTATACTTCAGCGCCGCCTTCACCACTTCACGTGGATGGACCTGAGTATGGTTGATGGTGCCGGTGAAAAGTGTTTCGTGAGTGATAAGGCAGTGCTGGTTATCGAGGAACAGCACGATAAATTCCTCCCTCTCCAGTGATGCCAGTTGCAGACGCAGCCAGTCGCGAACGGCATGGCTGGAAGTAAATGACGAGCCGGGTTCACGTAACTGGCATTCCAGCAGGGCCAGTGCAGCCCTGACCGTTTGCTGGCCGGCAGGGGGTAATTCACGGGCAAACAGCGGTAACTGTTGTTCCATAACGTCATTCCTCAGTCGATGATGCGCATGATGGCGTTACATTCAGGGTGCCTGAGCGCATAGTCCCGCAGGCGGTAATAATGTTCCGTCATGGCGTCGCATTCCGTACGACAGGCATGGTGGCTGTAGGCGATAAGACAGACCGCAATCCCGGCGGCTTCTGCACTCATGTCAGCACCGTTGCCGTTCATGGGGTTGAACAGCTTCCATGGCGTCTCATCACCGTCCTCACCGGTTTCCGGCACCATAAAGGCACCACCGTTACTGAGGGTGAAAAAGACCCAGATACCGCCGTGGTAGTCCGCGCAGAAACGCTCCATCCATGCGAAGATGTGTGGTTCGAGGGTTATCCACTGCGGGATACCGCCGAATTGCTGCGGCCAGAAACTGACGCGGTGCTCATCGGTGACTGGTGTTGAGGTAATCTGATGTTGAGACGCAACAGGAACAGATTCTGCGGGTGTGAACAGTGGCAGTGTATTGTCGGTCATGCTGATTTTTCCTTGTTTATTGATGGGGTAAATCTGTGGGGTGACTAAAGCGGGATATCAGTGAGGGAGCGGCTGGCGGTTATTTGCTGAGAATGGTCAGCATGTTCTCTGCCATCACCCATAAAGCACGGTTAAGTTTCACGTCACCGTCGATACCGTTAACGGCACGGGTATGGCTGCGTTTGCCTTTCGCGGTGCGACCAGGCAGCCCGCCTTTCAGCAGGTTCTCCTGCAGACGCTGGTACGTTGTCCACAGGTCGTCCTGACGGTCTTCATAGCGGCGGGGTGTCAGTATCTGCGATGCCGTCACCGGCTGGTGGTCCTCACCATAACGGTACTGCAGTGCGGCATTCGCGAGTGCCTGCTGTGCCGGTGGCGGCAGTATCAGCGACTGCATGGCATCACGCTTCTCTTCCACCCGGTCAAAGACGCCCAGTACCTCGTAAGCCCCCTCAATCACTTTCTCCACCACGTTGCCTTTGTGGGGGACGCGAATTTCACCAAAGGACTGACCGCAGACCAGGCCGTTGGTACAGATGGCACGAAACAGCCCCGGCAGCATCTGGTAGCTTGATGAACCGTCATGGCTGTTCAGCAGGATAATTTCCGGGACCTGCTGGCTGCTGATTTGTCCGGTACGACGCAGACGCAGCATGTGCTTCGTATGCTCCCGCCGGCCCGGGTCCCGCACGCGGGTCTGGCAGGCGAAGAACGGCTGAAAGCCTTCGCGCTGCAGGTTCTCAAGGATGGTGATGGTCGGTATCCAGGTGTAGCGTTCACTGCGGGACGCATGTTTGTCCTCGCCAAAAACGCTGGGGACCACCTGCATTAATTCTTCACGGGTTAAGGGACGGTCACGGCGTATCTGGTTAATCCGCCCGAAGCGGCTGGCTAGTTTCATCGATAATTCCTTAATGAATGACATATAAGAAAAAGGCTGTTCCTCCCGAAGGAGGAACAGCCCTGTCAGTAATATAAGACTCGTGCAGTATTCACTGGTGAAGATGTATACCAGCAGCAGTACAGCCGTTACGGCTTCAAATTACCAGTTAAAGGTAAAAGCCCCCTTGCTGGTCTGTACACTTAATTCGAGAGGGCGGCACTGCGTGAAAGTACTGTTACTGGGGGTGGTAAAGGACAGCGTCTGGCCGTATCCCAGGCGCTTATTCACATTCTGTCCCCGTCCCGACATGGAAATCAGGCAGTTCCCCCGGTTAAGGGTGAGGGACTGTATGGTGATGTCGTTATCAAGGCTGGTCAGCGTCAGTTGCCAGACCGGGAAATTGACTCTCGGAAGATAAGCCTGCTGAGCATTGACAGACAGAGGTGCATTCCCCGCCAGCGAAGGAAGCGTGACGGCAAGCAGCAGGGTGGTAAGAAGGGTTTTAAACATCATTAACATTCCTTTATAAACAACGTCCGGTATCCTGGCATCGGGGCCAGTATTGATTTCATCTGATGAAGGTACGGTCAGAGGCTGTCTGCTTCCGGAATACCCTCATCCGCCAGCGCATGGCCGATGTTGTTCTCCACCGTGGCCGGGTCGAGTCTGATTTCTGCCAGCAGTTTCCCGGTCTCCGGAATGCCCTTATAGACATACAGGGATGCGAATGGCTCTCCCGAATCATCCGAACCGGCTGAGACCTGGTAGCTGGTGTCCCCGTTTCTGACGGTAAAGTTCTGAATGCTGATGACCTGATTGTTCGAGTACGCATAATCAGTGCTGGCAGCCGGAATGGTGATATTCATTTCTTTCTTTTTCGCGCCTGTTTTCCCGAATGAATACGAGACTGACGGCGTGACAATGCAAATTTCCACCTCTTTTTTATGATTCATGGTCTGTGCGTAAAACACCGGTTTTGCACAGCGCGTACCATGCGCCTGACGGAGCGCGTCCGTCGACGCGGCATGCAAAACAGATGTGGCGGTGAATAACACGGCTGCACTTATCAGCAGATGCCGGGTAATGGTATTTACGGTGTTCATCTTCTTCACTCTCCTGCTTCCGGTAACATGACATAAATCTCCCGGCCCCGGCGTTCAATGGTCACAGGCTCCTTAACACCCGTATTCAGCAACGCCTGCGCCCGCCAGAAACGACCTTTCACTTCTTCCTGCATATCCGTCACACGGATACAGCGCTCGTCATAACCCTCATCGTGAAGGATTTTCGTCACCGTAGTGCAGGTACTCTGTGCCAGATTTTCCGTATCTGACTGCCGCTCAAGAAGATATATCGCCACGAATGACAGCACCGTACACAGCAGCCAGACCTGCATCAGTCGCCAGGGTTTATCCTGCATCTGGTCCCGCTGGCGCAGATAGACCACCGGAAACCAGAACCAGATAAAGGAAGGCGGCGTGATGCCCTGCTTCATCAGATTTGTCCGGTCCAGTAATACCCAGACCAGGGCAACCACCAGATAAATAACGAGCGCAGCGGCCTGGGGAAAGTTCAGGTATAGCACCACCCAGAGCAGCGGGAGTACCACCGCGAGACTCCAGGCAAAAATGTCCTGTCGCAATAATGGATATGATTTCATTACTTCGCCTCCAGGTTGTTATGGATGTCGGGAAGCCACGTGGAAAACTGACGCATAAAATATTCCTTTATAAACAGTTAATTAAAGAGAGCTTATGACAGAGGGTATTTTCATATTCAGCGCAGATCGTACTGGCTAATCATAAGGCGGGATAATTGTTAATTCAGATCGATATGCGTAAACTGATCGTTGATATCTATCAATAAAACCGATCGATAAATTTAATTCAATAGTCACCGGCTATCATAAAAGCTCAATTCGATCGTCGAAACAGATCGAAACGGCGGTGAGAAAAAGACAATAAAATCAGAACAGGAGATGCCAGACAGCACGGATGACCGCCAGGAATCTGCGACGAAGGCGTTGCAGCTGGTACAACAGCCTGCCTGAGGTTTGTACAACCGAAGCGGCCTCGTCGAAAATCGCCCCGGCAACACTGACGAACCCTTCCCGTGCGGTTTGCTGAACACATTCGGTTCGTAGTTCAGGGGTCAGGTGCCGGGAAACAGCACTGCAGCTGCTGACCGGCAGTGCCTTAATCAGCGCTTCCGCCCACAGCTCCAGGTTGTAGTTTTCCGTTGCCGATACCGCGATAACCGGATGGATGGTGGCAAACAGCGTTGCAGCAAGTTCAGTTTTAGCCCGGAGATTCTCAGCCTGGCGGGGTGACGGCAGGTGGTTTGCATTGTCCCATTCACGACAGGGCTCCATTTTATCAGCCTGGGTGAGAACAAACAGAAAACGCTCTGGCTCAGCTCCTGTATTCAGCAGTTCACGGTAACAGCGCAGGTCATCTTTCCAGGCCCGGTCGTCCGCCTTCAGTGCCCAGACAATCAAATCCAGTCTGGAAGACCATGCCCGGTAAAGACGACGATATCGCCTGTCTAAAGCCGGGGTTTCGGCGATACCTGGAAAATCAGCAATATGAAGGGTACGTGGACCACGAGTAACCTGATAGCGGTGAACATGGCGGGTGCAGCCCCTGACGGGGTCAACCCTGGCGGGAGGTGGGCTGAAGAGGGTATTGCACAGTCTGGATTTACCCGCGCCCGATTTTCCCATGATGCCAATTACCGGTTCGTAGTGAACGCACAGGAGCAGGCGCTCCACCAGAGTATCCGACAGAGCGCCGGGAAGACAGGATAAAGGTTGTTTCAGGACGTCAGGAATTTGCCCTGTATGGGTACAATCTGACACATTGACCTCCGTGAGTTAAAAAACGGGACGGCAGCAATGCTGGCTGGCGGACTCACANTCATTAGAGCGTGCAGTTGCTATTATGATTTTTAGTAAGCAATCAGGGAATAACAATGGCGCGCAGGGTTGAGTTACGGGGTATAGTTAATGCTCTTAATGAGAGCTTCGTTAGTCGGAACAACGATTTCGAGGGATTCTGGACTATTGGTCAGTTAAAGTTATTAGCTATCAATAACAACCTCACCACAATGGCGTTTTATCTTACTCCACCTAAGCACGCTCCCCACTTTAACCTGATACATTATGTCGTACTCCACTATTCAGACATGCTCGGACATTTGTTACGAAAGCAGCAAATTCCCGATAATTGGGTAAGTGAGGCTCGCATTACGATCGACTTTAACGTAAATGCTAAACACGAGCAGTTGCATGAATGCTTAACCTCAGGTGAGCCTTTTCAGTGCTGTTGTCAGATAATTGATGATACTGGTCGCTGTTACTCTTCCGTCGTTTATGGTCGGAGCCAGGCTCATTCTCCTGCGAAAGAATTAAAATCGACTCGAAAACTAACCGTGTAAAAAAAATCAGCTGAACTTGCGCTTCTCGCTCAGAGCGGACATGCCTCCCCCTTGATCGACGGCTTCGTGCCAGAGGCGGACGTCACTGACATCAGATTTAGTTAATCAATGGGATAGGTCATCATGACAGTAAAACTATTGATAGTGGCTCTGTTGTAAGGGAAACAACTGTTTGTTAATTAGCCACAGGAGTTGAGGGTAGATCCAGTACTATATCCACGAACTTAAGCCTCACTGTATGCTCCTGATAAGTCTGTTTTTCTGCCCTCTTTTACGTCCCTCCCTACCGCACCGTGATTTTTTTCAGTATAAGTTGATTTAGGGATAAGATAGGAATAATACTTATGTTGATAACATCATGCATTTTACATGGTGGGCTCTATTGATATAAAGTAAGGTACTATCAACGCTAGCGATTCATATGAACACTAAGTTAAGCATACTTGGAACTACTACCAAAAATCTTAAAGGGGAAAATTTTGATATTATACATAATAGGGAATGGTTTCGATTTATATCATGATATGAAAACAGGTTATAACGATTTCAAGAACTATGTAATGAGAGAAGATCTTGACGTATACAATGCTGTAGATAAATTCGCTCCTGCCGGAGACGAATGGAATGAACTAGAGTCATCTTTAGGTGATATAGATTTCTACAACATAATTGATGAGTGCGGGGGGTATTTAACTTCTTACGCAGCAGAGGATTTTAAAGCCAGCGATCACCATAATTATGAATTTGAAATCGAAAGAATAACAAAGAACCTGACAACCGACTTACTGAAACAGTTTTGTAACTGGATTAGCAAGATTGAAGTTCCTAAAGATGTGCAATACAAAAAATTTAATAGTCTTGATAATCAAGCAATCTATCTTACCTTCAATTACACAAGTACTTTAGAACGACTTTACTCAATAAATAAATCCAATATCAAACATATACATGGATCAATTGAAGATGTTAGTGAAATCATTTTAGGTCATAGTTGGGAGCGTACCAAAACTGTTAACCCTGCCCCAGGGGTTGACCAGGATACACGGGTGAGCGGAGGTTATGATCTATTAGATGAAATGTTTGATTCGAATTTTAAAAACTGTTCAAAAATAATAAAAGAAGAGATTGTTTTTTTTGATTCATTAAATTCAGTAACTCAGATAGTAGTAATCGGACATTCTCTTTCTGATGTTGACTCTAAGTATTTCAAAGAAATATTAAAACACGTTCCCCAAAGTGCAACCTGGCGATGCGCGCTACGTAACATCAATCAGGATCAAGAAAAAACAGATTTACTTGTTAACTTAGGGGTCAGTAGAGCTAACATTAAAAATGTGCCAATAAGTTCTCTATAAGAGCCATGACATGAATTTCATGATACATATCTAGGAACACATTGATTCAACGGCTTTAAAGTCCGCTCCTCGCTCACAGCGGTCCTTGGGAACTTGCTTTCTGTCCGTTCCGTGCCAAGAGCAGACCTTATAAACACTAAGGTACGATCGTCTAAATTGCTGCGCCTAATACTGCTACACCTGCCGTTTACTGAAGAGTGGCATGTTGCGTAGGGGCAACACTTCTTAAGCCCAATGCAGCACGGTCAGGCGGGGAAACATCCTTGGTGTCTTGCCCTACAAGGGATGGTCGAAAGTGGAGCACTATTCCGCGCAGCTATTTAGGGGGCAGTCTATGGTGGGCTATTAGGGTGTGAACTCATCACGACCTGAGAAGATCGTAACAGATTTCGCTCCCCTTGAGAGCGCAACATACAAATCAGTTGCCCCCATATTTCCCGCATCTAGTATCACCACGTGGTCGCATTCCAGACCTTTCAGAAGAAGAGTTGAGCCTATTGAACGGTGCGATACGCGCCCTTCACCTTGGTATCTACGTTGTTCACGAATAACTGATGCTGACTCTCTAATGCTTTTGTCAGGTGAACTGATGGACAGATTTATCGCATCTTTTAGAACGTGCAGAGCTCCGGCCCTGAATACGCGTGTCTCTTCCTTCTCTTCGAGCAAAAGGAGTGTCGTTCGAATATTTTGTCGGGTTGGGGCCAGAGCAAGTGCTACCAATGCATTCTCAAGCGAAGAAGGGGCTGTTCTGTTTCGTCCAGCCTGAATAGAACTAATTCTTCGTAAGGTTGTACTAACGCCAACGTTTGTCATCAGCTCAGCTGCTGCCTGTAAAAGCCTTGGCATCACGTTGGCAGCATTAGCATCGTCAAGGGATGCAGCCATTTTTATCACGTCACTCAGATCTACCGGTTCGACAACATCAATGCCATTGATTCGTTGTGCAAATTGATGCCTGGATGATGCTCTTCGTGAATCACCTATAACTAAAACCGAGTCGTTGGGAAACTGTCGCAGCAGCGAGTAATATTCGCGCTGCTGGCGCTGGATATTGTCATTATGATTTCGTAAAAGAGGCCGAAAACGTACATAGTCAGGACAGGACCTTAAGTCGATACGCTCCCGGAGAAGTAATCGATGTCTTTGCTCAAGGAGCCACTGGCCCAAATCTGGCGTTTGTGCATTGTTCCAACGCCAGGGCGTTTGTAAGGTTGCCAGAGTAGGGAAAAAAGTTTCAACGGTTTGGTTCCAGTTGGGCATAGGGCCGCTAAAGTTGAAAATACACTGCATCGGGTCACCAAAGACTACCGTTGGTAGCAAACGTGAAAGCGCACAAGTCAGTTCATGTTGCTCGCTATTGCAGTCCTGGTATTCATCGACCAGCAAACGCGAATAAGTAGCTGTGATGATTTCGCTAATATTACCGTTAACAACCAGATCCCGTACGGCACGGCGAAGAGAAGGGTAAAAAACGGTTGGATTTTCAGGACCCACATAGAGCGGACACAATCCCGGAAAGCAGCCAGCTATTTTCAGAGCCCATCCATCGATTGTTGTCACAACATAGTTCCGCGAAGGAATTGCAAAACGGCTCAGTCGCTTTTTGAGTGCCGTTACACCTGCGGTTGTGTGCGTCAGCACGAGATACGGCTTACTTTGCGCAAAACCAAGTGCTTCAGTAATCAGGTGGGTTTTGCCACATCCCGCTGGCGCTACAATCAGGCCTTTACTGGCGTTTAAAACGGCATCCACACTCATCGTGGGTCACCGTTTTCTGCTGCCCACGCCAGCAGATCTCTTATAATTGCTTTGAATGGTCGTGAAAACTGATTGATGACCGGACCCACGATATTCTCCGCAAGATCCTCAGCCTTCCCGATCGTTTTAAACCAGCCATATTTGCCAGCAGCGTGAGCCACTGGCGTTCTCATTTCTTCTGTCGGTTCACTTGTGCATGTGTCAAAGTTATAAGCCCCTTGGGAGCAGTTATGAATGTGCTGATCCACTTGTTGTTGGCTGTTCAGATCCGCAGCAAGAAGAACGATGTCACGGATAGTCTCAGCAGGACACCAAGCTAGCAGGGCACCCTCTGTTGAAAAACCATTACCCCATTCAAAAATGGTAACGCCGCTTGCCCGGCAATGTTCTGTCTGTTGCCTGTGTGCAGGTGTCGTGATATCTGAATCTTTTAATAAGGCAGTACGATATCCCAGTTGTGCAAAAACCTCGGCGCGTTTGAAATAATTGTCCCCGCCGCCGCCATCTGTAGCAAAGGCCCCCTGATCCTGAAAGCCTGTTCTTCCCCTGCGTTGTCTGGACAAGTCCAGCCCTCTGATAAAACCAACCTCAGTTCCACCTTCGCCCACAATTACGGCTTTGCTGAAAAAGGCTTCAGCGCAGGCCCTTAAGGTAGCTTGTTCCTTATCGTCCCCACTTAGTGTCAGGAAATTGTGTGAAGGCTCTGGGGGCGGTTGTTCTAGTTTCCGCAACACACAGAGCTGGGTTGCCTTGAGTTCCCTGAGAACATATGGGGAATGGGTGGTGATGAATACCTGCGAAGTCGGTTCATCATCACGAGAACCCAGTTGATTCAAGAGTCGGCTGATCCTGTAAGGCTCCAGTCCGTACTCTGCTTCATCAACCAGTATGATCCCCGGCCCCCCGACAGCTTTTTGTAACCCGCTCACCAGCAATCGGGTTGATCCTGTACCAAGCATTCTCAGTGGCGTGTTATCACTGTTATGCAGGCTGATCGCACTGTTAGACAGGGAGACGCCATTCACGTCCAGCAGCGCTTTAAGTTCTCCAACCTGAACGCCTAACTCATTTGCAATGCTTCTGACCTCGGTAAGAATGTTATCCAACTGCGGTAGTTGCCGGGCAGCAAAGTTGTGTCGTGTCTGTCGGGACAGTTCGGCCAACGTTGAACTGATATCAAAATCTTCTGCAGATAATTTATTCAGCACTGAGCGGTTGCCCCATGCCAGATGATGATGCGAGGTTGCCCCAAGGCGAGTAGGGCTTAACTGCTCCCGGTGCTTCCACAGTAATCTTTTCTCCAAACCTTCCACTGTTGCTCGTTCTGAAAATAAGCACCAGTCTGGTTCGAGATCTGCACCAACGACCATTCTCAGTGTGAGTACGGTTTCATCTCCTGCCAGAGGTTCATCATGGATTTCCTTTGTTTCGCTATTGAAACCACGAAGGTAACGCCCATAGTTCTCAAGGTTCCGAAGCCCGTCATCAAGCTGTCCGAGAGTTACACTGATGCAGACTGGAGTAGCGGAATTCATGAGATAAAAATCCGCATCACTGAATGTGAACGATCTTCGCGCTCCGAGTACTAGGTCAATAGCATCAATAAAGGTCGATTTTCCTGAATCTCCAGGCCCTATCAGACAATTCAGCCCTGAACCTGGAAACCATTCTGCCTGCCGTATTGAGCGAAAATTCTGAATGCTGATGTGGCGGATAACAGCCATGTTTCCTTCCTAATCCACGAATGTTGTATTTGCGCCGTAATGGCAGGAATTATGACACACCCTTTCTTATTTAATTGTGATATTGGGGTATACACGCTGACTCAGCTGAGAGGAAACACTTCAATCAAACAAAGGTCCGCTGTTCGCTCAGAGCAGACGTCCAGTTTTTTGCCACAGTCCGGTTCATGCAAGAAGGGGAGATAATTGCAATACGTAACTGGTTCTACTCAAATTGATTCAGCAAATCGTGGCTGGCTGGCGGTATGCTGTGTCTGAATTTCTGCCAGTCCATCGTTTTTCTTACGTAATGCCAATGTCTCGTAATAATGTTGGGCTACAACTGTTTCGATAAAATCGACATCATTACCGGCAAGTTCATAGACTGCGTTCTTGATCTCTTTCAGGCTGACATTAAAAAACTCTTTACGTCTGTTAACGAGGTTCGTCCGTTTGGCATCAAAGTGTTGATGGAGCGCATTTTCAAGAGCAGGGGCATCTTCACTATGGATCATGGCGTGAACATCGAAGAGAAAAGGTACCGAGGCACTTCCCAGTTCATCCACACGGTCCTGAGGATCGAGACGGCGCGTCATACCAATTTTGAAAACATCTTCGCCGAAAGACCCCACATTGGAGATGACATAGACATGCCCACGTTTAGTTTGCTGTGCCATGCTCAAAGCTTTTTGGCCCTTCAGTTCTGCTTCGGTTAAGGCTTCACGCAACTCGTTAATTTTCGACTGATACTTTTCAGCTTGTTCTGTAGTCAGTTGCGCCAGTTTTGACTCCATTTCCTTTCGGGCCTTATCCAGTGCTTTTTGTGCACGAAGCTCTTCCGCTTCTGCCTCTCTAATCGCCCGCTCAATCTCCAGCTGCGCTTTGCGTTCTTCTGCCATTTGAGCACGAATTTCTCGCTGTTCTTCTTTCTCTGACTGTCTTTTCATTTTGTAGGCATGAACGAGATCGAGTTCTTTTAATTTCAGTCGGAGATACTGTGTACTGATATGCACATCATTGACTTCATTGAGCGCATTAATTTTATCAAACGCTGCCTGGATCCTGTCATGCATGACCGACCAGTTCTTAAAAGTACAATTGGCAATTGCGGCATCACACTCGCCATTGAACGCTCTCGCTGTCAGGTTAATAGCTCTGGTAGTCATTTTTTTCCCTTCAGCGCGGGAATTATGGACCGTCCAGTCAGTCCCACACCAGATAGCTCCGGCCTGGTTTTTGAGGCGTAACAACGCTTTTTGCTCGTTTCTGTTATCTTTGATCGCCTCCTTAAACTCTTCGGAAGTATCGAAATCGAAATGTGGCTCGAACATGCCCATTTCTGCGAAATCTACATCCTCACGATAAAGGGCTACCGCTTTTTCGAGTTCATCATAGATGCTTTTTTTCTCGGCATAAGAAGTACGTAATGACGTAATTTGATCCTGTAATGACAGGGTTGTTGACTGCGCATTATCCAGCAATGCGGTTGCTTCCTCCTCCAGAGAGGCGGCGGTGATTTTGGCTACGTCGACGATTTCACGGGCTTGTTGCTCCGCCTCCAGCATTACCCGAGTTGCTTCCATTTCTGCATCAGAAATGACGGTATAACGTTCGAGTTGTGCTGTTTTACTGGCATCAGAAGCCCTCAATGCACGTAATTTTGTCAAAAGGATAAAAATGATGGCAACAGACAATAGTGCAACCGTTAATGCAGCGACTGAGAGATAAATCATATTCATTCATAGCCTTCCTTGAGAGGATGCTCACCGCATGCAGCCAGACATTGCTAATAGATGAGCAAAAGTTAATCCCGAACTATTAATGGGCAATATTATCAAATAAGGAACCTCAAGGCATACTGTAAGTAGCCCGCTTAAGCCGACCAGACTATTGGGGAACGAGCAATCGCCTCACGTTTGAGGTTTGATACACTTATGCTGTTACCATATATCTGTATTTTAACTGCTTTGTACCAGAAAATTGACATCGCTCAAATAATGACGAGTAAATCACAAAACGGCGAGTTATCCATATTGATAATATTTACTATTTCACATATACCAACTTTGGGAGGCTTTCTCCCGAACATCTTAAGGATAACTATCATGGGTCTTAAACCTGGTCCTAAACCAATCGCTAAATCGACAGGAAAACCGGATCAACGCCGACGTGATAATAAAGATACTCCCGGTAATACTCCGGGATTAAAGCCTAGTAAGTCCACTGGCAAATAAGATGATTAGGGTATAGAACGATTGTCTATACCCTATATACAAAACAGCATTAGTGTCATCTTCAGCTTGTTAATTTGCTTGCGGATTCGCGAACAGTGATGTCAGATAAAAATGACAGCACTTAAAGCCTATGTCTCACGGTATGCCTACTCTTCGCTAATCGGGTTATATGCCGGAACCGCCGAGGCATCCCCTCATAGAAAAACCTTATCCTTGTCCCGTCCTTCTCGGCTGATGGCCTCCATTCATTGCATATTACCTCAGTCGACATTTCAACTTGCTGGCATAGTGGTAAGAACATTTGAATATAACTTCGACAGACGCAGTTTAAAACAATTTTTCATCAGAACAAGCGCACGACTCCGCAATTTTAGTCATGCTTAATTTTGCATATTTCCTGTCTTAATACTTTTACTTTTAAGTGAAAACACAGAACACTTAAGATACTAACTTCAGAGTATTATATGATGGATTATAATTTATATATCAATATTTCTTCTTTTATTGTTTTTACATGAATTAAGTCACATATATTGTCGGGTTGGCTTTGTTATATATAGCATATATACAAAATACAATATAGTCACAGTAATATATCACCCGTTCAATATAATTGAAATATAACCATACCATGGATAACTATGCTAATAACATACCCCCCTTAAACGCTGCATACTTCATCAGGAAAAACAGAATACAATCATGAGCATTAATACTGCTGCTTACGGAATACTGAACCCCCGACATCTTAAGAAAATCAAAGCTACACTGGGAAAAAGCATAGAGGAATGTCCAAGAACATTGCTAGTAAGAGTGGACCTTTTAGTGCCGGATGAAAGTTATAACAGTGACTCTGGGTTAATTACTCGCTTCCATGAGTCTCTTAAAGCGCAGATTGAAGCTGATATGCTGGCCAGAGGTAAAATGGGTAAACGCGTTCATTTGTGTAAAGTCAGATTTGTATGGGCGCGTGAATTTCATGAGTGCGGCAGGAAGCATTATCATGTTGCATTATTTCTTAACAAAGATACCTTTGCTTATCCCGGAACATATCACCCATCGAAGCAAGGTGACTATATCCACAACCTCGCTTTCATGATTATGGAAGCATGGGCCCGGTCATTAAAACGGAAGAGTGAAGATGATTCTAAAAAATATTATCCATACGTAAACTTCCCATCACCGTGCTATTTGCACCTTAACAGGAACGGGAAGCATTATCAATCTGAACTGAAGAAAGCACTGAACTGGATAAACTATCTGGCAAAGGAATACAGTAAGGACTATAGCGACGGCCAGCGTAATTTTGGCAGTAGTCAGTACTGAGCCTGAAAAATATTATTTTACTCACATGTTCAATGTTATGGCGGAGTACCAGGGTTTCAGTGAAATGAATCTTTCAGGTGCTCCTGTCTTTTACTCAAATCAAAGACAGAGAGACAACGTCATGACAAATATGAGCAGCAGCACTGACCTGATGAATGACAAGCTGGTGGATATGGTCTTTATCACCGAATACAGTGGATGCAGTGACAAGTGGTTTTACAAGCTTATTAGCGAAGGGAAGTTTCCGAAGCCCATTAAACTGGGAAGAAACTCCCGCTGGTTACTCAGTGAAGTGGAAAAATGGGTTCAGCAACGTATTATAGATTCACGGAGTAATATCATGCAGTCTGAGGAGTTATAATTTCCCCCTGCATGTTACGCTGTCATGCCTTTTATAATCAAGGCAGAATTTTTAAAATCAAAAAGATAAATATATTAATACTTTCCCGCGCTGATATACTTGATAAAAATAGTCCTTGTTAATTTTGTGAGAGCGAAAAGGAAGACAACAACAGCATCAGAGATGATACATCTCGACATCTCCATTGGCTGTTTTTTACTCAAAATTATGAAGATCAATATGTTGTGCATGATGCTACTCATGCTACGTAGCATGAGTAGCATCTATGTTTCTGATGTTTTTATCAGTAATGGCATGTCGGAAAGTCAAAACATATCATCTCACTTGTGCTGCCATTTTTATTTTTTTCACACTCAATGGTAATTCTACCTTCTTCTGTAAGAACCTTTAGGGCTGCATTTAATCGTCCGTTGTTTCTCAGATGTGTTCGGCTGACCCGTCGGCGTACATAAGCCTTACATAATTTTGGTGACTCTCCTTCTAATCGATTGACTTGAGTTAACATCCAGTGATACAAATATTCAGCATCCTGCTCAGGTGATGCGAGTGTTCTGGTGTAAAGCACCATCGACTGTTTAATATAATAGTCCATAACCACACGGGCATTTTTAAAAGTGTTCTCTGTCACCTCATCGCCATCTTCTTCACAAAAATAGTGAAACAATGCAGCGAGGCGGACCAGATTTTCCGGTACCTTTGATAAAAAAGATGTTAAAGCCTCGATTTTATGTTCACTTATAAGTCTCTCTATATCCATCTGATATTCAAAAAGTATTATCCCCGCACTCTGAGACAACCGTATTCTTTCAGGTTCAACATTATTTTGCATATGCTCTTTAACATTTACCAGCAGTTCCTTAATCCTGGCATGAAATTTTCCTAACAGATCCTCGAAATTATTCTGAATAATCGGCTGACGTTGCCCCTGAGTTGAACTTACAGAGGAGACAAGAAATCGTGCAAGAAATCCTGACCCTTTAGCAATTTTTCCATGTTTCATAAAGTACTGCATAAACAGATCAGGCTGAATCATCAGAAGCATGGTAAAAGAGCCTTCAACCGAAAAACTTTCTGAACTTCGACGTTCAATATCAAATGGAGAGCCATCCCACATTTGATTCAGAAAACCAAGATTGTTTTTAGCCCTCCCGGCAAAGAAAACACTGGCCTCATCTGACATTAACCCGGCAGATGAAATATTTTCATAAAGACTGTACTGTAAAGCTTCAGGGGTAGTATCCGAATAGATTAGTTTCATTCTGGGAGGTTTGACGGGCTTTTCCAGTTCATGCTCTACTAACTCATTCTCTTCATCTTCATAATCCCCATTCCTCTCCATTTTTCTGGCCATTTTCTTCATAATAACATTCTGTTTATTCTGCCATATTAACAACTGAAGCTTATATTTTTTTAACGCCTGCTCATATTCATATATCTGTTCTTTTTCATAATCCAGAAAAGGCTGCATAACCAGTGAATATACTGCTGACTTTCTTTCGCCCGAACCCGCGAGTACTATATTATAGAGTGAACATGGTTTGATGCGGCCATCAGGAAACTGAACTTTAATGAAAGTCTGACATGCCAGAGACACCGCTGAGAGTACCGCCCCCGCAATCAGTTCGACAGGAGCCTGAACATTTAACACTAACGAATAAATAGTATCCCGGAGTACCGGAGGAAATACCCCGAACGGATAGGCACCTGATTGCTGCAAAGCAGATATACTTTGCTGAGTAGTCTGGTGCTCATCTCTTATTTGAGTTGCAGATTGATGCATATTCGATAGTTCACTCATATTCCTTTATTCCCTTATCATTCATGATTCTTACATCATAAAACAAAAATATCACCTCAAGAAAGGTATATCTTACGCATCATTTGAACTGTACAGTAAAAGTATGGAGTGAACTGGTCCCTATATTTCCACACGCCTTTTATCACTTAACCCATTACTGAAAGATGTTGCCGCGAGGAACGATATTCCTGTGCACAATGTGGGTGCCATTCGTATTAATGTTTAAAGGCCACGGTAAGGTTCTTTGCCGCTGTTAACCCGTCTGGTTTTGGCATGATACCTATGTGTTCACGCTTCATCGTTTTCACGTAGCTCCAGTCCATTTTGTTACTGCCCGGGCTGTACACCAATCTGTGTTCAGGCTCAAGTACTGCCATTCTGGCGTACTACCGCGTCTGATGTTACCGACAGCCTATTTCTTATCATCTTAATACCCGATAACCCTTTCTGCAGCCATACCGCCACGTTTTCCCTGTCCTTTTGCCCTTAACGGGATGGAGTGCGCCTGCGCGGTATCTGGCTGTAACGGAGAAAAAAATGAGAATACTCACGCTTACTGGCGGCCAGAAACCGCCATCGTCTTTAGCTTTGCTCTGCCTGCTCGTGCTTCTTGCGGTGTGTTTAAGGAGACTGGTATGCGAATGATGAAATGCTATCTCGCGAATACCGACAACGGCCATTTTATCACTGCTAACGAAGCCGCAACCGGCGAACCGGGATCACTGACCTGCCCCTCCTGTGGCTGTGTTCTGTACGTTCAGCCCGGGAGTGCAGACGAAAAACCGTGGTTCTGGCATGACCAGAGTACGGTACCTGCCAGTACACTGATGAGTTGTGTTCATTCTGACCCCGAAATTAAAGCAGAAGCCAGGCTCAGAAAGCTGCGTAATTCCATTGGGGAGATGGTAGTCCCCGAGCCGGTGCTGTCCTGGCACTGCGTCTGGTGCGGACAACACTACCAGGGAGTAAAACTGTGCATACCGTGTGGCACCGGGATCTACAGTATCGAAGATAAGCGCCAGGAGACTGCTTATCTTTCTTCTGTCAGCACCAGTGCTACATGGTCATAACGACGTAAACAATCCATCTGGCTTTCTTGTTGTTTTCATATCGCAGCCTTATTATTCAGCCCTCAGTCCCGCGGTCCGTGCTGGCGACGTTTTAATCTCATTCGTGCCTGGCGAATGGATCGGCTACTGCGATCTGCAAACATTTTGCACAGGTCCGGAAGTGCCAGATGGAGATGCTTTTCAAGCAATGTTAACTCTTCTTTTGTCCATCTCTGCATTTTCCGGCCTGCGCTGAACACCAGTCCCAGCATCTGAGCCTGATTCCTGATGGCAGATTCGCTTCTTCCGGGCAGACGTCCGATGACATTAACGCCTTCAGCATTATAATATTTTGCCAGAATACCCAGTTCCTTTTTTCCCCAGCGGCGACGGGAAATGCCCATTTTCGTCATCACAGACAAAATTGCTGAACGGGTACGCCCCGGCAACGCTGATATGAGATTCTCCATACTCACACCTTCACGACAGCCGGATATTAGTGTTTCTTTTTCCGTAGCAGACCATGCATGGCGTACTGAATTACAACCGCAGTATTTTGCCATGCTGTATACGGCCCCGACAGTACGCCCGAGATGTTTTCCAATGTCATCGGCTTTCAGCACACCATAGTTTCTTTCCAGAAAAGACAATTCAGCGATTGTCCATGGCGTCCCTGCATTTTTTCTTTTCTTTGCTTTCATTTTCACTCCCTGCTGCAGGCGTATGACGTACTCCTGGTTTATCGGGGCAGGAAAATGACTCGTCACGACAGCAGTTCGCAGCCTGTCCCATCTTACGACCCTGTGTATCGATACAATACCTTTCCTCTGTTTTTCTATAAACCGGTTAATTAGCGGTTATCGTCATTGCCGGAAGAAGGCTGAATACATTAGATTTTCTTACATTACATATACATTTAATAAGGATATTTACAAAAACTGGCTTCTGGCATATTTTCATGATCAATTTTCATACGAAGTTTACCTTAAGGGCGGAGAATGGGCAGGAAGTATTAGTTTTTCTTACAATACATGCACATTTAATAATGTTATTTACAAAAAATCCCTTCTGGCATATTTTCATGATCAATTTTCATACGAAGTTTACCTTAAGGGCGGAGAATGGGCAGGAAGCCATTATGCGGATATTTCGTCGTCAGGGGCCTCTTTTGTTTCACCCTGCTGGCGGTAGCGTGCGTGCGCGTCATGGCCGCACCGCTCTCTCCGGCTGACCGGGATGCTGTTCAGCAGCAGCAACAACAGTTGCTTGAGCAGAACCAGCGTCAGCGTGATGAGCTGGAGCGCAGCACGCCGCTGCCTCATCCGACTACGCCCGTCGTGCCGCCAGCCACAGAAGGCCCGTGTTTCACCATTTCCCGTATTGAAGTCAGTGGAGCGACAAAGTTATCACCGCGCGATGCTGATGCCGTTACCGCCCCCTGGCTGAATCAGTGTCTGGACATGACCGCCTGACACAGGTCACCAGTGCTGTATCCGACTGGTATATCAGCCGTGGATATATCACCAGCCGCGCCTTTCTGACTGAGCAGGACCTCTCCTCCGGCATACTGCATCTGACAGTGCTGGAAGGCCGGCTTCAGCAAATCCGCCTCGAAGGCGTGCCGCAACGCACACTCGCCATGACCTTCCCGGAACTCGAAGGCCACGTATTAAATTTGCGCGATATCGAACAGGGCATGGAGCAACTGAACAGGGTGCGCCAGGTCCCGGTGGAGATTGAAATCCAGCCAGGCGACAAACAGGGCTGGTCAGTTGTGAATCTCACCGCCGCCCCGGAATTTCCGCTGAGTGGTTCGGTAAGTTTCGACAACAGCGGGCAGAAAAGCACCGGCACCGGCCAGTTCAGCGGCGCACTGACCGGCAATAACCTGCTTGGTCTGGCGGATAAATGGTTTATCAGCGGCGGACGCAGCAGCGATTTTTCAGACTCGCATGATGCGCAGAATTTTGCTGCCGGCGTCAGCGTGCCGTACGGNNAGATATTTCGTCGTCAGGGGCCTCTTTTGTTTCACCCTGCTGGCGGTAGCGTGCGTGCGCGCCACAGCGGCACCGCTCTCTCCGGCTGACCGCGATACCATTCAACAGCAGCAACAACAGTTGCTTGAACAGAACCAGCGCCAGCGTGATGAACTTGAGCGCACCACGCCGCTGCCCCGTCCGACTGCGCCTGCCGTACCTCCGACCACAGAAGGTCCGTGCTTTACCATTTCTCGTATCGAAATCAGTGGCAATACGAAATTATCGCCACGCGACGCCGACGCGATTACCGCGCCCTGGCTGAATCAGTGCCTGGACATGGCCCGCCTGACGCAGGTCACTGACGCCGTCTCCGACTGGTATATCAGCCGGGGATATATCACCAGCCGCGCCTTTCTGACTGAGCAGGACCTCTCCTCCGGCGTGCTGCATCTGACGGTGCTGGAAGGCCGGCTTCAGCAAATCCGACTGGAAGGCGTGCCGCAGCGGACGCTGTCCATGACCTTCCCTGGCCTTGAAGGGAAAATCCTCAACCTGCGCGACATCGAACAGGGCATGGAGCAACTGAACCGCGTGCGCCAGACGCCGGTGGAAATTGAAATCCAGCCCGGAGACAAACAGGGCTGGTCAGTTGTGAATCTCACCGCTGCCCCGGAATTTCCGCTGAGTGGTTCGGTAAGTTTCGACAACAGCGGGCAGAAAAGTACCGGCACGGGCCAGTTCAGCGGCGCGCTGACCGGCAATAACCTGCTTGGTCTGGCGGATAAATGGTTCGTCAGCGGCGGGCGCAGCAGCGATTTTTCAAATTCGCATGATGCGCAGAATTTTGCTGCCGGCGTCAGCGTGCCGTACGGCTACGGCCTGCTCGATTACAGCTACAGCCGGAGCAACTACCTCAGCACCATTGATAACAACGGCTGGCCGTGGCGCTCCACCGGTGACAGCGAGATACACCGGCTTACGGGTTCGTGGGTGGTGTTTCGCAACGGCGATATCAAAACCGGTATTACGACCGGCATGACGCACCGCATCAGCCACAATTATCTTGATGACGTGCTGCTTCAGAGCAGCAGCCGCAGGTTCTCCGGCGTGATGGTCGGCATCAACCATACGCAAAAAATGGCCGGTGGTGTGGCGACGCTCAACCCCTCGTTCACCCACGGTGTACCGTGGCTGGGCGCGGAAGATGATAATGACAAACGCGGTGATGTGCCACGGGCTGAATTTCGCAAGTGGAGCATTAACGGCAGTTTTCAGCGTCCGTTAGCAACAGACCTCTGGTGGCTCAGCAGCGTTTACTTTCAGTGGTCACCGGACCGGCTTTACGGCGCCGAACAACTCACGCTGGGTGGAGAAAGCTCGGTGCGGGGCTTTAAGGAACAGTATATTTCCGGCAATAACGGCGGTTATCTGCGTAATGAGCTGAATTACTCACTGTTTACCCTGCCGTGGATGGGGCAAATCAGCGTGATGGCGGCGCTGGATGGCGGCTGGCTGAAACAGGACGACCAGGATCCGTATGCCAGTGGCACGTTATGGGGCGCCGCGGTCGGGCTGACCAGCGCGAACCGGTATTTTTCCAGCCAGTTTACCGTGGGAACCCCTGTGAAATATCCGGACTGGCTTGCCCCGGATCACCTGGTCATTTATTACCGTATCGCTCTGGCGTTTTAACCTCAGGAACTCACTGTTATGGACAAACACTCTTCCCTTAACACCGGTATCATGGTTTCCCTCCACCGCCGTATCCTGAGTTATCTCGTCAGTATCCTGATTGCCGGGCAGCCGGTACTGCCCGTCATCGGTGCCACCATTACGCCTTCCGGCAACACGAAGATGGACAAGGCCGGAAACGGGGTACCGGTAGTGAATATCGCCACACCCAATGGCGCGGGGATCTCACATAACAAATACAACGACTATAACGTCGGTAAAGAGGGGTTAATCCTCAATAACGCCACCGGCAAACTCAACCAGACGCAGCTTGGTGGCATTATTCAGAACAACCCGAATCTGAAAGCCGGGCAGGAAGCGAAAGGCATTATCAACGAAGTCACCGGCGCTAACCGTTCACAGCTTCAGGGCTATACCGAAGTGGCGGGCCAGGCGGCGAACGTGATTGTTGCCAACCCGTACGGTGTTACCTGTAACGGCTGCGGCTTTATCAATACCCCGAATGTGACGCTGACCACCGGGAAACCGGTACTGGATGCCAGCGGCAACCTGCANTACCCGCGCCACGGACATTAACGCCGCCCTGCATGCGAAAGACCTGACGGTGATTGCCGGGGCCAACCGCATCACAGCAGACGGGCGTGTCAGCGCGCTGAAAGGCGA
>NZ_JNGH01000081.1 GCF_001188485.1 Trabulsiella odontotermitis
GGCGCGGCTGGCGCAGATGGCGATGCACCCCGGCACGCCGTACGGCGATCTTCTCCCACAACTGCCGCTGGAGCAGTCGCATCAGCCTGACGCCGCGCGGTTTGCCCGTTTCGCGCCACGGCGCGAAATCTTCCGCAAACTTTATCAGCAGCTTTTGCCGCTGATGTCATAAAAAATCGTTGCCGGATGACGCTACGCTTATCCGGCCTACGGTTTTGTAGGCCCGCGCAAGTGAGGCGCCGCCGGGCATTGTTGTTTAACTGACAAACCGGCGAGTATCCAGCCGTTGCACCAGCATCGACAACAGCAGGCTGCTCACCAGCGTCGCGCTGAAAATCCAGAGGATATCCACCAGCGGCCAGCTTTTTAGCTCCACGCCGTTGGTGCGCAGTGCGTGGATCACCAGCGCGTGAAAACCGTAAATCCCCAGCGAGTGACGTGATATCAACGCAAGGCCCGGCAGCGCCCGATCATTAAGGGTGTTTTTAACCAGTGTCAGCATCGCTATAGCGCTGATAAACACCATCGGGCCGCAGTAGAGATACCAGGTATCGGCGAAATTGCCGCGCCATTGCAGCTCATGCAGCGTACCGCGCGAAATGGCCACCACAGCGATGATAAATACCACTCCGCTCAGCAGCGTCAGCGGTTTTCGATTGGTATCCATCATGCCGATGGCCCGGCCGAGCAGGCCGTACAGCACGTAATAGAAGGTGTCGCCACTGATGTAGAGATTGACCGGCAACCATTCGAAACCGTCTATTTTTTGGGAAACCGTATTGGGGTTCGCCACGATCCCCAGCACCACCATCAGTGCCAGCAGCATTTTGCCGCTCACGGTTTTTACCTGAATCAGCGGCGAAACCAGATAAATGACGAAAATGGCGAAAAAGAACCACAGGTGATAGAAGACCGGTTTTTGCAGCAGATACTTCAGCGACTGGCCGACGTTAATCTGAGTGAATGCCGCGATATAAACCAGCGCAATCGCGCTGTAGAACAACAGGCACAGCCCGATACGCAGAAAATGCCGCGGCTGGGCGCTGCGCTCGCCAAAAAACAGGTAGCCGGAAATCATGAAAAACAGCGGCACGCTGACGCGGGACGCGGAATTCAGCACGTTGGCGATTTCCCAGTTCAGATAACTGACGCCGTGCGCATTCGTCACATACCAGGTCGTGGTATGGATCATCACCACCATCAGACACGCAATCCCTCGCAGATTATCTATCCAGTTAATTTTTGACTGCATCAGTGCCTCAGTGTCCTCGCTAAAAAGGGTCAGACTTGCGATTTATCTCCGCCGTTGACTGGAAAATTCCGAGTTTTTCGACACATGCTTGTAGAGTCTGCGTCAGATTCGCAGAATGCTCCGACCTGAACGATAGTCTATTAAAAAATAACAGCCAGATAACAATGCGGTAATCAGAAAATGATGATGAAATATGTAGTTTCCTGTCTGGCCCTGCTGTTGCTCGCCGGATGCAGCGCCGAACAATCCCCGCCGCAAAAGGCGCAGAAAGCCAAAGCGACGCCGCTGCATTCTCTCGACATGGAGCAGTTGTGCAAGAACCGGGCGGCGGAACGCTACAATACCGCCATGCAGGACATCGATGTGACCGGCTTTGAAAAGTATCAGGCCAGCTATGAATTGCGGGGCTATACCTCGCGTAATGAGGGCTTTGTCTGTTCGTTTGATCCCGAAGGCCAGTTTTTGCATCTTTCGATGCGCTGATCCCCTGTGTGCGCCGCCCGGCGCGTGCAAACCGCCTCTTTTTCCCCAATTTTACTTAAACAGCGCCGTTTCGTACTGTATATCTCGCAGCCAGCGGTTATACTGGTCCCTTCCTTTAAATCCACACGTATCCAGCACGAAAGAATATGCAAAAGTTTGATACCAGGACCTTCCAGGGCCTCATCCTGACCTTACAGGATTACTGGGCTCGTCAGGGCTGCACCATTGTTCAACCACTGGACATGGAAGTTGGCGCCGGGACTTCTCACCCTATGACCTGCCTGCGGGCGCTGGGGCCAGAGCCTATTGCTGCTGCGTATGTGCAGCCTTCCCGCCGCCCGACTGATGGCCGCTACGGCGAAAACCCGAACCGCTTACAGCACTACTATCAGTTCCAGGTGATCATTAAACCGTCACCGGACAACATTCAGGAGCTGTACCTCGGATCCCTGAAAGAGCTTGGGCTGGATCCCACCATCCACGATATCCGTTTTGTGGAAGACAACTGGGAAAACCCGACGCTGGGCGCCTGGGGTCTCGGCTGGGAAGTGTGGCTGAACGGCATGGAAGTGACGCAGTTCACCTACTTCCAGCAGGTCGGCGGCCTGGAGTGTAAGCCGGTGACCGGTGAAATCACCTACGGTCTGGAGCGTCTGGCGATGTACATTCAGGGCGTGGACAGCGTTTACGACCTGGTCTGGAGTAACGGCCCGTTGGGTAAAACCACCTACGGCGACGTGTTCCATCAGAACGAAGTGGAGCAATCCACCTACAACTTCGAATACGCGGATGTGGACTTCCTGTTCACCTGTTTCGAGCAGTATGAGAAAGAAGCCCAGCATCTGCTGGCGCTGGAAACCCCGCTGCCGCTGCCTGCCTACGAGCGTATTCTGAAGGCCGCCCACAGCTTCAACCTGCTGGATGCGCGTAAAGCCATCTCCGTCACCGAACGTCAGCGCTATATTTTGCGTATTCGCACCCTGACGAAAGCCGTGGCAGAAGCTTACTACGCGTCCCGTGAAGCCCTTGGCTTCCCGATGTGCAACAGAGACAACTAAGAGGCGGCCATGTCTGAGAATACTTTTCTGGTGGAAATTGGCACTGAAGAGCTGCCACCAAAAGCCCTGCGCAGCCTGGCAGAGTCCTTTGCTGCGAACTTTACTGCGGAGCTGGATAACGCCGGCATCGCACACGGCAACGTTGAATGGTTTGCCGCGCCGCGCCGTCTGGCGCTGAAAGTCGCCCGTCTGGCGGCGTCTCAGCCGGACCGCGAAGTCGAAAAACGCGGCCCGGCCATTTCCCAGGCGTTTGACGCGGAAGGGAAACCGAGCAAAGCGGCGGAAGGCTGGGCGCGTGGTTGCGGTATTACCGTTGACCAGGCAGAACGCCTGACCACAGATAAAGGCGAGTGGCTGCTGTATCGCGCGCATGTGAAAGGCGAAAGCGTGGAAGCGCTGTTGCCGAACATGGTCGCTACGTCGCTGTCGAAACTGCCGATCCCGAAACTGATGCGCTGGGGCGCGTCCGATGTCCATTTCGTGCGTCCGGTACATACCGTCACGCTGCTGCTGGGTGACAAGCTCATCCCGGCGACCATTCTGGGCATCGACGCCGATCGTATCATTCGCGGTCATCGCTTTATGGGCGAGCCGGAATTCACCATCGACAACGCCGATCAGTACCCTGAAATTCTGCGTCAGCGTGGCAAAGTCATTGCGGATTACGCCGAGCGTAAAGCCAAAATCAAAGCGGATGCTGAAGAAGCGGCGCGTAAGATTGGCGGTAAAGCCGATCTGAGCGAAAGCCTGCTGGAAGAGGTCACTTCGCTGGTGGAATGGCCGGTGGTGCTGACCGCCAAATTCGAAGAGAAATTCCTTGCGGTTCCGGCGGAAGCGCTGGTCTATACCATGAAAGGCGACCAGAAATACTTCCCGGTTTACGCCGCAGACGGCAAACTGCTGCCGAACTTTATCTTCGTGGCCAACATCGAGTCGAAAGACCCACAGCAGATTATTTCCGGTAACGAAAAAGTGGTGCGTCCGCGTCTGGCTGATGCCGAATTCTTCTTCAAAACCGACCGCAAAAAGCGTCTGGAAGATAACCTGCCGCGTCTGCAAACCGTTCTGTTCCAGCAGCAGCTCGGCACCCTGCGCGACAAAACCGATCGTATTCAGGCGCTGGCGGGCTGGATTGCCGGTCAGACGGGCGCGGATGTCAATCACGCGACCCGTGCCGGTCTGCTCTCCAAGTGCGACCTGATGACCAACATGGTGTTCGAATTCACCGACACCCAGGGCGTCATGGGCATGCACTACGCGCGTCATGACGGTGAAGCGGAAGACGTTGCGGTGGCGCTGAACGAACAGTATCAGCCGCGTTTTGCCGGTGATGACCTGCCGTCGAACCCGGTGGCCTGCGCGCTGGCGATTGCCGACAAAATGGACACCCTCGCGGGTATCTTCGGCATCGGTCAGCATCCGAAAGGCGACAAAGACCCGTTTGCGCTTCGTCGTGCCGCGCTGGGCGTGCTGCGCATCATCGTTGAGAAGAACCTGAATCTGGATCTGCAGACCCTCACCGAAGAAGCGGTGCGTCTGTACGGCGATAAGCTGACCAATGCCAACGTGGTGGATGACGTTATCGACTTTATGCTTGGCCGTTTCCGCGCCTGGTATCAGGACGAAGGCTACACCGTCGACACCATTCAGGCGGTGCTGGCGCGTCGTCCGACCCGTCCGGCGGATTTCGATGCGCGCATGAAGGCGGTTTCCCACTTCCGTACACTCGACGAAGCGGCGGCGCTGGCGGCTGCCAACAAACGCGTTTCGAACATCCTCGCCAAATCGGACGAAGTGCTGAACGATACGGTTCATGCTTCCGTGCTGAAAGAAGCCGAAGAGATCAAGCTTGCCGGTAACCTGGTGGTGCTGCGTGATAAGCTGCAGCCGTTCTTCGCGGAAGGCCGCTATCAGGAAGCGCTGATCGAACTGGCTGCTCTGCGCGAGCCGGTCGATGCGTTCTTTGATAAAGTCATGGTGAACGCCGAAGACAAAGACGTACGTATCAATCGTCTGACGCTGCTGTCTAAGCTGCGTGAGCTGTTCCTGCAGGTCGCGGATATTTCGCTGCTGCAGTAACCCCCTGTGCCCGGCGGTCTCTGCTTGCCGGGCCTATTCTTAGTGCATATCCTCAAGAGACATCATTCCCGCCTCTGTTTTTAGCCTGCGTGATGGCGAGCGAGCCGCTCATCAACGACTGCGTCTACGACTGGCACCAGACGCCTGGTTGATCGGGTTCCGGCGTAAAGGCAGGCGTGCGCGTCGGCAACTCTCATCCGGCCGGTTAACGAAACTGATGATGTGCGTCGCATTAACTGACCATTTACCAGTCACCATAGGGGTAAGTTTTCCCTTTGATAAAGTCTTTAATGTAATTACTATACCCGCGCGAAAAATCACTTTGTGTTATCCCCTTGCAGGCGACGAGTTTATCCCCGGACAGCGTGGTGATTTTTTTGGGTTCCAGCGGCACATTATCTCCACCGGCGCTGTTTTTCAGCCATATCCTGACCTTGCCTTCAGGCGCCAGACCAAACAGCATCGTTTTATACCATTCCGTATTACCCCACTTATCTTTGCCTGTTGGCGTCAGCATTGTTTTACGCAGGGACGGCGGGAAAATTATCTGAGTCTCGTAGGTCTTTCTGTCAATACGAGAGTCCCAGCAGAACAGCATCATGGCCGGCGGGTGCCGTGCTTTGTTGAACTGGGTTTGTATCCAGACCCGCTTATTCCAGGTCTGGACGGTGTCCGGATCGCCTGGCGTACTGTCCAGAGTGCGATATGTCGATACTACTTTTTCCGTGTCGATAATCATGGCGCGAGTGACGACGGCGGATAAGCCATAGGGGGTAAAAAAGGCAAAGCCCCATCGCCCGTAGGGCATTTCTCCGGTCTCTTCCGGCGTCTGGGGTTCGCCGGAATGACAGCCCGTTAATAGCATCAGCAGTAACAGTGGCAACAGCGTTTTCAGCGTCATACTTGTTTCCCGTCCATGTCGTAGATGGTGCGTCGCCAGTTCTCATCCGGCCGGTTAACGAAACTGATGATCTGTACAGGCGCAGCCCCGCCGCTGATAGCGTCAGCGGCATCTGTCGCGNTATTTCCCGGCAATGATATTTAGCTCTTCAGGGGTGAATGCGTCAGGAGTTTCACCGGATCGGGCCGCGTTGCCCATTGCCCGCGCTTTTTCACAAAGCGAAGCCAGGTCTGCAGGAAGGAACAAATCCTTGTCTGTTTCATCCGCAGGCTCAAACAACACTCCAGCTTCCTCGGCGGCGTCGAGCATCACCTGCAATACCACCTTCGACCAGTCATTTCTCACGATCCGGTTGCGTAAGGTGACTGCCGCATAGCTGCGTTTCTGTGGCTCGCTGTAACGATCCGGCGGCATCCTGTCGTCATACCAGGTTTCCACCGCAATCTCGTTGCCAGGCAGAAGGGGAGCGATGCTGGGGTATAAATCCAGTGCGGCCATCTGTTTCACTGCACGACGATAACTGCGGGTTTGCTGACCTGGCTGACGGAGCGGCACCGTCTCCGTTTCCGGTCGGGTCAGAAAAACGTTCTCCTTTATTACCGGCAAATACCCGCCCCCAAGGTCAGAATGCACCCCCGGCAGCACCAGCTCAGGCCATGCGGGTTTAACGCTGTTCAGGGCAAAGTTAAACCGGCATTCATGTGCCGCGGTGATATGAAAAACCTTATCCGCCACGCCCGGATGCAGTTCAATCTTCACCTCGCCGGTGTCTGCGGTATGCGGATTCAGGCCGTTTGCCGGGGTGCCTATTGCCGCCACGGTATCAAAGATACCGATAAAGCGGATCTTACCAACAGGCGCGCCCTTATATGTAGTATCAATCATGCCCTCCCGGATGGCGCTGATAATGGCGGGATCTTCTGACTGAATACGGTTGGCAAAATGTCGCGATGCCGCAGCGCCCCGGCTGAAGCCGAAAATATCAAACTGAAGGCTTTTGATCACCAGTTCATAACCGGATGATTTATCTTTTAGTTGTTTAATGGTGTCAGTAATGGCCCGGGATAGTTGAGCAACAGCATTATCCGTTTTGGCGATAACTCCCATATCGGATATTCCTAGCCCCAATCCAATCATACTGTCAGGCTGACCGGCTTCTGTGCCTGTACCGTCAATATAAATGGTCTGCTGAATGTCAGGACTGCCTTCAGAGAAGGTGGTTTTATACAATGTATTCAGCCAGTGGATATTCGTGTAATAACCGGTGTAACTGGTTGCCCCATTTCCCGATACGTCAAATTCTTCTTCCGCACATTTTTCCAGAATGCCCGTAGCCTCGGCATCGTTAAGGTTATAATGCCTGGCCGTGCAGGCTTTCAGCATATTAGCTGTATTCACGGCGTTATTACCGGTGCCATCAAAAAACACGCCAAGCGTCAGCGTAATTTCCCGTTTGGGTTTCTGTGTGTTTTGTTCTTGAGGTTGTTCCTGTGCGGCGCTTTTCCGGACCGCCTGCGCGTGCTGCTCGGGCTCCTGAGGTTCATTATTTAACAGCGAATGACCGACAGAGTAGCCGACCATACCGTTTTCATAACCAATAAACTCAAAAGCATTCGGCGAGGCGATAACACGGTTGGTGCCTGGGGGGCAGGCACATTCAACAATATCGCCCTCCAGACAGACCCGTTTATTTTCGGCGAAGACCTGAAACTGTTTGGTTTTACAAATAACGCCGGTGGTCTTGCATTGAGGACAAAAGGATTCAGAGCCAATGAGGGCAACCATTTTGTTATGACAAAAAACCGTCAGCGCCCCGCTCTCAATTATTCCGCCGGTTGTGGTTTTATCACCGACGGTGATGACTTTTAGTTTTACAGGCATTATTCACTCCATGAATATAAATGACGATAGCGTGAAACTGTAAAAAAGAAGTATAAACAGAGACTACGGACGGCCTTATTTATGGCTTCCCGTTGCTTCTCATGGTTTATTTTGTGACAGGTAGAGGGAGAATATGATGATCAGTATCGAGGCAACCGCTGTATTGTGCTGAATTTAAACTAAGCGGCAAATAACAGGCAAAAAAAATCCCCGTCAATGACGAGGATCTTTACGTGCTACAGAGCCTGAATCAGGCTCATAGTCAGGCTTACAGGCTGGTTACGTTGCCAGCAGCCGGGCCTTTAGCGCCGTTTTCGATGGTGAAGGACACTTTCTGGCCTTCATCAAGGGATTTGTAGCCATCGTTCTGGATAGCGGAGAAGTGAACGAACAGATCTTTAGAACCGTCGTCCGGAGTGATGAAGCCGAAGCCTTTATCAGCGTTGAACCATTTTACGATACCAGTCATTTTACCGGACATAGTGATTTCCTTTAATGTAAGTGTGCTGCCAGATGGCAATAATGGTATGGATTACAGATTTGAAGCATAAAGGGAAAGGTCACTACGAGGGTATCAACGGACAACCTGTGAGAGGACTGCTCAACACAACTGCTTTATGGTCTGTAAATCAAACCGGCGTCATTAACGCACGTTGAGACGGGGATAGCAATGTTTTTCTTTTCAAAAAAGAAAACGGTCCTGTTTTCCAGGACCGTCGATAACATCTCATTTGAGATAAAATCAATCTGTTAACAGCCTTGAGACCTGCGGGTTTGCCTGCATCAGACGCATCAGGTTGAGCTCGGTGGCGGAAGGTCTCACACGTTTTGACTCCCACTCTTTCACCATCGTCACACTGACGCCCATTGCTCTGGCGAATTCGTCCAGCTTCAACCCGGTACCTTTTCGCAACTGTTCGAAATCAATGAGGGATGAAGCCGCCGGCTTCAGGGTGACAAACTGCGATGCATCTTTAAAAACAATCTGTTCCAGACTGCCTAACAGATCAAACTCAGGATCTTTATATTCCATTGAGAACTCCTCTGAATCACACTGCGGGATCGTGAATAACAAGAGCTCATTAATCATAGCCAGTTATTTCTCCTGGGATCGATTTCGATCCGGTACTATCCGGGCCTGATGCGTTTCAGCTTTTTGCAGTAAAAAGGTAATACATTGAAAAATCACGCCTGGTTTAGTTATGAATTTTTTTGTAAATCCTCATCACAAAATTGGCAATGCAGGCGAAGCGCAGCAGGATCTTCTGTTGCTTTTTTGCAGTCTGGAGGTAAGGAAAAGGTATCTTGCCGCGCTGACCTGGACTATCCTTGTCAGCGTCAGGCACACGTGTGCCAGTTTGCGCATTTTTTGCTGAAAGGAGTAAGAAAAATGGCGACAGGAAAGTCCTGCTCTCGCTGGTTTGCGCCTGTTGCGGCGTTATTAATGGTGGTTAGCCTGAGCGGGTGTTTCGATAAAGAAGGCGATCAGCGCAAAGCGTTTGTCGACTTTTTACAGAATACGGTGATGCGTAGCGGCGAACGTTTACCTACCCTGACCGCAGATCAGAAAAAACAGTTCGGTCCTTTCGTTTCTGATTACGCCGTGCTGTATGGTTATTCTCAGCAGGTGAGTCAGGCAATGGACGCCGGGCTGCGTCCGGTCGTTGATAGCGTAAACGCCATTCGTGTCCCGCAGGATTACATGACGCAGCGCGAACCGCTGCGCCAGGCGAACGGCGCGCTGGGCGTGCTTAGCCAGCAACTGGAAAACGCGAAGATGCAGGCCGATGCCGCGCATGCTGCGCTGAAGCAACCAGACGATTTAAAACCGGTCTTCGACCAGGTTTACACCAAAGTCGTGACGACCCCCGCGAACGCGCTGCAACCGCTGATCCCGGCGGCACAGGTCTTCACGCAGCAACTGGTCCAGGTGGGTGATTTTGTCGCGCAGCAGGGCGCACAGGTGAGTTTTGTCGCCAACGGCATTCAGTTCCCGACGTCACAGCAGGCCAGCCAGTATAATGCGCTGATTGGTCCTCTGGCGGCGCAGCATCAGGCGTTCAGCCAGGCCTGGAGCAGCGCGGTCGAAGCGACACGCTGAGGCAATAAAAAAGCCGGGTGGCATCGCGCTCACCCGGCCTGTAAATTTCACGCCACCTGCGGGTTCACGCAGTTTTTTTCCACCTTGCCGTTCAGGGCATCAATCAGATTATCCACCGCCGTCGCCGCCATGTTGTAGCGCGTCTCGTGTGTAGCTGACCCGATATGCGGCAGCGCCACCACGTTCGGCAGCGACAGCAGCGGTGAGTCCACCGGTAACGGCTCTTTCTCGAACACGTCCAGTCCGGCGGCGTGAATATCCCCATTTTTGAGTGCGGCGATCAACGCCGGTTCATCCACCACCGGTCCACGACCGGCATTAATGAAAATGGCGGAAGACTTCATCTTTTTAAACTGCTCAGCACCAAACAGGTGACGCGTCTCGTCCGTCAGCGGCAGGATCAGGCAGACAAAATCCGCTTCCTGCAGCAGGGTATCCATATCGCAATAACGGGCGTTGAAGCGGGTTTCGGCCTCTTCATGGTGACGACGCGCGTTATAGAGGATTGGCATGTTAAAACCGAAGTGCGCGCGCTGAGCCAGCGCCATCCCGATGCGTCCCATCCCGACGATGCCGAGCGTTTTATGGTGAACATCAACGCCAAACCAGTCCGGGCCGATGCTTTTGGTCCATTCACCCGCTTTCACGCGCTCCGCGACGTCCACCACCCGACGCGCAGTGCTCAGTACCAGCGTCATCAGGGTGTCGGCCACCGTTTCGGTGAGCGCGGTCGGGGTGTGCATCAGCAGAATTTTTCGCGCGTTCAGGGCATCGACATCAAAATTATCGTAGCCCACCGACACCGTAGAGGTCGCACGAAGCGCCGGCATCTTCTCCAGCAGCGCCGTATCCACTTTCTCGCTGGAACCCAGCAGCCCGACCNNCTTGTGCAAAGGCATCGGCGTGTTGTTCAACCGTGTCGGGGTGCAGGTTTTTCACCTGCGTCACGGTAAAGTGGTCTTGCAGACGTTGCAGCAGATCGTCCGGGAGCGTTTTGTAGAGAATGACTGACGGCTTCATGCGAATCTCCGTGGTTGCCGTAATCAGGCGTGACGTGCGCCTGTCGGGAGTTGTTGATTATTAGCAGGCTTAACAATCAGAGTTAGCCACACTGAGGCGAAAAGTGCCACCCCCATGAAAATGTATGACGCGGCCGGGCTGCCGGTGGAGCAATTCAGATAGCCCACAAACCAGGAGCCGAAGAACGATCCGAGCGCACCCATGCTGTTGATCAGCGCCATTGCGCCGCCCGCCACGTTACGTGGCAGCATCTCCGGAATGATGGCGAAGAACGGGCCATAGGGGGCATACATCGCCGCACCGGCAATCACCAGCAGGGTGTATGACGCCCAGAAGTTATTGGCGCCCACCGCCCAGGAACCGATGAAGGCGAACGCGCCGATGAGCAGCAGCGGCCAGACGAACAGTTTACGGTTTTGCAGTTTGTCAGACGCCCAGGAAGCGACAATCATCGCGATGGTGGCGGCCAGGTAAGGCACGGACGACAGCCAGCCCACTTCGACCATACCGAGGTTTTCGCCACCGGAACGAATGATGGACGGCAGCCACAGCACGAAGCCATACACGCCGATACTCCAGGTGAAATACTGCAGGCACAGCAGGATCACGTTACGGGAACGGAACGCTTCGCCATAGTTACGCACGGCTTTGATCCCCTGTTGTTCCTGCTCAAGCTGCGCCTGTAACGCGGATTTTTCACTGTCGGACAACCAGCCCACCTGCGCCGGTTTGTCCTTCACCAGCACCCACCAGCAGAAGGCCCACAGAATGGCAGGCACCCCTTCGATGATAAACATTTCGCGCCAGCCGAAAGACTGGATCAGGTAACCGGAGACTACCGACATCCACAGCACCGTCACCGGGTTGCCGAGGATCAGGAACGTGTTAGCGCGGGAGCGTTCGGATTTGGTGAACCAGTTACTGATGTAAATCAGCATTGCGGGCATCACCGCCGCTTCCACGACGCCGAGAATAAAGCGGATCGCCGCCAGCGCCGGGATATTCGTGACCACACCCGTCAGTGACGCACACGCGCCCCACAGGATCAGGCTAACGAAGATCAGTTTGCGCACGCTGCGGCGTTCGGCGTAGATCGCGCCGGGGATCTGGAAGAAGAAATAGCCGAGGAAGAAGAGCGCCCCGAGCAGGGACGATATCCCTTTGGTGATGTTCAGATCGTCATTAATGCCCGCCGCGGAGGCGAAGCTGAAGTTTGCACGGTCGAGATACGCCAGGCTGTACGTGATAAACACGATCGGCATGATGTACCACCAGCGTTTAGCTGCATTTGTAGAACTGTTCATAGGCTTGCCTCTGGGTATGAGGTGAGTGCCGCCGTTGTTGTAGGGTACACGGTGGCTGTTATTTATGCACAATGCCTGTCACGCGTCGCCAAGGGCGTCGCGAGTCGGCAGACCTTCACTGTCGCCTTGCACCTGAATCGCCAGCGAGCCGATTTTGTTGCCTCGCGCGACGGCCTGATGCAGCGTTTTACCTTCCAGCAGGGCACTGATGACGCCAACGGCAAAGCCATCACCCGCCCCGACGGTATCCACTACGTTTTCTACTCTGACGGCGGCCACGGCGCCTTTTTCGCCGGTCGCCGATTTGTACCAGGCACCGTCGGAACCCGTTTTAATCACCACCGCCTGCACGCCGCGATCGAGATAGAAATCGGCGATCGCTTCCGGCGTCTGGCGGCCGGTGAGGATCATTCCCTCTTTCAGCCCCGGCAGCACCCAGTCCGCCTGCACGGCGAGCTGGTTCAGCTTTTCCACCATCTCCGCTTCGCTTTCCCACAGTACCGGCCGCAGGTTTGGATCAAACGACAGCGTTTTGCCCTGCGCTTTCATCGTTCGTGCCGCATGATCGAGCAGTTCCCAGGAGCTGCGGGACAACGCCGCCGCCACGCCGCTCAGGTGTAAATGGCGGGCGCGGGAGAAGTACCCGGCGTAGTAGTCATCTACCGACAGATGGCTGGCTGCGGAGTCCTTGCGGAAATATTCCACAATGGGATCGGTTCCATTTTCAACTTTAGATTTCAACTGAAATCCGGTTCTGTAGCAGCCATCGAGGATCACGCCTTCGGCATTAATCCCCTCTTTTTTCAGGCCGTTAAGGACGAAGCGACCAAAGCTGTCGTCGCCGACGCGGCTCACCCAGCCCACTTTCAGACCCAGACGCGCCAGACCGGTCGCTACGTTCAGCTCGGCACCCGCGACGCGTTTCATAAACTGTTCAACGTCCGCCAGGTCGCCGGTCTCTTTCGCGACGAACATCGCCATGGCTTCGCCGATCGTGATGACATCCAGTGCATTGTCCATGGCTTACTCCTCGCGTAATAAATTAACGTAGTGGCGGGTGACGGNNGGCGGCCTTGACGTGGATATAGCTGACCGCAGGGGCCAGATGACGCGCGGCTTCTTCAGGCGATTCCCCCACCCACAGCCAGTTGCCCATGTCGAAGGTCAGTGTGACCGGCAGTTTCAGTACCTGACAGGCGGCTTTAAAGCGCTGCATCGGCGCCAGCTGGCCGCAGTCGGTCTGATCGTTTTCCACCACCAGCGCCATGCCGGTGTTGGCGAGAATGGCGCGCAGCGGCTCCAGCGCAGCGCTGTGGGAGAAATGGCCCAGCGAGAGTTTCAGCCATAGCGCGTTGAGGGTTTGCGCTTCCTGCAGCAGCGCCCCGAGGCGTGGATTCAGTTTGCCGTCGCGCTCAAACAGCGGTTCCGGCGCGGAATAACAGGCCAGCAGCTTCTGCTGTTCGATCTCCGACGCCAGCCGGGGCAGGTGGTTAAGTTCTNGCCCGCCCAGCGCTTTGATGCGATCGTTACCGTAAGCGGCGGTAACGACAATAATTTTTCTTCCCATCGGACATTTCCCCGGCGGTTACACTGCATTAATCTTGTAGTAACGCTAAATGGAACCGATTCCAAAGAAAAGTCGCCTTTGCTCAAATTATGATCGCAGTCACGAAGAGAATTTAGCGAGCCGTGGAGCCGCGAACGATCAACTCGCCGGAAAAGACCTGCTCGCGGATGGGTTCATGATTGCCCTCAATGCGGCGCACCACCTGCTCGACCGCCGCGAAACCGATCTGCCAGGTGGGTTGTTTGAGGGTGGTGATCCCGACGCCCGCCAGCTCCGCCCACTCCAGTTCGTCGAACCCGAGCAGGCCGATGTCGCTGCCCCAGTGCAGTCCGAGCCGTTTCAGCGAGCGGGCAACCTGCAGCGTTAACGCGCCGTTGGCAGACATAACGGCTTTGCGCATGCCGCGATGACGGGTGTGAAACTGGCGCAGGGCGTTGTCGATCACGGCGCTGTCCGCCAGCGGCACCTCGGCATTTTCCGCCATGATGCCCGGGTAGCGGGCGAGGGTGGCACGAAACGCGCTAAGACGCTCGCGTCGCGTATTGACGGTGCCAAGCGGTTCGCTGAGAAACAGCAACGCCTCGAAGCCCTGATCGACCAGGTGTTCGGTGGCGGTAGTGGCGGCCTGCGTGTTGTCGAGACCGACCACGTCGCAGGCGAAATCAGGAATTTTGCGATCGATAAGCACCATCGGCAGCAATGACTGTTGCAGGCGATTCAGCCCCTCTTCCCGCATGCCAACGGCATTCACCACAATCCCTTCCACCTGATAACTGCGCAGCAGATCGAGATAATGCAGCTCCTGATTGACTTCATTGTTGGTGTTACAGACCAGCGGCGTGAAGCCTTTCTCACGGCAGGCGGCTTCGATGCCGCTCAGCACATGCACCGAATAGGGGTTGGTGATATCGGCGATGATCAGGCCAATCAGCCGCGTGCGGCCATGCTTCAGACCGCGCGCCATCAGGCTTGGGCGGTAGTCGAGATCGGCGATGGCTTTTTCGATGCGCGCCAGCATGGCTTCGGAAAGCAGATGTTTTTCGCCATTGAGATAGCGTGAAATGCTGGTTTTTCCCGCTTTCGCGGCTTTTGCCACGTCACTGATAGTGGCACGCGCCTTATTCGCCATGACTGCTCCTTCGCCAGAATGAGCCCACACCTTAGCGCGAAAACGGATGATGCTTAATCTTTTTTATTCTATGCCGCAGGATGCCTGACGATTGATTAGTCAGCTGAATATGGACAAAATTACAGGTAAACCACACACATCAGCATCCGCGTTCAGGAGCATGCTTTGTCACATTCATCTGCAACTAAAACGATCTTAACCGCCGCCCACTGGGGGCCGATGCTGGTTGAAACCGATGGCGACACCGTCCTTTCGTCACGCGGAGCGCTGGACACCGGCTTCCGTAATTCGCTGCAATCCGTAGTGCGCGAGCAGGTGCACAGCAAAACGCGTATCCGCTACCCGATGGTGCGAAAAGGTTTTCTGGCTTCGCCGGAACAACCGCAGGGGCAACGTGGGCAGGACGAGTTTGTCCGGGTGAGCTGGGACGAGGCGCTTGATCTCATCGATGCGCAGCACCGACGCATTCGCGAAAGCTATGGCCCGTCATCCATTTTTGCCGGGTCTTATGGCTGGCGCTCTAACGGTGTGCTGCACAAAGCCGCGACGCTGCTGCAGCGCTATATGAGTCTTGCGGGTGGTTACACCGGGCACCTGGGCGATTACTCCACCGGCGCAGCGCAGGCCATCATGCCGCACGTGGTCGGTGGCAATGAAGTTTATCAGCAGCAGACCAGCTGGCCGCTGGTGCTGGAACACAGCGACGTGGTGGTGCTGTGGAGCGCCAACCCGATGAATACGCTGAAAATTGCGTGGAACGCGTCGGATGAGCAGGGCATTCCGTGGTTCGACAAACTGCGCCATAGCGGCAAACGGCTGATCTGCATTGATCCGATGCGATCGGAAACCGTGGATTTCTTCGGCGACGCGGGCGAGTGGATTGCGCCGCATATGGGCACCGACGTCGCGATGATGCTTGGCATTGCGTACACCTTGCAGGAAAACGGCTGGCATGATCGCGCGTTTTTACATCGCTGCACCACCGGTTACGAGGTGTTTGCCGGTTACCTGACGGGTGAAACCGACGGACAGCCGAAAACGGCGGAATGGGCAGCGGCGATTTGCGGTGTTAGTGCGGCGAAAATTCGCGAACTGGCGAAGTTGTTCCACGAAAATACCACTATGTTGATGTCCGGCTGGGGCATGCAGCGCCAGCAGTTTGGCGAGCAAAAACACTGGATGCTGGTGACGCTCGCCGCCATGCTCGGGCAAATTGGTACGCCGGGTGGCGGGTTTGGCCTCTCTTACCATTTTGCCAACGGCGGCAACCCGACGCGCCGCGCGGCGGTGCTCGGTTCGATGCAGGGCAACGTGGCAGGCGGCACCGACGCGGTAGATAAAATTCCGGTGGCGCGCATTGTGGAAGCGCTGGAAAACCCCGGTGGCGCTTATCAGCATAATGGTATGGATCGTCACTTTCCGGACATTCAGTTTTTGTGGTGGGCGGGCGGTGCCAATTTTACCCATCATCAGGACACCAACCGGCTGATCCGCGCGTGGCAAAAACCGGAGCTGGTGGTGATCTCAGAATGCTTCTGGACCGCTGCTGCGCGCCATGCGGATATCGTATTACCCGCAACGACCTCCTTTGAACGTAACGATTTGACCATGACCGGCGACTACAGCAACCAGCATCTGGTGCCGATGAAGCGGGTAGTCGCCCCGCGCGACGAGGCGCGGGATGATTTCGATGTCTTTGCCGATCTCAGCGAGCGCTGGGAAACGGGCGGCAGGGCGCGCTTCACCGAGGGCAAAACCGACCTGCAATGGCTGGAGACGTTTTATGACATCGCCAGCCAGCGTGGTGCCAGCCAGCAAGTGACGCTGCCGCCATTCAGTGCGTTCTGGCAGGCGGACCAGCTGATTGAGANAAGCGAACAGAATGCGCAGTTTGTCCGCTTCGCGGCATTTCGCGATGATCCTGACGCGAATCCGCTGAAAACGCCCAGCGGTAGAATAGAGATCTATTCCGAACGGATCGCCGGGTTTGGCTACGCCGACTGCCCGGGACACCCGATGTGGCTGGAGCCTGACGAGTGGCACGGCAATGCGGAAGACGGGCAGTTACAGCTCCTGTCGGCGCACCCGGCGCACCGTCTGCACAGCCAGTTGAATTACACCGCGTTGCGCGAACGATATGCGGTGGCAGGGCGCGAACCGCTGACGCTGCATCCGCAGGATGCGCAGGCACGCGGCATTGCCGATGGCGATCTGGTGCGCGTATGGAACGCGCGCGGACAGGTGCTGGCGGGCGCAGTGGTGACGGAGGGGATTCGCCCTGGTGTGATGTGCCTGCATGAAGGCGCCTGGCCCGATCTGGATCCGGCGGCGGGCGGCATCTGCAAAAACGGCGCGGTCAACGTCCTGACGAAAGACCTGCCGAGTTCGCGTCTGGGCAACGGCTGCGCCGGCAACACCGCGCTGGCCTGGCTGGAGAAATATGATGGCCCGGCGCTTACGCTAACGGCGTTNTGATCCGCCTGCCAACGCATAATCCAGGTCGGATGCTGGGTCTCTTCCTGCCATGCGCTGTCTTCGATACGAAAACCCAGCGCATGGTAGAAGTTTACCGCCCGGCTGTTCTTCTGATATACCTCCAGGCTGAGCTCAGAATAGTGCTGCTTAACGTGATTAAGCAGCGCGCTGCCGATGCCGCGCCGTTCGGCGTCGGGCGCGACAAACAGCGCCCCGACGAACTGAGATTCCATCACGCTGACAAATCCCTTCACCACGCCGTCCTCTTCCCACACCCAGGTCACGGCGGCGGGCAGATAGACCTCACGCACCAGCGCTTCGCTTTCGTGCCAGTAGCTTTCATCAATAAAAGGGTGTGCGTGGATGGTGCTTGCCATCCACAGCGTCAGTAGCGGAGAGGTATCGTCATCGAGCCATTCGCGAATCATCCCGACCTCCCATTCCCCTGATGGCAGAAGCAGTCAACGATATGGTCATTGACCAGACCGCAGGCCTGCATAAAAGAGTAGCAAATCGTGGTGCCGACGAACTTGAAGCCGCGTTTTTTCAGCGCTTTCGACAGGGCGTCTGACGCGGACGTCGACACAGGAATTTCACCCAGCGTTGTCGCGGTGGTGACCACCGGCGTGTGGTTGACGAACGACCAGACAAAATCCACAAAGGGTTCGCCGTTTTGCTCCATGGCGAGGAAGGCGCGCGCGTTGCCGATGATGGCCTGAATTTTACCGCGATGGCGGATAATTCCGGCATCCAGCACCAGTCGTTCCACATCTTCCTCGGTCATGGCGGCCACTTTCTGCGGGTCAAACTGATGGAACGCCTTGCGGTAGTTTTCGCGTTTTTTCAGTACCGTAATCCATGACAATCCCGCCTGCTGGCCTTCCAGGCAGATCATCTCAAACAGTTTCTGTGCGTTTTTTTCGGCAACGCCCCACTCCTGGTCATGATAGGCGATGTAGAGCGGATCCTGACTAACCCAACCGCAACGTTGCATAGCGTCTCTCCCTTTTGGATATGTGTCGCAGCGAAATTGTCGCGACGCCGGCTTGACGTGTCTGTTAAAGAGACAATAGTTAATACAGGGTTATCAAAGCCTCTTCAAATAACAATACCGCCGGGTTCGGCTCTTTTCTGGAGTCGTTTCATGATTATAAAGAAATACCGTGGCCGCTGGAGCGTACTGGTTCCGGTGTGTACCTCCGTCTGGATCTGTTTTGCGACGGATGTTTTTGCCTGGCAACAGGAATATATCGCTATCGGCCCGCAAAGTAATACGTCGGAACGCTATACATGGGATAGCGATCACCAACCGCGCTACGAGGATATTCTCGCCGAGCGGATCAACGCTTCACAGAGCGTGGTGGGATTTTCGACCAGTGCGTCGAAAGGCGTGTCGCAGGAAGGGCAGCATACCCTGAGCGTGGGCTGGCGGGTGAATTCCGGCCTCCTGTGGGGGGTTCGCCCGTGGGCGCAGCTTAACTTTACGCAGCAGGATGCCAGTTACCCGTGGCAGACGCCGCCCGGCCCGGGGCGGATGCCGGGAGCGGATCCCAACGGTAACTGGGTGGATGTGACCGTCGGCGCGGATATGTCGCTGAACCCGCATCTGGCGGCGTTTGCGTCGCTATCGCAATCGGACAATACCGTGAATGGTGAAAATTACCTTTATCTGATGGGGGTGAGTGCCAAATTTTAGCCTGTATTTAGCAACTGTTTTACATTTCAATCACAGTCATGACGCATTCTCTGTTGAGAGTGGGCGCTAACTTACTTTTTTGGCTTGTTCCTCACGATTTGCGTCATGTCATTCATTCCGCGAGCAGTGCATTTCATTCCGTTCTCAATGCATTTCATGCCCTTTTCCCCCTGGCGTGAAAAGCGTTTCGTTATGGTAGCGCCAGTGAATAGATAAAGGCGCATCTGCTATGAAATCGACAACACCCTATACCCGCTGGCTGACGCTGTTCGGTACGATCGTGACGCAATTCGCGCTTGGCTCGGTCTACACCTGGAGCCTCTTCAACAGCTCACTTTCCGACAAACTCAACGAACCTGTAAGCCAGGTGGCATTCTCCTTTGGCCTGTTAAGCCTCGGGCTGGCCATTTCATCCTCCGTCGCCGGTAAGCTGCAGGAACGTTTTGGCGTGAAGCGCGTGACAATGGCCTCCGGCGTGCTGCTGGGACTGGGTTTTTTCCTGACGGCGCACTCCAGCAGCCTGATGATGCTCTGGCTGAGCGCGGGGATCCTGGTGGGTCTGGCGGATGGCGCGGGTTACCTGCTGACGCTTTCCAATTGTGTGAAATGGTTCCCGGAACGCAAAGGGCTGATTTCCGCCTTCTCTATTGGCGCCTACGGCCTCGGCAGCCTGGGTTTTAAGTTTATCGACAGTCACCTGCTTGCCCGTGTCGGTCTTGAAAAAACCTTTATTATCTGGGGCGCTATTGTGCTGGTGATGATTGTCTTCGGCGCGACGCTGATGACCGATGCGCCGGATCAGAAAGTCAAAACCACCAATGGCGTGACGGAAAACGACTTCACCCTCGCGGAATCCATGCGTAAACCGCAGTACTGGATGCTGGCGGTGATGTTCCTGACCGCCTGCATGAGTGGTCTGTATGTCATTGGCGTGGCGAAAGATATTGCCCAGGGCATGGTGCATCTCGACGTGCTGACCGCCGCGAATGCAGTGACGGTTATTGCTATCGCGAATCTTAGCGGTCGTCTGGTGCTCGGCGTGTTGTCTGACAAAATCGCCCGCATCCGTGTGATTACCATTGGTCAGGTGATCTCGCTGATCGGTATGGCGGCACTGCTGTTCGCACCGCTGAATGCGCTGTCCTTCTTTGCGGCTATCGCCTGCGTCGCTTTTAACTTTGGCGGCACCATCACCGTGTTCCCGTCGCTGGTGAGTGAATTCTTCGGCCTTAATAATCTGGCGAAAAACTACGGCGTGATTTATTTAGGCTTCGGTATCGGCAGGATTTGCGGGTCGCTGATTGCNNGTGGCTTCTATGTGACCTTCTGCGTAATCTTCGCGCTGTTAATCCTCTCGCTGGCGCTGTCGACGACCATTCGTCTGCCAAAAGCGGAGGTCTATCAGCAAATCCATGCCTGATCGCCTGTAAAAGCAAAAGCCGGGAAACCGGCTTTTTTTGTGCATAATTAGTTCGAAAACTGACCTAAAAAGTTGTTTTTTGTGCTGTATAAGACTTGAACTTTTGTAAAGCTTTGCCTGAATCACACTTCCCGCTGTAATTATTTCTTAATGTCGTGGTCTACTTACCGCGCTTGTAGACGTTTCTTATAACGATTTGTTAAGCGATTACTTAATCTGCTGACTGTCACGCGACAGGTATGTCAGTTTTTTTACCCCTTATTCCAGGGTTGCTTGCATGAATTATATTAAGTCCCTCACCCAGCAGAGGCTGTGTCTGATGCTGGCGGTGTATATCGGTCTGTTTCTGAACGGCGCGGTATTGTTCAGACGACTGGAAGGTTATCTGGAGCACTTTACTGCAAGAAATGGAATTTTTGCTGTCATCGAATTGTTTGGTTCGGTGCTTGCCACTTTCTGTGTGCTGCGGCTGCTGTCGCTGTTCGGGCGTCGCCCATGGCAAATACTGGCGACGCTGATCGTCATCTTTTCCGCCGCTGCCAGCTATTACATGACCTTTATGAACGTGGTGATAGGCTACGGCATTATTGCCTCGGTCATGACCACGGATATCGATTTATCGAAAGAAGTGGTGGGTCAGGGCTTTATTCTCTGGACGGTGCTGACCAGCCTGCTGCCGCTGTTCTTTATCTGGAGCAACCGCTGCCGCTATACGCTGCTGCGCCAGTTGCGCACCCGCGGGCAGCGCGTCCGCAACGTGGCGGGGGGGTTGTGCTGGTCTGGGCGCCGATCCGGGTGATGGAGCAGCAGCAAAAAGACATTGAGAAGGCGACGGGTATTGATATGCCAAGCTACGGCGGTGTGGTGGCGAACTCCTATCTGCCGTCGAACTGGTTATCGGCGCTGGGCCTGTACGCCTGGGCGCAGGTCGATGAATCCTCTGATTATAAGTCCCTGATTAACCCCGCGAAAAAGTTCACCTATAATGCCCCTGGCAACGAATTAGACGACACCTATGTGGTGTTTATCATCGGTGAGACGACCCGCTGGGATCACATGGGCATTCTGGGCTATGACCGCGATACCACGCCAAAACTGGCGCAGGAGAAAAACCTGGTGGCGTTCCGCGGCTACTCCTGCGATACGGCGACGAAGCTCTCGTTGCGCTGCATGTTCGTACGCCAGGGCGGCGCGGATGATAACCCCCAGCGCACACTTAAAGAGCAGAACGTCTTTGCGGTGCTGAAGCAGTTGGGCTTTAGCTCAGACCTGTTTGCCATGCAGAGTGAAATGTGGTTCTACAGCAACACCATGGCGGACAACATCGCCTACCGCGAGCAGATTGGCGCTGAACCGCGCAACCGCGGAAAAAACGTCGACGACATGCTGTTGCTGAATGAGATGGCGGTGTCGCTGAAAGCGCACGAAAAGGGTAAGCATCTTCTTATCCTGCACACCAAGGGCTCCCATTACAGCTATTACCAGCGTTACACCCGTGACTTTGCGAAGTGGCAGCCGGAATGCGTGGGCATTAATAAATACTGCAGCAAAGAAGAATTGATTAACGCCTTCGACAACTCGGTATTGTATGTGGATACGTTTATCAGCAAGGTGCTGGACCAGCTACGCGACAAGAAAGCGATTGTTTTTTATGCTGCGGATCATGGCGAGTCGATCAACGAACAGGAACACCTGCACGGGACGCCGCGTAAGCTGGCACCGCCAGAGCAATTCCGTGTACCGATGATGGTATGGATGTCGGATAAGTATCTGGAAAACCCAGCCAATGCCGGCGCCTTTGCGCATCTGAAGCAGCAGGCTGAAATGAAGGTACCGCGCCGCCACGTTGAGCTGTATGACACTATCATGGGCTGCCTGGGCTACACCTCACCGAACGGCGGAATCAACGAGAACAACAACTGGTGCCATAACCCAAACAGCGCGAAAGCAGCAATAAAATCGCAGTGATGGCGACTTTCTCGGCGATCGGATGGCTTTTTCTCAATAAGGGATTGACGGGGTAGCATCGCGGCAGTAATATGCGCCCCGCATTCGGTGATTGGCGCAGCCTGGTAGCGCACTTCGTTCGGGACGAAGGGGTCGGAGGTTCGAATCCTCTATCACCGACCAAATTTAAAAAGCCTGCTCAACGAGCAGGCTTTTTTACATCTGAAGCCTGAGAGGATGAGAACCTCCGGGGGAAGAGGTTCGACTCGAGCGAAGCGAGAGAACGTTGCGCAGCAACGGCCCGAAGGGCGAGCCACGCAGTGGCGAGTCATCCTCTATCACCGACCAAATTTAAAAAGCCTGCTCAACGAGCAGGCTTTTTTGCATCTGAAGCTTGAGAGGATGAGAACCTCCGGGGGAAGAGGTTCGACTCGAGCGAAGCGCCACCCGACAAAATCAAGCAGCAAACCCGTCAAAATCCCGCTCATCCCGACTTCTCACCATCAGTTAACCATTTTGTGACATATTCCATTGTATTTTTTTATATTTGCATAGTTCTTTTTTCGCGTTACTTATGGATAAGCGCAGCATTTTCCGCTGAGCGTTTTACGCTTACTGGTATTAATCGCTCAGATATTCACCATTCCGCATGAATTTTTTGCCAATTTGCATAAAAGTTAATCACTGTTTGTTGCATAATATGAAGAGATTTGTGCTGCTTTGTGGCGCGTAGCATAAATTTCCCTGCTGAAAATCACACGCCGAACTTTTTTTAATCTTTGTTTGCCGTTTCTCACCCTTGTTGTAAATCCTGGTTACCTGTATTGACGTTTGCACATTCTGTTGACAGATTGTAGGGCATGAGGGGCACTTTAAGGACAATCTGCACTGCAACTCAGTCGACCTTGTGAAAGGAATCCCCATCTCTCATAACGCTTTCGGGCACTGCCGACCAGACCGGGCAAAAAACAAATAAAGGCTGGCGGACAAAACACAACAGACAACATCACATTCGGAGCACAACAATGAGTATTTCCTTGAAAAAGTCAGGGATGCTGAAGCTTGGACTGAGCCTGGTGGCAATGACAGTCGCAGCAAGCGTGCAAGCAAAAACCCTGGTCTATTGTTCAGAAGGCTCGCCGGAAGGCTTTAACCCACAGCTCTTCACCTCTGGTACCACTTACGATGCCAGCTCGGTGCCAATTTATAATCGCCTGGTGGAATTCAAAATCGGGACGACGGAAGTTATTCCTGGCCTCGCTGAGAAGTGGGACGTCAGCGAAGACGGCAAAACCTACACTTTCCATCTGCGCAAAGGCGTGAAGTGGCAGGACAATAAAGATTTTAAACCGACCCGCGATTTCAACGCGGATGACGTCGTGTTCTCCTTCGATCGTCAGAAGAATGATAAAAACCCGTACCACAAAGTCTCTGGCGGCAGTTACGAATACTTTGAAGGCATGGGCCTGCCGGAACTGATCAGCGACGTGAAAAAAGTGGACGATAACACCGTTCAGTTCGTGCTGACCCGTCCGGAAGCGCCGTTCCTCGCTGACCTGGCGATGGACTTCGCGTCAATCATGTCGAAAGAATATGCTGACAACATGCTGAAAGCCGGTACGCCGGAAAAAATCGACCTGAACCCAATCGGTACCGGTCCGTTCCAGCTGCTGCAGTACCAGAAAGACTCCCGTATTCTGTACAAAGCGTTCGAAGGCTTCTGGGGTACCAAACCGCAGATCGACCGTCTGGTGTTCTCCATCACTCCGGATGCGTCCGTGCGTTACGCCAAACTGCAGAAGAACGAGTGTCAGGTCATGCCGTACCCGAACCCGGCTGATATCGCGCGTATGAAGCAGGACAAAAACCTGAATCTGATGGAGATGCCGGGGCTGAACGTTGGCTACCTCTCCTATAACACCGAGAAGAAACCGTTTGACGACGTGAAAGTCCGTCAGGCGCTGACCTACGCGGTGAACAAAGAAGCGATCATCAAAGCGGTTTACCAGGGCGCAGGCCAGGCCGCGAAGAACCTGATCCCGCCGACCATGTGGAGCTACAACGACGACGTTAAGGACTACACCTACGATCCGGAGAAAGCCAAAGCCCTGCTGAAAGAAGCCGGTCTGGATAAAGGCTTCAACGTTGATCTGTGGGCGATGCCGGTACAGCGCCCATACAACCCGAACGCTCGCCGTATGGCTGAGATGATTCAGGCTGACTGGGCGAAAGTCGGTGTGACCGCCAAGATCGTCACCTACGAGTGGGGCGAGTATCTGAAGCGTGCGAAAGCCGGTGAACACCAGACCGTCATGATGGGCTGGACCGGTGATAACGGGGACCCGGATAACTTCTTCGCTACCCTGTTCAGCTGCGCCGCGGCGAAAGACGGTTCCAACTACTCTCGCTGGTGCTACAAGCCGTTTGAAGATCTGATTCAGCCGGCGCGTGCGACCGACGATCACAACAAGCGTATTGAACTGTACAAACAAGCTCAGGTAGTGATGCATGACCAGGCTCCGGCGCTGATCATCGCCCACTCCACCGTGTATGAGCCAGTGCGTAAAGAAGTCAAAGGCTATGTGGTTGATCCGTTGGGTAAACACCACTTCGAAAACGTTTCTGTTGAATAATAAGTCTGTTGCCTGATATCTCCTCTCCCCTGCCGGGGAGAGGATGAAGGCCGTAATTCCCCGTCCTTACCGGTGGGGAATTTACATTTGTGAGCAATACAGACGCACCGTCACCAGGCGGGGCGTCATTATAGAGAATCCGGGTTATGTTGCAGTTTATCCTCCGACGTCTGGGACTCGTTATCCCGACGTTTATCGGTATTACCCTTCTCACTTTTGCCTTCGTCCATATGATCCCCGGCGACCCGGTAATGATTATGGCGGGTGAGCGTGGTATCTCCCCTGAGCGTCATGCACAGCTGCTGGCCCAACTCGGTCTCGATAAGCCGATGTGGCAGCAATATCTTCACTATATCTGGGGTGTTCTGCACGGCGATTTAGGGATCTCATTGAAGAGCCGTCTGCCGGTGTGGGACGAGTTCGTGCCTCGCTTCAAAGCGACGCTGGAGCTCGGTGTCTGCGCCATGATGTTTGCGGTTGCCGTGGGTATCCCGGTTGGGGTGCTGGCTGCCGTTAAGCGTGGTTCTATTTTCGATCATACTGCGGTTGGCCTGGCGCTGACCGGTTACTCCATGCCTATCTTCTGGTGGGGCATGATGCTGATTATGCTGGTTTCCGTGCAGTGGAATCTGACGCCGGTCTCCGGGCGTATCAGCGACTCCGTGTTCCTTGACGATACCCTGCCGCTGACCGGCTTTATGCTGATCGACACGGCCATCTGGGGCGAGTCGGGGGACTTCATCGACGCTCTGGGGCATATGGTTCTGCCCGCCATCGTGCTCGGCACCATTCCGCTGGCGGTGATTGTGCGTATGACCCGTTCGGCGATGCTGGAAGTGCTGGGTGAAGACTACATTCGTACCGCACGCGCCAAGGGGCTGACCCGCATGCGCGTGATTATCGTCCATGCGCTGCGCAACGCGATGCTGCCTGTGGTAACCGTTATCGGTCTGCAGGTGGGGACGTTGCTGGCGGGGGCGATTCTGACCGAAACGATTTTCTCCTGGCCGGGACTGGGACGCTGGTTGATTGACGCCTTGCAGCGTCGTGATTACCCGGTAGTTCAGGGCGGCGTTCTGCTGGTTGCGACGATGATTATTCTCGTCAACCTGCTGGTGGATCTGCTGTACGGCGTGGTGAACCCGCGTATTCGACATAAGAAGTAAGGGGCCATCATGTCACACGTTACTGAAAACAAAGTTGTAGCCGCACCGGTGCCGATGACCCCGATGCAGGAGTTCTGGCACTATTTCAAACGCAACAAAGGCGCGGTCGTGGGGCTGGTGTACGTCGCCATCATGATTTTCATCGCCGTGTTCGCGAACTTTATCGCGCCATATAACCCGGCGGATCAGTTCCGCGATACGCTGCTGGCGCCGCCTGCCTGGATGGATGGCGGGAGCTTCGCGCACCTGCTCGGTACAGACGACGTGGGCCGCGACATCATGACGCGACTGATGTACGGCGCGCGTCTGTCGCTGCTGGTGGGTTGTCTGGTGGTGGTGCTGTCGCTGGTGATGGGGATAATCCTCGGCCTGGTGGCGGGCTACTTCGGCGGCATCGTCGACACCATCATCATGCGTGTCGTCGATATCATGCTGGCACTGCCAAGCCTGCTGCTGGCGCTGGTGCTGGTGGCGATCTTCGGCCCCTCCATCGTGAACGCCTCGCTGGCGCTGACCTTCGTCGCCCTGCCGCACTATGTGCGTCTGACGCGTGCGGCGGTGCTGGTGGAAGTGAACCGCGATTACGTCACCGCCTCGCGCGTGGCGGGGGCGGGCGCGATGCGCCAGATGTTCGTCAACATTTTCCCGAACTGCCTTGCGCCGCTGATTGTGCAGGCGTCGCTCGGTTTCTCTAACGCCATTCTCGATATGGCCGCTCTTGGCTTCCTTGGCATGGGTGCGCAGCCGCCANCCGGAGTGGGGCACGATGCTCTCCGACGTGTTGCAGTTCGCGCAAAGCGCCTGGTGGGTCGTCACTTTCCCGGGTGTCGCGATCCTGCTGACGGTGCTGGCATTTAACCTGATGGGCGACGGGCTGCGTGATGCGCTCGATCCCAAACTGAAGCAGTAAGAGGCACGAGATGGCGTTATTGAATGTAGATAAATTATCGGTGCACTTCGGCGACGAAGGCAGCGAGTTTCGCGCCGTAGATCGTGTGAGCTACAGCGTGGATCAGGGTGAAGTCGTCGGCATCGTCGGTGAATCCGGCTCCGGTAAATCGGTCAGCTCGCTGGCGATTATGGGGCTGATTGATTACCCCGGACGCGTGATGGCGGAAAGCCTTGAGTTTAACGGTCAGGATCTGAAGCGCATTTCCGAAAAAGAGCGCCGCCAGCTGGTGGGCGCGGAAGTGGCGATGATTTTCCAGGATCCGATGACCAGCCTGAACCCGTGCTACACCGTGGGCTACCAGATTATGGAAGCCATTCAGGTGCATCAGGGCGGCAACAAGAAAACGCGCCGTCAGCGGGCGATTGACCTGCTGAATCAGGTCGGCATTCCCGATCCGGCGTCGCGTCTTGATGTTTACCCGCACCAGCTCTCCGGCGGGATGAGCCAGCGCGTGATGATCGCCATGGCGATCGCCTGTCGTCCGAAGCTGTTAATTGCTGACGAGCCGACCACGGCGCTCGACGTGACCATCCAGGCGCAGATCATCGAGCTGCTGCTGGAGCTTCAGCAGAAAGAGAACATGGCGCTGATCCTGATCACGCACGATCTGGCGCTGGTGGCGGAAGCGGCACATAAAATTATCGTGATGTACGCCGGCCAGGTAGTGGAAACCGGCGAAGCGCAGGACATCTTTCGCGCGCCGCGGCATCCGTACACCCAGGCACTGCTGCGCGCGCTGCCGGAATTCGCACAGGACAAAGCGCGTCTGGCCTCGCTGCCGGGCGTGGTGCCGGGCAAGTATGACCGCCCGACAGGCTGTCTGCTCAATCCGCGCTGCCCGTACGCCACCGAAAAATGCCGTGCTGAAGAACCGGCACTGAACGTTGTTGACGGTAGCCGTCAGTCAAAATGTCACTATCCGCTCGATGATGCCGGGAGGCCCACATTATGAGTTCGCAAGAGGCCACCCTGCAGCAGCCGTTGCTGCAGGCTATCGACCTGAAAAAACACTATCCGGTGAAGAAGGGGCTCTTCTCGCCGGAACGGCTGGTGAAAGCGCTGGACGGCGTATCGTTCAGTCTCGAACGCGGTAAAACGCTGGCGGTGGTGGGTGAGTCCGGCTGTGGGAAATCCACGCTTGGCCGCCTGCTGACGATGATCGAAACGCCGACCGGCGGGCAGCTCTATTATCAGGGGCAGGATCTGCTCAAGCATGATCCGCACGCGCAAAAGCTGCGTCGACAGAAGATCCAGATTGTTTTCCAGAATCCGTATGGATCGCTGAACCCACGTAAGAAAGTCGGGCAGATCCTCGAAGAGCCCTTGCAGATCAACTCGTCGCTAAACAAAGAGCAACGCCGTGAAAAAGCGCTGGCGATGATGGCGAAAGTGGGGCTCAAGACCGAGCACTATGACCGCTATCCGCACATGTTCTCCGGTGGCCAGCGTCAGCGTATCGCCATTGCTCGCGGGCTGATGCTTGATCCTGACGTGGTGATCGCCGATGAGCCTGTGTCGGCGCTTGATGTCTCGGTGCGCGCGCAGGTATTAAACCTGATGATGGATTTGCAGCAGGATTTGGGGCTGTCTTACGTCTTTATCTCTCACGACCTGTCGGTGGTTGAGCACATTGCCGATGAAGTGATGGTGATGTATCTCGGCCGCTGTGTGGAGAAAGGGACCAAGGATCAGATCTTCAGCAACCCGCGTCATCCGTACACGCAGGCGCTGCTGTCTGCCACCCCGCGCCTGAACCCGGACGACCGTCGCGAGCGTATCAAGCTCACCGGCGAGCTGCCGAGCCCGTTGAATCCACCGCCGGGTTGCGCCTTCAACGCCCGTTGCACCCGCCGCTTTGGCCCGTGCACGCAGTTGCAGCCGCAGCTGAAAGACTATAACGGTCAACTGGTCGCCTGCTTTGCCGTCGACCAGGACGAAAACGGCGAGAAGCCGCTGGCGTAATATCACTGACGACCGTGGTGAGACAAAATCCGCAACCTTTCGGGGCTGCGGATTTTTTTTATGCCTTCCGGTCAATACCCGATCTTGCCTGTTTACCTGAATGAATACGGCAATTTTACAAAGAAACTGTCTGAAATTCTTACGATCTCTCCAGTATTGTCATTAAATAACACAGTAAACCCTTATTAATTTTTTAAAATGGAATAAGTTGTAATTACAATAAGATGCGCCAGATACCATTTTTTTATTCTTCTTTGTTTAGCAAATAGTGCGATTCAGGTAATAAGCATGGCTGGATCAATAATGGATAAATATCTTATAAAAAGTAGAAAATATCCTAATTAGCTACGGCTTCAATAAGCGAAAACGAGCAAAAACAAGGATGGCATTTAAGTAAACCTAAGAATTTACACGTGTAAATAGTTTTTTTACGTTACTATTGGCGTTTTAGATAGTATCCCGCCGTATTGACATGCATTTACGCGAATGCAAAACTGAACTCGAAAAGTTATATAGGGATAATGCATCAAAAACGTCTCAGCAACCGATGAACTGTTTCTTTTTTGTTAAGGCGCATTATTTATAACGATAAACCCTTTTATTTATTTGTCCATAGCAACAATCGATGGGGAGATTAATAGAACCACTTCATTACTGTCAGCTTTCATTCTATTAGTGCCGTACTTCAGTGATAACGACTGAAGAGATTAATGCTTCTTCCTTTTCAGCGCAGGAAGTCTGATTGATATTTAATAATAATTAAATAAACCAAACGTTATGTAATAGTGATTGGTTTGGCTGCGCGGACAGTTAAACACCACGCTGACGCCATTCTGAATCAGGGGAAAAGAGATGGACGAGCGTTACGAATTAGCAGACGAAAATGGGATGACCCATGAATTTATCGACTGGTTTTTCGATGAGAAGAAAGCATCATGCGGCAGTCTGTGGTTCATGATGATGGCCGCCATGTGGGAAGGCTGGAAAGGACGGGAAGAAAATTCAATGATGCCCGCTCACTTTCACGCAGAACCGCCAGTATTGATCAGTTTATGTATTATCAACCGATAACGCAGGAATATTATCTGGTTATATCACCGTCCGGTTATTTCTGTATGAATACAGGAAAATAATAGCAAGTGAAATATGTCTGGCGAAGAGGCGAAAAACCACCACCTTACTTTTATCAACTCAGTTCTTTTATAAACGAATCGCTTCAGAAATTACCGCTGAAGGGTTTTATGTTTCACTTCCTGGAGCGGGAAGAATAATAAGTATGGACTTGTTTTTTCAAAACTATTTGAACAAAACAGAAAAGTTACTCAAATAATGGAAGTTTGGCATGAACAGAATTTATCGTGTTATCTGGAATAGAGTATTAAACGTTTTTCAGGTTTGCTCCGAACTGGTGGGCGGACAAGGAAAATCCTCTTCTGTGAGTAAAACACAGGATGTGAATACTGTTGCTTCACAGCATAACATTACCCGCCTGCCGTTGTTCCGCTGCAACCTTCTCTCTGTGCTGGTTTTTGCCGCACTGCCGGGGGTGGCATCAGCGGCAGAAACGACTATCGATAATGACCAGACGGTAGATGTTATTTCAACGACGCACCCTGATTATTTTATTGCGATTGGTCTCGACGGTCTGGGAACGCTGAATATTCTTTCCGGTGGCGTGGTAGCAGGCCCGGAGAATAAGATAGTGACGCTGGGTGATGGCCCTGATGGTAGTGGTACCGTAAACGTTGACGGCTCGGGTTCAGTGTGGAGCACCGGGGGGTTAAACATTGGCCAGTACGGGTCGGGGACGCTGAGTATTACTCACTCTGGCGTGGTCAGGTCTGCGGCGCTGGGTGTGGTGTCAGGATCTACGGACGGTACCGGTCTCGTTAATATCAATACCGGCGGCCAGTGGAATTTAGTCAACGCCGCGGGTACCAGACAGGATCTCAATATCGGTTACGGCGGTACGGGAACCGTTAACATCGCCTCGGCAGGCGTATTGACCGCGGGCATGACCACCCTCGGCAGTTTTGATTCAGGCACGGGGACGGTTAATGTGACCGGAACAGGTTCCGCAATGAACACCGGCGCACTGCGGGTGGGTGATTATGGCCGCGGCACGCTGAGTATCTGGAACGGGGCTCAGGTCAACAGTATCGCCGACAGTATGATTGGCCGCTCTCCAGATGGCCAGGGTGTCGTCAATGTGAATTCCGGCGGAAGCTGGATGATTACTGACGGCGCCGGTGCGAAGAAAAATCTGCTGGTGGGGGCGTCGGGGATCGGTATCCTGAATATCCAGGCAGGAGGGCAGGTGGTCGCCGGCGCAACCACGCTGGGCAATATGAACACCAGTGCGGGTACGATCATTATCAGTGGGGCCGGTTCGTCAATGACCGCGACCTCAATGATCGTGGGAAGTGCGAATACGGGCGCACTCTATCTGAGCGATGCGGGTACGTTGGCTTTAGATGGTGATATGACGATTGCCCGCACCACGGACAGTACAGGTACCGTTAACATCGGTGCGGAACACGGTCAGAACGCTGCAGATGCGGGCTTTATCACTGGCGCTGACAAGGTCGTCTTTGGCTCCGGAGCAGGGACGCTGGTCTTCAACCACACCGTCTCTGATCCTTCTACCGCAGGCGGTTATCAGTTCGCGCCAGTGATTTCAGGAAAAGGCACATTAATTCAGGATGCCGGGCATACCGTGCTGAGCGGCGATAACACCTTCAGTGGTTCGACGCTGATTAACGGCGGCACCCTCACCACCAACACGATGTCCAGCACCAACGGTTCCGGCCTGGGGTCCAGCGCCGTGACCATCGACACCGCAGGCACGCTGGAAATTAAAGGTGCCACGGATGCCAGCACTGGCGATTTCACGCTCAGTAATGCGCTGAGCGGAACCGGCCTGATGAATGTGGATCTGACCGCAGCAGAGGACGTCTTTGCTTTTGCGCCTTCAGTCGGTAGCGCTTTTGCCGGTACGGTCGATCTGAAGAACAGCACTTTTGCCCTTTCCGGGACCAACACCTCAGCATTAACGCAAGCCACGCTGGTCACCAGTACGGGTAACACCACCACCGTGGGTAACGGCGAACAGACCATCGGCGGACTTACCTTCGCCGGAGGTAAGATGGTGTTTAACGCGACCATCCCGGATCAGAAAGTGGCGACCAGCCATGTGACCACCGGTAAGCTGGATGCCAACGGCGCGGGTACGGTACAGATTAACGTTCCGGCACCGTACGTACCGATCCAGGAGACTGATACCACTACCTCTCTGATGACTCAGGATGATGCGAACGTCGGTGTACAGCTGGTCAGCGCCTCGGAGGTCTCCGGCAACGGCGGTAGCCTGGCGCTTCAGGATCAGAGCGGCAATGCGGTGACGGATGCCACGAAAGTGGATATCGCCCAGGGCGGCAACACCGTCGCGAAAGGGACCTACGATTATCGCCTGACCACCGCACCCGGTGACGGCCTGTACGTTAACTACGGTCTGAAAGAACTGGAACTGCAGCAGGGTCAGACCCTGACGCTCGACGGGACAACCGGAGCCACCGGCGCGGCTTCGGACCAGTCCGCCCGCATCACAGGCAGCGGTAACCTCGCCACCAGCACTTCCGTCGGTGACGTGCTGTCGCTCTCCAACAGCGGCAACGACTACACCGGCAGCACCACGGTGGTGAGCGGTACCCTGCGTACCGACGCCGACGGCGCGCTGGGTAACACCAGTGAGCTGCATATCTACAGTACCGCGAAGGCGGACCTGAACGGCACCGTGCAGACCGCAGGTATGCTGGCAGGCGATGTCGATGCTGTCCTTGACGTTAACGGCGGTACGCTGAACCTGACCAATGGCGGG